>NZ_JBIAKK010000024.1:0-98197 GCF_042872425.1 Streptomyces sp. NPDC005262
GGCCACGTACGACTCCGCTTCACCGACCCGGCCGCCTACCGATCCGCCGCGGTCGCACTGCGCGAGGCCACCCGGGACGACGAGGCGCTGGCACTGCAGATCCCCAGCGGCGGCAGCCAGCGCGAACTGCGCTCCATCCTCGACTGGCTCGATTCGGCCGCCATCGAGGCCGACGAGCTGACCGTCCACACCCCCGACCTCGACGACGTGTTCTTCGCCCTGACCGGCGGCACCGGCCCGCAGCCCGGCCAGTCCAGCTTGCCCAGCCAGACCAAGGAGTCTGTCCGATGAGCTCCCTCTCCCTCGCCGTCCGCGACTCGTCCACGATGCTCCGGCGGAATCTGCTGCACGCGCGGCGCTATCCGTCGCTGACCCTGAACCTGCTGCTCACCCCGGTCATGCTGCTGCTGCTCTTCGTCTACATCTTCGGCGACGTGATGAGCGCCGGCATCGGGGACGGCGGGGCGGATCGGTCCGAGTACCTCGCCTACATCGTCCCGGGCATCCTGCTGCTGACCATCGGCGGCACCACGATCGGCAGCGCGGTGTCCGTCTCCAACGACATGACCGAGGGCATCATCGCCCGCTTCCGCATGTTGGCGATCCACCGGGGGGCGGTGCTGATCGGCCACGTCGTCGGCAGCGTGCTGCAGTGCATGATGAGCGTGGTCCTCGTCGGGGCCGTCGCGGTGGCCATCGGCTTCAGATCCACGGATGCCACCCCCCTGGAGTGGATCTTGGCGCTGGGGCTGTTGACGCTCGTCGCCCTGGCGCTCACCTGGATCGCGGTAGGGATGGGCCTGTCCAGCCCGAACGCCGAGGCCGCCAGCAACAACGCGTTGCCGCTGATGGTCCTGCCGCTCCTCTCCAGCGCCTTCGTCCCGGTCGACGCGATGCCCGGCTGGTTCCAGCCGATCGCCGAGTACCAGCCCTTCACCCCGGCCATCGAGACCCTGCGCGGCCTGCTGCTCGGCAGCGAGATCGGCCACAACGGGTGGCTGGCCGTCGTCTGGTGCCTGGGGCTGGCCGTGCTCGGCTACGTCTGGTCCAAGTCGCTGTACAACCGCGACCCGGAGTAGCGGGAAAAGGACCGGCCGGCAGTTTGCGGGCCCTGGCCCGCAGCCCGTCCCACTCCGAGGGCGACGTACTCCGACACCGCGTCGGCGTGCGCCGCCCCGTCCGCGTCATCGACCGCCTGCCGGCCCCGCGCCGCCACGGTGCTGTGAACGCCCAGCGTCTGGTGCGCGCGTCCCGATCGGAGCCCCGCGGTGATTCACGTTTCCCCAGGTCGCCGGCGGCTCGTTCAAGATCCGGTGGAGTTCTCGTTGCCCAACGAACCGTCGTTCGGACCCCAAGGTTAAAGATCAAGTTAGGGACCAAGCCTCGATGTCGCGGTAGTGGATCGGTCCGCGGCTCCGGCCGACGTTGCTGCCGACCAGGTGCAGACGTTCGGCGGGCCATCGGCGTCCGTTGAACCCGGCGAACCCTTCGGCGATTTCTCCTGCCGAGGACCGATCTCCCCGGCGGGCGCGGGCCAACGTCAGATGGGGGCGCAGGGGCCGATCCTCGAAGGAGACCCCGCAGTCCTTGACGGCGGTACGGACATCGGCGGCGAGCATGTGCAGCCCATCGAGGTCTCCGTCGATTCCGCTCCACAGCACCCGGTCGTCGAAGGTTCCACTGCCGCGTAGCGCCAGGCAAAGTGGTCCGCGGTCCGCTGCGAGGTCGGCGAGAGGCGGTCGCAGGAGCGGCACCGTCCCGGCCGGTAGCTCCCCGAGGAACGCCAGGGTGATGTGCCAGTCTTCAATACGGTTCCACCGCATGTGAGGGTGGGTGTCATAGGCGGGGCGCAGCTCCCGGGCTAGTTCTTCTTTCGCGTGGTCGGGCGGGGCGAGGGCGATGAACACGCGAACGGTCGCGGGCTGATTCTGATCGTTCACACCGGACTTAGTACCGCACCTGGGTAGTGGAATGCGACGTTGTCGAATCCGAGATGCCGATCGCCGTGCGGGTTGAACAGGCGGGTGGCGACGGGCAGATCGCTCGGGTCCGGCTGCCAAGGCTGTTCCGGCCGGACATACGCCGTCTCGTCTGGACGGGCCGGCTCGGGGCGCCTACAGTCACTCCATTCGATCGGCTGAGACCAGCCGAGACCATTGGTGAGACTTCTGCCCGGTGACGGAGTCGGCGTGGGGTGCGTGTCCCCGCTCCACGCCAGCACTGGACGGTTCCAGGCGACGACCACGGGTCGGTGAATTCCGGACACCGACGACCCCGTGTGGTCCGCCCCGCCGGGCAGCGAAAGGGACGCGCCGTGCCGTCGGCGACCTACCGCACCCTGCTGCGCACCCCCGGAGCCGCAGCCTTCTTTCTGACCGCCGCCGTCGGCCGCGTCGGCATCGCGATGACCAGCCTCGGCGTCGTCTGGCTGGTGCACGGACAGAACGATTCCTATGCCGACGCCGGCCTGGTGACCGGCGGCTTCGCCGTCGCCGAGGCCCTGGCGGGGCCGCAACTCGCCCGGCTGATCGATCGCTTCGGCCAGACCCGGGTGCTGCCACCCGCGTTGGTCGCCCACGCCGCGTCGGTAGCCACTCTGCTGACGCTGGTGGCCGGCGGCAGCCCGAGCTGGCTGATGACAGCAGGTGGGGTGCTGGTCGGCGCGACCATCCCACAGCTCGGTGCGCTGTCCGCGGCCCGCTGGTCGGCACTGCTGCGCGGCGACCGGACCGCGAGGCTTCCCACCGCGTTCGCGCTGGAGTCGCTCAGCAACGCGCTGGGTTACCTGGTCGGCCCAGCCCTGGTCAGCACTGTCGGAGCGGGCGGACATCCGGCACTGGGCACGATACTGGCCGCCGTGCTGGTAGTGGTCGGCGGACTGGCCTTTGCCGCGCAGCACCGCACCGCACCGCCGCCGGTGTCCTCCTTCGCCGAGCGCATTCGAGCGCGCGGCTCACTGCTGCGGCCCGGATTTGCGGCTTTGGTCGGCCATAACCTCGCTATCGGGGTGTATTTCGGCGCCATGCAGGTATCGGTGACAGCCTTCGCGGTGGAACACGGCACGCCCGACGCAGCCGCTCCGCTGTTCGCTGTGTCGAACTGCAGCGGCCTGCTGGCCGGCTGGCTGTACGGGCTGCGCCGGTGGCGCGCGGAGCCGCGAGTGCAACTGGCAGCGGCCGCGGCCGGGCTGGCTCTTGGCAGCCTGCTGCTGTTCGCGGCGGGCTCACCGCTCGGGCTCGGGTTCGTGATCGTGTTGACCGGGGCGGCAGTCCCGCCCATCTTGGTGCTCTTCTCGGTGCTGGCCGAATCTGCCGTCCACCGGGCCGTCCTGACCCAGGCGTTCACCTGGCTGAATTCCGCCAGTGCGGCGGGCGCGGCCGGTGCAGCGGCAATCTCCGGCTGGGCGGTTGACGCATCCGGTGCGCCCGGCGGCTTCGCTGCCGCCACAACGGCCACCGTCACGATGGCGGTACTTGCCGCGGCCGGCATCCGCGCTCGGCACAGGCCGAAGCAGCAACTCGCCCGCCAAGAGCCCACCAGACGGTAGGGGCGAGATGGTGTTGAGATCGCCACGTCCAGGACACGGCCGCCTACCTGACTGCCACGACGAAGAAGGCGACGGAGCGATGACCACCTGGGCCTCCGGCATCTCCTGGTCCGAGCGGTGGGTGGAAGACCATGCGGCACCCGCTCGGTGGGCCGGCGGTCATCTTGCGCGTGCGCGACAGATCATGCACGTTCGCGTCGGCCGGAAATCGATTGACCACCCTGCATGGTGTGCCTTTCCTACGGGAGACGCCCATTCCCGCATTGGAAGTGACCAGTCGACCGGACAGCCTGTCCACGCTTTGCATAACTTGCTTCACATGGAGCTGACGTGGCGAACTCCCACGGAACTGCGGGCCAAGTCCGGCTCCGCATCCGAGTCAACGGACAAGGAGCGTGCACCGGTCTCGCAACCGCATCGTTCGTCGCCTTCGCAGGCAACAACGCAACCCCGACCGTCACGTCCGACAGCCTGCTGAGCGTCACCGTTCCTGTCGCCACCAGCGGATCGGTCGGTGTCGCCTGCACGACGACGGCGTGCCACGCGCTCAGGGGCAGGAGGCGCACCCTACCCGTCAGGTCAGGTCCGCGTCGGCAGCCAGCTCCTTCTTCCGCTGCCGGTAGGCCCGCATGGACGCCTGGGAGCCGCACTTCGTGCCGCAGTAGGCGGCAGAGCTGTTCCGCGTCCGGTCGAAGAAGCAGAAGTGGCACGGCTGGTGGCGACATGCCCGCAGCCTGTTCCACACGCCCGCTTGAGCGAGCTCGGTGATGCCGGCCAGGACGGTGCCGAACAGCCCGGGAACGCCGGTCTGCGCGGTCGCCAAGGACGCCCCCGAGGCGGTGACGACCGTCACCAGCGGATACCGGGCGGCGATGCTGCGCAGGTACTCCTCGGTCTCGGCGAGGACCTCGGGCGTGATGTCCTTGTCGCCGGAATGAGCGAGCAGCACGGTGATCAAGGCGTCGCGCAACTCGCGTGCGCCGGCCGCGTCCGCCTCCGTGACGTGGGTGGCCGGCGTGCTCAGGCCGTTCTCCAGCAGCCATGCCTGCATGTTTTGGGCGTTGGAAAAGCGCTCCTGCAGCTGGCGGGGGCCCGAGGTGTGGGTGTTGACGAATTGCAGGATGACGTCCACCGCCGGCGGCTGGGCCAGCGGGCTGGCTTTGGTGGTGCGCGCGGGCATCGTGTAGGCCTCCTCCCTCGTAGGCAGGCTAAACCATTCATGGTTACCTTTGAAACCAATACGGTGGCAATTCTCTTCCCGTGAGGCGAGCCGTCCCTCCCCGGGTGCGGAGCGGAGCCCGCAGTGGCTGCGGCGAGGTCGGCGCCGCGGCGCTGCCGCTTGGGCGACGGTGGTGTTCCGCCCGGCCGGGGCACCGCTTCCACCGGTCGCCCCCGGCGTGCGCGGGGTCGAAGAAGTGGTGGAGACACCGGAGCTTCCCGCCCGTCGCGAGGATCGGACCGGCGCGACGTGCCCACATCGCCCGGTGGGGCGACAGTCTCGGTGCCGCCGTCCCGACATGTCGCGTCCCGTCACGTCCTGTCACGTCGCGTTCCGTCCCGTCGCCTCGCGGGCGGCGATGACCGGCGGCGGAGCGACGGGGGCGCCGAGCTGGCCGGCGGGGGTGAACACGGTGACCGCGGACTGGCAGGCAGTCCACTTGCCGAGTTGTGCTCGTCGCCGCGTGCGCGCGCTGCCGCCGTGGGCGCGGCGCCTCCGCTCGCCGGTGCGCTTCGGCCGGCCGTTCGCCCGGTGACCCGTGCCTCGATGCCGCGTCAGTGTCCGATGTTTCCCGGCGCGCGTGCGGCCGCGCCGGGGCGGTGTGCCGGCGCCGGGGCACGGGCGAGGAGCGGCGTCTCCCTTTGCCGTCCGGCCCGGTGACGATACCCGTTTCGGCGTCTTGGACAGGTTCGTCGTCGAACTGCTCGCTGCGACCCTCTTCGTAGAAGGTCGCTCGTTGTGAGCTAATGCCTTACGTCCCCAACTTCGACGATGGGCGAGTCGCTCGGGAAGCAACTGGGATTCGTCTGGATCTCGACAAGGCCGTCAGCGACGACTGGCGCGCGGTGCACTTCATGCCGCCCGGTCCCGAGAGCTCGATCATGGCCGGCCGGGGGCTGACCTCCGACGCGAAAGATCGCAAAGCCGTAGCTGTCGTCGCGCGGCCGCCTGGGACGCGGGACAGCTCTTGGGGTCCGGGGAGCCGTTGTCGTAGCGGGCGGTGGCGCGGGTCGCGACTCCGGGGATTCGGCTGGTGGGGGCGTCCGGCGCAAGTGCCCAAAGGGTCGCGGTCGGAGCTCGGCGGGCCGATCGGCTGAAGGCCGTCACGGAGGACGCCCCCGGCGAGATGCTCCTTCTCGAACTGGACGTCACCGACCGCCAGTCGGTGAATGACGCGGTCGAGGCAACCGTTGCGCACTTCGGAGCCCTCGACGTCCTCGTGAACAATGCGGGCGTCATGCTCAGCAGCCCGATCCTCGGCGCGGACACCACCGAGTGGACTCGTATGGTCGAGACCAACCTGCTCGGATCGATGTACATGGTCCACGCAGCTCTGCCCCACCTGCTTGAGAGCAAGGGCTCGGTGGTGCAGGTCTCCTCGACCTCGGGGCGGGCGGCATCGGCCACGAGCGGCGTGTACGCGGCCACGAAGTTCGGCATCAACGCCTTCTCCGAGGCGCTGCGGCAGGAGGTCACCGCTCAGGGTGTGCGCGTCGTCGTCATCGAGCCTGGATTCGTCGCGACCGAGCTCACCAGTCACATCACGGACCCGGCCATCCAGGCCGCGGCCAAGAGCATGGCCGAGTCGATGCGAACCCTCCAGCCGGAGGACATCGCTGCCGCAGTGGTCTATGCAGTCACCCAGCCCGAACGCGTCGCCGTCAACGAGATCCCGATCCGGCCGACTGACCAGACCCGATGAACCTGGGGCGATCCCGCAGCCGTACGGTGTCGCGGCAGGGCTGCGGGCCGCTTCGCCGCTGACCTCACATGCCCGCGTCTGCCTCGGAAGCCGCGCCGTTCCCGCTCGCGATTGCCGCACCCCCTGACCGCCCGTCGGCACGGCTGGTGGCGTGCCTGGCCGGGGCCTCTGCAACCCGGTCACGTCGATCGGGTGCTTGGGAATGAAATGTGTGTCTGAATCACGCAGGGTTGTGGCTGTTACCGAGAGGTGTGCTGCCGGATGGGTGGCTCATGGGGCGGTACGGCAAGGTGTGCGGGGGAGTTGGAAATGGCTTGCTCCCGGCTGCGGGGCGGTGCGTGCATCCGGCAGTCGGTGTCAGGAGCACGTCCGGGCGCGGTGTGTGATCCATGCATCCGCGCGTTACGGAAATGTCCGCATTAAGTAACACGAACCGGTGTCGCTCTCCACGGTGGGGGAGTTGCCGCAGGGTGTGGGTTCTCGGCCTGAGGGGCCGGGACCCGCACCGCGCAGCATGGCCCTTGACCGGGTCCTGGGCGCCTTCACTTGAGGGGACGTCAATGTCTGCTTTTCGTACCGTCCGCCGTATTGCCGCTACCGCTCTGGCTGCCGGTTCGGTCGTGGCCGTGGTGTCGGTGCCGGCTTCCGCCGACAGCCACCACGGCCGCGGGCACGGCCGCCACCAGTCGTACCCCGACGTTGTCCTCGGTGACATCCAGTACGACAGCCCCGGTCGCGACGACTGGTCGAACCGGTCCCTGAACAGGGAGTGGGTCGAGGTCACCAACACCGGCCGCCGCGCGGTCAACCTTCGCGGATGGACACTCTGGGACCGGGCGGGCAACCTGTACCGCTTCGACGACCTGCGCCTGGCGGGCCGTGCCACGGTCCGTGTCCACACCGGGCGCGGCAATGACACCCGCCGGGACGTCTACCAGGACAGCCGGGACTACATCTGGAGCAACTACGCCGACAGGGCCACCCTGCGCGACGACCACGGCCGCACCGTGGACACTCACTCCTGGGGCTACCGCCGCTGACCCGGCCCCGCCACTGATGCTTCTGATCCGGCGTGCCACCACTCACACAGGGCGGTGGCACGCTGTACGTCGGGGTGGCTTCGGCTGGGGTGGCATCGTGTGCCGACAAGGCATGTGCATGTGCTGCGGGTGCCGACACCTGCATCGGACACGGCTGCCCTCTTGTCCCCGGCGCTGTCGCCCTGGCCGGTGAACGAGGCTCCGCGCCGTCCGCGCGGGCTGCTGACCGACGGCCTGAACAACCCCCACCTCGACCTCTCCGACCGCGCCACCGCTCCGGCCCAGCACGGCGTCACCTCGACGAACATGCGCACGCGGCCATGCCGGTGAGGAACGCGATCGGCTCGCAGAGCGCGGCCGGGCTGCTGTTGAACCAACGGCCGCCCTGTGCGCCATCGCAGCCACCTGCGGCGGCAGGTGGTCGTCCAGGGCGCCGACGTCGCCGCTGCGCTCGGCCGGTCAGTCGGGCAGGGGTACACGGATGACTGGGTCGAAGGGGCGCTTGTTGAATCCGGAGCGCACATTCCGGCAGTTGGGCGCCTTGCACATGAAGAACCCTTCGACGTTCCTCCGGCTTGTGCGCTCCTTGAGCCAGGACTTCTCCAGGGCGGTGAGCAGGCGATGTGGTTCGTCGGAGTCGCAGGTGTAGCAAAACATCGTGCTGCGCGGCACGACACCTCCTAGGACGGACGAGCTGGCCAGTGAGGAGCATATGGAGACAAGTTGGTCGACGGACAGTGGGCGACCGGCCGACTCCGCCGAGCAGGGATCTGTTGGCCCGTCACACCGGAGTCGTTCCGCGCCGGTATGCGGGAGGGCGTGACCCGTTCGCCCCGGCTGCGACATGCACCTGCCCGGACTGCGACCGGCCGATCGCCCGATCATCATCGGCGCGTTGCCGGCCACCGCCGTGGCGGCTCGCCGCGTCACCCCAGTCCGCGTCCCGGATGTCATCCCAGAGGGCCCGCCGATCTGACGGGGCCTTGCTGATCACGCCCTCGCAGGAGAAACCGATCACCCCCAGTGTGAGTGACACCTTCCCCATGCCGTCTGTCAAGCCGCGAGAACGATGGGCGGCGGCGTGGGCTCGTAGCACCGTGCGCCGCGGAGGCGTCACTCGTCCGGATCGGATCGGTGCGTTTCTCGTCCACGCGTACCAAGGGCTGCGGGCCGCTGGGATCACCCGACATCTCTGTGGGCGACCGGCACAACCATCCTTGCCGCTCGGGAGTCACATCAAGTGGGAGTAAACCGCTCTCAGAGACACAAGGGGGAAATATGCGAAGCATGCGTAATGTCATGGCTGTCGGGGCGTTAACCACACTGGTGGTGGGTGCCACGGCCGTGGTCGGCACGACCGCCTCCGCCGCACCCAACGTCACACCGCAGGGCGTCTGCGGCGCTGCCTACAAGACCGTGAACTCGGTGCCGGTCGGCTCGCTGGGCACCGTCTATCTGACGTACAACTCCTCGAACGGCAAGAACTGCGTCGCGACCATCCGTGCCAACCCGGGCGCGGCCAAGGACATGTCCACGTACATCTACGTCCCCGACACCGACGCGTGGGCCGGGGACTCCGGGAAGTACACGTCGTACGCGGGGCCGGCCTACGTCTACGGCAAGGCCCACTGCGTGAGTTGGGGCGGCAACATCGCCAACGTGTACGTGTCGGTGGAAAACTCCAACTGTGCAGCGCTCAGGGAACAGCGGGTCACCGAAATCCGCTGATCCGGTTCCTCACCCGGCCGCAAGGTCCCGCGCCGCCGCTCCCCGGAACCCGACGGCCATGCCGCTGACGGTTGCCGGGAAGGTATCCATGAGCCGCAGGCGGGGCGGGATCTTGTAGTGGGCCGGCCTCGCCACGGCACAGGGGGCGATATCGGCCAGAGGAAGGGCCGCCGCACCCGGCCTTTGCCCGGCGCGGGCCGGAGTCGATGACCGAGCGGGACCGCTCAGGTCTGCCGGCCGCCGCAGAGGGGCCGCACACCTCGGCCCCTTCGACTTCACCCCGCACCACCTCCTGCTTTTCCTGCCATGCCCGCCGGCCCCGTCGACCATCACCGCCCGCGTGGAGGAGGCCGTCGGGCCGGGCGGGATGGAGCTGCTCCGGATGGTGATGCGTAAGGCGGCCCCACACCTCGGTCGGCAGGTCACCACGATCGGGATGGTCGGCACCCGGCACCGGACGATGGCAGTCGTCTCAGACACCAGCGAGGGCACAGTGCCGTCATCAACGACGCCATGAACGACCTGACGCGTGCCGTGCTGCACAGGAAGCTGTTTCCGAACCCGGAGCGTCGGGGGGCGGTGGCCGGCTCGGGGCGATAGACAGGAGGGATGACCGACAGTGAGCCGAATGTCGGCGGCCCGGGACGGCTCAGCCCGAGCGGTGTGACCTGTGTGGGGATCCCCATGCCGGTGGGTGAGCGCGAGTAGTGCACGCCCGCCAGGTAGGACGGCTTGTGCGGCGGCATCGGGAGAGCCCATGGAACGTGATCAACCGCAACCTTCGAACGTCGCTGACCTGCATGACTTCCTGGACCACCAACTCGACCAGATCTCAGCGCAGCTCCGGGGGCTGGCCCGGACCAAGGACCGGTTGCAGGCGCTGCTGGACGCGGTCATGGCAGTCAGTCGGGAGTTGGAGCTGCCAGTGGTGCTGGAGCGGATCGTCACGGCTGCCATGGACCTGGTCCAGGCCCGATACGGTGCGCTGGGTGTCCTCGACGAGCAGGGCACCGGCCTGGCGCACTTCATCCCCGTGGGGCTGAGCGAGCAGGAACTGGCGAACCTCGGCGGTGTCGAGCTTCCACGCGGTCGGGGTCTGCTCGGGACCCTGATCCGCCGTCCCGAACCGCTCCCAGCGCAGTCCTCACGCAGCTTGACCGCACTCTCCACGCCATCACCAACAACCCCTTCACCACCGCCTGCCTGGCCCGCATCGAACCCGAAGGCTCCGCCTGGACCCTGCGCTGGAGCACCGCAGGCCACAGGCCACCTCCCGCCCCTGCTCATCACCCCCGGTGGGCGGCCGAAGTACCTGTATGCCGATCCCGGGATCCCCCTCGGAGTGGACGCCGACCAACCCCGCGCTGACCACACCCACCCCCTCTCCGCCGGCTCCACCGTGGTCTTCTTCACCGACGGACTGATCGAGCACCCCCAGCACCCCATCGACACCAGCCTCGACGCCCTGGCCCGAACCGCGGCCACCCTTGGCGACCTGTCCCTGAACGAACTCTGCAAGGCCCTCGTCGACCACCACCCCAGCGACGGCCACGACGACATGGCCATCCTCGCCCTGCGCACACCCCTGGCGACGTAGCCCCTCCGGCGGATGCGATCGAACGCGACCTCACCGGCGACGACATCGATGCTCAGGAGTTCGTCGCCATCCTGAGAAGCTTGTGAACCTCGGGCCGGCCCGCCCCCGCCGTCCTCGGATCGTGGATGCTCCGACAGTTCTATCCCTCGACGGCGGCCCTGGGCCGAGGGCCTGTCGTCGGCATCGGTGCGGGCAGCCCCGTGGCGCCCGAACACCAGGCAGAATGGGTGACCCACCGGATCCGCGAAGACCCGGTAACGTCCTTCCCACTCGCCTGGGAGACGTCTGGCTCCGAGTGCCAGAACCGCGCGCTCCGCAGCGTCCGCATCGTCAACACGGATGTCCAGATGCATCTGTTGTGGGTGCTGCGGATCCGGCCAGGCCGGGGCGTCCAGTGTTCGCTGCGCTGGAACGCGAGTTGTCGCGAGCCGGGCGCGGCACCGATCACGACCCAGTTCTCCGAGTCCTCGTCGACCCGCATGCCCAGGAGGTCTGCGTAGAAGGCTGCGAGCGCACGCGGATCAGGGCAGTCGAGCACTGTCTTTTCCAGGCGGCCAATCATGCATCGACACTAGAGCTTGTGCCGTATCCGCGTGCGCGGGATCAGGCTTCGGTGCGGTTCAGTGAGACTGCGTACTCCAGCCACTTGGCCACCACGTCCTGGGACTCGTCCAAGGCCGGATCACGACTTCCACCAGGTACGTATGCCGGAGACCGGTCCGGGGTGGTCACAACGGCGAGGGGCCGGCTCAGCGCTGCACGACGGCCTGCGTGTCCTGGGCGAAGTGCATGACGATCGCCGTGTGGCCGGCGGCGACTTCGCCGATGAGGCCGGACGGGATCGGCCGGCTCGGCGATGCGATCCGGTCTCGGTAGGCAACGGGCGCCGGAAGGCCGTGCCCCTCCCACGACACACCGACAGCAAATTCTGTCTTGACAAAATTTTTTGTCGGTTGGATTCTGGAGTGGTGCTGGACGTCGCTGTGATCGAAGAACCTGCTGCGGCCGAGGCGTCCCTGGACCCGATACGGTCCCGGATCCTCGCCGCCCTGGCCGAGCCCGGCTCTGCCGCCATGCTGGCCGTCCGCCTGGGGCTGCCCCGGCAGAAGGTCAATTACCACCTGAAGGAGCTGGAGCGGCACGGGCTGGTCGAACTCGCCGAGGAACGCCGCAAGGGCAACGTCACCGAGCGGGTGTACCGCGCGACGGCCGCCTCCTACGTGATCTCACCCAGCGCTCTGGCCGCCGTCAGCCCGGACCCCTCACGATCTCCCGACCAGCTCTCCGCCCGCTGGCTGCTGGCGCTGGGGGCCCGGCTGGTGCAGGAGCTCGGGACGCTGCTGACCGGCGCCGCCCAGGCCAAGCGGAGGGTCGCGAGCTTCGGCATCGACGCCGAGGTGCGGTTCGCCTCCGCGGCCGACCGGATGGCCTTCGCCGACGAGTTGGCCCAGGTGGTGGGGGCCCTTGTCGGCCGCTACCACGACGAGTCCGCCCCGGGGGGCCGGACCCACCGCGTGATCGTCGCGCTCCACCAGACCCCCGCGCCGCAGCCCGGCGCGCCAGGGAGCACGGCCGGCCCGCGGCAGGAGGCCGGGGGAACGCACGAGACCGAATCCGAAGCAGGACAGGGAGACCGACGATGACGCACCCGTTCGAAATTGAGCTGGAGACCACCCTGCCGGCGAACCCGGAACAGGTCTGGGAGGCGATCGCCACCGGGCCGGGTATCGACTCCTGGTTCATGGGCCGCAACGAAGTGGAACCACGCGAGGGCGGCGTCGCCGCCATGGACACCGGGGGCCACCGGGAAGAGGCGCTGATCACCGCCTATGAGCCCGGCAAGCGTTTCGCGACCCGCACATCCACCGGCGAGGACGGCCGGTTCATGGCCTTCGAGTACCTGATCGAGGGACGGGACCGCGGCAGCACCGTGCTCCGCGTCGTCCACAGCGGCCTGCTCGGCGACGACTGGCAGGACGAGTACGACGCCCTCCGTCGCGGCTGGCCGTTCCACCTCCACACGCTCCGCGAGTACCTGGCGCACTTCCCGGGACGTGCCGGGGTCCCCGTCTTCGCCGTGGCACCCTCGGGCGGGAAGTCGACGCAGCAGGTTCAGGCGGCATTTGTCCGTGGGCTGTCACTGTCGGCCCCGGTCGCCGTGGGTGCGCGGGCGCACGCCGAGCCGGCCGGTCTGGCGCGGCTGGACGGCGAGGTGGTCTGGGCGGACGAGGAGCGCACCGAGGTCCGATCCGCCGACGGGATCTACACCTTCCACCATGGCTCCGGCGTGGCGCTGATGTTCCATCACCTGTTCGGAGCGGACACGGAGCGGGCCGAGGCCGCCTGGCAGCGGTGGCTGACCGGACTCCTCGCCTGACATCCGCACGCCCGGACCCGGCGACCGGGCTGCCTGTTCGGCGGGAGTGCAGGTCCCGACAGCGACGGAACAACCGCAAGCAATCGAAGATCGACAAAACGAGAAGGTAAGGAAGACTCATGCGTACCCTGATCAGCACCGCGTTCATCTCGCTCGACGGCGTCGTGGAGGCCCCGGGCGGTGAGCCCGGTTACCGCAACTCCGGATGGACCTTCAAGGACGTCGAGTTCGTCCCCGATGCATTCGAGATCAAGAGGCGGGAACAGAACGAGGCCACCGCGATCCTGATGGGCCGGATCAGCTATGAGGCGTTCAGCCCGGTGTGGCCGGAGATGGAGGAGTTCGCCGACTACAAGGCGATGCCGAAGTACGTCGTCTCCACCACCCTCACCGAAGACGACCTGGTCTCGAACTGGGGCGAGACCACGATCCTGCGCTCACTCGACGAGGTCGCCGCCCTGAAGGAGACCGAGGGCGGCCCGATCATCGTCCACGGCAGCGCCTCCCTGAACCACGGCCTCTCGGACGCAGGCCTGATCGACCGCTATCACCTGCTCGTCTATCCGCTGCTGCTCGGCGCGGGCAAGCGGTTGTTCAGCACCACGGACAAGGACACGCAGAAGTTGACGCTGGTCGAACACGAGGTCTACCCCAACGGCCTGCAGAAGAATGTTCTCGACGTCATCCGCTGACCAGACCCTGGCACCCCGGTCCCGCCACCTCCTCCTACTGGCCGCTCGGTCGCCCCGCCCCCAGGTAAGCACCGCCCAACGGCGCTCAGGCCGGGCCCGGTTGCCCTGGATGATCTATTCCAAGGGGTAGCGGCTCTGCGTGGACCGCTAGGATCCGGGCGTGGGGTACGGGGTCTGCGGGGGAGATCGGTCCATGGTCGGCTTGGCGGGTCCGGGACGTCGGGGCGCGCTCGCGCTGGGCTTGGCGACGGTACTCGTGGCGTGTACGTCGACTGCGAAAAGCGCAGACGGCAACGGAGTCCGTACGGACTCCGAACCGCTCGAACGTCGGTTCGTCGCGCTCGGCCCGCTCTCCGGCGCACATTGGCTTGGCGTCGTGCTGGGTACCCCCGATTCGAGGGTTCCCGGCCCCACTGATGTTCGTGTGGTGGGCTTCGCCCGGCTGCGAGCCGGTGCCGTCGCCTCCATCGTGGGGGCAACGCGGCGAGGCTTTCGGTCCGCGAAGCCTGACCAACTGCCGTCTACGCTCGTGCAGTTCATGCCCAAGAAGGCCAGGTGGGTCCGGAGCGAGTCGTTCGACCGTCAGGTGACGGGCGAGACGTATTCCGGGATGTTCTACTTCGACCCGGGCGCGGACTGGGTCTACTTCGACACGGTCAATCCGAGTGTCGCCTCCGGCGCCGGAACGTGATCGGGTTCCCCTGTTCGGCCACGCAGATGATACGAGGGCGTTCGAAGTGATCTCGTGATGAACGGCCTGGACACCCTCGCGACCGCTCTCCACGTGAAGACCGACGACGTGCTGAAGGACTCGCCGCAGTGCAGCCCGTGGTGGGCGAAAGTGGGCATATCGCCGCAGCTCGGCGATGCCGGACCGCCGGCCCTGGCGATGGTGCAGGCCATGCCGGGGTTCACCTCCGAAGCTCGGTGGCTGCGGCACGTCCGCTCCCGTCTGCGGCACCACAGCACGCCCGTTACCAAGACGGTGCCTCTCGTGGGGGCGGGGTGTGCAACGAGACTTGGGACAGGTTTTACGTCACGCACGCAACTGCGGCACACTCGTCGCTGTCTGACAGTGAGTCGGGCCCGTCAGGGCCGTGGAGCGAGAGAGCGGGGCAGGTCGTGGGACGGCGCAAGGGCGACATAGGGATCGCACTCGTCACGGGCGTGATGCTGGTGGGCGCGAGTGCCTGCGGCGGGGGCGGCAGTCACAAGGCGAGCAGGGACGACGCAAAGGCGTCGAGCAGGCCGAGCGCGAGTGTCTCGCCGTCACAGACGAAGCCCGCGGGTCCGCCGATGCTGCTGGAGACGATCACTCCACAGACGGGAACCACGGTCGGTGTGGTCATGCCGATCTCGGTGATCTTCACGAACCCGGTGGCGGCCAAGGCACGGGCCACGGTGGAGAAGCACATGAAGGTGAGCGCCTCGCAGCCGGTGTCCGGGGCCTGGCACTGGTTCGGCGACAGGCGCGCCGACTGGCGGCCGAAGACGTACTGGCCCTCCGGTACGACGGTGAAGATCGACGCCGACATGAAGGGCGTCAGCAACGGCAACGGACGCTACGGCGTGCACGGCTACACGCACACCTTCAAGATCGGTGACGACGTACGCGCGGATGTCTCGGTGACCGGCCACACCATGAAGGTGACGCGGAACGGCGAGGTCGTGCGCACCTTGTCGATCAATGCGGGCAGCGCCCAGTATCCGACGTGGAACGGCACGATGGCCGTCATCGACAAACAGGAGAAGGTCCACATGACCTCCTGCAGTGTCGGTATCAGCTGCGACAAGGGCAGCCCCAACTACTACGACCTGACGCTGCCCTGGGACGTCCACCTCACCCAGTCCGGCACATATGTGCACTACTCGACCGGCGACCCGAATCCGGGCAGCGGCAGTGCCCGCGGCTCGCACGGCTGCGTCCACCTGTCCCTCTCGGACGCCAAGTGGTTCTACGGCCAGGTGAAGCAGGGCGACCCCGTCACCATCACCGGTTCGCCGCGTGCCAAGGCGCCGGCCGACAACGGCTACGCCGCCTTCAACCTGGGATGGGACCAGTGGCTCGCGGGCAGCGCCTCGGGGGAGGAGACCACCGCGACGCTGTGACAGGCTGCGGTGGCGGCGCCGGTCCGCGGCGGGGCGGAGAGGTGCCCGGTGACTGGACGTTGTCGGACGCTCCGACAAGCAAGGCGCGGTGCCGGGCAGCGCGTGCCTGGCATGATCCGGAAGAGAAGGCCCCAGGCGCGCCCCTGGCCGGCGGTCGGCGCGGCCGACCAGGGGCGGGCCATCCGGGCGAGGCGCCGGGCCCGTACGGCATGGTGCCCAGGGCCGCGGCGCCTTGCGGCGGATGCTGATGCCTCCCCGTGCAGGAGAGGTCCGTGAGTGATCCCAGCCCCCGAGTGACCCCGAGGCGGGTATCGGTCGCAGCAGGCGATGACATTCCCGCTCCCGGGGTCGTCGGCATCGGACTTGCCGCGGTGCTGACGTTCGCGCTCGCCCAGGGCTCGTGGCAGTGGTTCGCCACGTTCATCGGGGTGACGCTCCTTGCCGTGATGCTCGCCTTCCAGCGACGGGCGGAGTGGACGCCGGACATCCGCTCGGCGTACATCCGCGGCCTGGTCGCGTATGCGTTGGTCGTCGGCTTGTGCGTGGCGATCGCACTCGCACCCCTGCTGCAGCGCCGGGCCTGGCTGTTCCCGATGCCGGGCACACGCAGCGAGTGCGGCCTGATGGGCAGGTACGAGGCCCTCCAGGTGAAGGCCGCTCTCGGGAACCTGGCCGGCAGTGACGGTGCCGCCCTGGCATTCGCGCAGGAGGCCCAGGCCCGCAATGCCGTTGCCGAGTGCCTGGCGGCCACGACGACTCTGTGGCTGCCCCTGTACGGGCTGGGGGCGGCGGTGCTGGTGGGGGCAGCTGCATGGTTCCGCGACCGGGCCCGGGCCCGGCGCGGTCCCGGCGGCTACTGAGGTCTGATACCCGGCTCGGTCTGGACGAGCACGGCGTGTGGTCGGGCACGGCGCAGGGTGTCCACGTCAGTGCGGATACGGGCGGCTGGACAAGCCGGTTCGCCTACCTGATTTCGATCCCGCGCGCGGCGAGTGATGCACGGCCACGTTCTGTGCCGACCTGGGCTTCCCGTGGCGTACCGCTACGCCGCCGGCGCGGTACGACTTCCCTGCCTGGTCAAGGCGGCTCGCGCCGCTCACCGCACTCAGGCTGTGAGGCCTTCGATCGCAACGGGAAGGTGGCGGGGGCCGCGCAGCACTGCGTTGGCACGGTACGGCGGCGGGTCCTCGATCAGCCGGGAGAACTTGACCCGGCGGAACAGTTCGGGCACAGCCACGTGTAGTTCTATGCGGGCGAGAGGGGCGCCGAAGCAGTAGTGGATGCCGGTGTAGAAACCCAGGTGCTCGTTGTCCTTGCGGTCGGGATCGAACCGGTCGGGGTCCTTGAAGCGTTTGGGGTCGCGGTTGGCCGCGGCCAGCATGAGCCAGACGGGCGAGCCCTTGGGGATCGTGGTGCCGGCGACGTCGATGTCGGCCAGGGCGGTGGTCCACGGGACGAACTGGACCGGTGGCTCGTACCGCAGCACTTCCTCGATGAGCGGGACGGCCAGGTCCGGATCCTTCTGGAACCGCTCAAGGATGTCGGGGTGGCGCAGCAGGGTGAGGGTCGTATTGGTGATCGCGTTGACGGTGGTCTCGTGACCGGCGACCAGGAGCAGTACCGCGGTGGCCTCCAGGTCTGCCGGTGTCATGTCGGGGGCGAGCGCGCTGAGCATCCCGGGTCCGGGGTGGCGGCGCTTGGTCTCGATCAGATCGGCCAGATAGGCGCCCATGTCCTGGCGCGCCTGCTGTGACTTCTGCTGGCCGTTGCCGTCGGCGGCGGCTTGGGGATCGAGTCCGGACGCCAGGGCGTCGGCCCAGCCGTGGAAGAGCGGTTCGTCCTCGCGCGGTACTCCCAGGACCTTGCAGATGGCGGTGACGGGAAGGGGGTAGGAGAAGTCCTCGACGATGTCGACCTGGTCCTTGCCTTCGAAGGCGTCGAGCAGCTCGCTGACGACCTGGGCCAGGTCTCCGCGCAGGCCGTCGAGGAATCTGGGGCTGTGCGGGGGACCGAACGGCCGGTTGATGGTGTCGCGCAGCCGGTCGTGCACGGGCGGGTCGGTGAATATGAAGCTGGGCGGCAGGCCGGTCTCCTCCGCCGGATGCCCGACGCGGGCGTAGCCGGGTGCACGGTTGCCCGTGTCGTTGCTCAGCCGGGGGTCGTTGGCCAGGCTCCGCACCTCGTAGTAGGTGCTGACCAGGTAGGTGCCGTCGTCCTCCCGCAGCACCGGTGTCTTGCGGAGCTCCGCGTAGAGCGGGTACGGATCGGCGCGATTGGCGTAGTCGGTGATCTGCGCGGAGATGGTGCCGGGCGTCATGGCGTCTCCTCGGGGCTGCGGGCGGCACAAGGCCGGTGATCAGGCATGCGACGGAACGAACTCGACTCGCCGCTCGCTCGGTGAGTGACCCGTCAGCGTGACGGTGGGCCCGTGGGTGGGCAGATGGGGGTCGGGGAAGCCCGGGTCGAGCGGCTGCAGCGTTTCGTTTCGGCGGTCGACCAGGCGGTACTCCGGCGGGAACGGCGCGCCGGCCGCGATCTGCTGCTCGTAGAACCCCAGCCACTTGGCTCCGTCGAAGGACACCGCGGCGATGACGCGGTCGTGGTACCCGTACACCGCGACGAACCGCTCCTCGGCGAGCGTCCCCTGGGCGACGACCAGCTGGTCGCCCAGCGAGGGAACACCCACCGACTTGATGTTGACACCGAACTGGGAGGACCAGAACATCGGCAACCACAGGTGAGGACGGCGCTCGGGACCTGCACAGACCATGTTGTGGGCGGCGATCTCGGCCTGTTCGACCGCGTTGCCCCAGTGCTCCAGCGCCAGGAACTGGTAATCGAACAGGGGGTGGGGGCTGCGTGCGACATCACCGGCGGCGTAGATGTCGTCGGTGACGATGCCGTTGACGTCGAACACCCGGCACCCGGCGTCGCACGCGATCCCGCGGGGGCCCGCGGCCACCCCCGATCCGACGAGCCATTCCGTGTTGCGGACGGCGCCGAGCGAGACCACCGCCACCTGCACGTCGATCGCTGAACCGTCGGACAGATGGGCGCGCCTGAGTCGCCCCACATCGTCGCCCTCGAGGGCGGTGACGCTGATCCCGCAGCGCAGGTCGACTCCGTGCTTGCGCTGCAGCCGGTCCGCGACCGCGCCGATCACCCCGCCGAGTGCGCCTACCAGCGGTGCCGGGCCGCGCTCGGCGACTGTGACCTCAAGGCCCAGCTCCCGGCAGGCCGACGCGACCTCGGAGCCCGTGAAACCGGCGCCGATCACCAGCACCCGGGACACGCCCCCGGCCAGCTTCCGCTGCAAGCGTGCGGAGTCGTCGCGGGTACGCAGCACGAAAACCCCGTCGAGCGCGGCCTCATCCGGATGGAACCAGGGCCGCGCTCTGGTGCCGGTGGTGATCAGCAGGCGGTCGTAGGGGACGGTGTCACCGTTCGCCAGGCGCACCAGCTTGGCGTCCCGGTCCAGGCCCTCGGCAGCGACGCCCAGCCGCCATTCGGCGTCGATGTCGCGCCGCCGCGGCAGCGCGGTGTCCTCGGGCCGCGCCCGCCCGAGCAGCGCCTGCTTGGACAGCGGTGGCCGGTCGTAGGGTTCGTACGGCTCTTCGCCGATCATGGTCAGCGATCCGGTGAACCCCTTGTCGCGCAAGGTCTCCGCGGCGCGCAGACCTGCCAGCGAGGCACCGACGACGACAATGCGGCCCTGGCGCCGCAAAACCTCGACGTCCGTGTCAGCCGACATGGGGACCCACCCGCTTCGTCGGCTCGTCGGAGTAGTCGACAAGGATGGCCTGGACCGGGCAGGCGGCAGCAGCCTTCTCCACCCGGTCACGTTGTGCCTCGTCGAAGCGAGGGGAGAACAGCAGCGCTTCGTCGCCGTGCAGAGCGAAGACGTCCGGGGCGAGGAAGACGCACTGCGCGAATCCTTGGCACCGGTTGAGATCGACGACAAGCCTCATTTGGAACACACCCGCTCCCTGCTCAGGCAGCCATCGCCGCAAGCTCTGCAGCCCTGCGCTCGGTCCACATGGTCGGCGGGCATGCCTCGCTTTCAGCATCGACCCGGTCGGAGCGGCTCGCAAACGCGGTGCGGGGCTTGGGAAACCGTCTCTCAATTGAATGGAAACGGTTGGTTTTTGCTGGTCAGGCATGGTTTCACTGAGGTGAGGGAGGGATGCGGCGACTTTGTGTCTGCTTCGGGGTCGAGGGGTGCGCGATGGCGTCGGTGCCGGGAACAGCGGAGGAGCTGGAGGCGGCTGACCGGATTCGTGTGGAGGGTCTGCGGGAAGAAGCCACGGAGTCGGCTGAGGTGCTGGAGGCAGCCGCGGAGATTGAGCTGGACCGACAGGTGATCGCGCGGGAGGAACTGGTCGAGGCCCTGGTGCGCAGGGAGGGCCACTCGGACCCGCTCGCCGCGCTCAGCACGCCGGCTGTCGTTCCTGTTCCTGAGCGCGGCTATGGCTGTGCGGCATGTGGCCTCCGGAGCCCTCTCCGGACAGGACCTGGCCGGGTGTACTCCTCTCCACGCTGACCGGCGCGCCTCCCCAGCAGGGCATCGCTTCATGGTGCTGTTTATCCGTTTGGACCCGGGGTACCCGGCCTCGGCGCCAAGGGCGGCGACGCAGGCCGCCCGACAGGAGGCAGAGTCCCATGAGCCGAGGCGGAGAAGCAGCCACCGGAACAGTCACGACAAAGGTCCCCGCGAGACTGGACCGCCTGCCGTGGTCGCGATGGCACTGGATGATCGTGATCGGCCTGGGAACTGTCTGGATCCTCGACGGCCTGGAAGTTACCGTCGTCGGGAACATCGCCGGCCGGCTCTCCGAAGCCGGCAGCGGCCTGCCGATCAGCAGCGCTCAGGTCACGGGCGTCGCGGCAGCGCTCTACGTGGCGGGCGCCTGCTCCGGCGCTCTCTTCTTCGGCTGGCTCACGGACCGTCACGGCCGTAAGAAGCTCTTCCTGATCACTCTCACCGTCTACCTCGCGGCGACCGCGCTCACCGCCATCTCCTTCTCTGTCTGGTGGTTCTTCCTCTTCCGGTTCCTGACCGGGTTCGGTATCGGCGGCGAGTACGCAGCCATCAACTCCGCTATCGACGAGCTGATCCCGAGCAGGTTCCGGGGCCGCGTCGACCTGATCATCAACGGCAGTTACTGGCTGGGTGCGATGGGTGGTGCTCTCCTGTCGGTCCTCGCACTCGATACCGACATCTTCCCCAAGGATGTCGGCTGGCGGCTGACGTTCGCCCTCGGCGTCGTTCTGGGACTGGTCATCCTTCTGGTACGCCGTCATGTGCCGGAAAGCCCGCGGTGGATGTTCATCCACGGTCAGTCCGAGGGTGCGGAGAAGCTCGTCGACGAGGTGGAAAGGGAGGTAGAGGAGGAGACCGGCCGCCCGCTCCCCGAGGCGGAGAGCGAGATCACTGTCGAACAGCGACGGAGCATCGGCTTCATCGAGATCGGGAAGACCGTCTTCCGCGACTATCCCAAGCGCGCGACGCTCGGCTTCGCGCTCTTCGTCGGACAGGCGTTCCTCTACAACGCGATCACCTTCGGCTTCGGCTCGATCCTGGTCACGTTCTTCGACGTCTCCACCGGAACGACCGGCTACTTCTTCGCCGCCATCGCGTTCTGCAACTTCCTGGGCCCCCTGTTCCTGGGCCATCTCTTCGACACCTGGGGCCGTCGGCCGATGATCGCGGGGACCTACATCCTCTCCGGAGTTCTGCTGTTCGTCACTGCCTGGCTGTTCGATGCCGGACGGCTCGACGCCGTCACGATGACGCTGTGCTGGTGCGTCGTCCTCTTCTTCGCGTCGGCGGGTGCGAGTTCGGCCTACCTCACGGTCAGTGAGATCTTCCCGATGGAGACACGAGCCATGGCGATCGCCTTCTTCTACGCGATCGGGACGGCGGCCGGCGGTATCTCCGGCCCCCTGCTCTTCGCGGGCCTGACGCAGAGCGGAGTAGTCAGGGACGCCGCTATCGCGTTCTGCGTGGGTGCGGCACTGATGGTGATCGCGGGCCTGGTGGCCGTCTTCTTCGCGGTGGCCGCAGAGCAGAAGTCGCTGGAACAGATCGCCGTGCCGCTTTCGGCGGTCACGTCACAGGACCGCGCGCTGCACCGCGGAGCCGATGAGAAGAAGCCGGGCTCCCCGCCGGGCGCACCGGCGAGGTGACGCCCTCTCACGCAGACGATCCAGTGACCCGCGCCCGCCCCTGGCTCCGTCCGCATAGCCCTGGGAACGGGCCGTCGCCGGATGTCGACGGCCAGGCAATTCCCCGGGTCCTGTTCGATGCCGGCCGCTGCGTGCAATGTGCGGACTCACACGATCGGGAGCGTCAGCCCAGCCCCAGTCGGGGTATCTCCCGACCGGGGGAGCGGTCCATCACCATCAGCAGGCCGGCCTCACGAGCCCTGTCGTAGGCGGTCTCGTCTATGACGCCCAGTTGGAACCAGATCGCCTTGGCGCCGATTGCCACTGCCTGGTCGGCGATGCCTCCGGCGAGGGCGGAGTTGACGAACACGTCCACCACATCCACCGGGAAAGGGATCTCCGCAAGGGAAGAGTAGCCCGGCTCACCGTGCACCGTCTCGGCCTTTGGGTGCACGGGCACCACCCTCTTGCCGATGCGCTGCAGCTTCTCGGCCACGCGGTAAGCGGCCCGTTCGGGGTTGTCGGACAGGCCCACCACGGCCCAGGTGTCTCCGGCAGCGGTGAGAATCTGCCTCATTGTCGCGTCATCGCCATAGAGCGTCATGCGCGGCACCGCCGTGCGGTGGTGAGTTCCGCACCAGTTGCCGCCAACCGCATGATCATCGGGAGGGCCAGGTCTGGGGACTTCGTCGGTCGCATGAGTAGACGTTAGCTAGTTTGAATACTGTATGCAATAGCATCTCGGGCATCCACCGTTCGACAGGAACAGCAGGGGAAGATCGTGATCCGCAGGAGCGTCGCGCGCACCAACTCAGGGTGCGCCGCTCCGCGGTACGGCCGGGCCGTGAGCAGCCGGGCAGCGGCTGAGCGCATCCTGCTCCACCTTGCCCGCCCCGACCGCGCTCCGCGCGGCTGGCAGCAACGGATGCGACGACGACGTCGACATCGCCCGAGCCAACGCCTCGCGCACGGCGTTCGCCGACGGCTCCGGCACCACTGCTGCGCCCGATTACGCGGACACGCCGGCGACCACTGACCCTCACCCCCGCCCAGCCTCCGGCGACGCGGCTACGTCGGGCGGACTCTCGGCTGACTTTCGGAAGTCGCGCATCCTCGGTCGTCGAGCGCGGCCGGCACCCGCCGACAAACGCTGCCGCCGGACGTGATCAAAGCCGGGCCGGTAATCCCCCCTGTAGGGCATCTCCTACGCGTAGTCCTCCTGCACTTCGCCATCCCCTGGTGTCAGCGGTTCTCGGAGCGTTCGCAGATCGGGTCGTGGATCGCGCTCACGGTGTACGGAGGCTTTCCCGGGGGCTCGTCGTTCTGGCTGTTGACCACGTACAGCCGGCAGCCGTGGCGGGCCAGTGTCGTGGGAAGGTCGAAGGGTTCGCCGGTGATCCTGTGGGTCACTGACCCGGCGCGCAGGCCCTTGTCCAGCTCGGCGATGTAGACGCCGCTCGGGGCGCCGTAGTTGAGTACGGCGTACAGCGTGCGGCCGCGCAGCAGCATGCCGTCCGCGCCGAAGGACTCCCCGCCGAGGTCCAGGAGCGCGGTCTCCCGCGTGGCGACGTCCACCCGCCACACGGCCTCGGTCCCGTTGGAGGCCACGAGCAGGGTCGTGCCCTCCTCGTCCGCCACGATGCCGTTGAGCAGCCAGTACTGTGCCGGGAACTGCGGGAAGGCGGAACGGATGTCGAGCCAGGGCAGGAGCGGCCCCAGGACCCCA
Source organism: Streptomyces sp. NPDC005262 (assembly GCF_042872425.1). Classification (NCBI taxonomy): domain Bacteria; kingdom Bacillati; phylum Actinomycetota; class Actinomycetes; order Kitasatosporales; family Streptomycetaceae; genus Streptomyces; species Streptomyces sp. NPDC005262. The sequence continues at coordinate 23,903 of NZ_JBIAKK010000024.1, forward strand.
CCGTGGATCTCGGCGCGATGGACGACGGGGTTGGCCCAGTCCGTGACGTAGACGGCGTCCCTGGTGATCACCAGGTCGTTGAGATCGGACGCCCCGAGCGGACCGTCCTGTGCGCTGCGCGAGGCCAGCAGCCGCCCATGGCGGTCGTGAACGGTCAACTCGGCGCCGCCCACCGAGAAGACCCGCCCCGTGACGTCGGTGTGCACCCCCAGGGTGCTCGGCCGGTCCTCGATACCCGCGACGCGGAAGGGCCGCAGTCGGGGATCGCGGACGTTCCCGCGGTACAGCGTGCCGGTGCCGTCCGAGGACACGTACATCGTGCCGTCGCGGCTGATGGAGATGCCCTCGGGCAGGACGCCCGGCGACCGCGACACGACGTAGGTATCGGGCAGTTGGCGGGCGGCGGCCGGGGCGGGCACGGCGGCGAGGCCGACCAGCAGGGCCGAGGCGCCGAGGCGTACAAGACGGGCGGTTCCGGGCATCGTCGCGACCTCCGGGTACGTGAACGTGTACGTGGACGAGCCCCACGCCGCGGGGCCGCCTCGAGAGCCTGTCGGGCGCACTTCGCCGACGCATGGCCTTTCATGTCTGGGCGAAAGGCTCCACCGGACCGATAATCGTCGGCGTGATCCGTTTACACTTCGACGCCGCCGATCTGCGCCAGATCACCCTCGCCCCGGGGCCCAACGCCCTGTGGGAGACAGCTCTCAGCGTGCGCGGCGTGCGCACTGGGACTGCCTTCGGAGGCCGCGCCCGCCCCGCCGTCGACCGGTGGCAGCGCCGGATGAACGGAAGCCTGGCGGCGCGCGCCGGGGTTCTGCTCGACCTTGTGCCGCGCGACGGCTCCATGCCGGATTTTCTGCTGCAGCCGTCTGCCGCGGACTTCGGCGCCGCCCTCGATCTGGCCGGCCGCACCCCCGCCGACGTGCTGGCCACGGACCTGCGGATCGAGGACTCCTCCGGCTCGTCCGGCCGCTGGTCGCGCGAGTTCGCTGCCGGCGCGGCCGCGGCCCGCCGGACCTTCGCTCACGACCTGCGGCGCTATCACGCCTCGTCGATCGCTCCGCTGTGGCCGCGGGTCCGGACCGACGGCCTGGCCGATCGCGCCCTGCGTGCCGAGATGCTGTTGCGCGGGGGCGTCGACGCACTCCTGACCACGCTCAGCCCCTTGTGGCTCTGGGATCCGCCGACCCTGCACCTTCCATCACGGTCCACGCACGACATCCCGCTGTGCGGCCGCGGGCTGCTGCTCATACCGTCCTGGTTCGCGACGGGGCCGCTGGTGATGTGGCGCCCGCAACAGTCGACGGTGCTGATCCACCCAATGCACGTGTCGGACCGGCCGGGCGCCCCGCCCGGCGCTCTGGGGCCGCTGATCGGGCGGACTCGGGCGGCCGTGCTCGCCGGCCTGCGGGACCCGGCGACGACCACCGCGCTGGCCGAGCGGATCGGGGTCTCCCTGGCGGCGGCCAGCCAGCACGCCACCGTCCTGCGGAACGCGGGACTGGTGTGCACCACCCGGATCGGGGCGGCGGTGCTGCACAGCCTGACCCCGCTCGGGCAAGCCCTGCTGGAGGGCGAACCCCCACGGCCGGCGACGGCAGGCGAGCCAGCCCGTGGTGCGTTCGATGGTCCGGCGTCGCCGCCCGCGCCGCGTTCGCGGAGCCATCGGCACAGGTAGTTGGTGCATAGAGCTTGGCAGGCGTTCACCTGCGAGGGCTACGGTGGGAACGGACCGGCGGTATGGCACGGCCAGGCACTTCAGGGCCTCGCACCCGCTGATGCCCGTCTATAGCTCAAGGCTGTGAAGTTGCGGGGTGGAGTCCGGTGTCAAGGACGGTGTGATCAGCCGGTTCGCCGGACGTAGGAAGCGGAGCCCGGGTAGAACGACGTCTGCCAAGACAAGCCTTTCAAATGCGGGAGCTCCGCTGATCAGGTGTGCGTGGGGCGGATGACGGCCAAGAACCTCGATCAGCGCGCAGGTGCCGCCCCGCTCGCCATGGGCGTTGGCTGCCGCCGTCCACCAGGCGTCGTGAAGCGCTGGAGGGAAGAGGACAGTCACGAAGAACGCCATCAGAAGGCCGAACAGGATCAGTTCGTCCCGCAGTAGAGGCAGGAGGAAGAGGTAGAGGCTGTTTTCCGCAGAGTGACTGGGAGCCAGTGGGGCGGCGCTCGGCCCTCTCCTGGTCGCCGCGTCCACCGCTGTCGCCATCGCGCTGGAAGCCGTCCTGGCCAACGGCCATCGCCATCTGTTCGACGAGCACCACGTCGCCGCCTACATCGCCACCGCCCTGGCCGGTATTCTCGCCACCGCACTGGCCACCCATCGCCAGCGCCAAGAACACCAACTGATCCGCGCCAACTCGGTGGCCGAAGCCCTGATGCGCACCCTGCTGCGGCCCCTGCCGCACCAGGTCGGACATGTGCTGGTCGCCGGGCTCTACAGTCCTGGCGAAGTCGGCACCATGGTCGGCGGCGACCTCTACGACATCCGCGCCACCAAGGCGGGCGAACGCGCCATCATCGGCGACGTGCGCGGCAAAGGACTTGATGCCGTACGCACCGTCGCCGACATCCTGGGCGCCTTCCATGAGGCCGCCTACGACCTCGGCGACCTGGCGGCCGTCGCGGCCCGGATGGAACGCCGCCTGATCCACGAGGCCGAAGAGCTCTCCGACGACGAACTTTTCGTCACCGCCGCCCTGGTCGAATACGACGCCCTCGCCCACCAGATCACGATCATCAACCATGGGCACATCGATCCCATTCTGATCTCCCGAGGCGAGGTGACCACGCTGACCGGCCCGCCGGCCCTCCCGCTCGGCCTGAGCACTCTCGACGGCGAACACCCCACCGCCTGCACCCACCGCTTCACCCGCGGCGACGTGCTGTTGCTGGTCACCGACGGCATCGTCGAAGCCCGCAATACGGCCGGGGACTTCTACCCCCTCCTCAGCCGGCTCCGCGACAGGTTCGCCGGCCGACCCGCCCCGGGCCCCGCCGACGTCGTCGACTTCCTCAACACCGACCTGCCGCGCCACACCCGCCAGCTCCACGACGACGTCGCCATCCTCGCCATCGGCCCCCACGGACACCTCTAGTTCGCCGGGTTGATGGTCGTGGCGGCGGTGACGTCCGATGCGACCGCTGGAGGCACGGTGGCTGAGCCTGGCCGTGTGCGCAGACTGACCGACCAGGAGGGGCACCGCCTGCATCAGATCGTGCGTCGGGGGCAGCACGAGTTCGGTGCGCTACGGAGGCGCCTGGGCTCGGGCGCCCATTACCGGCCGTGCCGATGCGAAGCCCCCGCATCGGCAGACAGCGGAGCGGGGAAGGCTACTCGGCAGCAGTCTGAGGGGCTTCCTGGTTCACCACTCCGAACGGGATATGGACGCTCGGCGTCGTATGCGATGTGTCTTGGAGATGGCTTTCCTGGTCGTCGAAGAAGATGTGCGGTTTGAGCACTTCCATGATCGAGCTCTTGTCGATTCCGCCGAGGAAGAAGGCGTCGTTGACCGTGACACCCCATTGGTTCAGGCTCGTGATAGCGCGCTCGTGCGCGGGCGCATTGCGGGCCGTGACGATGGACACGTGGACGCGGATCGCGTAGTCCGGGTCTTCCTTGCGCTGTTCCTCCTCGCGGCGTTGCAGCGTGTTCACCTTCCGGAGGAACTCCCGGAGCGGACCCGCGTCGTGAGGCGTGGCAACGTTCAGGGTCTCGTGATTGCGGAAGCCTTCTATGCCGTCCTGCTGGAACACGCGCTCCGACTCGTCGCCGGCGAGAACCCCGTCGAAGTCGAAGGCGATCCGCAGATCCTTGTCATCAGGATCGTCGGCGACGGCAGAGCCAAGGACACGGCCTGCCGGCAGCCCGGCGCCCGTAGCTTCGCGGACGTCGCCGTCGTCGGCGGACAGAAACAGCGACATGTGCAGCGCGCGCATGAACTTGTACGGCGAGCGCCCCTGCATGAAAATGGCGCGAGATATGGGCAGACCATGTGACCTGATGGATCGCATGACCCGAAGCCCTGTGTCGGGGTCGTTGCGGGAGAGAATGATGACCTCGACCAGTGGGTCACCTGCAGGGTTCAGATCATTCAGCGACAGGAGCCTGCGGATGAAGGTGAAGGCGACTCCGGGCTGCAACGTCTCATCCAACTTGGCCCGCTGATAAAGGCGGTAGCTCTCCTCACCCTTCTTCCGGAAAACGGCATCGGATTCCTTCAGGTCGAAGAGGGCACTGGAGGCGATTCCGATGACCAGCCGGTTTTCGAGGCTGTAGGACGGCACAGTCTCTCCCTGTCGTGTCCCGGAGGGAGTACTTGGTCCCTCGGTCGTGGCGGCCACTTTATCTTCACCTGTCTTTCTGATCCCAGGCTGCGCGGATAAGAGCACAGGAACGTGTTTTGATGCGGTGAAGAGAAGGCGCTGGTGGTCCGTGATCAGCTCGTGGGTCATGTGGTGGGCGGCTGTTACCGCGACTTTTGTGCTCTTGGGTAAGGTTCTCGATCAGCCGGCGGGGCTTGTGGGGTGCGCGGCGAGTGCTGTGCTGCTGATTGTGATGGGTGACGTCGGTGATCGACTGCGGCGGCGCTACTTTCCTCGCCGGAACGTGGGCTGACAGCCTCTTCAACGCCGACCCTGCGACGAGTGCAGCACCCGGGACACGGGGGAGTGGCCGATCACGCGCTCGGCGGACGCGGCTCACGGTCGATTCTCTCGGCGCCGCCCAGCAGCGTCCGGTGCAAGCGGCGTCTGGCGCTGAACAGTTCGATCCACCTCCGCCACACCCCAGCATCCCGGCCTCGTTCGGGTGGCGCTCAGCCCACAAACTTGTGCAACTCGGTTCAAACTAGTCCAGGTTGCGGTTCCGGTTGCCGCGCTGGTGCGGTCCTCGGTTTCCACAGTGCGTCGGCCTTTACGTAGCCGTAGACCACTGAGGTCGTCGCCAACATGAGAAGTGGTCCCGACACCCACGGATGCTGCGCCATCTCCAACGGCAGATAGCGATAAGACACCAAGAGCGCAGCGAAGACGGTTGCGCCGCAAACCACCAACTGGATCCCTGATCGATCCCAGCCGCGGTCGAGCGAGCGCAGAGCTGCCTCGATCGTGAGCGTGAACACCACGCCCGCGATGAGATCGGCGCCGTAGTGGTAGCCAAATCCCAGCGTTGCGCAGAGCGTGGCTATCAGCCAGAACGTCCCTGCGAATCGCAGCAGCCGGGGGCCCGTCCGGGAATGAATGAAGATCGCGGTAGCCCACGCTGTGTGCAGGCTGGGCATGCAGTTCCGTGGAGTGATCCCGTCGAATGGCATGTGGTGCGGGGCAATGATCGGCGTCGGCGTTTCCGGCCACAGGTTGGCCACCGCCCATTGCCCGCTGGGCGGCGTTTGCGACCACAGGCTGACCGTTGCCCAGTGCTCGGCGCCGGTGCCGTAGGCGAAGAGCGGTCCGACCACGGGGAAGATCATGTAGATGGCGGGCCCGAGGAGGCCGATCACCAGAAAGGTGCGCACCAGATGATGGCCTGGGAAGCGGCGCTCGACCGCCACGCTACGCAGTTGATACAGCGCGACGATGACCGCGGCCACCGCGAGCTGACCGTAGACGATGTCGAGAAAGTTGAAGCCGATCGGGCCGGTGGCCGTGACGATCCGGCCCACCAGCCACGACGGGTTGCCCAGTGCATGATCGGCGGTTGCCACGTACTGGTCGAGCACCGTTGGGCGGGTCTTCGAGGTGATGAGGAGCCAGGTGTCGCCGGTTTTCCGGCCGGCCACCAGCAGCAGGCCCAGCCCGACGCCCTTCAGGAGCAGGACACGTTCCTGGCCGGTTCGGCGAGTGACAGCGATGACCGCATAGCCCAGAAGCACCCACAACGCACCGTTGCCGAAGGGGTGGCCGCCGGTCATCTTGGCGTCGACCGCCCACCGGACCACCAGGAAGGCGGCGTCGATACCGATCGCGGCAGCAACCGCGATGAACCGTTGGCGCCAGGTGAGCACCACCATCATCAACGCCATACCGGCGTACAACAGGAAGCCTGATTTGGGGGCGAATATCACCTCTCGCGCCTGGTTGGTGATCGGCCCCGGCAGGCCGTAGCGACGTGCGGCGATCTCCAGCGCGATGAGGAATCCGAGGGCCGCGACACCCGCCACGACCCAGAGTCTCACCCGTGGTTGACGCCACACGGAGAACGCGGTTCTGCTGCTTATTCGCCAGAATGACTGTGATGGTATATATCTCAATTTTTCAGCCGATTTCTATTTTGTTAGAAGTCAGGGTGGATACGCTCTCCACCTTCCGGTCGGGGCTGCCTTCTCCCTCGCCAGACGCAGTCCGCTCGACGGGGGAAGACGGAAAGATCACCCCCCGGGTTCCGCCTCGTTCGTGGTGCGGCACGGGAGGCGTCGCCCGATCGTTCGCTCCGACTCGGCAAGGGCAGCACGGATCCTGGGTTGTCGACGTCCTGCCGCCGCGTTTCACTGCAGCCTCAGCGAACTCGTCGACCTGGACGTCCCGACCGCCTGGACCTGGTTTTGCTGTCATACGCCGATTATCCGGATCGCCGTGCACCGTGGCGGCGGCGGGCCATTTCAAGTCAGTGGCGCCCAGAATCGTTCCGCCGGCCTCGTGGTGTCGCGAGGCGCCACGTCGTGCGCGATGCGCTCGCTGGTAAGGAACGTCATGGAGCCGAACCGCCGGCGGCGGCAGAGCCGCTCACGTCCGGCGAAGGCGAAGTCATCGCGGACCTGGACTTCGCGCAGATCGACCTGCGAGCGCCTGATGGATGCGCGTGACCACCGCAGCCGCCGGGAACTGCTCAGCCTGCAGCGACCGCACGTCGGCGCCCCACGTTCACGAGGGGCGGCGGCCACGGGCCGGCCCGGACCACGCATAAGGCGGAAGAGGCCCGCTCCTAGTCAACTCTCCGATGATCAGTGAGAGTTCAACGACTCCCACTTGCCGACGTGCCCGTTCCTGCCTGTGTCGCGTCCGTGCCCCAGCTGGCCAGCAGTCGCAGCGCCTCCGCAGACGGCGACCCCGGTTCGGCGTGGTATGTCACCAGCGACTGCTCGTGATCGTCGGCCAGGTGGAACGACTCGAGGCGGAGATCGAGTTCGCCGACGAGCGGGTGCCGCAGGTGCTTGATGCCGTGGCACTTCTCCTTGACGTCGTGGGTGGCCCACAGCCGCCTGAACTCCTCGCTTTTCACGGAGAGTTCGCCCACCAGCGTGGAAAGCCGCGGATCGTCCGGATAGCGGCCGGCGTCCATGCGTAGCTGGCAGACGATGTCGATCGCCTTCTGCTCCCAGTCCACGAACAGGTCGCGGTACTCGGGCCGCAGGAAGATCAGCCGCGCCCAGTTCCGCTCCTGCGCCGGCAGCTCCGCCCAGTCGCCGAAGATCGCCGCGGCCATCCGGTTCCAGGCGAGGATGTCCGAGCGCCGTCCCACGACGTACGCCGGGACACCGTCCATGGCGTCCAGCAGCGTTCGCAGGGTGCCCCGCACCTGCTGGCTGCGGCCGGCCGGCTTCTTCTTCTGCTTCGGCTTCGCAAGATGCGTGAGATGGGCATGCTCCGCGTCGGTCAGCTGGAGCGCGCGGGCGATGGAGTCGAGGACCTCCGCCGACACATTGCGCCCGTTGCCCTGCTCCAGGCGTGTGTAGTACGCGACGGACACCCCGGCGAGCTGGGCCAGCTCTTCGCGCCGCAGCCCCGGCACCCGGCGGTGCCGCCCGAAGTCCCGCAGTCCCACATCCTCGGGCTTCAGCCGGGCCCGCCGCGTGCGCAGGAACTCGCTGAGCTCGGCACGCGGGTCCAGGGCGCCGGCGGCGGGCTCGTGCACGGGTTCGGGGTATTCGTCCATGACTCAAGTATTCACGGTCCCACGCACACCATCCTGACCCCGCCAGTAGTAGGACCAGCGGACGTACGCAAAGCCGTGGCCTGGGTGAATGCCGGATCGTTCGACACGCTGGAGACCGTGCCCGGCCGGAAGGCAGCCGGGCGCGACACCACCGCTAGGAGAACCCTCGGCATGACCACTGTTGCTGCGTACGCCGCCCCCGCCGCCAAGGCTCCCTTGGAGCGCACCACCATCGAGCGCCGCGCGGTCCGCGAGTTCGATGTGCTGATCGACATCAAGTTCGCCGGTATCTGCCACTCGGACATCCACCAGGCCCGCGAGGGCTGGGGCGAGGCGATCTTCCCGATGGTCCCCGGCCACGAGATCGCGGGCGTCGTCTCCGAGGTCGGCCCCGGTGTGACGAAGTTCGCCGTCGGCGACCGCGTGGGCGTCGGCTGCATGGTCGACTCCTGCCGTGAGTGCGACAACTGCAAGGCCGGCCTCGAGCAGCACTGCACCGGCATGGTCGGTACGTACAACGCCATCGGCAAGGACGGCGAGCCCACCTACGGCGGCTACTCCACGCATGTCGTCGTCGACGAGAACTTCGTCGTCCGCATCCCCGACGGCCTGTCCCTGGACGTCGCCGCACCGCTGCTGTGCGCGGGCATCACCACGTACTCCCCGCTCAAGCAGTGGGGCGCCGGTCCCGGCAAGAAGGTCGCCGTGATCGGCCTGGGCGGCCTCGGCCATACGGCCGTCAAGATCGCGCACGCGCTCGGCGCCGAGGTCACCGTCCTGTCCCAGTCCCTGCGCAAGAAGGACGACGGCCTGAAGCTGGGCGCCGACCACTACTACGCGACCAGCGACCCGAAGACATTCGAGGGACTCGCCGGCTCCTTCGACCTCATCGTCTCCACGGTGTCGGCGCCGCTGGACTTCGGCGCCTACCTCGGTCTGCTCCGGACGGGCGGCGCCCTCGTGAACGTGGGCGCCCCGGAGGAGCCGGTCGCCCTCCAGCTGTTCTCCCTCATAGGTGGCAACAAGATCCTCGCCGGTTCGATGATCGGCGGCATCGCCGAGACGCAGGAGATGCTGGACTTCTGCGCCGGGCACGGGATCGGCGCGGAGATCGAGCGGATCGCCGCCTCCGAGATCAACGAGGCGTACGAGCGGGTGCTCGCCAGCGATGTGCGGTACCGGTTCGTGATCGACGCGGCAACCATCTGAGACCGGCCTGAGGGCCCCGGCGGACGACCCGCCGGGGCCCTCGGCGTGTCGCCTACGCCGCTCCAGGAGCCACATCAGGCACGGCCCCACGACCAGCGCAGTGACCGCCCCGACCGGAATCTCCAGCACGGGGTGCCCCTATCCCTTCGGGCCGAGGCGGTGGGTCAGGATGGCGACATGACCGCCTGGGTCCGTACCTCCTACGAAGACGAAGATCTGTGGCTGTTTTTCGAGGCCGCTGACGAAGGCTGGGCGGTGCGACAGGTTTAGGTCCGAAGCCAGGACCTGCGACCGGTGACGGCGGCCTCTCTGGAAGTGCTGCACCAGCCCATGTCCCTCGCGACCGTCGGCGGCAGAGCTGCGATCGAGGCCGGCTGGTCGACGACCATCAGGACGATTCCGTGCTCGGCCTGGAGTTTCGCGAACAACTCGCGGAGCTCGGGCTCAGTGTTGGGGAGGAGCTTGTCGAAGGCGGTGGGTACGGCGTCCCGCCCTCCCGATCGGGGTATTCGTGCGAGCGAGCGTCGATGCCCTACCGGAAAAGGAGCACGCCCATGCGCCTCTACGCCCAGACCCCGGCTCGTCGGAGCCGGCAGGTCCTCGCAGACCTGATCGCGGCGGCCCTGATCTACGCCGCGGTGAAGCTGGCCTTGGCCGTGAACGACGCGATCAGGCGACTGGCCGAGCCGGGCCGCAAGGCGGAAGACGCCGGCAACAGCCTCTCCGACGGACTCGTCGACGCGGGCGACGCCGCCTCGAAGGTGCCGTTCGTCGGAGGCCAGCTGAAGAAGCCGCTCAGGTCCGCCGCCGAGGCCGGCACCGGGCTGGCCGACGCAGGTCGTTCGCTCCAGGACACGGTGGGCCACGTGGCGACGCTGACCACGGTCGCCCTGATCGTCATCCCGGTGGTGTTCGTGCTGCTGTTGTGGGTTCCCCCGCGCCTGCGCTGGATCCGCCGCAGCGCCGTCACCCGGCGCCTCGCCGCCGGTCCGGGCGGCGCCGACATCCTCGCGCTGCGCGTCCTCACCGGCTCGCAGCGCGAACTCGCAGCGCTGCCCACGCCACCCGGCGGCCTCGCAGAGGCTTGGCGGCGCGGCGACGAAAAGGTCATCGCCGACCTGGCGGCGATCGGCCTGCGGCAAGCGGGTCTACGCGCCTGACGGGTGATGAGCGGGCGGGACCCGGGCCAAGCCGTCCCCCTCCGAGGACAGGCTCACCCATGGGCAACGGTGACGTTCCCTTTGCTGACGGATTGGGCCGACGACAACGGTGGAGCCCTCGTGGCCGACGACGCCGAGCGGCAGGGGAGCGTGCCGATCAGGTCCCGACGCGAACGAGTGCGTCAACGCAAGGATCCGGATGGGAGGTCGAGGCCCGGGCTCACTTCCCCGACGAGCGGACCGCGTTGAAGTGCGCTACGTGGCGATCATGTCCCTGGACTCCACCGGCAAGGGCCCGGCCCGCTGGACCATGCGCCGGAAGACCGCGCTGAGCGCCTTCGACATCATCTTCGACGGCCGGCACTCCGCAGCCCGTCAGTAACTCCGACGACCTGGTTGCACTGCTCATCTGACAGACTCCTCTGCTGCTGCAGGCGGTTCCTCGAACATGTGGGCCACGGTTCTGAACGACATGCTCAGGCCGTGGTGGTGGCTTGGTCGGGTTCGGGTGTCTGCTCGGTCCAGATGGTCTTGCCGTAGTGGTTGTGGCGGGTTCCCCAGTGTTCGGCGAGTTGAGCGATGATGAAGAGTCCGCGCCCGTTCTCGTCGAAGGTACGGGCCCGGCGCAGGTGCGGCGAGGTGCTGCTGCCGTCGGCGACCTCGCAGACCAGGCTGCCGGCGTGGTGGATCAGGCGCAGCTGGATGGGGGGTTGGGCGTGGCGGATGGCGTTGGTGACCAGCTCGCTGACGATGAGTTCGGTGGTGGGGGCGACGTCCGCCAGGCCCCAGGCGGCGAGTTTCTCCGCGACGTGGGTGCGGGCGTGGGAGACGGCGGCCGGGTCGTCCGGCAGGTCCCAGGTGGCGACGGTGCCGGTGTCCAGGGCGTGGGTGCGGACGGCGAGGACAGCGGCCTGGGTGTGGGGAGAGTGGGACAGGGCGTCGAGGGCGGATCGGCAGGTGGCGTCCAGGCTGGGATGAGGCCGGGCGACTGCGCTGAGCAGCTCCTGACTGACGGGTTCATGGGCGCTGGTGCCGGTGCGACGGGTTCGGGGCGCGGGGCTGCTGCCGGTGAACAGCAGGAGCAGGCTGCCTTCGGGGAGGTCCAGCTCGGTGGTCTCGAAGGGCAGGCCCGTCCGCCCCAGAAGTGGGCCTTCGGGCAGGTCGACGGTTGTGACCGTACCGTCGGGTGTGACGACGGCGGGTGAGGGGCCGCCGGCGCCGGCGAGCGTGCAGTGACAGGTGACCGGATCGTAGATCGCGTACAGGCATTGGGCGCTCACGGTGTCGGTGGTCCGGGTGTCGGGCCGGAGCCGTGCGAGGACATCGTCGAGATGGGTGAGCAGTTCCTCGGGCTGCAGGTCGATGTCGGCCAGGGTGCGTACCGCGGCGCGGAGTTCGGAGGCGGTGGCGTCGGCGCCCGGCCCGGCCACGGTGCCGGCGACGAGCCCGACCCGGGCGCCGGACAGCGGGATGGCGTCCAGCCAGTGGGCGTGCATGCCGCGGCGGTCGGATCCGGTCCGGTAGTTGCCGGCCAGCTCCACCACCGCGGGTTGCGGCAGCGTTGTGGGCAGGGTGCCGGGTGGTGAGGCCAGAACGGCACGCGGTGCGTCGGGGGCGCTGTCGACCGGGTGGGTCAGGTCGGACTGGTTCCGGGTGGGCGTGTGCGGCAGATGCTGCCGCGCCAGGCTGACGACGAGGCCGAGGGCGAAGGAAAGGGCGACTGAGGCGATGACGACCGTCCGGCCGCCGTCCGATACTCCGCGGATGCCGAAGCCGTAGGTGGCGATGCTGGCAGCCAGTGCAGAGATTCCGATGATCAGGGAGCGCCGTATGGGCAGGAGGGCTGCGGCGACGAGGGGGGCGAGCACCGAGAGTCCCGACCAGCGGACGAGGCCGCCTGCGGAGTCCTCGAGCTGCACGGCACACGACGCGCCGATGTAGACGATCAGCAGCGCACACAGCCGCCCGTTCAGTTGCGTGACGGTCATCGTCGTCATCCGCGCGTTCAGTGACATGGCGGTCATCGTCGTCATCGCCTTTCCGTAAGTGGTGCGTCGTGCCGGGCGCACTGTGGATGCCAGGTGCTCCTCCCGGCCCGGGATGGCGGCCTTGGCGGGTTGCGCGTCACGGGTGGGCCTTCATGGGGTGGGTGTCAGCTCGGAGGAGGGTGGAGCGTGGCCTGTTCCTGGCTCCGGGGTGCACTGGATGGCCACCAGAGCGAGGTCGTCCTCCAGACGTCCGCCGGTGTGGATGTCCACGTCGTGGTTGATGTGGTGCAGCAGGGTGCGCGGGCATTCCCAGGTCCAGGTGGAGGCCCGCTCGAGGATCGGGTAGAAGCCGCCGGTGGCGTTTCGGGCCTCGATGATGCCGTCGGTGTAGAGCAGCAGGGTGTCTGTGGGGCCGAACTCGAAGGTGTCGACGTGGTAGGCGTCGGGGGCGGTGCCGGCCAGTCCGAGAGGTGGTGCGGGATGAGGTATGGGCAGGGCGGTCACCTGGCCGCGTCGACCCCGCAGGGGTTGGGGGTGCCCGCAGCTGATGACCTGGGCGAGAGACGTCTCGTCGGGGACTTCCACCAGGAGTGCGGTGATGAAGCGCTCGCTGCTCTCGGGATCGCTGTCGGTGAGCTGCGCCAAGTGCCTGCGGACGCTGCGCTCCAGGGCGGCAGTCAGTTCCGGAAGCGTGGCGTGCTGGTAAGCGGCCTCGCGGAAGGCGCCGAGAAGGGCGGAGGCGTCCTCGACGGCGGGCAGGCCCTTGCCACGGACATCGCCGATGAGGAAGCGGGTCGCGCGGTCGGTCCGGGCGGCGGCGTACAGGTCGCCGCCCACCAGGGCGTGCGCCGCGGCCGCTCGGTACGTACAGGCGACGCGCAGCGGGCCCAGCTGTCGGGGCAGGGGGCGCAGCACGACTCGCTGGGCTGCCTCGGCCACTGCCCGCACCTGGGTCAGTTCCCTCAGGTCGCGGTCGTGCACGGCCCGGGCGGCGACGACGAAACCCGACACCACGAGCAGGGCGCCGATGTGGATCGGCAGCAGCGGCGAATGCAGCAGGCCGTCGTGGCGGTCGACGACGAACATCGCAGCGCTGGCGACCAGGGCGGTGCCTGCGGTGAAGCGGGAGCTGGCGAACGCTGCCGTGGAGGTGGGTGCAGCGACCAGGAGAGGGGAGAGGTGGATGGCCAGGGGAGCGAAGGTGGCGGCCAGAGTGATTGCCGTGATCAGCGCGACCGGGGCGGCCACCTGGGCGAGGGTGACGCCCGCCCGCGTACGGCCATGCGCGAAGGGGAGAGGCCACGGATGCCACGCACGGCCGCTGCCGGTACTCCCTTCGGCGGTCGCACGCTTCGGCCTGCCGACGCCGGTCCGGGAGAGCGGGAGAGTGGAGTGGATCATGACGGGCTACCTCAGGGGAGAGGGGGTGCGCGCTGCGGTCCTTTGAGCCTCCGCCCGCAGGACGGCGAGCACATCGGGGTAGACCCGCAGCGTGTGTCCGCTTCTGCGCCGTTCCCGCATACTTTCAGCGGGTTTCCCGTATGTGTGCCGACAGCGGCTGCTCGACTGCCACAGCGGATCTACCGTTGCAGCTATGGACGCCCCCAGCTCCACCCCGTCCCGGCAAGGGCCCCCGGAGGTGACCGTCGTACTGGCGGACGATCATCTGGTGGTCCGGGCCGGAATGCGGCTCCTGCTGGCCCAGGACCCCGCATTCCGGATTGTCGCCGAGAGCGACACGGTCCCCGACACCCTCGACGCCGTGCGCCGGCACCGTCCGCGGGTGCTGGTCCTGGACCTGACCATGGCCGGCCAGTCGAGCCTGCCCATGATTCCCGCGCTGCTCACCGCTTCACCCGGCACGCGGATCCTGGTCCTCACGATGCAGGAAGACCCGGCGTTCGCCCGGGAGGCGCTACGCAGCGGCGCGGCCGGTTACCTGCTCAAGGAGGCAGCCGCCGAGGAATTGCTGGCCGCCGCACACCAGGTCGCCGGCGGCGCGACATACGTCCAACCGGTGCTGGGAGCAAGGCTCGCCGTCGAGACGCCGGGACCTGCCGACCAGGAGCCGTTGTCCGTGCTGGGTGCCAGGTTTGCCGGCGAGACGCGGGGCTCTGCGGACCAGGAACCGCTCACCGTACGCGAGGCCGAGGTCCTGTCGCTGCTGGCACTGGGCCACACCAACCAGGAGATCGCGCAGCGTCTCCACGTCTCCGTCCGGACGGTGGAGACCCATCGCTCCCGGATCCGGGACAAGCTCGGCAAGGAAACCCGGGCGGAGCTCATCGCCGCCGCCCGCGAGCGCGGCCTGGTGGCATGAGAGGACCGCGCCAGCCCCGATGGGGCCTTGCCCTGCAGGCGGTGGGAACCTGTCTGCTCGCGGCTGCGGTGGCTCTGGAGATCACCGACCAGCCGTTGCCCTCCGAGCTGGCCCTCTCCCTCGCCGCTGCCACCCCCTATCTCGCGGCAGCGCCGCTGTACACCGCGGGACGCCGGAGCTGGATGGTGGTAGCCGGCGCCATCGCGCTCATGCTCGCCGTGGCCAGCCTGGTCCGCATCACCGAGCAACCGCTGGTGAACGCCCTGCACGTGCTCCCGCTGCTCCTGATCGCGTACACGGCCTCCACCATCCGCAGCGCGACCCACCGCGACCGGAACTTGCAACGCGAACGTGTCCGAGCCCGCCACGACGGCGCAGAGCGCGAACGCCGCCGCTGGGCCCGTGAACTGCACGACGACATCCTCCAGGAACTCGGCGCCGTGCAGGTGGTGCTCTCCTCCGCCGCCGCCGACGGCAGCCCCGAGGCCATGCACAGCGCCATCGAACAGGCACGCACCCTGGTGGGAAACCAGATCACCTCGCTGCGTCACCTGATCACGGATCTGCGTCCCTATGCGCTGGACCAACTGGGACTGCGCGCGGCCCTGGAAGCGCTGTGCCGGCGCACCTCGGAGACCTTCGGCATCCGCGTCGATCTCCGCATCGATCCGCAGGGCGCCGACATCAGCGACCGGCTGACCTCCGAAGCACAGGCCCACGTGTACCGCATCGTGCAGGAGGCACTGACCAACGCGGTGAAACACGCCCAGGCCACACAGATCACCGTCGATATGGAGGCCGACCACCATGGGGTGACGCTGACCGTTACCGACAACGGACACGGAATGCGCCGACCGCCGGACTCCAGGCGCTGGTCCGTCCTGCGCGCGGCCACACCCCCGGCCTCCACCGTGCGAGGAGTGGGACTCTCCGCCATGCACGAGCGCGCAGACCTCATCGACGCCCAGCTCACACTCCGCAGCGTTCCCGGAAAGGGCACCACCATCACACTGAGCGTGCCCCACGCCCCTGGCCATGAGCAGCCTTGAGGCGGCGCTCCCCGCATCGAACAGCCCCACCCCGGAGGCGTGTCCACCGGCGACAGGAGGATCGTTCGAGGTCAACCGCAGCGCGTGGACGTGGCGCCGCCTGACCAACGTGCAGCAGCGATCGCAGTCATGCAGGGACGGGATACGAGCTGTCATCCGACCGGGGCAGCGGTCTGCGCTGCGTTGTCACCGCTCCAGCGCACGATTCCCGAGGCCGCTCGTAACGACGGAGCGCATGGGAACACCTCGGAAGGTTTGGATGAGGACGACCGCGGCACCGGCGGTCACACACTGGTCGGCGAGGTTGAAGATCCCTGACCCGCCGAACTGGATGAAGTCCAGCACAGCGCCACGACCGAATCCGGGGGTGCGGAATATGCGGTCGGCGAGGTTGCCGCCGGCGCCCGCGAAGATCAGTCCGAGACCGACCGCCCAGCCGGTGGACCGGATGGAGGGGGCGACCCGGGCGATGAGGATGAGCACGACGATCGCCAGGAGTGTGAAGACAAGGGTTGCGCGGGGCGCGAATGAGCCGGCCGCTCCGGAGTTGCGGAAGGCGGTGAAGGTCACCGCACCGCCCAGGAGGTGCCTGGCTTCATGGCCCTCGACGACAACCGCGGCGATCGCCTTCGTGATCTGGTCCACGGCGAATCCTGCCGCCGCAATCTTCCACAGCAGATACATCCGCTGCACCGCCCACCTCCTGATCGCTGGCCGTCCTCCACCGAGCGTACGGGTAGCTCTCGACGACGAAGGAGGCGCAGGTGATCGACACCGCCACCTGCACCCGTGACCGAACCGCTCTGGGAACAATTCGCGTTCCTGCTGCCCGAGCGGCCTGAGTTCCATCCGGACCATCCACTCGGCTGCCACCGCCGACGCATCAGCGACCGGATCGTCTTCGACAAGCTGCTGCAACTGCTGCGCTTCCGCTGCTCCTACGAGGCGATCGCCGACACGACCTGCTCGGCCACCACGATCCGCAGCCGCCGTGACGAGTGGATATGACTCGGCGTGTTCGCCCAGCTCAAGCAGACCGCGCTGTACTCCTACGACCGGATCGTCGGCCTCGTCCTCGATCAGATCGCCGTGGACGGCTCCATCGCCAAGGCGCCCGGAGACGGCGAGGTGGCCGGTCACTCACCGGTCGACCGCGGCAAACAGGGCCTCAAACGGGCATGACGGATGGGTACGGCATTCCCCTGGGCCGTGTCCTGGCCGGCGCCAACCGCCACGACTCACCGCTGCTCGCCCCGACCCGGACCGCCTGGACGACCTCGGGCCGTTACCCGACGACATCACCGTGCACCTGGACGCGGGATACGACTCGGACAAGACCCGCCGAGCCTTCGACGGATCCCGTATATGTCCCAGGCCGACACCCTTGTCACGCGTGGGCGGAGTCGCCCAGCAGGAACCGGTCGATCTCGGCGGGGGTCTCTTGTGTGAGGTCCGCCGACGTGAGCGCCAGGACATCACGTCGGTAGTTACGGATCTCCAGCCAACTGCCGGGTAGGGCGTCCGTCAGCAGCCGGATCCCCCGTTCCAGCATCGATCGCGGGTAGACCTTGAACGTCTTCTCCCGCACTGGCTTCTCGCTTCGCAGGTCGAATTTCAGATCGATCACGGGAAAGGGCTCACGGTCCCAGGTGGTCGAGGGCATCGAGTCGCGCCCTTGGAGCCGAGCCTCGACGAGTGTCTCGCCGTCCTCGTCGCCGATCTCGCGGTCGAGGATCGGGATGGCCTGACCAAGTCGGCCGCCGTACCGGTTATGACACAGCGAGGGGGCACAGAACAGCACATGATCGAACTGGCCGATGAGGGAAGGCAGGGGCACCTTGCGGTGGGAGTGGCCGCTGAACGCCAGCTCGAGCCGGGGGCGGATGAAGTCGAGGAAGGCCGCTACGTTGTTGGGATCGTGGCCGGGCTCCTTCACTCCGAAGTGCAGGCCCCGGCGCTCGTCCTTGCTCAGGACGAGGTAGTCGTAGAAGGGGCCGGGCCCGGCCTTGAAATCGTGGAACTTCGCGAACACCCCTTCGTTGCCCGCGATCGGCTCGTAGCCCGCCCAGTAGAAGTCCCAGGCGCCCTCATACCTCTTCTCCTCCTGCGCCCGCATCACGTCGAGCAGTTTGGCGTCTGCCATGACATCGGCGGCGGCCGTGGCCGCCTCAATGGCGGCGCCCGATGCGACCTCGACGTACCCCTGACGTCTCTTCTCGCTGACCTTCCTGGTGAAGTGATGCTTGGCGTGCGCCTCGTCATCGAGCGTTGTGCTCGACCTCTGCGTCTGGCCGCCCACCTGCCCCCAGGCTATGTGACAGCGGATGCCGTCGAGGCTGATCTTCCAGTGCCGCATGACACCACCGCTGCTCTTCTCGAAATACTGCGCCTCCACGCTGCCCCTATCACCTTCCGCAACTGATATCCGGATGATGTCACGGCGACAGATCTGACCCGGACTCGGTCAGCCAGGACGGCAAGACAGGCACAAACACGCGTCAGTAATCACGGAACGACACCGCTCAAGGCTGCAACTCACCTGCCTGCCCGTTATCCCCGATGTTCCTATCCGCGCGGGGTCTTATCGAAGTACTCCGTGGCCGCGCGTCCAGACCGGAGCGTGAACTGGCCGGTCAGATGAGAGGCGGCATGGATACGGAGAGCAACATCGGAATGCGTCACGGACAACCATTCTCCCCGGCAACGCCGCCGAGTCAGGACACCTTCTCCCCGCGCGGGGACATTACAAGATCGCCCGGACAGGTTCTCGAAATATCAACATCGGTGAGCCTGACCTCGTCGCTCATGGCGATACCGAGCAGCGGGCAGTACGGGGCTTGTGGCACTTGGGCGAGCCTGCCGCCAGGTTGCTAGGACCTCGGGGTTCGCGGGGTGACGATGCCTGTGCCGGGAGCGGAGGGTTCACGGTGTTGTGGCCACCACGCAGGGAGCAAGTCATGCATGCACGGCGAAGGACGGTCCTCACGGCAGGCGCGGCGGGGGCCGCGGGGCTGGTGACCGCTTGTGGCTCGTCCGGGGACGGGGACAGGAGTACGGCCTCGGCACCGGAGACCTCCCGGGCCGCGAAGCCGAGCGCCAGGGCAGGTGCAGCGAGCGCCGATGGTTCTGTTCCGGGAGGCGAGGTTCTCGGCAAGGCTTCGGATATTCCGGTCGGAGGGGGCAAGATCTTCGAGGAGCAGGAAGTTGTGGTGACCCAGCCCAAGGAGGGCGAGTTCAAGGGTTTCTCCGCCGTCTGCACCCATAAGGGGTGCATCGTCGTCTCGGTCAGCGATGGCACCATCAATTGCCCCTGCCACGGCAGTCGGTACAGCATCACGGATGCGGCGGTCGTAGCCGGTCCTGCGCCGGAGCCGCTGGCTGTCGAACGGATCACCGTCACCGGTGGCACCATCCGGCTCGGATGACGGGTCTTGGGACTTCGTGAGCTCGTATGTCTCCGTATCGCGCACTGCCTTGGTGATGCTGCCCGGTATCACCATGAGCGACGCTCGCAGAGGTCTGTCTGAGTAGAGCCATCGGTCGAGAAGCTCCGGCCAGGTGAATCCCGCGTATCCGTCGAAGACTGCTGGATCGGTCTTCCTCAGCTCCGGCGAGCAGGGAAAGCTCAGCGAGAGCTCTCTTCGTCCTCTTCGGCTGCGCTTCACCCCGACCGGCTCATCGTGGATCAACCAGGTCGAGCGGTGGTTCGGCTAATTGGCCCACCAGATGATCCGTCGTGGCGCACACAAGAACATCCAGGCTCTGGAAGCCGATGTCCGGGCACGGGTCGAGGACTGGAACGAATACCCCAAGCCGTTCATCTGGACCAAGACCGCCGAGGAGATCCTCGACTCCCTCGCCCGCTTCTGCCGACGGATCTCTGGCGCAGGACACTGGGTCGCCGTGGAGCGGCTGTCGGAGACCCTGCACGTTCCGATCCCGGGCGACGGGAACGCATGGCCGACACACGACATGCGCAGCTTCGATCCGGCCCAGTTCCACCAGGCCCGGGCCGGCCTTGAGGTGTACGGCATGCAGCTGCGGGTGCTTCACCGAGTCTCCTCAGAGCATCGCCGGTTCCAGAACCGCGCCAGCCCCAGGGGGCCGGGGGTATGGGGTGATCCGCTCGGGTTAACGAGCTCGGCGGGGCCGTGTCGGCACGCGCCTCGATCACAGCGAGCGCGAGGATACGGGGCATGCCGTCAGCCTCATGCGCCACCACCGTAGTGCTGCAGGCGCTGGCGTCCGCAGGTGAGCCGTCGCAGTTGCTGCCCGCTCGTGAACAGATGGCCTTCACTCTCGGCTTCCACATCATCATCGTGCCGTTCGGTGTGGCCTTCACCTTCCTGATGCTCCTCGCCAACCATCGAGGACTACGCCGCGGGGACGAGCAGGCCATGCTCCTGGCACGCCGCTGGTCGAAGGTTGCCGCAGTGCTGTTCGCGGTGGGAGCCGTGTCCGGCACCGTGCTCACCTTCGAACTGGGCATCCTGTGGCCCGGACTGATGGGGCGGTACGGCGCCGCCTTCGGGTTCCCGTTCGCTATCGAGGGAATCTTCTTCTTCCTTGAAGCGATCTTCATGTCGTTCTACATCTACGGATGGGACCGGCTGTCGCCCTGGGCCCACTTCTGGAGCGGTGTCCCGGTGGTGATCTCCAGCCTCGGTGGTGCCGCCGCCGTGGTGGCTGCCAACGCCTGGATGAACCAGCCCGGCGGTATCACCATGCACGCGGGCCGTATCGTCGACGTCAGTCCGGCCAAGGTGTTCTTCAACGGCGCGTTCTGGTTCGAGACGATCCACATGCTGCTGGCGGCGTACATCGTCGCAGGCTTCGTCGTAGCCGGGGTGTACGCGGCGGGGATGCTCAAAGGAAGACAGGACGCCTACCACCGCACCGGCTTCCTCATCGGCTTCGTCGTGGCCGCCGTCACCGTGCCCGTGCAGATCTTCGTCGGGGACCTGGTCGCCCGTCAGGTGTTCGACTCCGAACGGGCGAAGTTCGCCGCCATCGAACTGCTTCCCGACTCCGGTGACCACGTGCCCGAGACACTCGGCGGTGTCCTGATCGACGGGAAGGTCCGTTACGGGCTGCCGATCCCGGATATGGCATCGCTTCTGGCCGGGTTCCGCCCCAGCACTCATATCGACGGGCTGGACGCAATCCCCGCACCGGTGCGCCCAAGCGACGCGGGTGTGAGCATTGTGCACTTGGCGTTCGACGTCATGGTGGGCGCCTCCATGGCTCTGCTGGCCCTGTCCGTGTGGTTCGCCTGGCTGTGGTGGCGCCATCGCCGCGTCCCGACCAACGTCTGGTTCCTGCGGTGCGCCGCGCTGTCGGGCGTGGTGGCCTTGGTCTCCCTGGAAAGTGGCTGGGTGGTCACCGAAGTCGGAAGGCAGCCGTGGACCGTGGTCGGACTGCTGCTGACACGGGACGCCGTCACCACTCACGGCAACCTGTGGCCCTTCTTCGGCGCGACCGCGATCATCTACGTCAGCGTCGGCACCGGTGCCCTGCTGGTTCTGCGCGCCCTGCGCCGGCGATGGGCGGCACGGGGCGACGAAGACGTCCAGGTCCCCTACGGCCCCGAAGCCCCTGCTGTCTCCGCCGCGAGCCCAGAAAGCCGAACGCCATGACCGATGCGATCGGCGTCATCCTGTTCACCGGCGTCATCGCCTACGCCGTCTTCGGTGGTGCCGACTTCGGCGCCGGGTTCTGGGATCTGACCGCGGGCGGAGCCGTACGGGGCAGCGCCCCCCGCTCGCTCATTGACCGGTCCATCGGCCCGGTCTGGGAAGCGAACCACACCTGGCTCATCTACTGCCTGGTGGTGCTGTGGACGGGTTTTCCGCCCGCCTTCGCCGCAATTACCACGACGTTGTACATCCCGCTCGGCCTCGCGGCATTCGGCATCGTCCTGCGCGGGTCCGGCTTCGCCTTCCGCAAGGTGACACTGCGCACCGCGCAGCAACGTCTCACTGGGGTCCTCTTCGCGGTCTCCTCGGTGCTGACCCCGTTCTGCTTCGGCGGCATCGCAGGGGCCGTCGCCTCAGGCCGCGTCCCCAGCGCCGGCGGCGGCGCCCCGCTGTCCAGCTGGCTCAATCCCACGGGTGTGCTGGGAGGTGTCCTGGCGGTCGTCGTATGCGCCTACCTTGCTGCCGTCTTCCTCTCCTCGGCTGCCACGCACCCGTATCCGGACGAGGCTCTGCACCGATACTTCCGGCGGAGGGCACTGGCAGCAGGCATCGCGGCAGGCATCGTCTGCCTGGTCGGCGTCTTCGTTCTGCATGCGGACGCACCGCGCCTGTTCCACCAACTCAGTACCCGCGGACTTGCTCTACTGATCGTGTCCGCCGCGGCCGGACTCGCAGCCCTGGCAACACTCAGAGCCCGTCGGCCGCGCCTGCCCCGGTCGATTGCGTCGCTGGCAGTGGCCACGGTGATCGCCGGATGGGGCGTCGCCCAGTATCCGTACCTCCTGGGCACGCACCTGTCCTTGACCGAGGCCGCGGCTCCCGAGCCGACCTTGTGGGTGCTGGTCGCTGTGGCCTGCACCGCGGCCGTGCTGATCGCTCCCTCCCTGGCCGCCCTGTACGTGCTGCACGAACGGGACCGGCTGACTCCCTCCGCCTGACCTTCCGCTTCGGCCCCCGCCTCGCCCGCGAAGCCAACCGCCGGCTGCACATCAGGCGCACCCATCCGCCTCACCGGCACACCGGCCGTGCCCACCGAACTCGGCCCCGTGGCCTGCCCCGACGCGGTCCTGTGCCGCACCAACCTAGGAGCCATGGCCCAAGTCATGGCCATGATGGCCAGCGGACAACGGGTCGCCCTGGCCGGGGGAGGAGACGGACTGCGTGCTCTTGCGCTGGCCGCCCGCGACCTGAAGGAAGGCCGCCGCACCACCCACCCCGAACTACTCCTCGTCGCTTGCGTGCGCGGCAATGGCATAGAAGCGCATGGCGATGCGAGGCAGGCTGCGGTCTCGTGCTGCCCGGGCGGGGGTTCGGCAATCACGGGAGGCGTGGTGCTCGATGACGGCTTCCCACAAGACAGCCGGGACGAGGCTGGTGTCTCTGTCAGTGCGACCGTGTTGTTCGAGGTAGTGGGCGAGGCGGTACTGGGGGGTGGGCAGGTGCAGACGGGCCACGACGGGGTCGGATCCGGGTGAGCGGGCACCGTGTAGCGGGGCCGCGGTGTAGGCGAGGGCCTGTTCTAACCAGTCGTCCTTCAGCAGGTCCCACTGGGAGTCGGCGAGATAGCCTTCCGCGGCGGCTTCCAACAGAGGCAGCGGCAGGCCGGGAGGGTGGCCCAGCCGATGCGCATCCATGGCCGCTTCGATGAGGGCTCGCGCGGGGGCTGGCACATTTTGATAACGCTCTATCAAAGCAGGGGCACCCGCCAGATACTGGCTGATCTGCCCGTGTTCCGCTCGCCCAGCGACGTACGCCGGTCGCGGATCGTGCTGCGCCATCAATGCCACGGCTTGGAGGTCGGCGTCGATGAAGGCCACTGGCACGGGCAGGGCGTGACCGTTCAGCAGGCGGCGCGCTCGTGCGTGGGGGTCTTCAGCAGCGGGTTTGGGCGGGGTAGTGAGTGTGGCCCACTGCTCGGGCCAAGTGCTGCCAATGACAAGAAGCGGGACCAGTCGGCGCTTGCGGCGAACACGCTCGCGGAACGACACGGCGCGCGGTCGTCACCGCGACGAGGCTGCGGTGGCGTGCAGCGCGGCCCAATGGGACGACTGACCAGTCGATGGTATCGGAGTATGGTGCATTTACATGACGGATTCCCGGGCCAATTCCGCGGCCGGTCCGCCCCCCGCGTTCGGTGCCGACCTGCATCTGGAGCTGCGCGGACCCGGGCTGCGTGCAGGGCTCACGGACGCCTTGAGGGAGGTCGTGCGGACGGGGCGTCTGGCGCCCGGCAGTCGGCTGCCGGCCTCCCGCTCACTCGCCGCGGATCTCGGCGTCTCGCGTAACACCGTGGTCGAGGCCTACGCCGAGCTGGTCGCTGAGGGCTGGCTCACCGCCCAGCAGGGCTCCGGGACCCGGGTGGCCACCCGGGTCGAGCCGCACCGGGCCGCGCCCGCCGCTCCTCGCGCGAGGCCGGACGAGCCCCGTCTCCGGTATGGCCTGTGGACCGGTGCACCGGACCTCGCGACCTTTCCGCGCTCGCAGTGGCTCACCATGGCCCGCCGGGCTCTGACCGTCGCGCCACTCGATGCCTTCGGCTACGGCGACGCCCGCGGCCGGATGGAGCTGCGAACCGCACTCGCGGACTATCTGGCGCGGGCCCGCGGGGTGTACGCCGAGCCGGATCGGATCGTCATCTGTTCCGGTTTCCACCACGGTCTGGCGCTGATGGCGCAGGCGCTCAGGGTACGGCGGGTGCGAGGGGTGGCAGTCGAGGCATACGGACTCGACCTGTTTCGCGACCTGCTGGTGAACGCGGGTCTGCACGCCCCGCCCCTCTACGTCGACGACCATGGCGCACGCATCGACGACCTCGCGCGACTGCGCGAAGTGGGGGCGGTGTTGATGACCCCGGCGCACCAGTACCCGACGGGGGTCGCGCTCCGCCCGGACCGGCGCACGGCTGCCGTCGAGTGGGCACGTGCGACGGGTGGCCTGATCCTGGAGGACGACTATGACGGGGAGTTCCGGTACGACCGTCAGCCGGTGGGGGCCCTGCAAGGCCTGGATCCGGAGCGGGTGGTGTACTTCGGTTCCGTGAGCAAGTCCCTGGCGCCGGGGGTACGGCTCGGATGGATGGTGCTGCCGGAGGAACTCATCCCGGAGATCGTGGCGGCCAAAGGGAACGGCGACTACATGACGAGCGCCCTGGAGCAGCTGACACTGGCGGAATTCATCGCCTCGGGTGCGTACGACCGTCATGTGCGCTCGATGCGGCTGCGCTACCGGCGTCGCCGCGATCAGCTGGTCGAGGTCCTGCGCCAGAGGGCTCCCGGCATTCGTGTGACCGGGATGGCTGCAGGACTGCAAACGGTCCTCGAACTCCCGCGTGGAACCGAAAGCTCGGTGGTCCAGGCCGCGGCCCGGCAAGGTCTGGCGATCAGGGGGTTGACGCAATTCCGCTACGAAGTGGCTGACTGCGGATGGCAGTTGCCCGAACGGGACGCCCTGGTGGTCAACTACGCGGCGCCCTCGGACAGCGCGTGGGCAGGCGCACTGGACGCACTGTGCAGGGTGCTGCCCTAGAAGGGGTTCCGAGGGCGGAGCGGACGCGCCTCTGTCCGGTTCGGGAGCGTCCCTGCCGAGATTCGAGGTGCTCGGGCTGTCGGCCTCATGCCAGGCCGCCCCGTGCCGGAGTCGGCGCGATCTCTCAGGCGGAAAGCCGTGCTGTCACGATCTCGCCATCCGTTCCAACGGACTTCTCCAGGTAGGCGAGTGCGCCCGCGGCCGTGTCGGCGACGAAGACCAGCTCTCCAAGGGGCAATGGCAGGAACCCCTGCTCGTCCATTCGCCGGAGCTGGAGTATCAGCCCGTCGTGGGAGCCCGCCGTGTTCAGCAGCACCACGGGCTCGTCGTGCAGGCCGTGCTTCCTGAGCTCCAGGACCTTGGTCCCTTCGTCCAACGTGCCCACGCCGCCGGGCATCACCACACTGCGTCGGACATGGCGAGCAACCGTGCCTTCCGTTCAGCGAGATCCCTGGAGAACGTCACTTCGTCGGCGTCCTTCTTGACCCACTTCCGGAGAAAATCGACCGAGATCCCCATGAGCCGCCCTCCCGACGCCTGTACTCCGTCGGTGACGACCTTCATCAGCCCGGTATCGGATCCGCCCCACACCAGGGTGTGGCCGGCCCTGCCGATGAGCTCCCCCGAACTCGCGGGTCGCCTGGGTGTACAGGGAAGGCGCCGATGTTCATCGCCGTGGGCGCTGTTGCAGTGACCGGACCGTGTGCGCGCGTCCGCCTATGCGTGTGGATCATTTTCTGAGCAAAAGCCCCGGGCCACTTCGCGTCGAACGGCCAGGCAGGCCCCCTGGGCGCCGTCTGTCAGACCGATGGCCCCGCGAAGCCGGAGCGCCACTTCGCATGCTCGGGGCGCGACGTTCGGGAGGGGGCGAAGGGCTGTCCCGTAATCCCCGGCGGGCGCACGACGACAGCTACGGCACCTCGCCGCGTTGTCGGAACGCCCGAATACAACCGGTATGAGGACGCCCCTCCGCCTTGCGATGCACCGCATCTGACGCCGCGCGCTGAGCCACCAGGGATTACGGGACAGCCCTTAGTGTTCCAGCTCCATAGATCGTGATCTTGCTTTGTCCGCAGAATTGGACTGGGAATTTGTCATAGAAATGGACCGTACTCCGGTGCCGTCGGGTGCGTAGCGTTGCACGCATGAGCACGGACGAAAGCACACGGAAGCCGCAGCGGCTCACCGAGCACACGCGCTGGTTGGCTGCGCCCAGGCCTCGACAGGGGTCCCGCCGGAGCACGTCTGACAGGCCGAGACCACCGCCGCAGCCACTGTCGGGGCAGTGTGAATGGGCTGTGGGCTGCCCTGCCTGGTAGCTCGATCACTGCCCTGGATCTATCCATCCACTAGACAGCCGAGCAGCTGGGGGACACAGAAGGGAAGAGCAATGGGCAGTTCCGCAGAGACAGCAGTCTCCGAGGCTCAGACGGCCGTCGAGACAGTTTGCCCAGCGATAGCTCTCCTCGACGCGCAGGGGGCGGTGGTCGGATGGTCGCAGGCCGCTCAGCGGCTCGTGGGCTACTCGGCCGCGGAGGTGATGGGGCGGTCCGCCGGTGTCCTGTTGGTGGCCGCTGACGACCGAGCAAAGGTTTCACAAGCCGCACAAGAGAGCACCCGCCGTGGCCGCTGGTCCGAGCTCGCGCAGGTGCGCCACCGCGACGGCCGCAGCATCGACGTGCGCCTGTGCGTGTCATCTCTGTCCGGGCAGGACGGCCTGGAGTGGTGGGTGGTCTGTGCGACCGACAAGGCCTTGCTTCCCGCGTGGCCGGCCGAGGCCACAGTGGCGGAGCCGCTCCTCGATACGCTGCCGCTGCCAAGCCGCCTGCCGATCGGTGTCGTCATACGGGACACGCACCTGCGCTGCGTCCGGGTGAACGACACCCAGGGCTCCAAGGACGGCATCCCTCTCCCCAAGCGGCTGGGCCGCAGGCTGACGGAGGCGGCGCCCGGGAAGGAGGCCGAAACGCTGGAGGCAGTGATGCGCCAGGTGCTGGAGAGCGGCGACCCGGCGATCAACGTGGACTACCAGGCCTTCCTGCCGACGCATGTGCGAAGCAACCGCATATTGACGGCGTCCTACTTCCGCCTCGATGACGCGCAGGGTCGCGCGCTGGGCGTGTGCGTCGTGAGCGTGGACGTCACCGACAGCCGACGGGCGCGAGAGCGTCTGGCAATCCTCCGTGAGGCCAGCAGGCGCGTCGGCACCACTGTGGACGTCATGCAGACCGGGCAGGAACTGGCCGACCTCGCCGTGCCGTTCCTCGCGGACTACGCCACCGTCGACCTGACGGAGTCCGTCCCGCTCGGCGAGGAGCCCTTGGCCCATTTCGGCCCGCAGGGCGGATACATCCCCGTCTTCCGCCGCGCGGGCCTGGCGTCGATTCACCCGGGAACGCCGGAGTCCCTGTTCGTTCGCGGAGAGCCGGTCTTCGTCCCGCCCATTTCGCCCGTCACGGGTGTTCTGCGCTCCGGGAAATCCCACTTCGAGCCCATACTGGACGCATCCCCGGGCACCTGGCTGGACCACCACGACGCGGCGCGGGCGGAGGAGCTCCGCGAGCACGCCATGCACTCGTTGATGGTCGTCCCGATCCACGCCCGGGGCGCGGTGCTGGGCGTGGCGGTCTTCGTGCGGACGAAGGACCCCAGGCCGTTCGAGGAGGACGACCTGTTCTTGGCCGAGGAACTCGTCAGCTGGGCAGCGCTGGCCCTGGACAACGCCCGCCAATACGTGCGCGAACGTTCCGCGGCTCTCGCCCTGCAGCGGCTGCTGCTCCCTCACTGCGCTACAGGCGGCTTCGCCGCTGATGTGGCGTGGCGCTACCTGCCAGCTGACAGCCACCACGGCATCGGGGGCGACTGGTTCGACGTGATCCCCCTCTCCGGCGCCCGCGTCGCCCTGGTCGTCGGCGACGTGGTCGGACACGGCATCAACGCGGCAGCGGAGATGGGTCAACTCCGCACCGCCATGCGCACCCTCGCCGGCATGGACATGCGTCCCGACGAAGTACTGTCCCGCCTCGACGAGCAGGTCATCCGCCTCACCGAGCTAGAAGCCGACCCCCGGCACCCGGCCACCACCACGATGGCTGCCACGTGCCTGTACGCGGTCTACGACCCGGTCACCCGCACTTGCACCATGGCGCGGGCCGGCCATCCCCCGCCCGCGATCATCGACCCGTACGGCCACGTCACCTTCCCCGACCTGCCCACCGGAGCACCGCTCGGCCTCGGACTGGTCCCCTTCGAGTCCGTAACTTTGGAACTTGCCGAAGGAAGCGTGCTCGCCCTCTACACCGACGGTCTGATCGAGGCCCGCGGCCAGGACATCAGCGCCGGCATGAACCGTTTGCGCGCGGCCCTCGCACGGCCCGGCCTCAAACTGGATGATCTGTGCTCTTCCGCGGTGGACGCATTGCGAGCCAAGCCGCAGAGCGACGATTTCACCCTGCTTCTCGCACGGACCCGCTCGCTGAGCGCAGACCAGGTTGCCTATTGGCAGTTCCCCAGCGACCTCGCCGTCGTCAGCCGTGCCCGAACTCTCGCTGCCCGGCAGCTGACCCAGTGGGGACTGGAACACCTAGCCGAGTCCACCGGGCTGATCGTAAGCGAGCTGTTCACCAACGCCATCATCCACGGCAAGGACGACTGCAACAGCGACCGCACGATCGGCCTACGCCTCATCCGGCACGAGATGCTGACCTGCGAAGTCTCCGACGCTCACCACTGCCGCCCGTTTGTGCGACACGCTCGCACCACCGACGAACACGGCCGCGGCCTCTTCCTCGTCACTCAACTGTCCCGCCGATGGGGAACCCGCCAGATCCCGGACGGCAAAATCATCTGGGCTGATCAGCAACTGCCAGCCAGTGCGTGAACCACTTACCCGTCCGACTCAAGCGCTTGGAGGCCAGTGCCTGTGCCCCGAGAAGACCGACAACTCGTACGCACCATTTATGTGGCTGGAGAGCGGACGTACGCTCCCACGCCACGCCACGCCACGCCAGCGGCAGCCCGGTGGCGGGGTGGCAAGTCCCATCGGGCCCTCCCGCCTGGTCGCGAAACTCCAACGACCACATCGGAGGTTTCGTGAAACTCGGACCTCGTCCGCCCCAGAGATTGGGAGTGGATCTGCAACGTGGTCGAAGCAGCCAGAACGGCCGAAGCGGCCGGATACGGCAGTTTGTGGACGTACGAACGGCTGCTCTTCCCGGTGCCCTGTGCCCTGTTGCAGCTCGGTGTGCGTACCGAGCGGCGCGCTTCATTTGCCGTGCGCTCCGAACCTGGGAGAACAATGCAGATCAGACCGCTTTTGCAGGCGACTAGCGCACTGAGCGGATGGCGCGGTTACCGATGGGGGACCCTGTGGTCCGTGCCGATCGTGGCGGTTCCGGTGGCCGACCGGTTCCTGCCGTCGGACATCCACCTCGCCCATCTGCTGGTCATCCCGCTCGCGCTCGCCGCCGCCTTCGCCGACACCCGCCGTACTGCCGTCACCGCTCTGCTCGCCCTGGCGGCGCTGGCCGTCGCGGGAGCCGAGCGACGCACGCTGACCACCGAGAACGTACTCGTGCAGATGCTGTCCCTGGTGGTGTTCTCGGCGCTGCTCCTGATCGCCACCCGTCTGCGCGAGCAGCACCAGCGCCAGGCGGCCATCGTGCGCCAGGTCTCGGAAGCCGTGCAGTCCGTGTTGCTGAGGCCACTGCCGCGACGCGCGGGAGCGGTGTCCCTGGCGTCGACGTACGTGGCCGCCCAGACCGAAGCCCGTGTCGGTGGAGACCTGTACGCACTGCTGCGCGCGCCTGGCGCCACCCGGCTGATCATCGGGGATGCGCGCGGCAAGGGGCTCGAGGCCATCGGGGACATCGAGACCGTCCTCGGTGCCTTCCGCTTCAACGCGCACCGGCACTCCACGCTGTCCGAGCTCGCGTCCGGTCTGGAGTCCGATGTGCGCTGGGACCTGGGCCAGGCGCACCGCGGGGATCCTGACGAATGGCCCGGTGAACGCTTCGTCACGGCGGCCGTGCTGGAGATCCCGGACGACCAGCCCTGTGCCCGTCTGATCAGTTTCGGCCATCTGCCGCCGCTCCTGCTGCACGGGGGGCACGTCACGCCCCTGGAAGTCAGCGTCCCCGCTCCGCCGCTGGGTCTTGGCGCACTGACGGAGACCGAGTACGCCCCTTTGACCTTCCGTTTCGCCCAGGGCGACCGGCTGGTGCTGTACACGGACGGAGTCACCGAGGCCCGGGACTGCATGGGCAGCTTCTACCCCCTCGTGGAGCGGGTGACGGCTTGGGCCGATCAGCGTCCGGATGCGCTCGTGCGCCGGATCGGCGCCGACCTGCGGGCGCACACGGGCGGGCCGCTCGCCGACGACATGGCCCTGATCGTGCTGCAGCACGAGGGGGCGCGCGTCCGGGCCCGGATCTCGGAGAACCGGTGGGACTCGTGACGAAGGCGCGGCCCGCTTGAGGAAAAGTCGCGACGGCGCCGGGCGCGGCGAAGCGCGCGGATACGGGGCGCGCGGCTCAGTCGCGTTCGCGTCGGTCGACGTGTCGAAGTGACGATGAGCTCAGGCTCGACGGCAACGTGCAGGCGGCTCCGGGACGGGCGGCTCGATGTGCGGGTCGGCGCGGTGCACCCGCTGACCGAGGCAGCCGCCGCCTTCGCCCCGGAGCGACGCGTCACCGGCAGGACGATCATCCGGGTCACCGAGGAACCGCAGTGATCACAGAGCGTCGCAACTCCATGATCAGGAGGTGTTCAGCAGTTCCGACGGCAACCCGGCGCCCTCTTTGTTCGACAAAGAGGGCCAGGTCCGAGCTCCGACTCCAGGCCGCCAAGCGGTGACGGCCTGGTCCACCGAGTCAGGAAGCCCGGCAGGTCCCGTTGCCGAACGAGGTACGGGCGAACACGTCCCCGCCTCGTCAGCGGACAGGACTCGGGTCAACTCGGCCGTACCCAGGAACAGCGGGAAGAACCTGTCGGCGTTCCAACTGAGTTGATACATCGGCTTGTCCAGCACGAGCAGGCGGCATCCCTCCACCACGGGGATGTCGCCGGGCAGCCCCTCGTTCGTGGCGTATCGCCTCCTCCGCCAGCTCCTCGAACGGGGAAGGGGGGCTGCAGGCCCGAGACCAGCGCCCGGCGACCAGCCAGCTGGGCTTCGCCCCGACCCCGAACTCGGCACCCGGCGCCTCCACCCGGTCAGGCCCCGCAGGACGCCGTCTGCGAACACCCTGTCCAGGGCGTCGGCGGTGCGTCAGGAAAGGATCCGCATGAGTGCGGAGAGCGCCTGAGGCCACGCTGCGTCGGAGGGCACCCCGTATCCAACGACGAGGGCATCGGTCATGGCGTTCAGTGACCCTTCACGGCGGTATCGAGACAGGCCAGCCACTTTGATGCCCTGCCGGGTTGCCGACTGAAGGACCCGCTGCTCGGTCCCGGGCGGCAAAGCGAGCACGGTGTGCAGGCCGGCCGGTGTCCCGATGACGCGCACCTTTGGGGCGTGCTGGGCCAGGGCTGTGACGAGAGCGTCTCGTCGATCGCGGTAGCGCCGACGGGCAGCACGTACGTGACGGTCGTAGGCGCCGGAGGTGATGAATTCCGCCATCGTCAGCTGGCTGAGTACCTCGCACGAGTCGATCTGCCCCTTGGCCGCCACGGCTTCCTCAGCGAGTGCGGGAGGCAGCGCCATCCAGGCCAGCCGCAGGCCAGGAGCAAGGGTCTTACTGGCGCTACCCAGGTAGACCACGCAGTCGGGGTCGAGGCCTTGGAGCGCCCCGACAGACTGGCGGCCGAACCGGAACTCACCGTCGTAGTCATCCTCCAGGACCAAGCCGCCGGTCCGTCTGGCCCAGTCCACGACGGCCGTCCGGCGATCGCGCTGCAGCGCCGTGCCCACAGGGAACTGGTGAGCCGGTGTGAGTAGGACCGCATCGGTGCCGACCGGCGGCACCGGGTCGGTCCCGTGGGTATCGAAGGGAAGCAAGGGGGTCTTCAGCCCAGCAGCCGCCAGCAGCCCGCAGTACCTGTCCAGGCCGTAGGACTCGACGGCGACGTTCCTCGCCCCGCGCCCGGCCAGGACTCCGCTCAGGATTTGCAGGCCGTGGGAGACGCCGGCACAGATCAGTATGTGCTCCGGACTCACGTACACGCTCCGGGCTCGAGCGAGATGGTCTGCGAGTGCGGCCCGTAGTTCCGGCCGACCGCGGGGGTCGCCGTAGCCGAGCGCGTCGTCAGGGGCGGCCGCCAGGGCGCGGCGTGTGGCCTTCAGCCAGGCTGCACGAGGAAAAGCGGTGAGGTCGGGGTTACCTGGGATCAGGTCGTGGGAAAGGCCGCCGGACGGCTCGGCGGCCGAGCGCGCCAAGATCGGGCGAGTGGTCATCCTGTCTGCCACGAGCGTGCCCGAGCCCGCGCGCGCGGTAAGCCATCCTTCGGCGACGAGGTCGGTATAGGCGTCAGCCACGGTGTTGCGTGCAAGACCGAGATCGGCGGCGAGCCGGCGGGAGGAGGGCAGCCGTGTCCCCGGGGCCAGGTGGCCGGTGCGGACCGCTTCGCGCACGGCTTCGGCCAGCGCACGGCGCACGCCTCGTCCAGCTCGCATCAAATCATTGTCAAAGGCCTGCCGTAGCTGTGCTGAACTGATCCTTGTGCGGGCGCCGAGATGCTCGACAGTAGCCGCATTGTTGATCGGGACATCAACCGGGCCGCCGGGCAGCAGGTAGTCGATGGCCGTGGTGCGCTGGTTGTCGTTGGTCAGATCGGTAGTCACGATGCGAACCTCAACACTCGACGTGCTTGCTCCGATGGCGTTGGCGGTTTCGTCCAGTTGGTCGGCGGTGAGTGCGGTCTCGCCAACAAGTCCAGCCGTCATGCATGAGGGTTCCTTTCAACGCGGAGTGTGGGATGGGCTCTCCCACGCCCCGTGGCGCATGACGCGACTCCGATGAGCGAGAGGGGCTACGGGATTGCCTCTGCACCTGTCTGATGAGCGTCGATCCTTCGCGCTGTCTTACCGAAATTTCGCTATCACCTTTGACGGCGGCCGCTCGACAGCAGGTCAGCAACCCCAACCACCCTGGTTGAACCGTTCGCTTGACCGGCCCGGTCACTGATCGTTTCAGAATGAGTTATTGAGAGGTGAGAGCAGGTCAACTCCCCAGACTCGCGAGGCTGAGTACTTCTGTCCAGACGTCGATTGAGCACGACCTGGCAAAGCCATCCGGCGTTCCGACGTGGTTGCCTGTAACGGCGCCTCCGAAGCGCGCGACACGTTTGCCGCAGCACGGCCAGGAAGGTAGTGCCGACGGGCCATTGGCCCTAGACCTACTTGGCGCATCGTCGGCTCACCATCCTTAAAGGTGCGCCGCCCCTCGGCGTCGTACCACGCTCACCGGCGCAGGCAGCGGCGGGAGGACGCCGCGGTCGCGGTAGACCGCCTCGACGACGTGGCCGTGCTGATCATCCGACGCACATGACGGCGCCCGCGTCCTCACACACCCTCCGTACGGACCCGACTGCAGGACCCCGCTCTCGCTCATTCGCCGAGCGGTGTGTTTGTCAACGGTCATTGAAATGCCCAGGTGGGTGGTCGGTGGGTGTCGGGGCTGGTGGCCATCAGAAATCCATGCCTGTGGCCAGTGGTGTTCCTGGGGTGGGGGTCAGTGCAAGGGGACCACGCCCTTGCCGGCGAGGGCTTCGGCGAGGCGGTGCGAGTCTCCGGTGGTGGTGACGAGGTGAGCGTGGTGCATGAGTCGGTCGGTGCTGGCTCCCGCGAGGGTCTTGGGCATGATCGTGTCGAAGCCTGAGGGGTGAATGTTGCTGGTCACCGCGATCGATCGGCGTTCGTAGGCAGCGTCGATGATGCGGTAGAACGCCTCGGCGGCGTCCTCCCCGACCGGCAGCAGGCCGATGTCGTCCACGACGATCAAGTCCGCGCGGCAGATCCGGGCGACGGTGCGGGCGGTGGACCCGTCGACCTTGGACTTGCCGATCGCGGCGCTGAGGGTCTCCAGGCTGAACCAGGCCACCTTGAGGTCCTTCTCGATCGCGGCCTGGGCCAGGCCCTCGGTGAAGTGGCTCTTGCCGGTGCCCGAGGGCCCGGCGATCACCAGATTCTCCGCGCGACCGATCCATTCCAGGGTGGCCAGGGAGTTCTGGGTGGGTTCGGGGATGGTGGAGTCCTCGGCCCGCCAGGAGGCCAGGGTCTTGCCGGTGGGGAAGTTCGCCGTGGTGCGTCGCAGTCGGCGGGTGGCGGCGTCGCGGCCGGTGACCTCCTCGGTGATCAGAAGCCGCAGGACCTCGGCGGGGTCCCAGCGTTGCGCGCGGGCGGTGGCCAGCACGTCGGGGGCGGCTTTGCGCATGTAGGGCAGGCGCATGCGGCGCATCAGCCTGTCGAGCTCCTCGGGCAGTGCCGGAGCCTGGGGAAACGTCATGGTCGAAAATTCCTTCGCGGGTCATGGAGGGCGCCGATAGGCTCGACGGGTGATCAATTTGGTGGTGCGTGGAGACAGCGGAAAGGCCGTGGCCCGCGCCAAGGCCGGCGTGGATTGGATGGTCGGCTTCCCGGATTTGAGTGCGCCGGAGTTCCCGATGCTCTGGGCCCTGACTCCTTATGGGGATGCGGTCTTCAACCAGCGGCAGATTCCGCTGCTGCTGGCCGAGCTCGACCGGATTCCCGCTGCCTGCGGTGGCGAATGGGTCGGGCAGGCCCGCGAGTTGTGCCAGGTCGTCCAGCGCGGGACGCACCTGTATCTGTGGTTCGTCGGCGACTGACCGCGGTCAGTGTTCCGTCAACTTCCTTGTTGCCGTTGATTGTTGGTCCAGGGCCTGCCAGGCGATGGTGCCGCTCTGGACGGAGTGGGCCTCGTTCGCGCGTACGACCTCTTCAGTCGGTTTGCTGGCCGCGAGATGCTCCAGGATGGAGAGCAGGTCGTCGTCGGCGAAGCGTCCGGCGGTGGCCGCCAGCCCGAGGGCCTGGTCGACCTGGTCGGAGCCGATGACGGTGGCGAGCTCGACGGCGCGGGCCATCTTGGCGCGGATGCGGACCGCGCCGGCGGGTCCGGCCTCCTTGAGCCAGCGCCCGGCTCCCGGGCCGATGCCCACGAACGCGATCTCCGCTTCCGAGCGGGGTTGCAGGCGGGGCTGGTGGACGCTGCGGCCGTCGGGGTGGTCGGGATAGTGCGCGTCGATGATCTGCGGAACCCCCGGGGTGGAGAGCTGGTGGCGCCAGATCTCCGACAGGTCACCGGAGTGGGTGCGTGCGGTGATGGACAGTTCCTCGCCGAGCACCCGGCACCACACCCGGGCGCCGGTGTAGCCGGGCGGGGTGGAGTAGCGCACCGCTTGGAAGCTTATGGTGCGGTCCGAGCCGACCAGCCGTTCCTCGCCCAGCGCGAATGCCAGCGGCTCGGCGGGCAGGACGTGCAGCGTGGTGCGTTCGATGTCGAGGCGGTCCGCGGGTATCTGCCCGGTCGCCCGGTGGCGGCGTGTGTTCACCGCATCGCACCAGGTCAGGCAGGCATCCGCGAGGTCGGCGAAGGAGTCGTAGGCAGGCAGCAGGTTTGCGTCGGTGGGCACCAGGTCGGCCTTCGCGATCCGGACCGTGGCCTCCGCACCGCCCTTGGACTCGGGGTCGTAGGGCACGCAGCTGACCACTTGACAGCCGTAGTGTCGGCCGGCGGCGACCATCTGCGGATGCCGCACCGGGATTCCAGCGATGTGCTCGACGGTGACGGTCTTCGCGTTGTCGGTCAGCACGTAGGTCGGCGCCCCGCCGATCCGGCGCAACGTGGTGTCCAGGCAGGCGACCAGGGTGCCCAGAGTGCAGTCCCAGACCGGGATCACCACCCGGAACCTGGACCATGACAGCCATGCTCAGAACAACCACGTCCGCCGCCCGCCGATGCGCGGGCCCTCGCCCCAGTCGAACTGCAGCCACCGCCCCGGCTCGGGGATCCACGGACGGTAGGTCCGCCGTTTGCCCGCCTTCCATGCGGTCTTCGCCGCGTTCACCGCCCGCCGGGTCGAGCGCGGGCTGCCCCGGTAGCCCATCTTCACCAGCTTCTCGTGAACAACATCGGCGCGGATCGTCGCCTTGGACTGCTCGACCCACTCCTCGGTCTTCTCCAGGAACGCATCAATCATCTTCGGTCGCGGCTCGCGTTCGTACGGGTTGCGCCCGTCGGCGCGGGCTTCGACATACCGCTTGACCGTCTTCGGGTCGTGCCCCGTCAGGGTGGCCGCCGACCAGACCGTCTCGGTCAGGTCGTACGCCTCAAAGATTTCCATGATCTCTCTGTCAGACTTCGTCACAGGACCTCTTCGACCGGTTTGCTCATGCGTGGAAACATCAGCAAACCGGACGGAGGGGTCTCCTTCAGATAAGGGAGCGATCAGGAACAACAGGCCGTCCACCTGGATTTCCGGTGGCCATCAGCCTGGACTCGACTGGCCGCGCACCTGGAGCTTTCCATGGCCGCCGACAGTGTTCTGGAGGACTCAGTCAAGCCGGCCGCGGCAGGTGCCCTCCGGCCCTAATCACCCCAAGCCCTAGTTTGGAAGATCGCGTACGTGGATGACGCCTGGCTGCGGAGTCGCTGACCTGCGATGTCGTGCGGGATTCCCCGTGGCTTCCCCTTGTCCACCGGGGTGCGTGGCGGTCCGGGGGCCGTTTCGGCTGCTCGGTCGAGTGGCCGACATGGTCGCGGCTCGGCTGTCGCGTCGACTGGGCGCCGGGTTCCAGCCTCCGGTCGTGGCTCGTCGGGGCGGCGAGGCCCAGGCCGGGTAGGCCGAGAGTCGGAGGCAGGACAAAAAAGGGACCTTGAGGTCCACTCTGAATCCTGCTAGCGTTCGCACCGGTAATCTGGTCAATGTGGCGGAACAGGCGAGCGACAAAAACGGCTCCCGGTTGACTGAGCGCGGCCGGGCGACTCAAGAGCGCATTTTGAGGGCCGCCGCCGACATGATGTACGTCAAGGGTGTGGGTGCCACGACCCTCGACGATGTCAGGGCGGCCAGCGGAACGAGCAAATCTCAGCTCTACCGCCACTACCCCGACAAGGATGCGTTGGTGCGGGACGTCGTCGCGTTGCAGGCTGCAGAATTGCTCGAACGCCAGCACCAGCTACTGCGGCGGCTCAACTCCCTGCGCGGGCTGGAGCGCTGGCGGGACGCGGTGGTCGAACACAACGCGCTCCGAAACGGAGCGTACGGCTGCCCGCTCGGCTCCCTTGCAAGCGAGCTGGCCGATCAGGACGAAGAGGCACGCAAGGCGATCGCGCGGTACTTCGGCACCTGGGAAGGGCTGCTCGAGGCCGGGCTCGCGCGGATGAAGGACTCGGTAGTCCTCCGTGCCGACGCGGACGCTGGAGAGCTCGCCACCGGCCTCATGGCCGCCCTTCAAGGCGGCTATCTCCTTGCCCAGACGGCCCGGAACATCCAACCCATGAGGATCGCCCTCGACATGGCGATCGGCCACATCAAGACTTATGCCGTGCCTGCCGAGGGCGGCAATCCGCCCGCAGGGGACACGGGAGGACGCTAAAACCGTCCAGGACGAGGCGGCGCCAAGACGGCCCGGTACGGCACCACAGGCGGTTGCGTCGCGGTCCCCCTACCGGCTGGGCTTCACCATCCTCCCGGCAGGCCAGGGGCGCGACGGCGGGAGGACGTGTTCGTCCGCACGCCCCACTGCCCGCATGCGACCCCAGGTGCCGACGAAAAGCGGCGGCCCCCGCGTAAAGGCAGATCGCTTTCCGTCGAGCTCTCCGGCCGGACGAACGCGCACGGGCCGCCCGCTCGCCACTGCATGCCTTCCTCCACACCTGAGGCCACCGAATGGTTCGCCAACCGCCGCCAGTCGCGGTTGCGCGAGCACGCCGCCGCCCGCGAGGACCGTGGGTGCGAGCCTGCTTGCTGTGTCATGAAGAGTTGCCCGACCGCGGCCAGGACGGCGCCGGTCTGGCATACCAGCGCAGCGCCGTAGCAGCCGTGTAGCGCGAGGTGCCAGTGGGCTTGGCCCAAAAAAAGGGACTATTTAGTCCGGAAAATTGGAGCGACCTGCGGTACGTTTGGGGAAGGCGGTCCCTGGCGGACGGCCAAGTAGTCAAGCTTCACAAGGATCCCCAAGGCGGTAGGCACCATGTATGTGGGCGCCCAGTTCTCAGTGCTCGACCCGGTCCGGCTACACAGGCAGGGGGGCGAGGCCGGAACCGGTCAGCCGAGGCAGTGCGCCGTGCTCGCTTCGCTGTTGCTCAGGGCGGGCAAGCCTGTAAGCCTCTCGAAACTGGTGGAGGACGTGTGGGGCGACGACGCTCGACCATCGGCCGTAGGCTCCGAGCGCACGTACGTCTACAGGCTCAGGCAGGCACTTGGGGAGCAGAATGACCGCACCGTGAGCCTGGTCGACGGGGGCCGTCTGCTGCGCATCCAACCGGACGCTCTGGACCGGAACAGGTGCAAGGAAACGACAGCAAGGGCAAGGGAAGCCCGCAGCATCGGCGACTTGGCGTCCGCGGCGAGCCGGCTGACCGAGAGCCTCGAGATGTGGAAAGGAGTGACCCTCGCCGGGGCCCAGGGCCGTTCCCGGGCCAGCAGCGCAGCGCCGGCCCGCTGTGTACCTCGCAGACGTCGAGGGCATCCCCAACCGCGAAATCGCAGAAACGATGGGAACCCTGCGGGCACCGTGATGTCGCGCATCCGCAGAGGGCGCCAGCAGCTCCGCCAGCCGCTGCCGCAGTACACGCCCGGGCTGTGCACGGCGTGACAGCCTGCCACCGGCGTGGTGGGTCGCAGGCCTCCACGGTCAGCCTGCTCACCAACCAGTCGCCACGGTACGGGAAAGCGCGCCACCCGCCGTGCGTGAGTCCTTTTCCGAAATGCGTCGGAAGCCCTGTGCGTGAATCGCAGGATGCGCGCACGGCGAAAGAAAAAACAGCGACTTCGCGAAGACGTGCTGTAGGTGGTCTCGTGATTGGCTTGCCCGCACGAAATGACCTGGGGATTGAGAACCATGCACTCTGCGGATGTTAGAAGAACGTGTCGCTCGGCTCCGGATGGACATGCCGGAACCAACGGCAGCCCCCTGGCCGCAGGGCCCGCCACGGGCCGACGGCAGCTCGACCCGGAGTCCGCCGCCTGGGTGGGCGCGCTCGAGGGCGGCGGGGGGTCGCAGTACGAGCAAGCCTGCACGCAGTTGCACGAACTGCTGGTGCGGATCGCCATGGACGAAGTGTTCCGCCGGGGTCCCCGTTACCGAATTACCGGGCCCGAGCTGAACGATCTCGCCCACCAGGCGGCTGCCGACGCACTGATGAGAATCACGCACAAAATCCAGGAATTTCGAGGCGACGCCAGGTTCACCACATGGGCGTTCCGATTCGTCGTACTTGAAGTGTCCAGCAAGCTGGGCCGCCATTTCTGGCGTCTTTCAAATACCTGGTTCGATTTGGACGAATGGGCGCAAGTGCCCGACCGCTCCGGTACCGACCCGGTCAGCCACTGGCAGGCGCGAGAGCTGGTCGAAGCCGCGCGCAACGCGGTCGAGACAGCACTGAGCGCCCACCAGCGGCAGGTCTTCACCGCTGTAGTCAACGGGGTCCCCCTGGAAACGCTCGCCAGTGAGCTGAAGACAAACCGTAACGCGCTCTACAAGACGAT
Source organism: Streptomyces sp. NPDC005262 (assembly GCF_042872425.1). Classification (NCBI taxonomy): domain Bacteria; kingdom Bacillati; phylum Actinomycetota; class Actinomycetes; order Kitasatosporales; family Streptomycetaceae; genus Streptomyces; species Streptomyces sp. NPDC005262. The sequence goes on from NZ_JBIAKK010000024.1 coordinate 63,390, forward strand.
GTTTGACGCCCGTAAGAAACTGCGAGCTCAGCTGATAGCCGGCGGACATCTCAGCGCTGCCGACTGATGCAGCGGCGACGACGTCGGCCCGAGCAGCGCTGACCTGGGGCTCGCACCGCAGCCGAATACGCCCCGGGGGCCTGGCAGTCGTCCTCCCGGCGCGGACGGGAAAGACTGCGCCACCCGCAACTCACCTTCCCGAAGGGCCGGAAGTAAGAAATCGCCACCCCCGGGCGCTCACCTCCGAAGGGGCCCACGGGGGCAGACCCTGACAAGTAAGGACGGCGGCGCTCGTCGGGCAGACGGCCCTCGTGCACCTGAGCGAGTACGTACCGAGCGCCTCGGAGACAGTGGAGGTTGAGATGGCGTCCGTAGGGCTCGGCGGCCCAGATGCGGACGATACCCGCGCCGGGCATGTCGACGGAAACCCGGATGTTTGATCGGGAAACGGTCCATCCGTGTGGACGGACGCGCGCATACCCGCCGGTCATGACCAGCGCGGATTTGGCCGCCTGTGTCGCACCGTCCGCGCAACTGTCTCCGCTCCCTGTCGGCTTCCGTCACTGTTGCCGGCGTACTGGCGCGGCCGTTCGTGGCGGTCATGCGATAGACGCCACCTCGAGCCTCGGCCGGCCGGTCGGGGCACTCGGATCGATAGAGGAGTTGATCACCTTGGACGGACAAGAGCTGCAGAAGATCGCGGGCGACTGCACTGCGGAGCTGCCCGGCGCCGACCTGGAGCATCGTTTCGGCCCCGACTGGGACCTCTACAAGGTGCGCGGCAAGGTCTTCATGCTCATGACCGACATGCCGGGTCGCCCCGTCGTGATCCTGAAAGCTGATCCGGACGACGCCGCAGCCCTGTGTGAGCGGCACGCGGACATTACCCCCGGCTATCACATGAACAAGAGGCACTGGATCACGGTGGGAGGCGGGGGCACCATCGACGAGAAACTGGTGAAGGAACTCGTGATGGACTCCTACCGTCTCGTGGTCGGCGGGCTTCCGAAGTCCGAGCAGCCCGTGGATCCGCGCACCTACGGCCGCCGCGTCTAACCCGCGTCATGCCCATCCGCGGCGAGAAGCTCCAGGACAGAGCGCGCGACGCAGCACTGGCGCTGCCCGGGGTCAGTCCCCGGCGCCCGTTCACCGTGCTGGACGTCTGCAAGGTGGCGGGCAAGGTCTTCCTGATCATCACGGACGACCCGGACGAACGCATCGTCACCCTCAAGGCAGAACCGGAGTACGGGCGGCTGCCGCAGCACGAACACCCGTCGATCGCCGCGGGCCTGCCAATCAGGCTTTCGTTACCCGGCCCTTGGCGGAGTAGTCACCCCGAGGTGGAGCGCCCTGGTCGCCACGCTTCCCGATAGGCCGATCACCCTCGCCATCGACGGACCTGCCACCTGGACTGGTCTGCGGCCCTCAAGGTGCTGAACTCGGCGCTGGAGGGACGCGGGCTCACCGCCTCGGCAACCGATCTCCGGGCCGGCCTCGCCCTCTGACCGCGGATCCTCCAGCGCACAGGGTCCGGGCTCGCCGACGACCTGGACTTCGACCGGCTCGCCAAAGGCACCCTTGCATCCGCCGTGTTCTTGGACCGCGCAGGTATGCCCCACTTGGCTCAGGAGGCACCGACCGCCTGAGAAGTGTGTCGTGGAACTGCGAAGGTGGGCTCAGCCCCGAGCGAAGGCGGCGATGTGGTCCAGGGCCATGTCCAGCGCGACGGCCATCGGCTCGGAGCTGTGAGCGTTCTGTGCGAGCACGTAACCACCCTGCAGAGCAGCCAGCAGACCAGTACCCAAGCGTTGTGGGTCCGCGTCCTCGGCGAGTACGCCGAGGACGCGGAGCCGGGTCAGTGTTTCGATGAGCATTCGCCGCCAGGCATCGAATGATGCGTTGAGCGCTTGGCGGGACCGCTCGTCGTTGTCGGACATCTCAATCGACATTGCGCCCAGCGCGCATCCGTATGAGCCGTCCTGCAACGAGTTGGCGTGGACCAGGGCGTCACGCCAGCGGCGCAGACCGGTGAGGGTCTTCACGCCGCGCAGACGCTGTTCCTCGCGGGCCAGGACGAACTTCGACTGCAGGTCGATCACGGCGTGGATCAGCGCGAGTTTGTCCTCGAAGTGGTAGTACAACTGCGACTTACTCGTGCCGCTCGCCAGCCGGACGTCATCGAGCGTGGTGGCGTTGACGCCCCTGATGTAAAACAGTTTGGCCGCCGAATCAACGATCCGTGAACGGGTCTCCAGGCCGCGCGGCGTGGGGCGAGCATCGCTGGTTCCGGGCACGGTGTCTCCCTCGGGCATGTCACTCACTCGTGCTGCTCCGCCGCGGAGCGCATCACGACCGCGGTGCCTTCGACCTCCAGGCAGAGACTGAGCAGGATCAGTTGTGGCACCAATACGAGCATATACGCCGGTCGGTGACTGATGACGTCCTTGCGAACCCTTACGTAAGCGCCGCTGTCATCGCGGTCTGCAAACCAGGACCGGACCAGGCCGACGTCGCTCAGTCCGGCGCCCACCCGCCGCAGCGCCTCGCACACGTTGTCCGAGGCTTGCCTGGCCTCCTCGGCGAAATCCTCCGGCGGGGTTCCGTCCGGCCGCGATCCCGAAGTGCCGGAGCGGACGACCTGCGTGGCGCCGGCCGGGATCGTGACCGCATCGGAGTGAGTGCCGATGCGGCGCGACGTCCTGGCGTCGATGAGCTGTGCTGCAGCGGTCATATCAACCAGAACCTTTCGTAGACGGATGCGAGACGGAGTAGCCGGCAGATCCGAAAGACCTTGCCCTCCCTCCAGTCCGCCCTCATCAAGCTTTGGACTAAATCGTCCACAAAACTCGATCGACCAAGCCCTGAGCCGGACTACCTCGAGTCGGTTTGAACTCTGCCACTCCGGCCGGTCGAGTCGCTCGTTATGCCGCCCTCACATGGCGCTGACCTGCAAGTATAGCGATCCGTTGCGACATCTGCCTGCCTGTAGGCAAGCTGACGTGCACGGTTCGTCCGGGGAGGGGTTGCGCTGAAGTTTCTGGTCTGTATAGTCCTTCTTAAGTGGTGTTCGAAGTGGCGAAGAATCTGGAACTCGGCACCGACGGAGTTACCCCTCGCAATGCAGGTCAGTCACCAGGCGCCCGGCGCAAACGAGGCCACCGGCCAGGCTGCAGCCGGCGTCGGGCCTGCGGCGGAGCTCCGAAGCACTACGAGCCCGACCTGGGCTCTACGACGACTACTCACACCCCCCGATCGGAGTCGATTCGCCGTGTCACGACTGAATGTTCCTTCTCCAGAGGATGTGCCTGACGGCTCGCAGCGGATACTCGACAACGTTGGTGCGCAGCTGGGCTTCGTCCCGAACATGTTCAAGACCATCGCGTCGAACCCGACCGTTCTTGAGGTCGTTACGAACCTGCAAGGCGCCTTCAGCCGGGTTCTCGATGCGAGGACGCGGCACAGCATCGCGCTGGCCGTGTCTCAAGCCAACGGCTGCAGTTACTGCCTGGCGATACACACCCATGTAGCGACCGAATTCGCCGGCATGTCGAGCGACGACATCGAGCTCGGCCGCATCGGGAGCTCCGTCGATCCCAAACGCGCCGCGGCCGCTCGCTTTGCGCAGCAGGTGGTCGAGAGCCGCGGGCGGGTCAGCGACGCCGAGCTCGCGGGTGTGCGGGACGCCGGGTACACCGACTCGCAGATCCTGGCGATCGTCGCGGTGGCGGTGCAGTTCCTGCTCACCAACTTCATCAACAATGTCAACCAGACCGACATCGACATCCCCGCCGTCGACTCGGTCGCGACGACCGTGCCCCAGTGAATCCGCAGCCGGACCCGACAGGGCCCGGCGCGGCACACGAGAGCGTGATCGAGCATATGTGCCGCTCCTAGCTCGAAGTTGCCTCTTCGGCAGGGGAGGGGTCATCGAAACACCCCACTGCCGTGTTGTTGGAGAGCCGGGCCCTGCTGTGGGCCAGGACCGCGAGTCGATCCACGCTTTCTTCGCCGCCCGTCGCCGCGCAGGAGTCTTCGAGTACTGGGTGGCCTGACGCGACACCAGCGGGCATCAGTTGACCTGGGAGTACGCGCGCCAAGCCGACGGGCGAACAGACGTCGAGTCCAAGGACATCGTCCACGGATTCAGCGCGCATCATCTCGTCCGTTGGGGCTGGGGCGACTTTAAGAAGCTCCACGCCGCCGCCAACAACACCCCACCCACCGGTTGATCTTCGAAACCTCGACGCGCCCCAGGCGCACAGCCGGCAAACCCCTCACTGAGTCAACGATCATTCAGGAAGGCTCGACATGCCGGGCTCCGAACTCTATGAGAAATTCATGGCGCTGCACACCCGCGACGGGGGCCTCGTCATGCCGAACGCATGGGACGGCCTCTCGGCGCTGATGCTGGCCGATGCCGGTTTCGAGGCGATCGCGACATCGTCTGCGGCGATCGCCGCCACGCTCGGCCGCCTCGACGGGCGTCACGAAATCACCCGCGAAGAGCACCTTGAGCATGCGCGGCTGCTCGGCCGCCTCACCGGGCTGCCCGTCAACGGAGACTTCGAGGACGGGTATGGCGACATGCCTCAAGACGTCGCCGCGACCGTTGAGGCCGCCGTGGAGTCTGGCCTGGCCGGTATCGGGGTGGAGGACACCTCGGGCGATCCCGAAAAGCCGATCCGTGACTTCGACGAAGCAGTCAATCGCGTACGTAGCGCGGTCGACGCTTCGAAGGGGCGCATCGTCGTTACCGGCCGCACCGACAACTTCATCCAGGGACGGCCCGATCTTGACGACACCATTCGGCGTCTGACGGCCTTCGCTGAGGCGGGCGCGGATGTGGTCTACGCGCCGTTCCCACCCGACCGCGAAGCACTCGTAGCGATCGTCACCGCGGTCGCCCCGACACCGGTCAACGTCCTGGTGTCTCCGTCGGACAAGGTGCTGACCGTCGCGGAACTGCAGCAGGCCGGGGTCAAGCGCATCAGCCTGGGTCCGTTGCTCTACACCCACGCGATGGGCGCACTCGAACAGGCCACGAAGGCGCTCCTCGCGGGCGACCTCACCTCGGCGACGACAGGTATGAGCTTCGCGCGCGTCAACGAACTGCTTGCCCACGGCAAGAAATAACCCAAACAGCACGAATCACTGACTCTTCACCCGGTGATCGCAAGACAAAGGCAGGTTGGCATGAATCTCGACAAGCTCATGAACAAGCACCTCACCAGGTACTTCGACCCCAGCAAGACCATCCCGGAGGAGACACTTCAGCAACTGCTGGGGTTCCTGCGCTCCACGCCGTCATCGACGAACGTACAGCCCAACCACTTCTATGTCCTCGCCACGCCCGAAGGCAAGGAGCGGCTGGCGGCCAATCTCGGCGAACGATTTCAGGACAACAGCGAGAAGATCCTGAACGCTTCACACACCGTCATCCTCACCACCAGAGCGGATCTTCCCGACAGCCACCTCGATGCGGTGTTCACCAAGGAGAGGGCCGACGGGCGGTTCGCCGACCCGGCGAAGCACGAGCGGTGGGAGTTCATGACCCGCGACTTCCTCAACTTGCGCAAGTACGGCTACAAGGACGTGAACCACTGGATGGAAAAGCAGACCTACCTGGCCATGGGTCTGACCATGATGGCGGCCGCTGAGCTCGGCGTCGAAGCCATGCCGCTCGAAGGGTTCGACCCGACCAGTGTCGACAAGGCGTTCAAGATCCGCGAGACCGGACACACCACGACAGTGCTGCTGGCCCTCGGCTACCCCGACCCCGCGAAGGTGTACGCCAGCCCGATTTCGCGCTTCGAAACCGACCGGATGTTCACCTTCGTCTAAACATCCCGGCACCGGGACCGACTGTGGCGGAAGTCCGCAGGCCGCGGACACTCCTGGTCCTTGCGGCCGGCCCACCCCGGACAACCAGACCGGCGGTCGGCGCCGCCGGTCATCACGGCCCGCGCGATGTCGGTCGCGGGCGCCGGCCGGCGCCCCAACCGTTGGCGCCCCGGATGACCCAACAGCGTCGGCGGACCTCCCACTCGCCCGGCAGAGAGTTCTCCGACCCGCACCGTGGGGTCGCCGAACGACTCGGCACGGAACTGCTGGCGGTAGGCGTCGACGAGATCCACACCGCGCCAAAGTAGACCGCGATCTCGCCGACGCCGATCGGGTCGGGCGGCACCTCTCGCAGCGCCTCGACATCCACGGCGTACCGCTCGTCGAGCGCCGAGGCCTCCGCGACACGCCCTTGACCTCAACAGGTTGAAACAAGCGGCGGCGAGAGCGACGGAAGCGCGGACTGATGGCTACCTGCCGTCGGCGGCAACGCTGCTGTCTGAGGCGCCGGGGATCTGGGAACCGGTCGGTCGGACTGAGAGCGACAAGAAAGATCTAGTGTGAAGGCGTGCGGAATGTCCAGTTCGACACCGCTGCCGGATTTGGGTTTCCGGCCTGTACCTCCTGGTCGGCCGGACCGAGTGAGAGGACAAAGATTTGCTGTGAAGGCGTGCGGAGTGTCCAGGGCCGAAAAGGAAGTGGCCCTGCTGGAGTTGCCCGAACCGTCATCTCCCGAGCCCGGTCAGATCCTGGTGGCGGTTGAGGCGGCCGGGGTCGGCCCGTGGGACGAACTGGTAATCGACGCCAGTTGGGACGTGGGACTGCGCCCCCCGGCAGCACTGGGAGTCGAGGGCGCAGGCAAGGTGCTGGCCGTCGGTGCGGGTGTCACCGGGTTCGCCGTAGGCGACCGGGTGCTCGCACACGAGGCCCCGCTGCCCGGGGGAAGCGGCTTCTGGGCCGAACGCGTTCTGATCAACGCGGAACACGCGGCAGCCTGCCCACCAGGGTTGGACGCCGCACACGCAGCGGCACTGCCGGTCAACGGGCTCACCGCGTTGCAGGCCCTGGAGAAGCTGGACCTCAGCCGAGGACAACGACTCCTGATCACCAACGGAGGCGGGGGAACCGGAGCCCTGGCCATCCAACTCGCCGCGGCCGACGGCATCGAGGTGACCACAACCGCGTCTGCTGCCGCCGCAGAGCGCCTGCTTGGTCTGGGAGCGATGGAGGTCGTCGACTACCACGACCCGAACTGGCCGGCCAAGGTACGCGGCGGGTTCGACGCTGCCCTCATCATCGCTGCCGGCACGGCGGACACGGCCCTGCCATTGGTGCGGGACGGCGGCCAACTGTGCTCTCTGACCTCGGACGCGCCACCGGAGGAACGAAGCATCACGAGCTGGGACCTCTACGTCGAGCCCAACGCCGCGCAGCTTGTCCAGCTGGCGGAGCAGGCCGCCGCGGGAACCTTGAAACTCGCACCGGAACCCCTTGCGCTGAGCGAGGGACCGGCTGCGTTCACACGGGTGGTTACCGGACGGGCCGGCGGTAAGAAGATCGTGCTGACCCAAGCATGACCCGACCGGGCACCGCCCCATCCCGATGCTGGGCCACGGTGCCCGCCAGGCGGGATCGAGGAGTCGTCAGGCTGAGATAGAAAGGTTCACCAGGCCGCAGCCGGTGGAGCGGGTTGCCAAGCCAATTGGACGTGGGACGCATCCGGTCGGAAGTGGTGCAACTCCTCGTGTCTCCAGTGCAGCGGTACTCAGGGCGCCCGGCCGAGGGGCCGTCAGCGGACCCGGTCGGCGGACTGGTGCACCAGGCCGAGGTGCGTCGGCACCTCGGAGTCGTCGGCGACCGGTACTTCGCTCAGGCGGCTCATCACGACGCGTCAGTGACGGTCATGGCAGCAGAGAGCCTGCCCTTGGACGTCAACCCAGACGTCCACCTCCGGCAGATGCGGCGAAATATCCTGCTCCGAGGCATCGACATCGACGCATACATCGGCTGGACCGTCGAACTCGACAGCGGCGGCGGTCCCCTGATCCTTGCCGTCAACCGTGCTGCACGACCCTCCGCGTGGATGGACACAGTCATCGGCCCAAGGCGCACAGCGGGCACTCCGAGGTAAGGGCGGCGTCCGATGCACACCGCTGTCGGACGGCGTGCTCCGTGTCGGCAGAGCGAGCTTCTGTGTCGTCAAGCAGTCCATCAGCCGTGTGAACAAGGTTGCAGGTCCCCACAGCTAGCAGGACGTAGTGCCCCGCACGCTCACTCCTCCCCCAGAGGGATGGCCAGCGACGCGGCGCCGCTCATGTCGAGCCAGGCAACGCCCTTTGCACGCACGACGCGCAGCACGACCTGACCACACTGCTGGCAGCGTGCAACAAGGCCCGGAGCGCGCCCATACACGTGCAGACAGGCGAGCGGCGCCGTGCATCCACAGTGCGTGCATCGGCTCGTCGCGGCAGTCACGTCGACGACGAAGATCTCGGATAGGGGCCCCGCCAGCGCATTTCCATCGATGTACCCACCGGGGGCGCTGGCCGCATCCGGATCGTTGGTCTCCAGAAACACCATCTCAACCTCCGAAGCGTTCGGTGCGGACACGTTCTGGGGCGTGCCCGAGGAGCACCAAGTAGGCAGCTGCCTTCTCGACGAAGCCTGTGGGCCCGCAGACGTAGCAGGTCGGCTCAGAGTCAGGGGGCCAGCCGTTGCGGACCAGGTCATGGGGGGCGACACGCCCTGGCGGCCGCGGCGCATCCGGTGGGGCTTGCCGGGTGTAGAGGTATGAGATGTCCACTCCCGGCGATCCCTCACGGAGCTCGGAGCGATACAGCAGCTCGTCCGGGCCCCGGACGGAGTACAGAAGCCGAAAGGGGGCTCTGCTGCCGGCCATTTCGCGGGTGCGAATCATGCACATCAGCGGTACAAGCCCCGAACCGCCCGCAACCAGCAGGACCGGGTCCGTTTGCTCTTGTCCCCAGACGAACCAGCCGCCGACGGGGCCGCGTAGTTCCAGCTGGTCGCCGGGTGCCAGCTCGTCCACCAAGTACGGCGACACCTCACCATCAGGCAGGCGCTGGACCGTAAGCTCGAGGCGCTGACCATCGGAGGCAGACGCGATCGAATAGCTACGTTGGGTGCTGTAGCCGTCTTCCGCGGTCAACCGCACGTCTACGTGCTGACCAGCCAGGTGCCCTGGCCAATCAGGCACGTCCAGCACCACTGTGACCGCCGTGGCCGACTCCACGCGCCGACCCGTCACCTCAGCAACACGCCAGCGAAGCCGGTCGCCTAGTCTCCCTGGTACCGCTGTTCTCGCCATGGGTCTCCGTAGTTGTGGTAGCCGACGCTCTCCCAAAAGCCAGGCGTGTCGCTCTCCCGCAGTTCGATCCCGCGCACCCACTTGGCAGACTTCCACAGGTACAGGTGGGGTACGAGCAGCCGGGCCGGCCCACCGTGTTCGGGCGCGAGGTCATGGCCGTCGTAGCTGTAGGTGATCCACGCCTTGCCATCGAGCAGATCCTCGAGCGGTACGTTTGTGGTGTAGCCCCCGTACGAGGTGACGAGGGCGTGCTCGGCGGCCGTCTCCACATCCGCGAGCAGAACGTCCAGGGATACTCCTCGCCACTCGGTGCCGAACTTCGACCACTTGGTCACACAGTGCAGGTCGACCGTCGGAGATTCCGACGGAAGCGCCATCAAGGCAGCCCAATCCCATGTATGCCGCCGTCCGGCCTCAGTGGTTACGGAGAGCTCCCAGGTGCTCTTCTCTACGTGAGGCGTGGGCCCGGCGGACAACACCGGGAAGCCGGTGGCCTCGTACTGCCCAGGTGGCAGCTTCGTGCCTTCGGGCGGCCTTCGCCCGTGAAATCCGCGCGAGATGATCGTCATGCTCGCCGTCCCTGTCTGTCGGTTCTCGTACAGCCGTTGCGACGGCTTTCCGATTAGCGTCTGCAGGAAGTCTTCTCTTACCCCATGTCACCGGGCGGGCGAGGCATTGTCAGCGCCAGTGACAGTCGGACACGCCTGAAGAGTGGCCGCGAGCCCTAGTAGTCATGCATGCGCTCAGCGAGCGGGGAGGGGCGCCTGCACTCAACGCTACCTGGGTATCCAGGCAGGCGCCGCCGCTACCGGGGCACTGGGCGGCCAATCAGTCAAAGCCACACCTACGGCATGAGCGCGCTAAAGCCACACCCAGGCCCCTGGGTCTCCCGATCGTACGAAGGACCGGAATCAACCCGCCAACAAGGTAAGGAGCGCTTCAGTTGGCCCCATCGGCCATGTAGAGCGCTCAGCTCGCGAGGCCCTGCCCAGGGAAGCGTCCAACGGCGCATCCGTATCCGAGAGGTGGTTCTCTGCGGAGACTGCGGCCTGGGAGGGAGTACGTGGGCTGAACTGCGACGGCTCGGGGCCAGGCGGACCGGGCGTTGTGGCGTTGGCCGTGCGCCCCCTGTTAGGTCTTGCTCCGCGCCCGCCGGCGCCGGCCTGGCGGCCGTCCAGACCGGCGGACGGGGCGACGTCACGCAGGGACGCCGAGCGGCGGGTGCTCGAGCACGCGGGGCTTGTACTCGACCAGCTGGATGCGGCCGTCGAAGGTGCGGTGCTCGATCATCTCGAGGGCAACGTCCGGATAGCCGTCGTAGATGCGTTCTTCGCCCGTGGCCCCAGTGATCACCGGAAACATCACAACCCGGAAGCGGTCGACGAGTCCGGCACGTAGCAGGGACCGGCACAGGCTGAGGCTGCCGATCGTGCTGAGGAGCCCCGAGCCGCTCGACTTCATGGCGCGGACCGCGTCGACGGCGTCGTCGCGGACGAGCGTGGAGTGGGCCCACGTCAGTGGCTTCTCGAGTGAGGAGGAGAACACCACCTTGGACGCTTGCGTGAGCTCGTCGACGGACGCCTCTTCTTCGGGCCTGAACTCGTCTTGGCCATTCGGGACCTCGCCTGCGGCGAAGCCCGACATAAGGCGGTAGGTGTTCGCTCCCATGAGGTAGGTGGCCTCGGGCTGCTTGCCGAGCCATGCGAGGTACTCCGGGCCCTCGAGGCCCCAGAACCCGGGCCATCCCTCTCCCGATGCGTGGCCGTCGAGGGAGGTGATGAAGTCGACGAGAAGCTCCGACATGGCGGTGTCCTTTCCTGGGGTGTCACGAGCTTGGACCGGCCGGGAGCCACAAACTCATCGGCCGCGCTGTGGAGTAACGAGAAAGCCCATGACGCTGCAGCCGATCAGGTCGGCGGAGCGCCCCCCGCGAACGGCCCGGGCCAACCGTCACGCTGATGCTGCGCGGTGGGGGCGACTGTGTCGTCTGGTGTCGGCTGCGCCTGCCACGGTGGTGCAGCGCCGCCAGCGGCGGGACCCAGTGCGCGAGCGGCCGCACCCTGAGCTATCTGCAGTTCTTCCTGCTCGGGCGTCTCGCGGAGGCACCACAGGGTCGGACGCGGATGCCCGACCTGGCCGACACGGTGATCCACAGCCGCAGCGGTCTGAGCTACCAGGCCACCAAGCTGGAGAGCGCCGGACTGCTGCGCCGCGAGCCTTCTCCCGAGGACGAGCGCTCAGTCACCGCCGTCATCACCGACCAGGGACGCGCACTGTTGGAGAAGGTCCTGCCCGGCCACGTCGCGGTCGTCGAGCAGGGCATGTTCGACGCACTGGACGACCAGCAGGCGGACGCACTGGCCGACGCGCTCGGAGCGGTCCGTGACCGGCTCCGCACACTGACTCCGTCCTCCGCCGAGCGGCGCCGCAGCCGGAACTGACCCCGGGCGCCGCCCACCTGCCGCCGCCCGGGCCCGGATGAAACGGGCGACGGTTCGCCCCGCGTCGCGTCTCGCGGCTTCCCGCCGCGCACTGGCCTGCGCTCCGGCCCTCCCGTTCGCTCCTGGCGGTGGGCGGCAGCCCGGGGGCCTGCGTGGATGAGGTTTTCGCCAGGCGCAGGGTCAGGCTCCGGAGCGTTCCGATTGGGAGGGGCGAGGCCAGGGGACCTACGTGCTGTCCTCGGCATCCGCCGGCTTCGGCAGCAGGCTGTGCATCATCGCGCAGTCGTGCGGGCCCTCCAGGCCCTTGATGGCTCGGGTGACGGCTTCGGCCAGCGCGCCGGAGGCGTCTCGGAGGAGCTGCTGTGCCTTGTCGGTGAGTGTCACCTGGATGCCCCGCCGGTCGCCGCAGGCGGTGCTGCGGGTGATCAGTCCGGCGTGCTGGAGGCAGGCGACCTGATAGGTGAGCCGGGTCTTGGGGCGGCCGAGGCGTTCGGCGATCTGCGTCATGCGCAGGCCGCTGGCGGGCCCGTCGGCCAGGAGGCACAGCACGAGGAACTCGTCGTGGGAGATCCCGAGCGTCTCCTTCACGCGGGAACGCAGTTGCTGCTCGATCGCGCCGGCTGCGGCCAGCAGTCCCATCCAGGCCCGCAGTTCGGGTGGCAGCAAGGCGGACTCGCCGGTCGCGTCATGTCCGGGCGGGTCGGCGGGGAGGGAGGCCATGGTGCCCCAGTGTACCTGTTGTTCAAATTTGGAGTATCGGCCTCCAGTCATCCAAATTTGGACGACTGGAGGAGGCGCCGCGCGCCCCACCTCCGGTCCACTCACCTCAGGCATCCCATCAGGAGGACCGCATGTCCATGGCAGTCGAAACCGGCACCTGGCAGCTCGACCCCGCCCGTTCCACCGTCGGCGTCCGGCACAGGACGATGTGGGGCATGGTCACGGTGAAGGGCACCTTCACCGGTCTTGCGGGCGGCGGCGAGGTGGGCCCCGACGGTTCTGCCAGCGGTTCGGTCACTCTGGACGCCACCTCCCTGGACACCAAGAACGCCAAGCGCGACACGCACCTGCGGTCCGCCGACTTCTTCGACGCGGAACGGCACCCCGAGCTCACCTTTGCCGTGCACAGCGCGACTCCCGGGGACGACAGGACGGTCCAGGTCGCCGGTCAGCTGACCGCGCGGGGCATCAGCCGCCCACAGTCCTTGACCGCGCACCTCACCGAGGCGAGCGCCGAAGCAGTCACGCTCACGGCGGAGTTCACCGTGGACCGTGAGCAGTTCAGCATGGGCTGGAACCAGCTGGGCATGATACGCGGCGCCACCACCGTCACCGCATCCCTCCGCTTCGTCCGCGCGACGTCCTGAGAGGGTCCCGCCCGGCCGAGACTGCTGTCGGCGAACAGGGTCCGGCGGGGCTGCGACGGCGTAGCCGGGCGGGGGCCATCCCCGCGGGTGCGCCGAGCAGAACGTTCTCCCCGGCCCCATCACGTACGGCCGAGGGCCATCCCTGCGGGTGCGGGGAAGGCCCAAGCATGAAGCACACGACGCTCGGGACTCTCCACCCGGCGGACTCGGTCAGCACCGACGGGGAAAAGGGGACCTGGTATCGGGCGAGCCTGCAACACCGCTCCGCGTTCGGCCTGAAGTCCGGTACCACGGGCTGGGTCACGAAGACCGGCATCGAGCCGCAGGTGTGTATGCAGTCGGACTGACCGAAGCGATCGACGAGGTGAGCAGCCGGCCGCGTGCGAGTGGAAGCGGTCGCCCACCCGCACTGCCGTGTCCGGCTGCTCTCGGGGTAGGCGGAAACGGCGGTGGCGTGGCGCGGTCAGCAGACCCGCGGTCCGGCGTCCGCGGCGCGCACCGGGTGCACTTGTGGACGTAAGCAGCCACGAGGATGCCGACGAACAAGATCGCTGCCATCGCCGCAGCAATGTGCACCGCCCTGCTGGGGCCCTTCGGCTCAGGGATGTCGGCACCCGGCCGGCCGGAGAGGTGCTGCGCGCTGGTCGCCGGTTGCCCTCGGCTTTCCTTCCAGGCTCCCTGTGCCGGGGAGCCGTTCGGAGCGGACCGCGCAGGAACTCACGGGCGAAAAGCACCTGCGGAAACCGCAGAACGACCCTCGCCGCTCCTTGCACAACCCTCCTCCACGGTCCAGCCGGCTCAGGGGAGGACACCTGCCGGCGTGCGCACGGCCTGACGCAGACGGACGGCGTCCTGGCTGGGGGACGCACCGAACTGACGGCGGTACTCCCGGCTGAACTGTGACGGGTTGTCATAGCCGACGCGGTGGCCGACCCCGGTGACGTCGCCCGGGTGGGTGGCCAGCAGCAGCCGGGCCTCCTGCAGCCGGATCTGCTTCTGGAACTGGATGGGACTCATCGCGGTCACCGCCTGGAAGTTGCGGTAGAAGGCGGAGACGCTCATGCCGGAGAGACGCGCCACGTCCTCGACCCGGAAGGGCTGCGCGTAGTGCTCGCGGATCCAGCGCACGGCCCGGGAGACGTAGCTGAGGCTGCTGTCGGCGAGGCCGAGCTGGCGAACCGTCGCGCCCTGCTCACCAGTGATCAGGCGCCACAGGATCTCGCGTTTGACCAGCGGGGCCAGTACGGCCCGGTCGCGGGGCTCGTCGAGCACGCGCAGTAGCCGGACCACTGCGTCGAGCAGTGCAGCCGGAGCGTCGCTGACAGCGATCCCCGACGGCGCGCCCCCGCTGGTGCGGGGAGTGTCTCCGGGCCCGGCCTGCAGCAGCAACTCGGAGACGGCGGACGGCTCCAGCATGAGACCGAACCCCAGCGCCGGCTGTTCGGGGTCGGCCTGGGTGAACTGTCCGGTGACGGGCAGATCGACGGATGCGACCAGATACTGCCCGGGGCCGTACTCGTACACCCGGTCGCCCAGGGCGAGGCGTTTGGTGCCCTGGGCGATGACCGCCAGCACGGTCCCGGACATCGAGGGCGCCGGCGGGTCGGGCCGGTCGACCTTCGAGATGAGGACGCCGTCGATGGCCGTGGTCCAGTCGGGCCGGGCATGCCGCGCCAGGAGGGTCCGGAGTTCTTCGAGGTGCATGCGTCCATTGCAGCACCATTTCGTGCCGCGGCTCCCGTATCCGAGAGGATCGTGCAAGTACAAGCGAGCATCGTTCTAACGTTTTCGCAGGTCACGTCGGTTGAATGGAATCACCTCACTCCATCACCGAGAAGAAGGCATCCATGATCGTCAACTACGGCTTCAACGCGACCCTGACCGCCAAGCCCGGAATGGGCGACCGGCTGGTCGACCTGCTGCTGACCGGTCTGAACGAGGGCAGCCCCGGCGCGAGCGAATTCTGCGTCGTCTACCTGGTCTCCCGTTCCACGTCCGACTCCGACGTCGTCCACGTCACCGAGGGCTGGACCAGCGAGGAGGACCACCACCGGATCTTCGCCGGCGAGGCCGCCCAGGCAATCCTGGCGCAGATAGACGGACTGCTGGCCAAGGAGTCCCAGTACACCGACTACGCCCCCGTTCGCGGCAAGGCCGCCTTCTGACCCGCCGATCGCCTTACGCCCCGCGCCTCAGCCGCCTCTGGCGCCCGCCAGGGCGGCCCTCGCCTCGCCCGGCTGTCCGGCACCACCCCACGAAAGGCAACGATCATGACCACGGCACGACCCGACCTGGACCGTGAACTGCGTGAACTGCTCGCCGACATGCCCCTCGTGTCCCAGCTCAGTCCAGAGGTGCTCACGCAACTGCGCCGGCTCCCGTCGACGCCCGTCGAGCCCCTCCTCGCACACCGGCACGTCGACCGGCGCGAAGTCACCGTGCCCGCCAAGGACGGTGCCCCCATCCTGCTGTCGGTCCTCAGCCCCGCGAACACCGATCGCACCACCACCGCACCCTGCGTCTACTGGATACACGGCGGCGGGATGGTCATGGGCGACCGCTTCTCGCAGATCGACATACCGCTGGAGTGGCTCGACGAGTTCGGCGCGGTCGTGGTCTCCGTGGACTACCGGCTCGCACCCGAGGCCACCGGCACCACCTTGGTCGACGACTGCTACCAAGGACTGCTCTGGGTTGCCGAACACACCGCCGAACTGGGCATCGACCCCGCCCGGATCGTCGTCGCGGGCGCCAGCGCGGGCGGCGGCCTCGCCGCCGGCGTCACCCTGCTGGCCCGCGACCTCGGCACCCCGGAGATCGCCGCGCAGATGCTGATCTGCCCCATGCTCGACCACCGCAACGCCAGTACCTCCAGCCGCCAGCACTCCAACGGGCCCGGCGTCTGGACCCGCGAGATGAACGAGTTCGGATGGCGCTGTGTCCTCGGCGACCTCGCCGACGACGAGGTCACCGAGTACGCCTCACCCGCGCTGGCCGACGACCTCTCGGGCCTGCCGACCACCTACATCGACACCGGCTCCGCCGAAGTCTTCCGCGACGAGGACACCGACTACGCAACGCGCATCTGGGCAGCCGGCGGCCAGGCCGAACTCCACGTCTGGGCGGGCGGCTTCCACGGGTTCGACGCACTGTACCCGCAGGCCCACATCTCAGCCACGGCCCGCCGGACCCGCACCGACTGGCTCACCCGGGCCCTGCCCCCGAACCCCGCCGCATAACGCCGACGGCTCACACACAACACACACCACCGCACCCCAGGAGGAAAACACCATGAACGTCGCCATCGTCACGGGCGCCAGCTCCGGCATCGGACGAAGCACCGCCATCGAGATCGCCAAGCGCGGCACCGGAGTCATCCTGACCTATGCCAACAACCCACAAGGAGGGCTGGAAACGGCAGCCGCCATCGAGAGGGAGGGCGGTACGGCCGTCGCACTGCCGCTCGACGTAGGCGAGACCGGCACCTTCGCGGCCTTCCGCGACACGGTGGCCGACGTGCTGCGCGACAACTGGAAGCGCGACACCTTCGACCATCTGATCAACAACGCCGGTTTTGCACACACATCGTTGATCGAGGATACGACCGAGGAGACATTCGACAGGCTCATGCAGGTCCTGCTCAAGGGCCCGTACTTCCTGACGCAGAAACTGGTGCCCCTGATGGCGGACGGCGGGGCCATCGTCAACACGAGCAGCAACTCGGCGGCGACGGCCGGCCTGGAGCCCGGCTACTCGGCCTACGCATCCATGAAGGGCGGCCTGAACGTGCTGACCCGGTACATGGCCAAGGAATTCAGCACACGCGGCATACGCGTCAACGCCGTCTCACCCGGATCGACCCGCACTCGGATCGCCGACGACGCCTTCACCCGGTTCCCCGAGGTCGTCCCGGCCCTCGCCGCGAGGACCGCCCTCGGCCGGGTCGGCGAACCCGACGACATCGGCGCGATGATCGCCACACTGGTCTCCGACGAGAGCCGCTGGGTCACTGCCCAGAACATCGAGGTATCCGGCGGCTACAACCTCTGACGGTCGACCCCAAGGGGCCGGCGCAGGAGTTCCTGGCCGTCAAGGTCGGTGGGGGATGAGACCGCAGGTGCGTACGCGACCGGCGGTCCGGCGCAGCACCAGGTACGCGAGGGTGCCGGAGTGCGTCGGCAACGCCGCCGGCGTGCGGCCGCACTACCCGTCTCTGCGTGCGAGCCTGTTAAGGGAGGAGCCATGTCGCAGCGTCTCGCTGAACTTCGCCGGCTGGTGCGATCGGGCCGGGCATTGGTCGCCATCCCGATCGCGTGGATAGTTGCGGTCTCCGTGATCGACGTTCTTGCACCGCCCGACATTCATCTGGGGCCGCTGCTCGTTGCGGCCCCGGCGATCACGCCGTTGTTCGGCGGGCCCTGGACGGTGGGTCTGGTTGCTGCGCTGACGGTGGTCGCGCAGACGATCATCGGGTTGCTGCGCGATTCTGACGGGATGCTGTCGGCCAACCACGAAGCACAGATCATCGGCCTGATACTGGTCGGCGCGAGCCTCGTGGTCTTCTGTGTACTGCGGGAGCGTCGAGCAAAAGAGCTGGCGCAAGTACGGTACGTGTCCGAGACCGCCCAGCGTGTGGTTCTGCCGCCGCTACCCAAGCAACTCGGACCGCTGCACGTCGCCTCCCTGTACCTTGCGGCGGAGGCCGAGGCCCGAATCGGCGGGGATCTGTACGCG
This sequence comes from Streptomyces sp. NPDC005262, assembly GCF_042872425.1. Lineage (NCBI taxonomy): Bacteria > Bacillati > Actinomycetota > Actinomycetes > Kitasatosporales > Streptomycetaceae > Streptomyces > Streptomyces sp. NPDC005262. The sequence continues at coordinate 81,101 of NZ_JBIAKK010000024.1, forward strand.
GCGGCGCGCACCACCTCGGGCACCCGGCTGATGGTCGGCGATGTGCGAGGCAAGGGGATGACCGCGGTCAATGACGCCGCTTTGCTGCTCGGAGCGTTCCGCGTCGCGGCCCACCGCCAGGCGAGCCTGGGTGATCTGGTGGCCTACCTCGACCGAAGCGTGTGCTGGGACCTGATCGAGCCAGGTGAGACGAGCTGCTACGGAGAGACGTTCGTCACCGCCACCATCCTGGACATCCTCGACCGGGACGGCCGAGTCGAGATGGTCGCCTGCGGGCACCCGCCGCCGGTCGTCCTGCGTGACGGCCGACCGACGACGATGGACGCCCCTCATCCCGCACCTCCGCTGGGCCTGGGTGAACTGGTGCATCCGCGGTACCACGTCGACAGCTTCCAGTTCGAGCCGGGAGACCTTCTGCTGCTGTACACGGACGGCGTCACCGAGGCCCGCGACTCCACCGGCACTTTCTACCCGCTCACCGAGCGCATCACCGGCTGGACCGAGAGCGACCCTGACGCCTTCCTTGTCCGCTTCCGGCGCGATCTGATGCACCACGTCGGCGGACACCTGAACGACGACGCCGCCATGATCGTCGTAGAGCGTCCCGCCACGCGCCGAGCCTGATCACCCGGTCCCTCTTGCACCACGCACACTTCGATGGTGGTTGAGCTCTGCGGCCACAGCGGCAAGGTACTTGCCGCTGTGAACGGACAGATCGGTGCCCTTGGGGAAGTACTGGCGGAGCAGGCCGTTCGTGTCCTCGTTCGAGCCGCGTTGCCAGGGGCTCCTGGGTCGCAGAAGTACACGGGTATGCCGGCCGCGGTGCTGATGTGCGGGTGGTGGGCCATCTCGGTGAGCCTGTCGGCGATGTAGACGCGTTCGTCTCGGGTGAGGTACCGAGACGACGAAAGAGCCCGGTCAGCCCGCACTCTGTGTGCGGGCTGACCGGGCTTCTTCTTCGTGGAGTTCGTGCCGTTGCGCCAGCGCCAACCGGTTCGTCGGTCGATGCCGACAAGGCGGCACGCTTCTGCACTGCTGACGCCGAGCTTCATGAGGCGGAGGTATTCCTCCCGCTCACGGACCAGCTTCTTCCGCCCGTCGTTTTGGCGGACCTTCCCGATCTCGCGGGTGTTGACCCCCGAGTCCGTAGGTCGGCGGCTGGCTCACAGCCAGGCCCGAGGAACCCGTCGGCGGTCTCGATCCCGTCCTCCTGGCGCCCGGCGAGGTGGTGACGGTGCCCGAGAAGCCGAACTTCCCCTCCGCCCCGGCGAATCCCTCCTCGGCGCCGGACTGCGGGCAGGACTCCTGCCGTACTCATGCCTGGAAGACATCTGCGACACGTGCCGCGCCAAATCCACCGGCCGACCGGTCCGCCTGGACGAGTGCGACCTCGAACAGACCGACATCGACGCCGGCTACGTCCTCACTGCCGAACCCGACGCGCGGATGACGCCGTCGTCATCGACTTCGGCCGGGCGTGAGCGCCGCGAGGCGGAACGGCTTCACCTGTCACTTCCTCCATCCGCTTCGCTCGGGCGCATTCGGCTCGATATCCGCCTTGTCTGGCGGTGCCGGGGTGGCGCCGGTCGTCGACTTCCTCCCAGCCAGGCAAGAAAGGCGAGGACGAACACCCCTTCGACAATCAAGGACAGGGGACCGTACGGCGGCTCCCAGCCGGGTTCGTAGTAGCCATCCGGCAGGCCGACAGTGCGCGACAGCAGAAAGCCGATGATCATGCCGAGGCTGACAAGGGCCCCGGTCAGCCAGGCGACCATGGGGCGCTTCAAGGTCACCAGTGCCAATGCCACGACGAGCATGACGGCACTGCCCACGGTGAACAGGACGCCGACGTAGAGCTTCTCCTCGAGGTGGTCAGGAATGAGGAGGCCGTGCAGCACCACGTTGGCGAGGGCGCAGCTCGCTCCCAGCCCTCTGAGAGAGACTTCGCTGGCAGAGGTTGAGTTCATGGTGGCTCCAGCCGTTCATGTGAACGGAGCAGACCAGCCGGGGAACCGGAGCGGAAAGCCCGCTCGCGCCGGCTGCAGGTGAGGGCTGTCTCCCGAAGGTTCAGAGACTCAGCACGATGGCGGCACTGATTCCGCCGAGGCCCAGGGCAAAGGCACCCTCGGCCCAGCCGCCCGCACCCCAACGGAAGAACCGGTCAACGGCCAGCCGGCCGGGACCGATCATGGCGACGGCCAAGGCGACAACGGCGATACAGACGCTGTACTCCACGCCGCCGCTGGTCTCCCACAGACCATGGGCACCGGTCACGGTGGCCATGGCATTGATCATCACGCCAATCAGGGCAGCGGCCGCGAGAGGGGTGAACAGCCCTGCAGCCAGGCCCAGACCACCGAGGAATTCGGACAGACCGCCCACCAGGGCGAAAATCTTTCCCGGGTGGTAACCAAGGGCTTCGAACCCCTTACCAGTTGCCGTCAGGCCCATACCCTCGAAAAGCCCGAACAGCTTCTGAGCCCCGTGGCCGGCCATCAACAGCCCGAAGGTCAGCCTGATCAGCAGCAGCCCCCAGTCCGATGCGGATGACCCCGGCGTGGCGGTGATCGGCGCTGCCGGTTCTGCGCGAGCCGAAGCCCGATGCGTATAACTCTTCGTAATCATGACGTGCTCCGGTGAGCATGTGAATACGGCGCTTCCTCAGCCCGGACCGCGCCAAGCCACCGATCGACGGCGAGCGTTCACGCCACATCGCGGAAGGATGCTTCCAGGCTGCGGCCTCTTCGTCGGCTCACCGGCCGCAAGCGGTTCCGGGGCCAGAGGAGCCTTGTGCCTCGCCGTCCGCGCGGAGTTCGACGCAGCACGCGCCGGGCCGCGGGGCGAGCACCGCTGTGGTCTTGTCGCTTCCCAGGCCGTGCAGGTAGCCGGCCAGGAATGCCTGATTGACGGCGCAGACCAGTTCCGGGGCCTTGGCCGCCAGGGGGTGGAAGGGGCAGTTGCGCAGCCGCAGCAGGGTAGGCGCGGTGCGCTCCGGCTCGTACCCGAACTCCTTGAGCGTGTTGGCGGCCAGGCTGAGCTCCTGCTCGGCGCCGAGCAGGCCGGGACGTACGAGTTCCCGCTCGGTGCTGCCCAGGGTTTTCCCGCGCCGATATGCCACGCGGAGTGCGGTATCGCGGGCCGATTCGGCCCCGGCCTCGGTCAGGACGGCCTCGGTCAGGACGTCGGCGAGCATTTCGTAGTGGCGCTCGGGGATGCTCACCGCGATGGCTTCGACCACCGGCTCGTAGACCTTGGGCCTGCGGCCGACCTTGTGGATCATCCCGACAGGGGACTCGTAGTGCGATCGGAGCAGGCCGACTGTCACCAGCTTGTCCAAGTGGAACGCCGCCAGCTTGCGGGAGATCCCGAGGCTTGCGGCCACCTCTTCGCGCGTGACCGGACGCCGCTCTTGCCGAATGAAGTCGAACATGCGGCGGCGCTGATCGTCGCCGAGGGCGGCGAGAGTGGTCAACGAGGTGTGATCCAGTCCCACGGCTCCATAATATCGCCAACGAGATTGGGCGAAACTGTCAAACTTCCATTTTTTGGGGTGAAAGTACCGGTGGTGCCGCAGCAGGCCTCCGGCGGGCGCTGTCACGTCGGCTGGCCGGATGGGATCTTCTTCTGGTTGATCACGGTGGAGGGGGATTGTTCGTGGAGAGTGCGTCGCCGTCGTACAAGGGTCACCGGTACCCGGTCGAGGTGATCTCCCACTGCGTGTGGCTGTATTTCCGCTTCCCGCTCAGCTTCCGCGAGGTCGAGGAGCTCATGTTCCAGCGCGGTGTGATCGTCTCCTACGAGACCATCCGCCGCTGGTGCGCCAAGTTCGGCCAGGCCTATGCGAACGGACTGCGTCGCCGCCGGCCCCGGCCCGGCGACAAGTGGCATCTGGACGAGGTGTTCATCAAGGTCAACGGGGAGCGGAAGTACCTGTGGCGGGCCGTCGACCAGGACGGCAACGTGCTCGACACCCTCGTGCAGAACCGGCGGGACAAGGCCGCCGTCAGACGCTTCCTCCGCCGCCGAATGAAGACGACCGGCACGGTGCCGCGGGTGATGGTCACCGACAAGCTCCCCTCCTACGGCGCCGCCCACCGCGAGGAACCTCGTGATCGGCTGCTGCTGCGGCGTCGGCGAGCCGCTGGTGTGTGTGTGTCATGGCTGGTGCAGGTCGTGCTGCGGTCCCGCGGGCCTGGTCGAGCGCCTGGCCACACGGTAGTCGGGCCGGTGCCGGGGCGGTGGCGGCAGCGGGCGGGATGCAGTCGCCGTGCCGGGGCGGGGATGAGCTGGGTGGGACGCCAGTAGCGGTTGAACGCGGTAAGGGACCCAGCCGTCGTTGGCCATCATGACTGCGCTCTGGTGCCGTCCGGGGTAGTCGACGCGCAGCGGCGTATATCTGGGGGCTTGTCCGGCGAGAGTGAGCGCGTGGACCTCGTCGGGGTGGAGACGGCAGACGTGGGCGACGAGTCGCTTTCCCTTCAGCGGGCCCCTACATAGTCCAGGTCGACGGCAACCTTTCCACATCTGTCATGAGCGAGCCGTGGACGGGCCATGCACCCGACTCGGCGAGGGCTTCCCGGCCGATCGGAAGGGTAAGGGACTTCAGCGCACCCTCGATCGCACCGCGCCGCCGCTCCCGAGGGCCCCCATCCGGGGGGGCCGGCCACCGCGTGCGGCTCGACGAGCCCCTGGACGGCCACACCCGCCGGCTCCAGAGTCTTGGCGTAGCGGTCGACGAACTGCCGCCCCCGACGGGCCACCCGGACCTGACATTCAGGCTGCGGAAGACCCGGTCCCTCGCCACCATCTGCCCGATCACCCGCATTGCGTAGCGCGGACGCTCCGTACATCCCCGCAAAGAATCATCACGGTAGGGTTGCAAGTCGCCATGACCCCACTCGTCGCGGGAGGCTGTTTTGCGCGTCCTGATCGGCGTCATCGGTGCGCTGATCGTCCTGGGGGCGTTCTCATCGGTGCTGCGCACGTTGCTGATTCCCCGGCCAACCCGGTCCATCTTCACCCGGGTGCTGCACAAGATGGTGCAGGTGCCGTTCCAGTTCATGGCGGACCGCTGTCGCAGCTCCGAGACCAAGGAGCGGGTATTGGCGCCGGTCGCGGCCGTGTCCATCCTGTTCCACTTGGTCGGATGGCTCGCCGCCGCCTGGGTGGGCTATTCGATGCTCCAGGCGGCCATCAGCGGATTCGGTGTGATGGACGCGCTGCGGGAGACGGGCGTGGCTCTTTTCACGCTCGGCTTCGCCAGCAGCCGTCACGTGGAGCTGACGATGCTCGACCTCTGCGCCGCTGCGACCGGGCCCATCATCATCGGCCTCCAGATCGGCTATCTGCCAGCTCTGTACAGCGCCTACTCCCGTCGCGAGGCCGAAGTGACAACGCTGCAGGCACGGGCCGGCAGCCCGCCCTGGGGACCGGAGATCCTGGCCCGCTATGCACAGATCGGGCTGACCGATGACATCACGGAACTGTTCCGCAACTGGGAGCGCTGGTCGGCCGAGGTCAGTGAGAGCCACACCAGTTATGTGGTGCTGAGCCGCTTCCGCTCGCCGAGAGCCAACGACAACTGGCTGATCTCGCTGCTGGCCGTCATGGACGCCGCAGCCCTGCAACTCGCCCTCAACCCCAGCCGCCCGCAGGGCGATGCTCGACTGGCGTTGCGGGCCGGCTTCGTCTGCTTGCGCAACATCGCCCAGGTCTGGCGTCTTCCGTTCGAACCGGATCCTTCCCCCGACGCGCCCATCCAGCTCACCTATGAGGAGTTCGCCGAGGCCGTCGCCCATGTCACTGCGTACGGCTACGCCGTCGAACGCACCCCGGAGCAAGCATGGCCGCACTTCAGGGGCTGGCGTGTCAACTACGAAGACCTCGCATATCGCTTCGCTTATCTCCTGGATGCCGTCTCCGCCCCCTGGTCCGGACCGCGACGTACTTCCAAGGAGCACATCGCCCCCGTCACCCCCGTCGACCGCAAGCCGAACGTCTCCCTTTGACGGTGGTACTGCGGGTGCCGAATAGTCATCCGTCGAGGTCACAGCTTTGATCGCTGATCTGCGGGGCTCGGGGGGATCATCGCGAAGTGGTCGCCTGCTCGGCGCCGGGACGGCATCATGACCTGTCGTGCTGCTGCGTCTGGTCTACCTCGCTGCGACCAACATCCCGGTGATCCTGCGCCTGCTGGGGGTGAGCGGACGCGAGAAGGAGATCGAGATCGGCGTGCTCTGCCATCAACTGCTGGTCCTGCAGCGCGAGGTCGGCAGGCTCACCTTCACCGCCACCGACCGCGCCGTACTCGCCGGCCTCCTTCACCGCCTGCCGGCGGACAGACTGCGACGCCTGCTGTTGCTGGTGCGGCCGGACACGATTTTGCGGTGGCACCGCAACCTACTCAAGCGCCGCCACGCCGCCACGCCGCGGTGAGCCGACCACATCGCCAAGGACGACCACCCACCGTACGGTCGATCCGTGCCCTGGTGCTGCGCCTGGCCAGGGAAAACCCGCCGTGGGGGTATAGGAGGATCCACGGCGAACTCGCGGCCCTCGGGATCAAGGTCGCCGCATCCACCGTCTGGGAGATCCTCAAGGAGCATGGCATTCCGCCCGCGCTCGAGCGGCAGAGCACGACCTGGGCCGAGTTCCTGCGCGGCCAGGCCGAGGCGCTGCTGGCCTGCGACCTGTTCGAGGTCCGCACCCTGGCCGGGGCGCGCCTGTACGTCTTCGCCGTCATCGAGCACACCACGCGCCGCATCCGGATCGTGGGCGCCACCGCCCACGCCCCGGCGGACTGGCTCGTCCAGCTCGGACGGAACCTGTTCATGGACCTCGAGGACGCCGGCAGCCGCGCCAGATTCGTCATTCGGGACCGGGACGCGAAGTTCACCGCCGGCTTCGACGCCCTGTTCGCTGAGGCGGGTCTGGAAGTGGTCAAGACCGGGATCCGAATACCGCGAATGAACTCCATTATGGAGCGCTGGATCCAGACCTGCTGCCGCGAGCTCCTCGACCGCACCCTGATCTGGAACCAGCACCATCTCCTGCACGTGCTCGATGAGTTCGAGACCTTCTACAATGGACATCGGCCACACCGGGCCCTGGGCCAGGCCGCTCCACTGCGCCCGCTGCCCGCCCTGACCCCCGCCGAGGTCCTGGAAGTCGTGCCGGTGTTCCACCCCGTGTGGGCCGACGCCGACCCGGCCCACATCGCCTTTGCCGACGAGCAGACCGCACACGGCAACTTCCGCGCCTGGGCCCAACTCACCGCCCACACACGCACCGCCCTGGAACGCACCGGCCGTACCCGCCCGGATCAGGACCTGCTGCGCTGGGCCTTCAGCCGCCTCGCACGACCACCCTCGAATCGTTGTCCCGGCTGGCCGTGGTCTTCGACGGCACCGATGACGCCGTCCACACCCACAGCGCGCTGGCCGCCCACGACCCCCCGGCAGGCCGGGTCACCCTCCATCCGGGACCGGGCACGACCAGCGACACAGCTCTCGCCCACGACCTGCTGGCCGCGCTGGGTAAGCCGCCACAGCTCTCCGGCCGTTTCCCCGCGGGCCGCCAGCCGGTCTGGGAGGCCGCGACCGCCTGGGTCCACGCCCTGCCCGTCAACCGCCTGACGGTCCTGCGCGCCCACCGCCTGACCGACCGCCGTCTGCGGGCATTCCTCCAGCTGTGGGACAACACCGCTATCCACATGACGCTGGTCGTCCACCGCCCGCGCCTGACGGCCGCCCTGCACCGCAGTCTCGCCTTCGTGCCCCACCCCCGCGCCGCCACTCTCGCCGAAGCGCACGCCCTCCACTTCGACGGTCACCCACCTAAGGCCGGCGCCGCACCGCGGACCGCGGCAGTGCCCCTCCCCGCGCCGGCCCGGATCAACCTTCCCTCCCTGGACCGGCTCGTCTCCTACGACAGCCCGAGCCCGTGCCTGGGTCCCTGCACACCCGCTCCCATCGACTGGAGACACCGGCCCGCACCCGAGCCCCTCACCTGCGCCCAGGCGGCGGAGGCCGCGCGGCGTATCCACGCCACCACCGCCCACCCGCAGTTGGCCGCGGCGCTGGCTTCCACTCTGTTCACGGGCGCCTCCTTCCAGCAGCTGGCCACCGCCCGCAGCGACGACTTCTACGACGCCCCCGGCCTCCTCGCCCTCCACGACCGCACCCGCTTCACCGACGGCTGCGCCACCCACCCCGTCCCGCCCTGGGCCGGAGCCTTTCTGCGCGCGGCCACCCGCTACGCCAACCTGACCGGGACCATCCACATGCTGGCCGGCCCGGGGGACCGGCCCGCCGTGCTGGGCCTGGCCGATAAGGCCCGACTGCGTCCGCCCCAGCCGCCCGCGGCCGTGCGCACCGGGAAGCGGGGATCGGTGGTGTGGGACTGGCGGGAGGCACGGGAAGCACACGGGTACGGGCCGGCGCCGGCCGACCGCTGACCGGCACCGGCTCGTCCCTGTGGTCACAGGAGGGCGAAGTCCATGAAGTCGATGTCTTCGAGGACCACTTGCAGGCCGTGCGCGCGCCGGCCGCCGTCGCGGAAGTAGGCATGTCCCAGTGCACGGGAGAGGACCAGATGGTGCCGCTTCTCGCCGACGCCCGCGTCCAGGGCGGCGAACATCTCCCGTGTCACCGTGCCGGACAGACGTGCCGTGATGAGCCGCAGGCGGGGATCATCGGAGGTACCGGCACCGGCCCAAAACCCGAACCGGGCCCGGGCATGGACGACCACACCGTGTTCCTCCGCCTTGGCCCCCCGGCGCGCACGGATCCTGGGCTGCCACCGCGCTCGCACGAGATCCGCGATCGCCTTCTCATGGCGGGCGCTGGGGCGCCTGCTGCCGCCGGCCTTGCGCGTCACCCACCGCTGCACGGTCCGCTGGGACACACCCAGGACAGCGGCCACCTGCCGGGTCGAGCCACGCTCCCAACGCAGCAGCGCCGTCAGCCGGCTCGCTGTCGTCGACGGCACCGGCTGCGTGTACAGGAGCCGCTCCAGCCCCTCGCTTATCTCCCCCATGACCCAAACCTTTCGACGCCGCACCCTGAACTACCGCTGGTCCATCACTCCCACGCCCGGACAGGAGAGGCGACCGCAATCGTGGTACCGGTGACGCAGAGACCTCCATGCGGTAGAGAAGTTCGTTTACTTCCGGACCACCTGCCGCACGACCAACTTGGGCCCGCCGCCGGGCGCTGCTTGGGTGGCCTGCGACAGCTCGGTACGGGCGTGGGTTCCAGCCGGCGAGCCTCCCGCGCCCGGGCCTGCCGGGCACGGACCGCTCCCGCTCGACCACCACCCCCGCCGGGTCCGTGCCCGGCCAGCCGGTCCCGGCCTCAGCCATGCGGATCCCGTTGAGGCGGCTCTCCAAGGTAAATGCTTGCCGGGGCTTGACGTGGATCCCGACGTTCCATCACTCTTTCACTACTTGATTAGTGAAAGGGGGGTTGTTGTGATCGAATACCGGATCGACCGGGGGACCGGCGTAGCCACTTACCTGCAGATCGTCCAGCAGGCGAAGCAGGCCTTGCGGCTGGGCTTGCTCGAGCCGGGCGACCGGCTACCCACCGCCCGAGAGGTTGTCGAGGCAACTGCCATCAACCCGAACACCGTGCTCAAGGCCTATCGCGAGCTGGAGCGCGAGGGCCTGGTGCAGGCACGGCGCGGCCTGGGCACGTTCGTGCAGAAGTCGCTGGGGGCGGCAGCGGCTCAGTCGCCGCTCGCCGATGAGCTGGCCGACTGGATGAGGCGAGCCCGCACGGGGGGGCTCGCTCGCGAGGACGTCGCCGCACTGTTCAGCTCCGCTCTGGAGCAGGAGTTCACCGAGGGAGAGCAATGAGCAAGGAACCAGCTGCGCTTGAAGCGCGAGGGCTCGTGATGCGCTACGGCCGCCGCGATCCGGTCCTCAGGGACTGCTCCTTCCGGCTGCCCGCCGGTCGGATATGCGCACTGGTCGGCCCGAACGGAGCCGGCAAGTCCACGCTGCTGGCACTGGCAGCAGGCATGCGCCGCCCGACGCAGGGGACACTGCGGGTGCTCGGGGCTGGCCCGGCCGAGTCCCGGCCGCGGATCGGCTACGTGGCGCAGACTCGCCCCCTGTATCCGCAGCTCACCGTGGCGGCCACACTCCGGCTGGGCGCCGAACTCAACCCAGGGCGCTGGGACCAAGAAGCCGCCGAACGCGCCGCGTACGGCGCCGATCTGGACCCGAGGGCCAGGATCCGCACCCTCTCCGGGGGCCAGCGCACACGAGTCGCCCTCGCGCTAGCCCTCGGTAAACGCGCCGAACTGCTGCTGCTGGACGAGCCGATGGCGGACCTGGATCCGGTTGCTCGCCACCAGCTGATGGGCGCCCTGCTGGCCGTGGCCGTGGAGCACGGCACCAGCGTGGTCATGTCCTCCCATGTCCTTGCCGAACTGGAGGGCGCCTGCGACTACCTGCTGCTGCTCGGTAGCGGGCAGATCAGGCTCGCGGGGGAGAGCGAGGACGTCTTGACCGCGCACACCCGCCTCACCGGCACCTCGCCCGACTTCGCGCCGCACACCGTCGTGGAGTCCGGCGCGACCGGCCGCGGCCACACCGCGCTGGTGCGCCCGCAGGGTCCGGTCGATGCGGCCTCGTGGCTGGTCGAGCAGCCCTCCATGGAGGAGCTGATCCTGGCCCATCTGCGCAACCCCGGCGCTCCCGCCCTGTTCACGGGGAGCGCCTCGCCCGCACCGAGCCAGGAGGCTGTCGCATGACCACTCTCTCGCACTCCCCGCGCCGCGGCCTGACCTGGGCGGTGCTGCGGCTGCACCGGGTGCCGCTGTGGGTCTGGGCGGTGATGGTCATCGCCGGTGCCGGCGGGCTGATCTGGCTCTATGCGCTGGGGCAGGAGGCTGCTCCGCACAGGGGGCACTGTGGTGTGGGTGGCGCAGGGACGCTGGAATACGCCGTAGAGATGCGCTGCGAGCGCAATGAACTCGAGTCCGCAGAGATGCGCTACGAGGGCCATGAACTCGATTTCGCCCAGCTCCTGGCCTGGCTGCCGTTCGGCGCCGCCTGCGTAGGCGCTGCGCTGATCGGCCGGGAGCTGCAACGTGGCACCGCCACCTTGGCGTGGACCCAGTCCGTGTCCCCGGCCCGCTGGCTCGCCGTGAAACTGGCTGTCCCGGCGGTGGCGCTCCTCGGTGGTATGACGGCGCTGACCCTGATGTTCCGGTGGGTATGGGTGTCCGGTCCCGACAGCGGAGTCAACCGGTGGAGCAGCATATACTTCAACGCCGCCGGATCAGTGGGCCCGGCGTACGTTCTGCTCGGACTGATGCTCGGTGCGCTGGCGGCGTTGCTCACGCGGCGCACCCTCCCTGCGATGGGTCTGGCCTTGGTCGGCATCGGGTTGGCGTACAACCTGGGCGACGGAGTCCGGTCCTCTCTTTGGCCGGCGAGCGAGGTGCGTGGCCCGTGGGACGCCGCACTCAACCATGTCTATCAGCTCGACTTCGGGATGATCATGGAGTCCGGGAAGCATGTCAGCGGTCTGGACTGCACCGACCAGGCCGTGCCGGGCGATCTCAGTACGTGCCTGTCGGATCACGGGGCAGTCGACTTCTATGCGAAGTTCCACCCGACTTCGCACTATTGGCCGATCCAATTGGTCGAGACCGGCATCGTCCTGGCCTTGGCTGCCGCCGCGGTGGCGGCCGCGTTCTGGGTGCTGCGGCGCAGGCTTCCTTGACAGCCTGCTCTGGGGCGCAGGTTTCCACGACCAGCTGCGCCCAGATCCTGCCTCAAGCTGGCGGACCCAGTTCGATGACGAACCACGGGAGTTCGTCGGCGTCCGAGCCGGCCGCCACCGTCCACGTCCAGGACAGTCCCACGGCCGCGCCGGCTTGCGGGATGCCGACGTCGACGTAGCCGGTCAGTACCTCGGTGCCGCTTGCGTCGCGCCAGGACACATGGTCCTGGGTCCACGACAGGATCTTTGGAGCGGCATTCAGCCACGCGAGGAGTCGGGCTTGGCTGTCGGTCATGGAAACCTCCGCCGGTTATCTCCGGCGCCGAGTACCGCAGTGCGCGGAACAACTTGCGAGCGTGGGTGTCAAGAGGGGGCCGGGCGGCGTGCTGGGCCGGGGATGCCGGCGGTTGTGTCGGACATGGCGGGTGCGAGGCCTGGCTGTATGAGTGCCCCCGCGCTGTGACCTGTCGGGCCTGGTCGGGGGTAGCGATGTCTATCGCGCGCCTGGGAAGCCGCCGGTCGGCGGGCTGGGCCTGGTGGCTTTCGCGGTAGGCGGTGTCCGACACATTGCGCGGAGACAGGCACGGGCATCGCAAATCGCGAGGGCTACGGGTTCTGCGCTGGTCTGTCGCCCGTGCGGTCAGAAGAGCGAGTCCGGCGCGTGGTCGGTGTGGGTGTTGGTGGACAGGGCGTGGTGGCGGAAGCGGGCGGCGTGGAAGTCGGGGTGGGTGTGGAGGAGGGCGGCGACGGCTTCGGTGATGGGTTCGCGGTCCTGGCGGGTCAGGGGAAGGGTGCGGATGGCCTCGGCGAGGTCGATCCAGGCCCGGCGGAGGGTCTTCGGGCAGTCCGCCAGGGCCGGTCGGCCGGTGTGCCGCGGGTCGGTGGTGGCGGACGGCAGGCCGGTGGCGGGCCGGGCGGTCCGGCTGCGATCGTCGAGCCCGGTGCCCTCGGTGAACTGGCGGCCGCGCTGGCGGCCGACGTCGCCGGCGCGCTTGAGCGCGGTCTTCGCGGAGCGGGAGTGGTCACCGGACTTGATCTCTCTGATCAAGGAGGTCAGGACGGCCAGCTCTTCGTCGAGGTCGGCGGCCATCTCGGCGGGCGCGGTGGCGGCGGCGGCTTTCACCGCGTCGCGCGTCCGGCGCAGCTCCTCGAGGGCCTGGGAGGGGTCCTTGCGCCTGGGGGCGGCGGCAGCGTGCCGCTTGGCCTGCTGGGCGTGCTGGAAGACGAGTTCGGTGTCCACGCGGGGATCAGGGGTGCGGGTGGCGGCCACGCCGGCGGTACCACCTCGGCGTCCAAGGGGACGGTGGCGGTGTGCTGCTTGAGCGCCGGCAGCTCCGTCCAGGACAGCTCCAGGGCGCCGAGCCGCACGGGGCCCAGCGGGGGGCCGGCCGGCAGGTCGAGGACGAGGGTCAGGGTGCGGGTCTCCCCGGAGTACAGGCTGCCCAGCTCGACCAGGGGGCCGTCGGTGGTGGCGGTGACGGGCAGTTCGTTGACGAGGTCGACTCCGCGTAAGGCCGGCTCCATCCGCAGCAGCAGGCAGACGGCCTGGGCCGCCTGGGCCAGCAGGCCGTCGACCTGGGCTGCGATGAACTGCGCGGCGGCGTCGGTGTGCTCGGCCATCCCGTCGTTGCCGCGACCGTCACGGGCCAGCGCGGCCAGCATGTGCTCGTCGTATTCCTGGCCGATGCCGAGCGCGGAGGTGGTGATGCCCCGGTGGAACGCCTGGTCGGCCTTCTCGCCGAGGATCTCGGGGTCGGTGACGCCGCGGTTGGCGTGCCCGTCGCTGACCAGTAGCACGGTGGCGCCGGCGTCTCGAGCGACCTGTTCGGCCTCCTGCAGCCCTCGCAGGTAGCCGGCGGACAGGTCGGTGGAGCCGCCGGGGCGCAGTGCCGAGATGGCGGACTTGACCGCGTCCTTGTCCGTCAGCGGGCCTGCTGGGACGACGACCTGGACCTGGTCGTCGAAGGCGACCAGTCCGAAGTTGTCTTCCGGCCGGAGGCGGCCGAGCACGTCCTTGAGTGCGGTCTTGGCCACCTCGAGTCTTTCCCCGTGCCCCATGGAGCCGCTGTGACAAATCCGCTATGGATCACCGCATGAGTGATGCGTTGAGCTGCTGATCTAGTGATCGTTGCAGGATTGCTGGTCGTCGTGACGTATCTGCCTGAGCTGGTGTTTCCGCAGAGGTCCAGAAGGCAGAGAGTCCTCTGAAGTGCGAGTTCAGTGATCGTGTCGGAATGCAGTGATCGCCGCAGGATTCCCAACCTGACAGTCGCCACGAGCCGCACCACGACACAAGGCGAGCGTCGCCGGCATGGGATGCAACTGGCCACCAGGCCGAAGACCAAGGGTGACGCCAACACCTGCAGTTCGGGACCGCCCGGCCAGGGCCGTCGGGACCGGATGGGTTGCGCCCGCCCGGTCGACGTGCGAAGGGCTCCCGGGCGGGCTCCACCGACCACGCTGCCCTGACTGCCAGTCATACCGGCGATGACCGGGCGGATACGTGAGCTGAACGGGTCGCCACGTGGCGCGCAGACAGCCCTTCCGACGCTGGCGAAGCCCGCACAGCGGCGCCACTGCGCGTCGCGGGTCCGGCCCGGTCCGCCGAACGAGCCGTGATGCGGCCGCCCGCGAGCATCAGCCACGGCCATACCGACATCGACCCGCGTGAGTGCAGGCCGCCTTGTGGCGGCCCGACGTGGCCGAACGCCCCGCATCCTGCAGGGTTCGCAGTCCCTGCCCGTGCCCTGGCGCGGGCGTTTTGCTGTGCAGTGCAGGACCAGGGCGATCACCTCCGGGTCCGCGCGGTGCGGACCCGATATTCCCAGCGGGTTCGCCGGCGCGGGTCACGACGTCGCCCACGGACTCCGGCCGGAGTCCGCCGTCCATCCAGCTCGAGTGCAGCCTCCGGAAGGCGGGACCGACCAGGTCGTCGAGGATCTCCGATTCAGGGCGTGCGGAACCAAGGGCAGGAAGGGCCGTAATGACGAACGCCCCGTCGATAGGCGGGGCGTGTCTGGTGGCAGACCATCAGCTGCGGGGGCTGCTTATAAGGTCGGGAAGCGGTGGGTCAGCGGCGCAAGGTTTTGAGCGTCCCCCTTGGTCGGGCCCGAGCGCGCGCCCGGCCAGGGGCTTACGAGGCGTCTCCGGCGCCGCCGCGCGGACACTTCGGCTGAGCGGGCTGAGCGGTTTGCGATGCTTGCGCGTTCCCCGTGCGCAGCGACTGGAAGTAGTGGGCGAGCGCCCAGGTGCCGATGCGGTTGCCGGCCCGGCATCCGGTGACGTCCGAGGTGCGGAAGTGGATTCCGCCGTACACACGGGCGTTGATCATGTCTTCGTTGAGCTGCTCGGCGTACTCGTAGTGCCGTGTGGTGCCGGTGACGTCGGAGGTCACGTCGAGGTCGACCCGCGAAGTGCCGAGGACCCCGGTCACGACCCGCATCACGGCGCCCGTGAGCGCCGTGTGGCCACTGACGTACTCGGGGTGCGGGGGCGTGACGAGCAGCGGTTCCCACAGCGGGTCCGCTTCGGTCGCGGGGTTGCCGTCCGTGTCGGCCAACTGGATTGCCGTGATCGGCCGCCAGAAGCCGTACCGGAGCTTGGAGTCCCACGCGGTGATGACGGCATCGGTCGCCGCTGTGTTCGCCGCGGCGAACAACCGCGCTGTCTCGGCGATGCCGAGATGATGCCGGGCGGCATGGTCGCGGAGGGCCGTCTGGATCTGCACCATCAGATTGCCCCCGTAGAAGAGGGCAGTCTCGGTCTGGGCCGCGGTCCTGCCTGAGCCGGTCCTCGCGCCCATGGTCTTCACTTCGTTCGCGTCCTGGGCATAGCGGGCTGAGGACAGGGTGGGCGGCTTGCCGGGCCGGAACTGGGCAGGGGAGGTGAGCAGGAGCGGCCGAAGTCTGCCGAGCCAGGTGTCGATGAAGGGCAGCCGGGCGGGCGGGGTGGGGCGCCAGACGCCGGGCGCGAGTGGCTTGGTGAAGGGCACGTCCACGAACCGGCCGTCGCCCTCGCGGAGGTCGATGATGCGGGCGGCAGCACGTGCCCCGAAGGCCACGCCCTGGTCCTTCGCCGGGCCGCTGTCGATCTTGGCGAGGGAGGCGGCGTACGCGGTGTCGAGCTGGGCCTGCGAGTTAGGGAAATAGGCGAGCAGGACGTGGTGTGCCGCAGTTACGGCCGACGCCTCGGGAGACGCCGTGGAGGGGCCGCTCTCCCGCCACTTGTACGGGGCGTAGTTGCCCTGAATACCGACCACGGCGTTGTAGACAGCGGCGGAGACGAACCCGTGCCAGATGGCCACCTGCCCGGAGGGGCGGGTCGGGCCGAGGTTGGCGCTGATTGTCTCGGTGGCGATGGCGTTCCAGTTGCGGATCGCTGCGGGGTCCGCCGAGGGCGGCTGGCGGTGGTCGGCGGCGGCTGTGGGGCCGGCCGGGGCCACGAGGGCAACGAGCGCGAGTAGTGCGACGGCGCCGATGGCGGCCCGTAGGCCTGAACGAGAAGGACGGGAGGAACGGGAGGAGCAGGAATGACGGAATGAGAAGGGGTAATGCTGGCGCACGGAGCTCTCCCTTGATTCGGCGGGCCGAATTTGCACCGAGTGGAGAGTTGGATCAAGCTCAACCGCCGTGTCCCGGGCTTCGCAAGCCGAACGACGCTTGCGGTTGCTGCCGTTCGGGTTCGCCGTCACGAAGCACTTCTGCAACAGCAGCTTCCGCTTCTACGGCACCGAACAGGGACTGACGTGCGGCGTTGAGGATGAACAACACCCGCTTCCGCGGGCCACTACTCACTGATGCGTACCACCGTGAGCGTGATGTTGTCGAGGCCGCCCGCCTCGATGCCGGCTTGCCGTGTGACTTTCCGGCCGCTACGAATGGGCCACGACTTCGCCGGCCGTGACCTGGGGAGGGCTGGGGAGCAGGGAGGCGAGTCGGTCCCGTACGAAATCCGCCGCCCTGTCGGTCGACTCCCCGGCGCCGGCCGGGTCCTGGAAGACACTCGTGGGGTGGCTTCTCGCCCGGGGAGGGCGGCGCCACAGCGACCATCCGGAGTTGCGCTGCGCCGTACAAAGGTCGGCGCCATGGTCCAAGTCGTGCCCCTCGCGGAAGCGGGGCACTGCGTCGCTCTCGCCGGGGGAGGAGGCAGCCTGCGCGCTCTCGTCCAAGCGGCCCGCGGCCTGAAGGAAGGCCGCCGCTGATGGTCTGCGTGTGAGTGTCAGTAGAGAGTCGTCGGCTAGATGTCAGTGGTGGAGCGCTCGTGACCTGCTAGAGATCTTTAAGGGTGTGGGTTACGCGGGGGGTCGTGACGGCTGCCGTGGGCCGCGCTATGCCAGAGGGATGAGGTATCCCGATGGCGGAGG
>NZ_JBIAKK010000025.1:0-92088 GCF_042872425.1 Streptomyces sp. NPDC005262
GCGGCATTCGCCCAGGCCTCGTCCGTGACGCCGCCGGCCGCGTCGGCGATGCGGGTGCCCTGCTCCGCCAGCTCCAGGGCGGCGCGCTCGG
The DNA here is from genome assembly GCF_042872425.1 of Streptomyces sp. NPDC005262. Lineage (NCBI taxonomy): Bacteria > Bacillati > Actinomycetota > Actinomycetes > Kitasatosporales > Streptomycetaceae > Streptomyces > Streptomyces sp. NPDC005262. The sequence goes on from NZ_JBIAKK010000025.1 coordinate 92, forward strand.
CGTCCGTGAACACCGTGGCCTCGCGCCAGGCCGCGACAAGGTTGAGCCGCGTCGAGGTCTCCCCTGCGTGCGCGGCGTCCTTGGTGTGCATGTCGGTGCAGAAGCCGCAGCCATTGATCTGGCTGGCGCGGAGCTTCACCAGTTCCTGTGTCGCGGCCGGCAGCGTCGAGTCCGCCAGCGCCTTGCCCGCAGCGACGATGTGCTTCCCGAACTTGGCTGCGACCGGACTGGCGAAGAGGTTCAACCGAGCTTCCATGATGCGCTCCTGTGTCGTCGTTGCTCGCTACACCTCTTGGACGGAACGGAACCGGCAAGTTGTGACATCGGCGAATGGGACCTGCGTCTCCCCTCCCCCACCCCGGCGGCGACCACCCGGGACGACGTAGTGGTCGGACCGCCGAGGCGCAGGTCCTGAGCCCGAGGCGGTCCGACGCCGTCGTCAGGTTCGTCAGACCCACCGAGCCCGACCCACCCCGCGTGCCCAGGACTCGGTCCCGCGCACCGGAGCTGAGTAGAGCCCGGTGAAGGTGATGTCGAGGCCGACGGTGCCCGTGGGACAGGCGTCCAGGGCGGGTCCTGCGGAGTGCGCAGTCCTTCCTGTGGATCGATCCGGGCCGGGCGGTACGGTCCTCTCCGGTGGACGTGATCACCGTTCGCTCCCCGGCGGGTGCGAAGCCACGCCCGTGTGCACCACGGTCTGAGACGGGCGGCCGGCGTTCCCGCCGGTGCCGCCCGTCATGTCAGGCCCCTGCCGGAGCCGTTCCCACAGGTCCGGAGTCCACGGTCCGCGCCGTGCCCGGCGTGGCCTTCGGCGCCGTGGCCACGGGGGCTGTCACGGGCTTCGTACGGATCCGGTCGTTGCGCCCGCCACCTCGCACCAGCAGAACACTCAACGCTGCCAGGAAACCGACGACCGTCAGGCCCGCCAGCCCGCCCTTGGTCGAACCCGTCGCGTCCTCGATCAGTCCGAAGGCGGTCGGCGCGACGAAGCCGCCGAGGTTGCCGATGGAGTTGATGAGCGCGATGCCGGGCGCCGCTGCCCGTGCGTCGAGGTAGCTCTGGGGGATCGTCCAGAAGATCGGCGAGGCCGGCTTGAAGCCGATGGCGGCGATGCACAGGGCGCCGAGCCCGACCCACGGCGACACGAATACGGCGAGGAGGGTGCCGCAGCCACCGATGACCAGTAGCGTCACCAGGATCGGGCGCCGCTTGCCGATGCGGTCCGATATCCGCCCGCTCACCCACACGGCGGCGATCGCGCACAGCCACGGCACTGCCGTCAGCAACCCGACCTGGAACTCGCTCAGCCCGCCGATGTCGTCCACGATCGACGGCAGCCAGAACGTCACCGCGTACAGGGCGACGTTGATCGCGAAGTAGATCCACAGGAACAGCAGCATCTGCGGGTCGGCGAGCAGCTTCCAGCGGGACACCTGGGTGGTCGCGCGCTCCCCGGCGCGCTCCTCCTGCTCGGCGTCGATGACGGCGACGAGCCCGCGCTTCTCCTCGTCCGTCAGCCAAGTGGCCTGATCGATTCCGGAGTCGAGGAACCGGTAGACGACGAATCCCAGCACCACCGAGAAGACTCCCTCGATGAAGAACATCCACTGCCAGCCGGAGTGCCCCCACAGGCCGTGCATTTCGAGCAGTGCGCCGGAGATCGGCCCGACGATGACGGTCGCCGTGCCCGAGCCCATCAGGAAGATGGATGTGGCCCGCCCTCGATGGGAGTCCGGCAGCCAGCGCGAGAAGTAGTAGATGACGGCCGGGAAGAACCCGGCTTCCGCGACGCCGAGCAGGAACCGTAGCGCGTAGAACATTTCCGCGCTCGACACGAAGGCCATCGCGGTGGCCACGAGCCCCCAGGTGATCATGATCCGGGTGAGCCAGATCTTCGCCCCGAAGCGCTCCATCATCATGTTGGAGGGCACTTCGAAAATGGCGTACGCGATGAAGAAGATCCCGGCGCCGAGCCCGAACGCTGCGGCGGACAGTCCGACGTCCGCGCGTAGTTGGTCCTGGGCGAAGCCGAGATTCACGCGGTCCATGTAGTTCGCGACGAACATCACGAAGAAGAGAGGGACGACGCGCCGGAAGATCTTATGGATGGCGGACTGGACGGCGGGCGGGTGCTCGACAGCGGGGACTTGTGCTGGTGGTACTGCGGACACGAGCGGCTCCGATCGTGGGCAGGGCGGGGAGAGAGGGGTGAGCGGGACCGGGTCGCACGAACTTCCGGTCTCGCGGGTGCAGTTACCAGCGAGGAACGGTCGGCGTGACCCACTCCGGGTCGGCGATCCGCATCGCGGCCGCGTCGTCGCGGTCCCGCAGGCGGCCGTCGTCGTCGAGCCACCGCTGATGCAGGAACGCCAGCTTGTCGTGGTCGAGTTCGATGCCGAGGCCGGGCGCGTCGGACACCTTGACCGAACCGTCTTCGAAGGTGAGGCGTTCGGTGAGCACGTCCTCGGACTGCCAGGGGTAATGGGAGTCGCAGGCGTGGTGGAGGTTCGGCACGGTCGACGCGACATGGGTCATTGCGGCGAGGCTGATTCCCAGGTGGGTGTTGGAGTGCATCGACACCCCGACCCCGAACGTGCGGCACATGGCGGCAAGTTCTCGGGTGTTGCGCAGTCCGCCCCAGTAGTGGTGGTCGGACAGCACGACCTGTACGGCCCCCTGGGTGAAGGCCTCCTGGATCTCGGCGAACGTGGTCACGCACATGTTGGTGGCGAGCGGCACGTCCGTCTTCGCGGCGACCTCGGCCATGGCCGGCGTACCGAGTGCCGGGTCCTCCAGATATTCGAGTACATCCCCCAGTTCCTGAGCGACCTTCAGTGAAGTCTCCACGGACCAGGCCCCATTGGGGTCGAGCCGCAGCGGATGCCCGGGAAAGGCCTCGGCAAGTGCCCGTACGGCGGCGATCTCCTCCTCCGGTGCGAAGACACCGCCCTTGAGCTTGAACGAAGTGAATCCGTACCGCTCGGTGAACTTCCGTGCCTGCTCGACGATGCCGGCCGGATCGACGGCGGCCCCCCAGTCATCCGTCTCGCAGGCGACACCCGCCGGATGGTCGGCCCACTTGTAGAAGAGATAGGCGCTGTACTCCACCGCGTCCCGCAGCTTGCCGCCGAGCAGCGCGTGCACGGGCAGACCGAGCGTCTTGCCCAGCGCGTCAAGGCAGGCGACCTCGAAGCCGGACACCACGGACAAGCGCAGCTTGTCGGCGGTCTGCACTCCCCGCAGTCCACCCACGTCGACCTGGTTCTCGACCCGTCCCTGATCGACGGCAACCTCGTCCGCCACGACGAACAGTGCATTGAGATCGGATACCTGACGCCCGATGAGCTTGTCGGCGAAGGGCCGGGCGAGCTCCAGATACTTGCTGTCGCCGTATGTCTCCCCCACTCCCGTCACGCCATCTGCCGTGACGACCTCCACGATCAGTCGCGGCGTGTACGGCTGGTGCACGCCCTGGGTGTTGAGCAGTGGCGGGTCGGCGACGAGGATCGGGGTCAGCCGAACCTCGGTGATGGTCAGATCGCGAGTCACAGGGCGGCTCCTACGGGAGTGAGTGCGGATGCGAGGTCGAGGCCGACGGCAAGCAGACGCTCCAGGTCGGCGAGGTCGGCGGCCGAGGGATCGGTGAGCGGGGCGCGAACGGGCCCGACGGGACGGCCGCGCAGCCGGGCAGCGGCCTTCACGAGCGAGACGGCGTATCCGGGCTGCCGGTCCCGGATTTCGACGAGCGGGATGTAGAACTCCCGCAGCAGCCGATCCATGGCACCGTCGTCGCCCCGCCTGCGAGCCTCGAAGAAGGCGTCGGCGATCTCGGGTGCGAAGGCGTGGACGGCCGACGAATAAGCGGGCACTCCGACCGTGGTGTAGGCGCGGGCCTGGATCTCCGCAGTGGCCGCCCCGTTGAAGAACAGGAAGCCGTCGGGCGCGGCGAGCGTGAGGCGCTGCAGGCGGTCGAGGTCACTGTGCCCGTCCTTGAGTCCGACGACCCCGGGAATCCGAGCGATCCTTCTCAACGATGGTGTGCTGAAGGCGACTTGATCGCGCTGGTATGCGATGAGCGGCAGCCGGGTCCGCGCCGCCAGGTGCTCCAGCTGCGCGACGAGCCCGTCCTGCGGCGCGACGACGAGGTAGTGCGGCAGCACGAGCAGGGCATCGGCGCCGGCCTCCTCGGCGATCCGCGCGAACCTGGCGGCCTGGGCCCATCCGTACCCGACGCCGGCCACGACGGGCACCCTCCTCGCCACTACCTCCACCGCGGCGGTGACGACGTCCCGGTACTCGTCCTCGTCCAGGGAGAAGAACTCCCCCGTGCCGCAGGCGGGAAAGACGGCGCCGGGACCGGCGTCGATCTGCGCAGCCACGTACGCACGGAATCCATCGAGGTCGAGCGAGCCGTCGTCGTGGAAGCTGGTGAGCGGGAACGACAGCACGCCGTTCGACATCCCGCTCCGCAGCCGCCCGACGACGGCCTCCGTTTCCGTGTCCGTGCTCATTCCTGCCGACCCCATCTCCGTATGTAGACGCTATCTACGTATGAAGATGAAGGTTAGATACGCAAACATGGGCCGTCAATGGTTCGGCTGCCCTCGCTTACGATCAGCACATGCCGGACCCCATGAACACGGACGAGGAGCGCGGAGTGCGCGAGGTGAAGTCCGCCGCGCGCACGGTCGAGCTGCTGGAAGTACTGGCGGAGCGCGGCGATCGCCCCGCGCGACTCCAGGAACTCGCGATCGAACTCCAGGTCCCCCGCAGCTCGATGTACGCCCTGCTCCAGACCCTGATCAGCCGTGGCTGGGTCCGCACGGACATGACAGGCTCGCTCTACGGCATCGGGATCCACGCCCTGCTCACAGGCACGAGCTACCTGGACTCCGACCCCCGCGTCCGGACCGTGCGCCCGTACCTCGACGAGGCGTCGGAGGCTCTCGGCGAGACGATCCACCTGGGCCGCCTGGACGGCGGAGATGTGGCGTACCTGGCAACCCGCGAATCACACGAGTACCTGCGCACGATCAGCCGGGTCGGACGTCGCCTCCCGGCCCACGCCGGCGCGCTGGGCAAGGCGCTCCTGGCCGAACGCCCGGACTCCCTGCTCCCCGAAGGCCCGTATACCCCGGCCACCCCCAACACCCACACGGACCGCGACGCCCTGGCGGCCGACCTCGCGGCAACCCGCGTCCGCGGCTACTCCATCGACCGCGAGGAGGGCGTCCTCGGCATCATCGGCTTCGGCTTCGCCCTCCGTTACGATGCCCCCGCCCAGGACGCCATCAGTTGCTCGGTACCCGTGGCCCGCCTGACCCCCGCCCATGAGTCCCAGATCATCCGGGTCATGCGCGAAATCCGCACAAAGATCGAGGCGACGACTCCAGGCGGAGCGGGCGCCCCGCACTGGCGCTGACCTCGCCCGGGCATCAGCGCCCTGGCGGTGATGTTGCCGTCGCCCCAGCGACGGGTGTCCTCCACCGCGAGCAATGAGTCGGTCCGCCTGACCGCTGAGCAGCCACCAAGGTTCCCCACGAGCGACCGATTGCGGAAGTGCCCCGGAAAGCGTGCTTCAGTGTGCTCCTGTCAGTACCTTCCTGCCCGGGCCAGGGCGTCATCGGCCTGGGCCGCCAGTGCGGCAACGAGATCGGCTGCGGGTGGCAGGTCGTCGATGAGGTCGACACCCTCGCCCGCCCACACCGGCAGTGGTGGCACATCACCTCGTGCCACATCGACCTGGTAGTCATGGCGCGCCTGGGAATCCGCGGCGAGTTCCGTCTCCCGACCCCGCCAGCGGTCGAGGTAGGGGTGACCGAGGGAGCGAGCCGTGTACTTCGTCGTCTGCCAACGGGCCCCGCGGGCGATGTCGAGGACGCCGCTGCGCTCCGTGTCCTCCCCGCAGCCGCGGACGATCGCCTCGGCGGTCGAGGGATCGACCAGCGCCTCGGCCGTGGCCTGGAATCGGGTGCCGATGAGCGCCCCGGCGCCCCCCAGCGCCATGGCGGCGGCCACGCCACGACCGTCGGCGATCCCACCGGCCGCCAGCACCGGCACGGGTGCCGCCAAGTCCACCACGACCGGTACGAAGGGCAACGTGGCCCTCCCGCGCCGCGCCCCGTGCCCCCCGCCCTCGCTGCCCTGGGCCACGATGACATCGGCCCCCAGATCCACCGCCCGCCGGGCCTCCTCCAGATCGGTGACCTGAACGATCACCGCCGCACCGGCTGCTCGGATTCGCTCGACGAACGGGCTCGGATCTCCGAAGGAGAGCATCACAGCCCCCGGGCCGTACTCCAGTGCCTGCTCCACAGCGCCGACCCCGGCAGCCCAGCTCAGGAACCCGACTCCCCACGGTCTCCCGCCTGCAGAAACGATCGGTAGTTCGCGGGCCAGCCAATCCCGGTCCCCGTACCCGCCGCCCAGCAACCCCAGCCCCCCGCCGCGGGAGACCGCCGCAGCCAGCGCGCCGCCGGCCGACCCGCCCATGGGCGCAGACGCAATCGGATGCTGCACACCGAACAACTTCGTGAACGCCGTCGACAATGCCATGGCTGACATCATCGCCTTCCGGCTCTCTGTGGGCACCAGCCAGGAAACCCTGTCGCCCAGCTCACCCCGAACTGCCTTGGCGACGCAGGACCGAAACCCCCGCCCGACATCGGCCCAGGGCCGAAGTCCCCGCCGGACATCGGCACTCCGGCATCGGCGGACTCCCTGCGGTAGCTCAACTCCCGCAGTCAGCCCTGAGCCAGTCGATGGCGGTCGCCACCACGGCGGCGTTGAACCCGCATGCCCCGAGCCAGTCAGCCACACGCAGCCCGATGCTGCGATGTGCGCCATGACCGGCCCCCTCCGGCCGATGTGCCATGCCTCTCGAAGCGACCCCGCAGTCCCGTGAAGCACGGAGTCGCCTCGAACCCGACTGGAAGCCCCGTCAGTGCGCGACGACCACCCGGCTGATCACCGGGAGGTGGTCGGACGCCGTGGGGTCGGCGTGCAGTACGCGGGTGACCACCGGCTTGACCTGGTCGGTGGTGTAGATGTCGTCGATCCGCTCGGTCGGGCCCTCGGCAGGAAACGTCATCCCGTCCCCGTGACCGGCCTTGGTCCACGCGTCGGTGTAACTCGTCTGCAGTGGAAGGGACTCGGGCGCTGACGGGACCGCATTGAAGTCGCCCACGAGGATCGACGGATCGGTGTCACCTATCAGGTCGACAAGCTGCGGCGCCTGGTGGAGGCGGTCGGTCTGCGAGCTGGCGGCAAGGTGGGTGCAATAGAAGTGCACGGCCTTCCCGCGGACATCGAGCGTGGCGTGCAGCAGCCCGCGCTGCTCCTGACCGGGTGACTTGAAAAGCCAGGTGTTGTCCCACTCGGTGATGGGGTACCGGGAGAGGATCGCGGTGCCGTACTGGATCCGGTGTCCATCGGCAGTCGGCGGGTTGTTGTCGATGTTGGCGCCGAACGCCACGTGGTATCCGAGCATGGCGGCCAGTTCGGCGGGCTGGTCGGCCCAATTGCTGCGCCCGGAGTAGTGGTTGTCGACCTCCTGCAGCCCGATCACGTCGGCCCCGCTCTCCTTGACGACGTCGGCGATCCGCTGAAGGTCGAGTGCATCATCGGTGCCCTGGGCGTGGTGGATGTTGAACGTCATCACATCCAGCACACGGGCACCGGTGCCTTCGGCGGCAGAGGCCTGGGTGATCCCCGTCGTGGCGAGCACGGAGACGACGGCGAGTGCGGACAGGGTACGGCGCAACATGGTGTGGTCCTCCTGCGACGGGGATCAAAGACGACCACGATCATGGTCCGGCCCCTTGGCGGACTCGTGGCCGGAGGGTGAAGAGCCGGTCCCCTGCCGATGTCGGGTATCAGACGCGCACCGGGCTCAGCCGTGGCCTGACGGACGCCGACGCCGTCCGGTCGGGCTCGCCCGCCCCGCCCTGGCGTCACCGGGTTCGGCCACCGGCCGATGACTGCGGGCAGCTTCCGCAGGACACTCCCGACTCTGCTGTGCCGGGAATCTCGCCCGTGCGGGCCGGTCCGCACCGAGCGGTCACGGTTGCGCGGGCCATCCCACGAGGCCGGATCTCGTTCCTGTCGACGGGCCCGTACGTGCACGACGGCCGCCGGTCACAACATGCCTACGGAACCGAGGCGTTGTTGGGGAGGCATTCCCTGTCAGGTCGGTCGGCCTTCGTTTGATGACCACGAGCACCGGCGAGGGTGCGGTCCATGCGTATACGTCAACTTGCACTCATCAGCACGGCAGTTGTCCTCGGCCTCGGCACGCTCACTTCGGGCGCGGACGCCAGCGACCACGCCCCGGTCCGGATGAACCAGATCCAAATGCTGGGCACGCACAACAGCTACCACCGCGAACTGTCCTTCGCGGAGAAGAAGATCCAGGGCGAGTCCGACCCCGACAATCTGTGGTACTCGCACGCGTCGCTGCCGGTGCAGCTCGACCAGCAGCCGGTGCGCCAGCTCGAACTCGACGTGATGCCCGACAGCGACCGGGGTGGGCTCTACACCGACCCGCTGATCCGCCGGCAGGCCGGGCTCCCTCCGCTCGACGACCCCGAACTCGCGGGACCCGGTCTCAAGGTCATGCACTGGGCCGACCACGACTACAACACGACGTGCTCGACGCTGGTGAAGTGCCTGCGACAGGTGAAGACCTGGTCGGACGCGAATCCGAACCATGTGCCGATCCCGATCCTGCTCGAGCTCAAGGCGACGGACCCGAAGCTGGAGCAGCTCGGAGGCCCGAAAAGCCCTCCTTGGGATGCGAAGCAGTTCGACCGGCTCGACACCGAGATCCGATCGGTGTTCGACGCCGACGAGCTCATCACACCGGACACGATTCGCCACCGGGGCCTGACGCTCGAGGAGTCCGTACTGCGCCACGGTTGGCCGAGCCTGGCTCGGGCGCGCGGCAAGTTCGTGTTCCTGATGGACAACAAGGACGCCAAGCTGCAGGCGCCTTACCTCAGCGGTCGGCCGAATCTCGAAGGCCGTGTGCTGTTCACCGACTCCGCTCCTGGCCGCGCTGACGCCGCATTCCTCGAGGAGAACGACCCGACCAGCGCGAACACCGCGAAGATCCAGGACTGGGTGCGCAAGGGTTACTTCGTCCGTACACGCAGCGACGTCCCGTTCGGCGCGGCCAGGACTGGTGACACGAAGCAGCTCGAGGCCGCGCTGGCCAGCGGCGCCCAGATCATCAGCACCGACTTCCCGGTGCCCGGGCTCGCTGCCCGGTACGGCAGCGACTACGTGGCTCAGCTCCCTGGCGGCGGGCCCGCCAGGTGCAACCCCGTCGATGCACCGAGGGCCTGTCACACCGTCGAAGACTGACGGCCCGCGCCTTGGGGCTGCCCGGGGTGGGTTGTCGTCGGGTACGACAGGCCGCGAGGGGCGTTGGCAGAGTTCCAGCGCCTGAGCTGCCCCGAGCTACTGCGGAGCCCGATCCCGAATGCCGGAAGTCGTGTTCGAAAATCGGCGGGCGGTACCCGGGGTGAGCCGTTCTTCGTGTACTGCGTGACCCGTCATGGCACGGCCCGGCGGCTGACCGATCTCGACGTTGACGTCGTGCTGGTGCAGCCGCCGGGCAGCCTTGGTGACGGGTGCTACCGGCCGGCGCTTCGCCGGCCGCGACACCACATGGCAGCCGGCGGATACGCCGACACCGGCTCGAAGAAGGCCGAGCAAACGACTCGCGGGTGCGCGATCCCGCCCAGCCAGTCGGCCGGCTACGGGGCTGCCGCGCGGAAGAGAGCCAGGAGGGCCTGGGCCGACGGGGTGTCCGGGTCGAAGAACTGCGTGTCCGGCACGGGTGGCACAGCCGTTCCGTGCAGGCGGACCTCGTGGCACCTGAAACAGAACGCCGCCTCGAACAGCGCCAGGTCAAGAGAGTCCTCGTACGCCCGGATGCTCCAGCCCGGCGAGAAGCCGCAGCGGTGCTGTTCGCTGCCGGGCAGCATCTCGATCAAGGTCAGGGCCTCGGCGGCCTCGCTCCCGGTCCAGTGGGCGACCACCCTGCCGGGGTATGGGACGCCCCGTCCGGTCGGGAGGGAGGAGATCCGTACGACCTCGATCAGCACGGTGGCGGCGACGGCTTCGGCGGGGAGCTGCATGTGCGCAGTCTGCCCGCAAAGGTGGTTGGCTCCGCTGCTTCCGAGTCCGTTCGCGACGGCAGGACCTGGTTCCATATCAGGCAAGGCTCGCTCTGCCGGTGCGACGGTTCCTGAATCTCAGGGAGAGAAGGACCGGAGCTCTCAAGGGCGGAACCTGCCAGTATTTCCGCGTGGAGATCCGTCGCATCACTCAGGTCGAGGCCGTCAAGGCGGCCGGGCACCTGTTCGATGATTTCCCCCGGCAGGAAGCGACTGAGAGTTTCCTGGCGGACGAGCGTCACCACCTGCTGATCGCCTACGTGGACAACGTCCCGGCAGGCATGGTCACCGGTGTCGAGATGATGCATCCGGACAAGGGGACCGAGATGTTCCTGTACGAGCTGGGCGTGGACGAATCGTTCCGCGGGCAGGGCGTAGGCCGGACTCTGGTGTCGGCACTTGCGGACTTGGCACGCGAACGTGGCTGCTACGGCATGTGGGTGATCACGGACGAGGACAATGCGGCGGCACTGGCGACGTACCGACACGCCGAGGGCGTACCCGAGGAGGGGCAAGTGGTGCTCGTCTGGACGTTCGATCAGACGTAGATCCACAGGACGGACCCGCTTGCCGCATCAGGCAGTTGGGACGCGCGGCCCGGGTCCCGCACCTGGCGCGCCTCCCCGCCGGATCCCCGCCGAACCTATTCGGCCGAGGGCAGGCGGTGTCAGTGACCGTCGACGAAAGTGACCGTCTCGTCGAACGGTGCCCGTCCCGTACGGGTGTAACCCACGGTGACGTCCTCGAACCCGATCGACATGCCGCAGAAGAGGATGAGCCCGTCCGGGGGTGACAGGACCTCCGCGACGGTCTTCCGGTACTTCGCCCATGCCATCTGCGTGCAACTGTGCAGGCCCTCGGCGCGGAGCAGCAGCATGACGGTCTGCAGATACATGCCGACGTCGGACCATTGGGCTGGGCCCAGGTCGCGGTCGATGTAGCAGAACAGGGCGGCGGGCGCGCCGAAACAGTCCCAGTTCGCGGAAGCGGCCCTCTGGCGCGCCTCCACGTCCTCGCGCGGAATGCCGAGTGCGCCGTAGCGCTGCTCGCCGAAGGCGGATCGGCGTTCGCGGTACGGGGACTTCAGTGCGGGCGGGTACTGCTCGTACTCCGGCTCGTCCCAGGGGTCGCCTGCGGCTATGCGCTCACCGGCACGCTTCTTGAGTTCGGCCAGCGGCGCGCCGGTCAGCACGTAGGCGCGCCACGGCTGCAGGTTCGATGCGGAGGGCGCCCAGGACGCGGCGGACAGCACACGCTCCAGCACCTCCTTCGGGATGGGCCGGTCGGTGAATCCGCGCACTGCCCGTCGGCTTGTGACCGCCTCATAGACGTCCATGAACGCGCATCTCCCTGCTCGACGTGACCCTCTTCGTTGCACTCACTATCGTATTACTCGCGACAGTATCATTCAATACCATCTTGTGTTTGACTGTCGTCGAGTACGAATCCTCAGCCCCTGGCTCCCCGCCTCGGGCACTGCTCTTTTGGAGAAGGTCCATGGCCACGCTGCTACACATCGACTCGTCCGCGTTCCCCGGCGAGGCGTCCTCGTCCCGTTCGGTCGCGGACGCCTTCCGTAAGACCTGGGAGGAACAGCATCCGGAAGGCACGGTGTTCTACCGCGATGTCGCCGCCAACCCGGTGCCGCACATCACCGCCGACGCCCACACCGCCGGTTTCACCGACCCGTCCGAGCACACCCCGGAGCAGTCCGCCGCGTTCGCCGCACGCGTGAAGCTCATCGAAGAGCTGGAGCAGGCGGACGCCGTCCTGATCGGCGCCCCCATGTACAACTACTCGATCCCGTCGACTCTCAAGGCGTGGCTGGACAACGTGATCCTGCTCGGCCGCACAGCGGGCGAGACCCCCTCCGCCCAGGGCACGCCTGTCACCGTCGTCGCCAGCCGGGGCGGCTCCTACGCGCCGGGCACCCCGCGCGAGGACTATGAGTTCGTACAGAACTACCTGGAGGCCGTCCTCAAGGGCACCCTCGGCCTGGACCTCGACTTCATCGTCCCCGAACTCACCATGGCCCCCCGCAACCCGGCCATGTCCGGACTGATACCCCTCTACGAGGCCTCGCGCGAGCGCGCCTTCGAGGACGCGGCCACCAAGGCCAAGGAGCTCTCGGAGCGCCTCGCGGTGTAACCGACGGGCCATGGACGCCGTGTGACGCCTCGACCCAGGACATCACACGGCGTCCTCGTCGCGTGCACCCTCTCCGCCGGTGATGTGGGCGCGCTGCCCCTGGAGGCCTTCGGCCCGGCCGGCGCTCGGGGCAGCCGGGGCCTGGGACCTGCCGGCCCCACGTCGAGACGACGGCGGTGCGTACGAGGGGGAAGAGCACACCGTCGCCCAGGTATGCCACGCAGTAGTCGCGCCGCCAGTTCGGTCCCCGTCGGTGACGGAGCCCAGACCGCCCCTCGGCCAGGGCGGCACGCGGCAGCGATGGCTACCGCTCAAGGCCGGGTTCACCGCGAAAGACGCATGAGACGAAGCGCGCCCACCGGCAGGCGACCCGTGCGCCGGACACGCCTATGCCTCTCCGCCTGCGGGATGGGCAAACCGGGTCAGCAGATCCGTCAGCCGCTCGAGCTCGCCGGGTCGCAGTTCGGCAGCCAGACTCTCAGCCAGCGGTACCGCCGCCACATGAGCTGCATCGAAAAGCTCGATGCCCTGAGGCGTGATCTCCACCGCCCGCACCCGCCGGTCCCCCGGAACGGTCTTGCGTACGGCCAGCCCCCTACGCTCAAGGTCGTCCACGACCCGCATGATTCCCGCCTTGTCCGACCCCGTCGCCGCCACCAGGTCCCGCTGCACCGTGGGTCCGCGGTCGACGAGCACGATCAGCACGGCAAAATGCCGCAGCTCGATACCGAGCGGCCGAAGCGCCTCCTCCATCACCGCGGCCGCGTGCCAGTGCGCCCGACGCAGAAGCAGGCCGAGAGCGAAAGGCGAGGCATCCCCGGGGCGGTCGGTCACACGCGAGGCGGTGGTTCTGCGAGGAATATCGGCGGTCATGAAGCCAGATTACAGCCATCTATTCGTTCGATACGTTCTCATATGAAACTAAATGCGCCCCGTCTCCTGCGGATCGCATCGCAGGACCTGACCAAGACCGCAGGCCGCGGAGGTGTGCTTCCAGGCCGCCAAGGGTGAGTACGGCCTGGACCACCGTCAGATGGGGCTCCACCGCGGCCCGATATGGCAACCCCGGCCCGCTCCACCACCGTCCGTGCTCGATGACGGGCGCCGGAGGCCGTCACCGGTCGGCAGTCCACCCCGGGACGGTCGGCAGCACCTTCTCGGCGACGCGGAGCAGCACCGCGTCGTCCGGCACCCCGCCGTCCTCACGCCACAGGACCACCTCGAAGGAGCCGCCGCTGTCCTTTGCGTCCCGGGCCACGGTGAGAGCTCGGGTGGGGACGCCGGGCCCGCTGTCGGTGTCGCTCCCGTCGAGACGGAAACGGATGCTGATGGTGCGGTCCGAGTAGACGACCGCCGGGCGGCCCAGAACCGTCCGCTGCCGCGCGCTGCTCCCCAGAAGGGAGGCGGACCCGGCCACCGGAAAACGGTCGTACGTGGCCGACAGCGTCACGGTATAGGTCCCGAACTCGACCCGAGCCGAGGGAGTGTAGACCTCCTTGCCGCCGGCAAACTTTACGGAGCCACCGCTGCCGCCGGCGGTCTTCGCGGCCTCCCCCGGCGTGCCCAGCAGTTCAGCGAGGTCGGGACGGTTCAGCGCCTCGCACAGTTGCGCCCCGGAGACGAGCCGAGACACCTTCCCGGCCTTCCCCGGCGTCTTCTCGGGCTCGCCGCCCGAGCACTTGGCAGGCGGCAACTCACCGTTCGAGGACGACGTCTCCCCCAGCGTCCACAGACCCACACCGAGCGCCGCCACCAGCGCCACGGCCGCAACGGCCTGCCCCCACGCGCCCGCGCCCTTCATGGGCGCGTCAATATCGTCGGCCATATCCCCCACCTGCCTGATCCCCCCGATACGTGCCCCGGGACCTTAACCCGTGATCATCAAGCGGACAAGGAGATCGCCCGTCACCGCAGCGCCGACCTCAGCCGGGTCCACCTCGGCATGCGGCCAACCGTTGAAGGTCTCAGGGGCGCTGCTTCACGAGGGCAGGCAACATGACGACCACGCACGGATGTTGCGGCAGAAGGCCTCGCCATCACACGCGCATGCCTGGCCCTTCACTTACGGACCGGGCGGCCCCACCCCCGGATCGCTTCAGCGCTCACCCGGGCCGATCAGGGCCGGATGTGTAAGTCGATCCAGGCCGTACGTGATCAATTCCTCGCCGGATGCACCGCCGACGACGGCCGTCGACATATACGCGGTCGTCGCGTGGGCCTCAGGAATCGCGCTCCGGGCATGGCGCAGGTCCACCGGCCAAGGCCGGTGGACGCATGCCGGGCTATGTGCGCCTCGGGGCGTCATCACGGCCGGTCACACATGTATCGGGGCCCTGGCCTGACGCTCTACGGCTGGAGCCGGCCGCAGCACCGCCGATGGGAGGACCGATCATCCCTCCATCACAGCGTCGCATTGCGCACAGACCAGCTGGGCGTACTCCGCCGTGTACCACGAGGTATCGGGATCCGTGGGCCGGCCGGGAGATGACTCCATGGCGAAGGTGTCCTTACCGCAGAGGGTGCGCGGTCCTGGAGTCGTGGTGGACCCTGGGGCGGCGGGCGCTGCGTGCACGCAGCGGACGGGCCGCCCCTCGACCAGTGATGCACCGGTGGCGGATGGCGCTGCACTCGGCTGATCGAGCTCGTACATCACGAAGATCTCGCTCATGTCCCGACGGTAGGCCGATACGGCGGATCACGCAGTGGGACGTGAGACATATCGGCTCGGACCACCCTCGCCACGACGGTCGCGGCCTCCTTCAGCTTGTCCGTCGGCACCCCGACGGCGCGAAGGGTTCCCGCCCCCAGGACGACGCGGCCGCGAACGGCGGGAATTCGCGATCCCCATCAAGCCGGCCACGGCGCACCGGCCTGCCACGGAAGAGCTGGTCACAACCGGCAAGCTCGGCTGACCCGACGTGATGGCCAGTGCGACCTCGCGGACCAGGCGGCCGGGCCGGGAAGCCGAGCAGCAGACCGCAAGCGATGCTTCAGCCCCGGGCGATGGACTGTTCGATGAGCGCCACGGTGGCGCGCGGATTGTCGACCTCGATGACAAGGCGGTCGTAGGTTTCGGCGTCGGCGAGTTCGATGACGACCGCCTTGTCCGGGTTCTTCACGTCCCAGAAGAGGCGTTCACCGTTGCTGAGGAAGCGGCCGGCGGTGATCACACCGGGGAGGTAGGTGCCACCGACCCGGATGCCCTTCCGTTCACGGGCGATGCCGGGGTCGTGGGTGGCGCCACGCACGTGAGCGAGGGGGATTTCCAGGCGGCTCTTCAGACTCCAGAGCTTGTCGAGACCCTGGATTTCAGCGGTCAGCAGGCCGCGTTCACGGTCGATGGAGATCAGGGCCATGTCAGTACTCCTCGGGGGAGGCGGTGAGTTGGGCACGCAGGCGCAGGCGGGCACCGAGGACGGTGGAGGCGACTTGAGGGGCGGCGTCACCGTGAGAAGGGCGCAGGGCGTCCTCCAGGGCGGTGATGCCTTCCGCGACCAGCGCGGCAACCTCGGCATCGTGGGTGGCTCGTTCAGCAGCTGCGAGGAGGAGAAGCCCGGCCGCCGGGCCGTTGTCGTACGAGGCGATCGCTGTGTTCAGTGCCTGCGCAGGGTCGGTCAGGGTGGCGATGGCGGCGGTGGCGGGGCGGATCTCGTGGTCGAGGTGGTTACGGAGGGCGGTCAGATGCAGGCTCCGCTTGGAGCCGAAGACTTTGTAGAGACTGCCTCGGTGGATGCCGGTGGCTGTGACCAGGTCGTCCACCGAGGTGCCCTCGTAGCCGTATGCGGCAAAGAGGGTGGCCGCGGTACTGACGGCCTGATCGGTGTCAAAGGTGCGTGGTCGTCCCATGGGCATAACCGTATGCGATTAAAGAACGCTTGGTCAAGAACGAGTGTTCTTTTACGGGAGGCGCTGGAGACGCGGGGAGACATAGACGCCTCTCAGGGGACGCCCCTGGCGATGTCGATCCGGTCAACGCGGGCGCGGACACCTTCCTGCAGCTGCCGTCGCGCGGCGGCGGCGGCGGAACAGACGCAGCAGCGCGGTGTCCGCGTCAGCGGCTTGCCCAGGCTTACCCTGACCGCATGATCACCGGTGGACACGTCATCATTTACAGCCGTGACGCAGAAGCGGACCGGGCCTTCTTCCGGGATGTGCTGGAGTATCCGCACGTCGATGCGGGAGGCGGCTGGCTGATCTTCAAGCTTCCGCCGACCGAGATCGCCGTGCATCCCACGGACGGTCCGGAGTCGCAGGAGCTCTACCTGATGTGCGACGACATCAACGCAACGGTGAAGAACCTGGCCGCGAAGGGCGTGGAGTTCACGCAGGCGGTCACTGATGCGCGCTGGGGGCGGCTGACCAGGTTCCGCCTGCCGGGCGGCGGCGAGGTGGGCATGTACGAGCCCCGCCACGAGCGAGCTACCGAGTTGTAGAACGCACACGCCGCGCACCCCGCGCTCGCTGAACTGACCGCCGAGGTCACTGTCGGGCCCCCGCCCCGACCGTCGCCCGCGACGCGGACGGCAGGGTCGCCTACGGGAGATGCCCGCCCGGCACAGGCC
The DNA here is from genome assembly GCF_042872425.1 of Streptomyces sp. NPDC005262. Taxonomy (NCBI): domain Bacteria; kingdom Bacillati; phylum Actinomycetota; class Actinomycetes; order Kitasatosporales; family Streptomycetaceae; genus Streptomyces; species Streptomyces sp. NPDC005262. The sequence goes on from NZ_JBIAKK010000025.1 coordinate 16,983, forward strand.
TCCTCGCTACGGCGAATCCGGTGGACCGGTGTCTGCCGGGGAGTCGGGCGTGGTGCTCAAGGGCAGCAGCCGGGGGCGTTTTGCGGTGCGGCCGTCGCCGGAGGACTGGCCTCGCAGACGGCGTACGAGCCAGGGGCCGAGGAATGCGGCCGCCCAGCGCACCTCAGCTGCTGCAGATCGCCAGCCGGCGGGGACCGGCTGTGGAGGCAGTGGGAGCGTCCAGGCGTCGTCACTTCCGGGCAGGTGAATGGCGTGGGCCACGGCCGCGGCGATCCGCTCGTGACCCAGGGGGCTCGCGTGGAGTCGGTCAGCGCTCCACAGCCGTGGGTCGGTGGTGACGGCGTGCCCGGCGGTTTCGGCGACCGTGACCCCGTGCCGGGCCGCCGCAGCGCGGATGCGCGCGTTGAGGTCGAACACGCGGGACCTGACCGGCCGGGCAAGTGGCGCGATCTTCCCGACGTCGGGGAAGGTGAGGGTCACCACGTGGGCCCCGGTAGCCGTGAGCGCGGTGAAGACTTCTTCCAGATGCCCGGCCACCTCCGCGGCGTCGAACCGGGGTCGGAGCAGGTCGTTGACCCCGGCGACGACAGTCGCCAGATCGGGTCGCAGGGCCAGGGCGGGCCCCAGCTGTTCGGTGCGGACCTGGCCGGCGACACGTCCTCGTACGGCTAGATTGGCGTACTCGAGAGACGGGTTGACGGCCGCGAGGCGCTCGGCGAGCCGGTCGGCCCAGCCCCGCAGACCGACGATGTCGTCGCCGTCGCCGAGCCCTTCGGTCTGGCTGTCGCCCAGGGCCACGTAGCGCAGGTATTCACCGCTGTTCAAGACTCGTCCGCCTCTCCCGCAGAACGGCTGAGATCCGCAGGCACCAGTCCCGGTTGCCCTGCTCAAAGGCCAGGCCGCGCAGGCAGGTCAGGTACGGCCCGATCCGCTCGCCTCGACGCAGGAACTCGTCCTCGTCCGCTTCGCCACGCATCTGCCGCAGCAGCTTGCCGAAGAGCTCGATCCTGGCCTCGGCTGCGGTCGCTCGCTCTTCGAGTTGCGCGATCACCGGCGCGGTACCGATGTGGTCGGCGGCCTGGACCTTGACGAGCAGGTCGTCGCGGATGAACGAGGGCTTCGATACGGATGCGGCAAACCTGTCCAGCTCGGCGAGCCCGGCGTCGGTCACCCGGAACAGCCGTTTGTTGGGCCGGGTCTCCTGGACCACCTGCCGACCGGCAACCAGCCCCTCCTTCTCCAGCTTGGTCAGCTCGGCGTACAACTGCTGGGGCAGCGCGTGCCAGAAGTTCGCGACACCGACGTCGAACGCCTTGGCCAGTTCGTATCCGCTGTATTCGCCGTCCAGCAGCGCCGCCAGCACGGCATGTCGCAAGGCCATCGAAGGTGCCCCTTCCCTTTCCCTGTCCGCCACTGCATCATACTCAAGAAAGTGACTAGTCACATTCTTGAGTAACAGGAGGGGTCATGGAGACTGCTGAACGCTTCCGCACCGCCGTGGAGAAGCACGATCTCGCAGCGCTGGAAGACCTGTTCACCGAGGACATCCGCCTCTACAGCCCGGTGAAGTTCACCCCCTTCGAGGGCAAGCCCATGGTGCTGGGACTCTTCGGCGTCCTGCTGCGCACCTTCGAGGACTTCCGCTACGTCGGACACTTCGAGGGCGCGGCCGAGACCAGCACCGATGGCGAAGAGACCCCCTCGGCGATCCTCCTCTTCCGTGCCACCGTGCACGGCAAGGAGATCCACGGCATCGACCTGCTCCAGTTCGACGAGACGGGCCGGATCAAGGAGTTCACCGTCATGGTCCGCCCGCAGTCCGCGGTGCACGCCCTGGGCGAGGCGGTACTCGCCGGCCTGGTCGCCGACGGCCTCGTCCCCGTGCCCGACGGCCGCTGAGGGGGCGCATGCGGGAATCATCGGACCCGCCACCAAGGGTCCCGGTGCCGCGGCGGCGAGAGTCGCGAGCACAGGCCCATGGGCAGGTGTCGATACCGATGCCTGATCCCGCACCTTGCCTCTCGGGCTGCTCCGCCTGGGGGTGAACGGCCCCGGGTGAGCACGACGTCCGAGAGGTGAGGTGGCCGCAACAACCTCCCGCCTCACTCAAGCCGTTCGGCGGCGGTCCAATAGGCGGCCTGAGCCTGGTGGCTCGCTGCGGATGCGGGCGCCTCGCACCGTTGAGTGCGAGGACGTCGCGGTCGCGGGCGTGCTTGCTACGCCGACGCAGGTAGGCGTGCAGGCCCCGGGTCCGGACCGTGTGGTCGGGGTGATGTGAGTTGGTCAGGATGACCTGCCGCAAAGATCCGAAGTGGGCTTCGACGGGGGTTGGCCCAGGGCGCGCAGGTCGGCGTGAAGCACATCATTTCCTGGCCGCCCACCTGTGGATCCGCCAATTCAGGTGGTCGGAGAGATCGTCAAGAAAACACGGACCGGGGCGCCGTCCGGACGCGGTCACCGGCGGCGAAAAGCCCACCTTGCGGCCGGACGCCGACCCCTCGAGCGCGTCGGAACCATTCCGGCTCTCCGGCGCCGGGCGCGTCGAGAATGACGCAGTCGAGCCGGGCCGACACCCCGAGGCCGGCTCCACCGGGCGAAACAGCGGCGGACAGGGGGGCGGCGTGGGCCGAATACTGGCGGAATGGCCTTATGCACGGCCCAGGTAAGGGCTGTCCCGTAATCCCTGGTGGATCAAGCGCGCGGCATCAGATGCGGTGCATCGCAAGGCGGAGGGGCGTCCTCATACTGGGGGTATTCGGGCGTTCCGACAACGCAGCGAGGTGCCGTAACTGTCGTCGTGCGCCCGCCAGGGATTACGGGACAGCCCTTCCGGACCTGCCGGTCCTATTTCAGCGCTTGAAGACGTCCTTCGCCTTCTCCTTCGCCTGACGAACGTCGCCCTTGGCCTTCTCGGCGCGCCCCTTGGCCGTCAAACCTTCGTTGCCTACCGTGCGGCCGGCGGTCTCCTCCACCTTGCCCTTTGCCTGTTCCACCTTGGCCTTGGCCTTCTCATCCTTGGCCACGACACTCACATCCCGCTTCTCAAACTCCATGGACAACTTCCACCTCAACGTTAAGTGGGTCCGCAAACGCAATCTACCGACCGGTCGGACCGAAACGGGATTATGTGAAGTCCGGATGAGAGCGCGTGACTCCGAGCTCACCCCTTCCACTTCCTGTCTCGACCGGGAGACCACCCAATGAGCCACCCAGCAGGTGGTGACCGCCTACGAGCAGGCCGTCCAGCCCCGGCTCGCCCGGCGCACCCGGGTCCACCTCACGGTCGAGGCCGCCTGGCCGTCCCAGGAGGAGCCAGCGGGCCGTGTCCAGCTGGAAGCCGATCTGCTGGTGGGCCCGCGGGCCCACCGATGTCCGCGCGAGGCGTTCGTGGTGCTGCGCCGCGAGCCGTCGAGCCCGCACGGCTTCGCCGTCCACACGACCGCCCCGTGCTACCTGTAGGGGCTGCACGCACAGGCACCCCGCACGGCACCGACAGCGGTTCGAGGGTGTGATCCGGCGGGACAGCGGAGCGGGGAGGACGGCGACGGCCGCCGTGATGACGGGTGCGGAATTTCTGGGCCCGCGGGCTACCAGGCGCCGTGGTAGGCCAGGCCCAGAGCCAGGGCGGCCACGGCGGTGGCGAGGAACACGATCCCGCCTACGATGTTGCGGGAGCCCACCCGCAAGTGGGCGATGATTGCGCCGATGAAGTACAGCACGAGGCCTGCGGCGGCGAGGGTCCCCAGGAGGGGCACGGCGAGCCCGGCCAACAGCCCCACGGTGCCCGCCGCCAGCAGAACACCCAGCACCGGAACCCACTTCCGGGGCACGCCCTTCATGTCCGCCTGGGTCTTGGGATATTCGTGGCCTATCAGGTAGGTGACGGCGGCGGCACCGTTGAAGACCGCACCGAGGATGGTGACCGTGACGTAGGCGGCGAACACGTTTTCTCCGTTTCTGTCGGGAAAAGTACTGCTGGGCACTCCGTCGTGGGATGCCGTTCTCATGGACGACGAGCCGGCGACTCGATTTGTGACATCGGTTGGCAGCCGGGCGTGCCAGTGGTCTCGAACGCCCGGTCCCTCAGTTCCGGAATGACCGCCTTGATGTCGTGTCCGCGCAGGTGGGCCCAGTTGCCGCGGGACGAGTGGACCTTGCCCCCGGCGACCGCGCCTTGCCAGGCGCTGGGGCGGCCGGACCCTCGGCCCGCGTCCGCCCCAGTACCGAACGCCATGCCATGGGAGGGGCGGCGACGTCCCACCCCGATGCGAAACCGCCACCCACCCCTCCATCCAGCTCTTGCTTCATCTATCGACATTCGATAGATTCCCATCGCAACTCGATGGAAGGATGGGTCATGGGAAAGCTGACAGTGGCTGCGCTGCGCACCGTGCTCGTGGTGGTGTTCGCCGGCACCTTGTTCGTACAGGCAGGGATGGTGTGGGCTTTGGTCAGCGGAAGCGACCCGGAGGACGGGTCACTCCCGCTGACCGCGCTGCGCGTGGTCACGATCGTGGGCATGGTGTCGGTCCAGGTCGCCTTTGTCTGCGTATGGCGGCTGGTGACGATGGTGCGACGCGGAACCGTGTTCTCCCACGCTGCCTTCCGGTACGTGGACGTCATGATCGGCGCGATCGTGGCGGCTTCGCTCGTATGGTTCGCGGTCACGGCCCTCAATGCGCCGGGCCAGCGGGAGGACCCGGGCGTCACCGTCATCATGGGCGGGATTGGCGTGGCCATCCTGGGGGTCGCGCTCATGGTTCTCGTGCTGCGGATGCTGCTCGCCCAGGCCGTCGCGCGCGACGTCGAAGCGGCCAAGATGCAGGCCGAGTTGGACGAGGTGATCTGATGCCGATCACCGTCGACATCGACGTGATGCTGGCCAGGCGGAAAATGTCCGTGGGCGAGCTCGCGGACCGCGTAGGGATCACGCCTGCCAACCTGGCGGTACTCAAGAACGGCCGCGCCAAGGCGGTGCGCTTCGCGACGCTCGCCGCACTCTGCGAGGTGCTCAAGTGTCAGCCGGGTGACCTGCTGCGCTGGGAGGCCGAAGACGCCGCGAGCGGATGACGTGCCTCAGGGTGGGCGTGAAGCCGGCTGGCACCACCGGCCCGTGAGAGGGCACGTGGACCGCATGGAATTGGGGCGCCGATCACCCGCAGCACCGTCCCGACCCCCCGTTGGGTGGATTCCGGTTGACCCGCACCGCACCATCCTGGTCGACAACCGACCTGCGAACGTGACGTCCCCACCGCGAACCCCCGTCCTTCCGGAGCGGAAGGGTGGGGGTTCGTCGTCAAGCGGGCATCGCTTGCCAGGGTCGTGTCCAAGGAGACCCCGGGCCTGCTGGAGCGACCGGTCGAGGTGCCCCGACCTTCACGATCCGCGCGGCGTACGGCATGCTCTGGCCGCCGGGTTTCGCCGGCCTCCGGCACAACGCCCCCGACGCCGGCCGACCGCTCGCCTTCCTCGGACTCGCCTGATCACGAAACGGACGTTGCGCAACTACGCCGAAGCTCTCGCCTCCTGCCGACACCACAAGGACAGGAGACGGACCGTCACGTGTGGGCCACCTGGTCGCATGCTGCACGCCGCATGCCGGGATCATTCTTCCCGGTCTTCATCGGCGGCCTCGTCCTCCCATTCGTCTTCCTCCATGTCCTCTTCTTCGTCCTCAGCATCGCCCTCTTCCGCGTCTTCGTACTCGTCGTCGTTCTCCGAGTCCTCGTCCTGCACCGCTTCTTCCTCTTCCAGTGCTTCTTCATGTGACATGACGACTTCGCCGTCTCGGATCTCGCCCCGCCAGCCGTCCGGCTCTTCGTCTGTGAGAGTGACGTACCGCTGGAAGTGCTTGAAGTCCAGCCGCACCCGGCGGCCCTGGGCCCGCCAAATATTTCCGGTCTTTTCGAAGAACCCGGAGGGGTAGTACTCAAGCACCAGGACGATCCGCGTCAGCGTCGGTGCCAGTTCGTGGAAACTTACGGCACCCTCGGTCGTCCCCTTGGCGCCTTCCGAGGTCCAGACGATTCGGTCGTCCGGAATCTGCTCCTGGACAGTGGCATTGAAGCTGCGGGAAGAGGGTCCGACCTTCACCTTCCAGTCGCTGGACGTCTCGTCGCTCATCGATACGCTGCGAACGCCCTTGGTGAAGCTGCTGAACTTCTCGTACTGGGTCCAGTAGTCGTAGGCCGTGCGAAGGGGCACTCCGACATCGAGGACCTCGATGATGTTCATGCTCTTGTTGCCGCTGGACCTGCCCTTGCCGCCGCCGAACGCCCCCTTGACCTTGTCCACGACACTGTCCTTGAGGCCTTTCGCCTTCTCGGACAAGAACGCCTTCACGGGGGATTCGCCCCCGAGGACGCGCGAGCCGACCTTGAGCAGTGAGCCGCCGTTGTCGGCCACGTCGATGAGCTGCCCCGTGACGTCGGTGAGCTTGTCGCCGGCCTTCTCCGCGAGCCGTTCCACCTGTGCTTGGACGAAATCCGACAGCGCATCACGCAGCGCGTCCGCCCCCGACCCCTGCACCTCCTGCTGCTTCGTCTCCTTCCCAGCCATGACGGGTCACCTCCGGCGATCGGCGCGCTTGGATGTCCTCTTCGCCGGCCGCCCTGAGGAGGCCGCCCGCTTTGTGGCAGCATGCTTCCTGGGGGCAGACTTCTTCGCCGGGGCGGCCTTCTTCGCCGCCGGCTTCGTCGCGGAGGACTTCTTCTTCCGGGATGACTCCTTCGCCGCCGCCCGGGACGAGCTCCGGGCAGAGCGGGCCCTTTCTCGCCTTGCCGCGGTGCCCCTCTCGGGCCGAGCCGACTTCCGGGAGCTTCCCCGGCGCTGCGGACGTTCGGGCTCTTCCTCCTCCTCTTCCTCCTCCGGTTCCTCCTCTTCCGTGCCCTCGTCTTCGTACTCCTCCTCCGGTTCCTCTTCCTTCTCGCCCAGGTTGGCCGTGCGGTCACGGAGCGTGTCCGCGAGCGTCCCCATCCCGCGGGTCGCAGCAGCTGTCACTGCCTTACGGCCGGCCTCGACGAACTCCCCTTTCAGCTGGTCCTGCAGTTCGGCCACCTGCGGGATCTCCCCCAGCCTTCGCATTGCCTCGCCGGCGAGTTGGCGCGGCTCAAGGCCGAACCGTTTGCTCGCCAGATAAGTCCCCACGCTCAGCGCGAGCTTGCCCTTCTTCGTGCGGCCCAGCGCGTATCCGCCGAGGAGGGCCGCGGCGAGAGCCATCTTGGTCTGATCGTCCATGCGCACGTCACCTTCAACGTTCCCGCGGGACCCGCCTGTGCCGCGCAAACTGCAACTCTGTGGCTGTCGGTGGTCTCTGCCCCAACCACGACCACTGCCGACTTCGGGAGCGCAACGAAGGGGGAACCTGGTCCTGCTCACTTCGGGCGGGGCCGGCTCTCTGCAGCCCGGCGTTTCCGGCCACGACGGGCGATCGTCTCAGCACGAGAGCCATCACTCAATGCCGGTCCTGTACTCACCAGTCTCGCCCGTATCCTGGCAGTCGCATCTTGGCAAGCTCTGCTTCCTGATGCGGGGGGGGGCCGCCGTGGCAACCGCGGATGCCGCTCGCCGAAGTCAGCGCCGGCCGCTGCAGTGGCGCGCTCGTCCTCGACCGCCTCCCCTTCACCGCCCACACCGGCACCCGCGCACACCAGACCGTTGTGGGAGTACGGGTCGTAGATGCCTGCAGGGCTCAGGCTCACCGGGCAGCGGGCCGCCCCATGCACTGCCGCTGGACCCTTCTCACCGGCACCTCACGTTCTCAGGACGAGTATCAGACCCAATGTCGCAGCCACGAGTCGAGGGCCGCATAGTCGCTATCAGCCAGACCATGGCAGGGATCGACACGGTGGAGCAGGGCGTGTCCTTGGTGGTGGACAGCAACCCAGGCCCGATCGGTGTCGGTGATCTCGTCGTCGACCCAGGCGAACGTGCGTCCTGCAGCCCATTCGACAAGTGCACGGGTCTTCCAGTGCAGTCCGTTCCGCTCGTCCTGGTCATCGATGTCGGACGGCTCCGGCCAGACCACAACTTCCAATTGCGGCAGGCCGATGCGGGGGGCGATGCACTCGTTCGCGTCAGCCATCCATGTCGTCGCCCAGACCACCTCGCACGGAAGCGCCGCCAGCCGGGGTCCGTGCTCCGGATCGATCCTGGTCAGGAGCGGGTTCTCGTCGGCGCCAAGCGGTTCAGGACCCGTCGCAAAGGTCGGATGCTGGTGGCGCACCGCGCCGAACGGGATGAGTGGTCCATCAACATCGAGAAACAGCAGCGAAGCCTGCACAGAGCCAGTCACGGGAGAGCACGATAGCGACAGACCACGCAGAGGACCGCCTCGATGACCATGGCCCGGCATCCGACCGCCGCCCCACTTGCTGCTCCTTCTCGTGAACATCCAGGGCCCCAGATTCACAACTGAGGCCCGAACCAATGGTGCTGCGCGAGGCTCTCCGTCATCCTCGGGTACGGCGTACGCACTCCGTGACGGTGTCTCGGAGGCTCCCGGTCCGCTGTAGCAGTTCTCTCTGGACACACGCTCCGTTTCCCGCGGTGAGCAAAGAGCCCAGGCCGTTCTCGGCCGCGTTCAGGTCGCCGCTCTCCTCCAGAGCTCCACGCACGTGTGCCAGCAGTGCACGAGCCACGGTTTCAGCGGGTTCGGGGTGCATGGTGAGAGGGTGGAGCAGCCGGCCATCCAACCCGGAACGGCTGGCTCGCCAGGCAGCCATGCGCAGGAGAGTTGTGCGGAATTCGGCAGGCGGCTTACCGGCTCGCCATTCACCTGCCGCTGTCTCGACCAGACCACGGATCAGGGTGGCCAGCAGTACCGTGACCAGCGGATCGAGGCACACGTCCGCAACTCTGACTTCGATGGTGGGGTAGCGGTGGGAGAGGCGCGCATCAAAGTAGATCATTCCCTCGTCCCGCAGCACTTCGGTGTCGAGCAGCGCCTGTATCTGCTCGTGATACCTCTCCGCGGAGCCGAACACGTCTACCGGGCCCGCCGACGGCCAGCGGCCCCAGACCCTGCTTCGATAGCTGTTGTAGCCACTGTCCTGGCCCTGCCAGAAAGGCGAGTTCGCGCTCAGGGCCAACAGCACGGACAACCAGGGCCGCACGCGGTCCAGCACGGCGACGCCCTCCTCGTCCGACTCGACCGACACGTGGACATGGCATCCACATGTCAGCTGTTCCTGCGCGGTCAGTCCGAAATGCTGCTCCAACCATTGGTACCGCTCCCCTGTTCCAACAGTCGGGCTGACCGGGAGCGGGGACGTGGCCAGCGCAACCACGGTGGCCCCCACCTTGGCCGCGTGACCGGCCGCCTCCACCCGCCGGCGGATTATCTCTTCCGCCAACTCGTCCATGTCGGTCTGAGGCCGGGTGGCAAATTCGAGTTGCTGGCGGTGCAGCTCGGGCTCGAAGGCACACTCTCCTTCGGCATGTCGGTCCGCCATGGCCAGAACCGCTGTCGACAGTGCCTGCGGTTCACCGCTCTCCGCGTCGACCAGGAGAAGTTCCTCCTCAACACCCACGCTCCGCAAAGCCGTGCCCTCTCTCCTCGGCTGACCGACCGACCCCCCACATAGAGCTGGGGACTCTTGTTTGACTCATGGTTGGATCGATGTCGTGGCGGCGGGTCCTGCATGGCAGAAGCCAGCTCCCTGTGGCGAACAGTGATGCGCTGACGGTGCAACAGCGCGTTGAGTCGCCTGGTCGCCACGGCACAACGCGCCATACCCACGGCCGTCACCGGTCCACCGAGCTGAGCGGCGCGCACGGCCGATGCGGCGCTCCCCGCACCGAGGTCCAGCACATCCGCACCCGCTGTGACGTCTTCGAACTCTGGGCTCATCTACTTCGTGTTCCGCTCATCGCCTTCGGCTTGAGATGGCGTCGTCGCGCTCCTCGGCGTGCCCCTCGGTGCTGGCTCGTAGTGCGGGTGGAGACACCCTCCACTGACCGGTTTACGCCGTCATGACGGACCACTCCGGCCATCTCAGGATGCCTGTGACTGCGCCTGCCGGCCACGGGTCAGACCGCAAGCAGGGAGTCGTCCTGAGGACGAGCCCCTGGCAACTGATAGCGGGCGGCCACCAGTGCACTGTCGATGTCCCCCGTGCCCGTGGCTACACACAGCGTGTACGCCACATCGCCTATCCGCTGCCGGGCGTCACGGGCGCCGCTCTCGGCCTCCAGCACCATCAGGCTCTCGTACTGCTCGATCAGGCTCCGCAGTACGGCCGGGTGCGCCATCAACATGGACGATCCTTCTGCTCGACGACTCTGGACGGCCCTTTGGCCTGACCCGCCGACTACCCCCGGCTGCGGCCGCCACACGTCCGACTTGCTCGACCGCGCCGACAGTCCGGAGTGGGCGGCGGGCTCTTTCGTGCTGTGAAGTGACGACGGCTCACATGCATCATTTGTGCTTACGGTTGTGCCACTCGCTTCTTCCCTCCTCGTTGCATTCGCGGACGACGGCACTGCACTTCAGGTGCCGCCCGATCCGCGGTGGCGGGCGGGACAACGCACCGACCGCCGCCGAAAGGCTGCCGCATCACCAGTCTGCGATGCAATGCGTCGGCTTCGCCCTCCCCGAGGCCCTCGTTCAAGCCGCCGATCGGCGAACTCTCGCCGGACCTGACTTCCCCTCGCCGCGCAGCTCGGCCGCCAGACCCCCTCGTTACGGCGAGGAGGGCCGGGAAGGGCTCCGCCGAGTGTGTGCGCTTCCGATGGCAGACCTGCCGGACAAAAGCCTTCCAATCTAGTCGCACAGTCATTCGAATATTGAGATCGGCTCTCGTTGCGCACATTCAGAGCTACGCGACATCGACCCGATATGCCCACCTTCGTAATGAATGGGAGAATTTTTCGCAAGGGAGATGCGAAGCGTTTTCGTGTTCGCGGACCGAACTCCAGCCCCCACAGGCAGGCAGGCCTACTCATGCCCAAACATTCGAAGCCACCCCCACCGCCACACGGCGAAGGTCCGAGCCGACACGAAGGAACCCAGCAACACGGCTGGGCGTCGGACGTGGACGAGACTCGCCAGCAGGACAATCCAAGCGCGCATCGCTCCTTCCACCCCGAGGAGCACGCACCTGGCCCGGGACCCGGCAGGAAGGTCTCCAAGGAGGAAACCCAGGACGTCGCCGGGGCCACCACGAAAAGCACCGCCCGCAGAGGCGAAGAGCGCGCCAAGGGATCCGAGGAAGGCATGGAGGACACGGGTCGCAGAGGCCGTTCGCAGCGCCCCAGCGGCACAAAGGACGCCTCGGCAACCACCGGGGTGGACCCTCAGGATCCTCCCGACAAACGGCCCAGGCAGGGCTGAGGGCTGTCCCAAGCCCTGGTGGATCAGCGCGCGGCGCCAGATGCGGCGAATCGCGGAGGAGCGTCCTCGGTTTTCGGCGCTGTGCGCCGGCGGCCGCGCAACCGAAGAACCTCGACAGCGGAGCCGAATGCCTGGGAGGCGATCATGGCCGTACGGCACCAGCTCATCCTCCGTAAGCCGGGCGTGGTGTGGTCCCTCCTCGAGGACGAAACCCGTTACGGCGACTGGGTCGTCGGCACGCACGAAACCGGCCCGGGGGAAGGCCGATGGCCCGAGGTCGGATCTTCGATCGACTACACGGTGCGTCTGGGCCCCAAGGAGTTCCAGGGCCACACCACCGTCCGTCGCATCGATCGGCCCGGTGCGCTCGAACTCGAGGCAGACAACGGTCCGCTCGGCACCGCACGGATCGCCTTCGACATCAAGCCCTGGGGCGACGACACTCTCGTGATCGTCGACGAACACCCCTTGCGCGGGCCGGGAGGGCAGTTCCACAACGCCGCCCTCGACGCCCTCCTGCAGATCCGGCACCGCACCATGCTCGCGCGACTCGCCAAGGTCGTCGAGGAAATGCCCCCCGACGCCGAAGATCCGTGACATGCAGTCGACCGACCGCTAGGGGCTGTCCCGAAGAGCCCGCGCGTCGTGCGCTCTCGGGCCGCGTTCGGGGCCGTGGCCGCGTGTCGGCGGAGGCCCGCTGGTCACACCTCCGGAATGCTCAGTCCCCGAACCGGGGCGAGGTGACGGTGAACAGTCCACCCTCCGGGTCACGCAACGTGATCCAGCGGTCGGTCCCGGATTGCTCAACGGGAGAAACGCTGCTTCCTCCGAGATGGGTGGCCGTCCGAACGGCAGCCTCGATGTCGGACACCCGGAAATGGACGTGCCAGCGCGGTCGGACCTGCGGGTCGGGAGCAGCCTCCACGGCTCCGCCGCTGAGCCGCGCCACCGTGTCTTCGCCGTGACGGAGTACGACATGATCGTTTTCGTAGGCGACTTGGCAGCAGCCCGGTCGCCCACAGCCCCAGTCGAGGACTTCGCCATAGAAGATGGCGGCATCGAAGGCATCTCTCGTACGCAGTTCGAGCCAGGCGGGGGCCCCTTTGCGACCCACCCCCCAGTCCGGGATGACCTCGCCTTCCCAGATCCCGAAGACCGCGCCGTCACGGTCTGCGGCCAGTGCCGCCCGGCCGGTACCGAAGGAGAGGGGGCCGACGGCCAGCGTGGCGCAGCGTTCGCAGATCCGTCCTGTGGTGACGTCGGCGTCGTCAACGGCGAAGTACGGCGTCCACGCCACGGCCACAGCGAGATCCCGGGCGAGCGCGCCGATACCGGCGACCGGAATCCCCTCGTGAAGACCGACGGAGAAGGCGTCCCCGAGCCGAGCGCGGCGGAACGTCCAGTCGAGGACACAACCGTAGAACTGCTGTGCCGCTTCGAGATCACGGGTCATGAGGCTGACCCAGCACGGAGCGCCGAACATCGCGTGGCTTGAAGTTGACATGCCTGCCATCTCCTCCGCCGTCACGTACAACCGGCATGTCCCACAGTAACGCCGGGGAGGTCGAGCCAGCGGGGGCTCAGTACCGTGTCTGCGGCGACTCGACAGGTGTGGCGCCCACCCTTCCCGGGGCCCGGCCCGCCAGACCGTCCGGCTCGAGCGGCGCCGAGTGGACCGCAGGTCCGGCAGGATCAGCACCGAGACCGTCCACGCGGTCACCGGCCTCACTGCCGAGCAAGCCACACCCGCCCCACTCATGAACCTGGTCGACGCGGTTCTCATATCCGCGTTCAACGGGCGGACCACCGCCCGAGGAAGGGCAGGTGCCGGCCTGGTACTGCGTCGCAGGCGTGCAGCAGCCTCCCTGCCCGCGGACCCGGCCCTACCGCCGGTCCCCCGGCGTACTGCGCTGGTGTGCGTGTGGAAGAGCTCCGGGGGTACGCGTGTGGAACGGTGAGCTGTCTTCAGCTCACGCCACACGAGCGGAGGGACTCCCTCTCATGGGACACGGCGGAAATGTGATCGCGGAACTCACCACCGACCACCGCGAGGTCGACGAACTGTTCGAGAAGATCGAGGCGCAGCCGGTCGGTGACGAACGGCGCCGGAAGCTGGTCGATGAACTGACCATTGAACTGGTACGCCATTCCGTCGCCGAGGAGATGCACCTGTACCCGGCGGTGCGCAAGCACGTCGAGGGCGGGGACTGGATCGCGGACAAGGAACTCTCCGAGCACGCGGAGGCGGAACAGCATCTCAAGGACCTGGAGGGCCTGGCCGCGGACGACGCGCAGTTCGACCACCTGGTGGCGAAGCTGAAGCTCGAGGTGAGCGAGCACATCCGCGATGAAGAGGAACGGCTGTTCCCGCTACTCGCCGCCGCTTGCACCCCCGACGCTTTGAACGAACTGGGCGACAAGGTCCGCACGGCGAAGAAGACGGCTCCCACCCGCCCGCACCCCTCTGCCCCGGACACTCCGCCCGGCAACAAACTGCTGGGCCCCGGCGTCGGCCTGGTGGACCGCGCACGCGACCTGCTGACCGGACGCGGCAAGAGCTGAACACCCTCGGCGGACCGTGATGAACCGGTTCTGCTCGCGGCTCGGAAGATGACCGCGACCGCGATGGGCGTGGGCCCGCCACGACAGGGCGGGGCTGGGCAGCGCGGCCGGGCGTGCCTCGTGCTTCACCTGACGGCCTGGCGTACGCCGTGCCACGTCTGACGCACCTGTCCGGAAGAGCCGCCGCCGGTGCTGCAGCAGGTCTCGCCTCGCTGATCACGGCCTCTGGCCTGGTGACGCCTCCACGGCACGGGTACGCGTCACCCGTCCCCGTGAAGGGGTGCCGTGCCCGGGTGAATCCATCGCGCCGCCGTACGAGAGCAAATAGGCTGTTTTGTGCCAAGGGGCGGTTTGCAAGAGACCTCGCCCGGCCAGGTACCACCTGATTCGGAGCCACCACATGGACCGGACTCAGGTGGGTTTCCTTCTGGAGGTTTCTGTCATGTCCGATTGGCGATCGCGTGCGGCCCGAGCAGGTAAGTGGCCGCTCAGCCCGGGCGGACAAGGACCGGACCCGGCCCCCGAGCATTCGATGGATCCACGGGCGGAGCAAGAAGAGCCTCCTGCGTCTCTGGCCCGCAGCGTGGTGGACGCGGCGATCTACCGTGATGGGCGGCGGATCGCGACGCCCTCGACGCTGGAGGAGATCTACGAGCGTCTTCCGGGGGACCCGGGCACCATGGCGTGGATCGGGCTGTACCGCCCTTCTCCCGCACAGCTGTGGGAGGCGGCGGAACAGTTCGGGTTGCACGAGCTGGCCGTCGAGGACGCCATCGTGGCCCACCAGCGGCCGAAACTGGAACGCTACGGGGACACACTCTTCGTCGTGCTGCGCTCGGCCCGGTACATGGACGAGGCCGAGGAGGTGGACTTCGGGGAACTCCATCTGTTCGTCGGCCCCGGATTCGTCCTCACCGTACGGCACAGCCAGGCACCCGACCTGGCCATCGTCCGCAAGCGACTGGAGGGCGACCCCGAGCTGCTGGCGCTGGGCCCGGAGGCGGTGCTGTACGCGATCCTGGACGCGGTGGTCGACGGTTACGCGCCCGTGGTGGCCGGCCTCCAGCACGACATCGACGAGATCGAGACCGAGGTGTTCGGCGGCGACCCGAAGGTGTCCCGCCGCATCTACGAGCTCTCCCGCGAAGTCGTCGAGTTCCAGCGCGCCACCCGGCCGCTCCTGACCATCATGCGCGGGCTCGAGGCCGGTTTCGAGAAGTACGGCACGGACGAGGAGCTTCAGCGCTACCTCCGTGACGTCGCCGACCACGACACCACCGTGGTCGAGCGCGTGGACAGCTTCCGGGAGATGCTCGGCGACATCCTCACCGTCAACGCCACTCTGGTCAATCAGGCCCAGAACGAAGAGATGAAGCAGCTGGCCGAGGCCGGCCACGCCCAGAACGACGAGATCAAGAAGGTCTCCGCCTGGGCGGCCATTCTCTTCGCGCCCACCCTCATCGGTACCGTCTACGGCATGAACTTCGACCACATGCCCGAGCTGCACTGGGTCCTCGGATACCCCTTCGCCATCGCCTTGATGGCCGTGGTCTGCGTCGGTCTGTATGTGGTTTTCAAACACCGCGACTGGCTCTAGCCCTTTGGTCATCCCGCCGGATCAGCACAGGGGCACGGGGTGGGATCCGGCCCTGCGCTCAGCTGCCGTATGCAAGGACAGGTGTGCAACGCCGTCGAATTGACTGATCCTCATTCCCGGTGGCGGGCAGCGCTGCCGCAGGCGGTACCCGCCCCAGAGGCCGGAGTTCCCTGGAAGCTCACAGCCCGCAGAGGCGGCGTGTGCCCGCGCCGGCCTCGATGGGTTAGAGAAACCTGTGACGGTTCCGGTAGAGCTCAGCCACGCCGCCGAAGAAGTGACACGCCGGGTTCCTGAACTGCGGTCACGTAGTCGATCAACGCTGTGAACTGCTGCCGAGTTGTGGGCAGTTGTCAGCGTTGATCATTGAACGCCCCTCCACGGCCCCGAGGCGGCGCCGGGCCGGTACTCCGTGGCGCAATGGCATCCGCTCTCGGAGTTTCGGGCGTGGCACCCGCTGTGGCAGCTCCGGTCCGGGGTTGCAAGCCCGCTCGAGCCCGCCCAGCACCGCCGGTGCGGGCCGCGGTTGATGTCAGTTGCGGATGTCGGAGTGACCGGTCGGCACGTTTCAGTGGTCGCGACCGACACACGTCCTGCCGGGCCCGACGCCACCACCGAAGCGCGTCCGGACTCGACGTGGGAGCCCACCCGTCGACGATGCGATCTGGTGGCTGCACTAACTGCCGCAGGCGCATCCTGCATCAGTGGCCACGGGCTCGGCCTGCTCGTCGGAGGTGCAGCAGGCGGTCGGTGCGCTGTCGGCACTCTTACCGAGAGTTTCGGCGTCGGCCTTGACCACGTAGACCTCCCAGGGCTCCTTGCCGGGGCCTGAGACCCAGACCTTGTCCTGGAGGGCGTAGCAGCAGGAGGTGTCGCTCTCCTCGAAGGTGGCCAGGCCCGCTTCCTGGAGTCGGCCGGTGGCCGCGGTGACCTGGTCGGCGGACTCGACCTCGACACCGAGGTGGTCAAGGCGGGTCTCCTGGCCGTCCTCGCCTTCGATGAGGACGAGCTTGAGCGGGGGCTCGGTGATGGCGAAGTTGGCGTAGCCGGGGCGGAGCTTGGCGGGCCCGGTGCCGAAGAGCTTGGAGTAGAAGGCGATCGAGCCTTCGAGGTCGGCGACGCGGAGGGCGAGCTGAACGCGGGACATGACTGTCTCCCTCATTTGACTCTGTATCGACATCCATCGATACAGATCGACGAGCCCGAGGTTGCCATCAGAATCGACGAGCGTCAATATAGACGCATGTCGAAATCAGAAATTCGGGTTTTCGGGCAGGACGATCAGGCGGTGTGTCGCTCGCCGATGCTTCGCGAACCGCTGGGCGAGGCGGACGCCGTCGACCTGGCGCGCACGTTCAAGGCGCTCTCGGACCCGGTGCGGCTGCGGCTCCTGTCGCTGATCGCCTCTCACGAGGGTGGCGAGGCCTGCGTGTGTGACCTGACCGGGCCGTTCGACGTGTCACAGCCGACGATCTCGCATCATCTGAAGATGCTGCGGGAAGCGGGCCTGGTGGGCTCCGAGCGGCGAGGGACCTGGGTCTACTACTGGGTGCTGCCGGTCGCGCTGGCCCGGCTGTCCTCGCTCCTGCAGACCTCCACCCAGCCGACCGAGGTCGGCGCCTGCTGACGACTTCCATTGCCCCTCTGCCGCCGCGTCACAGCCGAGTTCATCGGCAGGCCCGCCGTGGTGACCGTCGTGGTGGGCTCCGCACTCAGTCAACCGGGCTGTCCCGCGACGTGGCCGGCAACTGTTCGCCAACTCGCGGGCAACTGCGTTCCGCCTGACCGTGCTCATCGCGCTGCTCGGTCTGCTCACCGGCACCCACTTCAATCCTGTCGTCACCCTCGCCGCACGGTGGACCGGCCGCCCAGCGGACGAAACGGGTCGACTGCCCGCGAGGTCGGCTCTTGTCTGCCGGCCCAGATCGCCGGCGCCGTCGGCGGCGCGATCCTGTCCAACGCGATGTTCACGGAACCCTGGTGCGCTTCTCCGCCCGCGACCGGCCCGCCGGGCACTGGCGGCAGGGCACTGGCGGCAGGGCACTGGCGGCAGGGCGAAGTCGACGCGACCAGGCATCCAACAGCCCCCTTGGCATGCCACCCATCGGCGTTTCGTCAATCCGCTAGCGTTCGTCCATGTTGCAGACGAGATTCACCGATATGTTCGGTCTGGCCCATCCGGTGATGTCGGCGCCCATGGCCCTGCACAGCGGCGGGACACTCGCTGCCGCGGTCTCCGCCGCCGGTGGGCTCGGCTGCTTCGGGGGTACGCATCCCTGGAAGGGGCCCGACTGGATCCGTGAGGAGATCACGACCATCCGTGGCACGACGGACCGGCCGTTCGCAGTCGGGTTCATCACGCCGTTCCTCCCTTTCACCGAGCCGCTGTTCGACGCGACCCTGGCGGAGCGGCCGGAGGTCGTCGCATTGTCGTTCGCTGATCCTCAGCCGTGGCTTGCCCGGGCCAAGGCTTCGGGAGCCCGGGTGATGTGCCAGGTCCAGACCTACGAAGACGCCGAGGCGGCGGTTGCCGCGGGGGCCGATGTTCTCGTGGCGCAGGGCAACGAGGCCGGCGGTCACACCGGGACGATGGGCCTGCTGCCGTTCCTGAGCGGGATCGTGCGGAGGTACCCCGATGTCCCGGTGCTGGCCGCAGGCGGTATCGGCGACGGACGAACGCTCGCGGCCGTCCTCACCGCCGGTGCGGACGGTGCCTGGCTGGGCACTGCATTCCTCGCCACACCCGAGGCGGTCGAGGTGCACGACGTCCACAAGCGCCTGATCGTCGAGAGCGACGGCGGCGACACCGTGTGGACCCGGGCCTACGACATCGTGTCAGGGCTGCCTTGGCCGGTCGGCATCGGCGAGCGCGTCCGCCGCAACCGGTTCACCGACGAGTGGTCGGAGCGCGAATCAACTCTGCGGGACCGCGCGGAGGAATTCAGGCCTGCGGAAGGCGCCAACCCTTTCGGGGCCCCGCCCGACCCCGACACGAGCGAGATCATCTACGGCCAGTCGGCGACCTTCGTCGATGGCGTACGCCCGGCCGCTGACGTGGTCCGCGCGATCAGCGACGAGGCCGCAGCGATCCTGGACTCGCGACCCCGCTCGCTGCTCGGCCGACCTACAACCTGATCGGCATGGCAGCCTGGCCGAACACGTCGGGCGACGTTCGAGCGGCCACCGAGGTCCGCCGCTGTGATGTCAGCCGCCGATGCCGGACACCGGTGGGTCGCTCAACGGTCGCCGGTCCATACTGCGGCCCCGGCCCACCTGCGTTCGGCGGACTCGCATCCGCCTCGCTGCTCGTCGGTGATCCATTCCACGTAGGTGGGGCCGGCTGGTCCGGATGGGCGCCATCCAGTCGCCGGCACCCAGCTCAGTGAGTGTGATGGAGATGCGGCCTCTCGGCCGCTTCAGCGGGCTGCATGCTGCGCACCTGCTGGAGGCAGCGGGGTTGCATGCATGCGAAGCAGAGTGCACCTGAGCGCGTCGGCCATCGCGAGCACCGGCGCTGGGCGAAGGAGTCCATATGGCAACGCCACCCTCTGACGGGCCGGACCACACACACCCTGGCGTCAACGGCGTCGACCACGCCGGCGGCACCGGCCGGCCACCCCACAAGGGCGACGGTGGTGACGGCGGCGATGCCAGCGGTCCATCCCGGGAAGACGCCGCGGAAGGCGGTTCGTTCAAGGGCGCCATGAAGCGCACGTTGCGGGAGTTCAAGGAGGACAACCTCACGGACTGGGCGGCTGCCTTGACCTACTACGGAGTCCTGGCGATCTTCCCGGCCCTGCTGGCTCTGGTGTCCATTCTGGGTCTGCTGGGCCCTGCCACCATCGACTCCCTGATCAAGAACCTCTCCGACATCGCGCCCGGGTCCGTGCGCGACATCCTCACCACTGTGCTGAAGCAGCTCAAAGGCGGTCAGGGGAAGGCCCTGCTCGCGCTGATCATCGGCATCGTCCTGGCGCTGTGGTCGGCCTCCGGCTATGTCGCTGCCTTCATGCGGGCATCCAACATCGTCTATGACATCGGCGAGGGCCGACCGGTCTGGAAGACGTTGCCGGTCCGCTTCGGCATCACCGTGGCCGTGGTGATCCTCCTGGCCCTCACCGCGGTCGGCGTCGTCTTCACCGGCCCACTGGCCAGGAAGATGGGCTCGTTCCTGGGGCTGGGGGACACCGCGGTGACCGCGTGGAACATCGCCAAGTGGCCCGTCATGTTCATCTTGGTCGTTCTGATCATCATGCTGCTCTACTGGGCCGCCCCCAACGTCAGGCGGCAATTCCGGTGGGTGGTGCCCGGCGGTGTCCTGGCCGTGGTCATCTGGCTCATCGCCTCCGCGCTGTTCGCCCTCTACATCGCCAACTTCAGCAGCTACAACAAGACCTACGGTGCCTTCGCCACCCCCATCGTCGCCCTGATCTGGCTGTGGCTCACCAACATCGCGATCCTGCTGGGACTGGAGTTCAACGCCGAACTCGAACGTGGGCGTGCCATCGACAGCGGCCTCCCTCCGGGCGACGAGCCCTACGCCGAGCCCCGCGACACCCGCAAGCTCTGATGCCGGCCGCTCGGTCTCATGGTGTGACTGCACCTGATTCCTGTCGCGCGCAACGGCGCTTCGCAGCCCTCTCACCGCAGCAGCTCAGCGACCTCCGACAGCTGGGCCTCGGACAGCGGGCCGCGCTGGAGGGCCCTGGCGTTCTCCTCGGCCTGGGCGACGCTGCGGAAGCCGGGGATCGGCACCGTCCGCGGGCTGCGTGCCCACAGCCACGCGAGGGCGCCCTGTGCAAGCGTGCGGTCGTCGGCGGTGAGCACGTCCCGTACAGCGTTGACGCGCGCCCTCCATTGCGCTGCGGGCACGCCACCCTCGTCGAACCAGCGCAGCCACGCGGGCGGCACCGAACGGATGTCCCCCGCTGAGCCGCGGCCCGAAGAGCCCTGCTTGCCGGTGAGCAGTCCCATGGCGAGCGGGCTGCGCACGATGGACGCGAGTCCGTGCTGCTCGCACAACGCCAGCATCTCAGGCGCGTCCACCAGCACATTGCACGCGTGCTGGACGCCCACGCAGTGCTCCCCGTTGGCGAAGAGCGCAGCTCGCCCGGAATCGTCGGTGCTCCAGGCGTACGCGCGGATGATCCCTTCCCGTACGAAGTCCTCGCAGACCTCACGCAGTTCGATCGCCTCGTCCAGCGGTACGTCGCCCAGATGCAGCTGGTATACGTCGATCCAATCGGTGCCCAGCCGCCGCAGTGACGCGGTCAGTGCGCGGCGCGCGTACGCGGCGGTCCTGTCCTCACCGATCAGTGTGCGCGTCTCCTCGTCGAAGACGTTGCCCCACTTGGTGGCGATGACCGCCTCGTCCCGCCGGCCCGCGAGCGCCCGCCCCAGTACCCGCTCGCTGCGGCCGGTGCCGTACACGTCCGCGGTGTCGAAAAAGGTGACCCCCAGTTCCATCGCCCGCCGGATCGCCGCGATGGATTCCTGGTCGTCGACGGTGCCCCACCCGAGGGGATTCCCGTCCGCGTCCTGCCACTCACCGCCGATGGCCCAGCACCCGAATCCCAGCGCACTGACCTCGATCTCGCTGTCTCCCAGCGCTCTGCTCTCCATGCCTACGCACGCTACGAGTTGGAGCGCACACGAGGGCAAGGGCTGTCCCGTAATCCCTGGCGGGCGCACGACGACAGCTACGGCACCTCACTGCGTTGTCGGAACGCCCGAATACATCCAGTATGAGGACGCCCCTCCGCCTTGCGATGCACCGCATCCGACGCCGCGCGCTGATCCACCAGGGATTACGGGACAGCCCTGAGGCCGCCGAGCGATCCAGAGCTCCCCATCCACCGAGTTGATCGACGACGGCCGGCGGCCACCGGCCCCGGGGAGCCGTCGCGGTCCCAGCAGTTGAGATCGGACGCCTGTCGAACGCCACGTCAGTGCCTGCCTCCCCGCGGGTTGCCGCCGGCTGCGGGACGCTACGTCGGCGGCAGCCGACGGAAACGCAACGCGGGGCTCGGCTTGGACGCAGCACGCTCCCCCTGGGTCCGGATGACTCGCGTCCCGTCAGCCGGAGGCCGGCGGAACCGGTCGGGTGAGATGCCGCCACAGGAAGGTATGCATCAGGGCGTTGTTGTGGGCGGACTGTTCATTGTCGCTGGCACCTGCGTGACCACCGCCGGTGTTCTCGTGAAGCAGGACCGGGTGGCCGAGTTCGCGCAGCCGTGCGGCCGCCTTGCGGGCATGGCCAGGGTGCACGCGGTCGTCACGGGTGGAGGTCGTCAGAAGCACCGGCGGGTATACCTGGTCCGCGGTGAGCTGGTGGTAGGGGGAAAGCGCACGGAGGTGGGGGCGATCGGCTTTGTTGTCCGGGTTGCCGTACTCCGCGATCCAGGACGCGCCGGCGAGGAGCTTGTGGAAGCGGAGCATGTCCAGCAGAGGAACCTGAGCGACGATCGCGCCGAACAGCTGCGGGTAGCGGGTGATCATCGCGCCCATGAGCAGGCCGCCGTTGCTGCCCCCCGCGGCGCCCAGCATGCCCGGGGTGGTGATGTCCCGCGCGATGAGGTCCGCGGCGACGGCCGCGAAGTCCTCGAAGGCTCGCGGCCGGTCCGCGCCGAGCGCGGCCTGGTGCCAGTCCGGTCCGTACTCGCCGCCCCCTCGGATGTTCGCGATCACGTAGGTGCCGCCGCGCTCCAGCCACGCCCGGCCCGCCACCGCGTCGTAGAAGGGGGTGAGGGACACCTCGAAACCGCCGTATCCGTAGAGCAGGGCGGGTCCTGGGCCGGTGGGGGAACGGTCGGGGCCGATCACGAAGTACGGCACCCGCGTGCCGTCCTGGGACGTCGCGAAGAACTGCTCCGCCGCCAGACCAGCCGTGTCGAAGCGGGCCGGAGCCTGCTTAAGGATCTCGGTGTCGGCGCCGATCTGCCCGCGGTGGAGGGCGGAGGGCTGCAAGAACCCCGACACCTCCAGAAAGTACTCGTCGGAGATGTCCGGGTCCGTGTCCACGACAGTGACGGCGGACAGCGCGGGGACATCCGCGAGCGGCTTGTGTGCCCACCCCCCGACGGGGGTCGGTGTGAGGACCTCGATGCGGGTGCTGACGTCGCGCATCGTCTCCAGGATCAGATGGTGGCGGGTCCATGAGTGCCCGGTCAGAGCCGATCGGTCATCCGGGCTGAACAGCACCTCTGCGGTGCGGTCGCCAGCCAGGAAGGCGTCGAAGTCGAACGCCAGCAGAGAGCCCGCCTTCTGCCCGAGCCAGTCGGACTTCAAGGTGATGATCAGGTGCTGCCGATGGACATGGGTACTGGCGTCTTCGGGGACGTCGATCCTGACGAGCCTGGCGTCGGGTGTCAGGAGGTACACCTCGCTGCGGAAGAAGTCCAGCGATCGGGAGACGAAGTCCCGCTCGAAACCAGGTGTGGTGTCGCGCCAGCCCGAGGTGGACACATCTCCCGTCTCACCCTCGAAGACCAGGGCCGCTTCATCCAACGGCGTGCCGCGTCGCCACCTGCGAACCGTACGCGGATAGCCGGCGTCGGTCAGCGAGCCCGGCCCGAAGTCCGTGCCGATGAAGACGGTGTCGACATCGATCCACCCGATCCGCGTCTTCGCCTCCCCGACCTGGAACCCACCCTCGACAAAAGCCTGAGTGGCGAGGTCGAACTCGCGGACCACCACCGCATCACCACCGTCGCGCGACAAACACACCAGCGCCCGGTCGTAAGCGGGATGGCGCACCCGCGCGCCGGCCCACACCCACTTCTCGCCCTCCGCGGCAGCAAGCGCGTCGACATCGAGAAGGACCTCCCACTCCGGGGCGTCCTTGCGGTACTGCTCCAGCGTCGTACGCCGCCACACCCCCCGCACGTGCTCGGCGTCGCGCCAGAAGTTGTAAAGGAACACTCCGCGACGGACGGTGTACGGGATGCGGTCCGAAGCGTCCAACACCTCCCGCAGACGCTCCTTCAAGGAAGCGAACCGGGCGCCGACAGTCAGCTCGGCCTCCGTCTCGGAGTTCCGCTCGGCCACCCACTCGAGCGCGGCCTCACCCTCAACGTCTTCCAGCCACAGGTACGGGTCGTCATCATCCATCCCCTGATCTTCGCAGGGAATCCCGGCCTTCAGGCCGGGCAGGAATGCGATCTTGGGCCCGAAGCCGCGAAGCGGCGGAGTTCCCTGCGAGGACTGGTGCGAAGCGCTAGACCGGGCGCTTCTGGTTCTCGATGTACTCCTTGACGATGCTCAACGGTGCGCCCCCGCAGGAGCCCGCGAAGTACGAGGGCGCCGGTGTGCGTGAGGCCGATGCGTCGGTGGGTTCGGGTGAGACACGAGGGTGCTGAGCGATCCGAAGGGCTCGGCCCGACATCGGCCTGGACGCCCTCGTGTCATGACGGCCGCCCGCCGAACTGCCAGTTGTGCACCTCGATGTCGGCGTACCGGTCCGTGGTCAGGGCAGCGCGCGCCGCGTCCGGGTTCGGCGCCCGGACCAACGCCGCGGTACCCAGCCACGTGGCGCCGTCGTCGGACAGCAGCGGTCCGTAGGCGATCAGCTCGTCACTGTCGGGCGGCACCGTGAGGTCGGCGGCAGGCCCCGCGCCGAGGCCGAGCACCAGGTACCGGTTGCCACCGGTCCGGCCGCCGGGGAAGTCCCACATGGTGCGCCTCAGCATGTTGCGCCACCGCCGCACCAGCACATCCCGGTACACGCCCGCCTGGTAGCCGGGCTCATCGAAGGCGAACGCGCGGGCGGCGGCGGGATCGGGCAGGTCGACGATGTGCATGCTTCCGGTCGGTGTGTCGCCGGCGAGGGTCGGGCCGCGGGCGATCATCTCCTTCGCGTACCGGTCCATGTAGGACCAATGGTCTTCCAACAGCTCGTCGCGCAGTTCTACGGAGCCGGGCCGGTCGCGGTGGTAACAGAAGAACTCCATGCCCACAGGGTCTCTTCTAGGAAGTATCCGGGTCGAGCGAGTTTCCCTTCGATCGCTGCTCGGCGCGGTCGCTGCCGGCCAGGCTCACCGCTCAATGTCCCACAGTGGCCGGCCGAACCAGGCCCGCATCCGGTCAGGACGAGCGACGTTCCCGCAGATCGTTCCGTCCGCCCGTCGGCCAGACGCGCGACGGCAACCCTCAGCTCGGGATGCCTCGATCGGGAGCCTGGTGCACCCTGGACGGATGAGCGCCCCGATAGTCGTGCACCACTCTGCACCGACCGGTGGTCGGATGGTCACCATCAACGATGAGATGGTAGGCCTCGTCCATGACGACCACGCCCTGATCGAGCTGCTTCGGCGTGCCGGCGTCTACGACGCCGAGCATTGCCTCGACGACCCGCAGTGGATCGAATGGCACGGCGGCCCGGCCCACCGGTACGAAGCGGCGTGACGCAAGCCCTGTACCTCCGGAAGGAGTGAGGGCTGTCCCGCCTGCGCCGGATGGGAACCCGGGCGTGCGTTGGAAGCAGCGCATGATGTTCAGAGGTCTGGAGAGTGGGTCCCATGGCACGCAGGAATTCCGTGGAGATCGTCGAAGCATTCTGGGAGGAGGTCTGGAACGGCCACAACCCCGACAAGATAGACGACTTCGTCGTCGAGGACTTCGTCATCACCAACCCCGGCGGATCCATCGAAGGCCGGGAGAAATTCAAGGCGTGGGTCGCCGCCTTCCTGGACCAGGTCCACGACCTGAGGCTCGAAGTCGTCGAATCCTTTCAGAACGAGAACGGGAGCCGGGTGGCCTCTCGGTGGATCGTGCACGGAAGGAACAACGGGCTTCTGGGCACGGAGCCGGACCGGAAGCCGATCTCCTTCAGCGGAACTGCCGTCTGGGCGGTGCGCGAGGACGGCAAGCTGCAGCACAACTGGGTGGAACGTGCCACCTGGGAGCTGTACCAGCAGCTGACGAGCACCTCAGCAGGTGGTGGACCGCCTGGGCCAGGCGAGGAATAGAAAGAGGCTTCGGACATTCGATGCCCCTTGCGTTGTATTGGGCGAGCAGGGCGTGTACCGAAAGGGGAACTTTGGCTGCGACCGCACATTCGACAGACGCCCTGGACGGCACGACAGTGCACGGGGCGGCCACCGCTGCCGGGGTTACGCTGATTCCCAGAAGGCCGGGAGACCGGAATGGATCTCGTCCGACACTTCTGTGATCGGAGGGAACGCAATGGGAGACCAGGAGACCCGAGCGGCGCTGGACCGGCACTGGGCAGCGTCTGCTGCCGGGGACCAAGATGCCGAGCACGAGATCTATCACGACGACGTCATCACTGACTATCCCCAGTCGGGTGAGCGCATCCACGGCCGCCGCAATCTACAAGCGCTGCGCTCGAACCACCCGGCCAAGCTCACCTTTACCATTCGTCGGATTCTCGGCAGTGGGGATCTTTGGATCACCGAATATGTGATCGACTACGACGGGAAACCCGCATCCACTATCAGCATCATGGAATTCCGCGACGACAAGGTCGCCCACGAGACCCAGTACTTCGCGGATCCGTTCGCTGCGCCCGCCTGGCGCGCCGGATGGGTCGAGTCGATGCCCCTCATCTGACGCCCACTTGCGATCGGCTCCCGTGGCACATCAGGACCAGGGCGGAGCGGGGATTCACGAGGTTGTCCCTCCGGATTTGAGGAGCACATCCGGAGCGTGGCCACGCGGGCCTCAGCGAACGCCTCGCGGACGGAGTCCTCATCCCTCCCCCACGCCCGAACAACTGCCTGCGGCTACGGGGGCGATACGCCACCCATCCACGACCGACGCGAAAGCTCGTCCTACAGAGGTCATCGAAGCTTCGCCGCCACGTGCCCTGCAGTGCTCTTTTTTCCCACCGAATTCCCGCCACCTCTTCGAACCTGCCAAGTTCTAGCGGTACTTGCAGGTCAGAGTCGGCAGAGACGCTGACGGCCGGGCCCGATTTCGAGTGACCTCGGGAACGAGTCCTACGCAGCCTCGTCTCACGCCGCTTCCGTGGCCACGCGCTCCACCACTGGACGCCAGCAGTCCAGACCTGGCACGCGCAGGCCCACGACTTTGCCCGCATCGTCGGCGCGGCGAAGCGCGACAGCCGCCGTGGAGTCGGGGTCCACCTCGAAGGCAGTGGCTTCCTCCGACGTCATGACGCCGCCCTGACAGCCGAGGGTGCGGGCACTCTCCGGGGACAGCACCAGATGCGCGTCTGTGGCGGCCAAGTAGCGCTTGGCGGGGATGTGGAGGGCGACCAGGCGGGCGACCCGGGCGCCGAGGAGCCCGACGACGGCTGCCGCGGCGTGCTCGCCGTGGCCGGCCTCGTCGCCGGGCAGCAGGTGGTGGCCGATGTCGTGAACGAGACCGGCGACCTGCAGCTCCTCGTCGTCGGGGTGGCGCTCGGCAAGGACCGCCGCAACCTGCAGGCCATGGTCGAGGATGTCCACCGGGTCGCCGGAGCGGTCCGGGGTGTCCCAGGCACCCTCACAGTCGGCCAGCAGTGCCATGAGCTCGTCCACCGACGACAGTCGCTCTCCGTTCATGCCCGCACGCTGCCGAAGTCGTCCGTACGGCGGGTGTACGCGCGCCGTACTCCACGGGGCCGGACGGCCAAGAAAGCCCGACGTGGGAGCGCTGCACCTGGCCGCTCCCCGGTGCCCCCGCCTCCCAGCGCCAGGCCCTTGAAGACCTGGCCGAAGCCCTGGTCGTGCCACAGACGCCGAAGCGCGGTGTCCGAGCAGTCCACACCATGACCGTGATATTAATACCGGTATAAGTATTGGGTCGATGTACTGCAGGGAGAGAAGCACATGGTGGAGATCAAGACCGATGCCGCATTGGACGCGATGCGGGAAGCCGGACGTGTGGTGGGCCGTGCCCTGGCCGCCGTCCGAGAAGCAGCTGGCGTGGGGGTGTCCCTGCAAGAACTGGACGAAGCGGCCCGGTCAGTTCTGGCCGAGGCCGGAGCCCGCTCCCCATTCCTCGGATACCGGCCGTCCTTCGCCCCGGTCGCCTTCCCGGCCGTGATCTGCGCGTCCGTCAACGACGCTGTGTCGCACGGCATCCCCACCGGTCACCGGCTGCGCGACGGCGACCTGGTGAGCATCGACTGCGGTGCCGAGCTCGACGGCTGGACGGGCGACGCGGCCATCACCTTCACCGTCGGAACGCCACGCCCCGACGACCTCGATCTGATCGACGCCACCCAGCAAGCGCTCGACGCCGGGATTGCCGCCGCCCAGGCGGGCAGTCGCATCGGCGACATCTCCCACGCCATCGACACCGTCGCCCGTAAGGCGGGCTGCGGCATGCCTGCCGACTTCGGCGGCCACGGTATCGGCCGCCGCATGCACGAAGACCCTCATGTCCCCAACCGCGGCCGCCCCGGCCGTGGCTTCCCCCTCCGCCACGGCCTCGTCCTCGCCATCGAACCCATGCTCATGGCGGGCGGGCAGAACACCTACCGCACCGATATCGACGGCTGGACCCTGCGCACCACCGACGGCAGCAGGGCCGCCCACATCGAGCACACCGTCGCCATCACCGCCGGGGCCCCCGCATCCTGACCCTGCCCTGACGTTCTCCGAGCGCGACGACGCGGCCGCGGATGGTGCCCCACGCCTCTCGAACTCCGATGGCGACCCCCATCGAAACCGGTTCGAGGAATCGCATACCCCCATGGGGGCACACGGTGAGCATGGCAACTGGACCGGTGAAGGCACGCGGACGCATGCACGCCCGACGCGCGGCGAACAGCACGGCAGTTTCGGCTGCAGCCCGTGCGGGCTTCGTCGCCCGCGGGGTCATCTACGTACTGATAGGCATCCTCTCGCTTCGGATCGCATTTTCCGACGACGGTGGCAAGCAGGCGGACCGCGGGGGTGCGATCGCCGAGATCGCCGAGAAGCCCTTCGGCACCCTTCTGCTCTGGCTGCTCGGCGCGGCCCTGGCGGGCATGGCACTGTGGCGGCTGTCCGAAGCCGCTTTCGGGCAGGCGGGCCCGGACGGCAAGAAGGCGAGTAAGAGGGCGATGGCCGCCGGCCGTTTCGTCTTCTACGGATTCGTCTCGTACTCCGTGCTGTCCTACGCTGCCGGAGACAAAGGCAGCGGTAGCGGCAGCTCCGACAAGAACTCCCAGGACGTCACAGCGAAAGCGCTGGACTGGCCCGGCGGGCAGTGGATCGTCGCCGTCGCCGGTATCGCCGTGGCCGCGGCCGGAGTATGGATCGCGGTGAGGGCGATCATGCAGAAGTTCCATGAGCACCTCAAGATGTTCGAGATGTCGGAGAAGGCCCGCAAGGTGATCGACTTCCTCGGGATGTTCGGCGGCGCCGCCCGGGGCGTCGTCTTCGCGGTCGCGGGCGTCTTCGCTGTCGCGGCAGCTGTCCAGCACGAGCCCGGAAAGGCCAAGGGCATGGACGACACCCTGCGCTCCTTCACCGAGACCCCTGCAGGGCCCTGGCTGCTGGTACTGATCGCAGTCGGCCTCTCGGCGTTCGGGGCCTTCTCCTGGGCCAATGCCCGCTGGCGCAAGGTCTGACGGACGGCGGTGGATCCGTGCGGTACGCGGGGTGGCTGCGGCGACACGAATTCCTTCCGTCCACCTGGCAATCCGAAGGGGGCGCACCGCCAACGATGGCGGCGAGCTCACCCGCCACGGCTGCGGTCACGACGGCGCCGCCCCCCGGCAACCCAGGCGCCGGCCGACGACGCTCCGGCACGTTCACGTCGTAGCCGATGATCTCCGCGATGGCGCGGTCGGTCACTTCCTCACAGAGGCCGTGCAGGACCGATCCCGTCGGTGCCTTCCGCCGGAGCGCCGGTACTGAGTGCGGTGCGCGACGCGCAACCTCCGGGCTCGCCCTTGATCGATCGCTCCTGGCCGACTCGTCAGCGGCCCCGGGGCGGTGCACTGTGGAAGACGTGGGCCTAAGGGAAGGTGTCACAGGTCTGCGGGAGTCATGGCGGCCGGGCCATGCGCTCCTGGCGATTCCCGTCGCGCTCATCGTCGTGATCGCGACCGTGGACATCCTGCTGCCGGAAGACATCTATCTGGGGCCGCTGCTGGTCATCGCGCCCGCGATCACTTCTTCGTTCGAGGGCCCCGTACTGACCGGAGTGGTCGGGTTCCTGGCCGTGGCGGCCCAGGCATTCATCGCCCTGAGCTCCGGCGTCCTGACCTCCCGGAACGCCTTGGTGCAAATCGCCGCCCTCGCGATCCTCTCCGCCCTGACCGTGTTCTTCTGCCTGATACGCGAGCGGCACATCCGACAGCTCGCCCGGGTGCGCTCGGTGGCCGAAACCACCCAGAAGGTGCTGCTGCGGCCGCTCCCGGACCGTATCGGCCCCCTGCGGATCGCCTCCTTGTACCTGGCCGCCGAGGACGAGGCCCAGATCGGAGGCTGCCTGTACGCGGCCACCCGCATCGAGGGCGGAACCCGCATGATGATCGGCGACGTGAGAGGCAAGGGCCTGGCCGCCATCGAAGAAGCCGCCCTCCTGCTCGGCGCCTTCCGTGAGGCTGCCCACAGGCACACCGGCCTGCCCGCACTGGCCGCAGCCCTCGATCAGAGCGTCACCCGCTACCACGCCGACTTCGAGCCGGAGGACGGGGTCGACGCCGGGGAACGCTTCGTCACAGCGCTGCTGCTGGAGATCCCCGAGGAGGGCCCCGTCAGCCGGATGACCAGTTGCGGCCACCCTGCGCCCCTGCTGCTCAGCCCAGGGCACGCGGAAGCCGTCCCGAGTCGGCACCCAGCGCCCCCACTGGGGATCGGCGACATGGGGCCGGCGGGCTACACCGTCGACGTGTTCGCCTTCGAGGCCGGAGACACCCTCCTCCTTTTCACCGACGGCGTCATCGAAGCGCGCGACCGAGGCGGCGATTTCTACCCGCTCGCCGAACGCGCCGCCCAGTGGACCGAGAGCCCCCCGGAGGCGCTCCTGCACCACCTGCGACGCGACCTCCTCGCCTACGTCGGGGGGCGCCTGGGCGACGACGCCGCCATCATCGCGATCCACCGCAGCCCCGTCCGTCATGGGAAATACCGCCCTGGAAGTCACCGACCCTGACGGCTTTTTGTCGCGGCTCCGGAGGAACCGGTACCAACGGACGCCGGCGGGAGCGATGTCGGCAACGGCGCTCTTCCGCCGCACCCGCATGTCCGTGACACTGGCGCAGTTCGCGTCATCCACTGCACCGCGACAGGTCCGTGAAAGGACGAAGATGGCTCCTTCCCGCTCCCTATCCCGCTTTCCGCACTCGTTCGACCGGCGTATGGCGCTGCGCGGGACGCTGGCCGCCGGTATCGGTGCAGTACTCGGCCCCGTTCTGCTGTCGGGGACCGCGCAGGCGTACTCCTGGTCGCGCACCCTGAACCAGGGAGCCACCGGCGCCGACGTGACCGAACTGCAGATCAGAGTCGCCGGGTGGGCCGCGGACAGTGCCGGCCAGACCCGCGTGGCGATCGACGGCAACTTCGGTGCCGGCACCGCCGCGGCGGTCCGCCGGTTCCAGGCGGCCTACGGGCTGACCGCCGACGGCAGCGCCGGGCCCGCGACCCAGTCGCAGCTCAATGCCTTGGAGCAGTCGGACGGTTCGACCGTGCACTTCGACTTCAGCGAGTTCACCGACCGGATCAGCGGCACCTTCTCCGGCGGCAAGCTGAGTGCGACCGACGTCAAGGAGAACGTCCGCCGCGCGATGTACAAGCTGGAGGCGCTGCGCAAGAAGCTCGGCAACGTCCCCATCACGGTCAATTCCGGCTTCCGCAGCATCGCGCACAACGCCGATGTCGGCGGCGCCAGTGACAGCATGCACCTGTACGGCACCGCCGCCGATCTTGCCGTCCCCGGAGTGCCGAACAAGACCGTCTATCAGAAGGCGGAGACCTCCGGCTTCTCCGGCCTGGAGACCTACACCGCGGACCACCAGCACGTCGACAGCCGGGCGGACCTCGGCCGGGCCTGGTGGTGGGAGAACGGCACCGTCTAGAGGTGTCCTGAAGATCTTGTCGATGGAGGGGTGTCCCGGGCGGGGGATGCCCCTTCGCGGTTGCGCGGGGACGGTGGCGAGGGTCCAGGTGTCGCCGAGGTCGGTCAGCCAGGCGAAGGTGCGGGCTGCGCCGATGGCGACGCGGACCCGTACCGAGGGCGCTGGGACGGTCCCGCCTGTGGCTCGATCCTGACGGAATCCGAGCCGGCACGAGCATCGGAGACCTGGCCGTCGAAGCTGCAACGCGCCGGGCACGAGAGATGGAGGATGATGTCCGGCATGCACATCCGCATCGACGCCGTCGACCTGCCCGGTCGCACCTGCCCGGCCCCCGCCGACGCCAAAGTCTCCGCGTACGGCAACATCCACGTCGCCGTGCAACGCCGCGACCGTCCGGCCGAACTCCTCGACCCGCAGCCCGCCGACGCCGCGTCCGCGACGTGGACCCTGGAGTGCACCGCGATCTCCTCGCCGACCGGAACCGAGGTGAAAGGCCCCTATGTGCAGGACCGTCTGGGCCACCGGTTCATCTACCTGTCGTGGGGCACGGTCGACGAGTCGGGCACCTTCGCGATGTTCCGCCGCGCCAAGCTCATGCTCGACGCTGTCCCCGCCGACGTACTCGCCGCCGCCGCACACGACGGCCTGCTGGTCGGACGCCTCGGGCTGACCGACCCGTGCGGCAACCCGCTGTGCGCACGGGTGATGCCTCCGCACATCCTCTGGACCGCCGAGCCCGCCGCGTAGCACCGGCCGGCTGTCCGTGACGCGCAGGCTGTGATCTCGATGGAGAGGAGGCCTCGCCCACCCCCGCCGGGCATGTCGGGGCGGGCGCGGCGGGGTGGGGTGATGGCGGCTGGTGCGGGCCCTACCAGGGCAGGGTGCCTTCGGCGTCGAAGAAGCCTCCTGTGGGATCGTCGGGGCCGACCTGTGCCATACGCACAATGATCTCGGCGCCCTGCTCGACGCTCTGGACTCCGGTGTTCCCGTTCAGGTCGGTCTTGGTGAAGCCGGGCTCCACCGCGTTGATCCGCATGGCCGGGAACGCCTTCGCGTACTGCACCGTGATCGCATTGACCGCTGTCTTCGATGCCGGATAGGCCACGCCAGGGTACGCGTACGAGGGGGTACCCGTCGCGGTGAGCCGGGTCAGCGAGGCCAGGCCACTGCTGACGTTCACCACGACCGGGGCCTCGGAACGCTCGAGCAGCGGCAGGAACGCGTGCAGGACCCGCACGGTGCCGAAGACGTTCGTCTCGAACGTGTTCCGCATCATGTCGGCGGTCACGCCCGCGGCACCGATCACGACGTTGCCGGCGCCCCTCTCCTCGATGCCCGCATTGTTGATCAGTACGTCCAGCCCTCCATCGGCCTCGACGGACCTCGCCGCCGCCGCTACGGACGCGTCGCTGGTGGTATCCAGCTGGACCAGTCGTGCGCCCAGCTGCTCGGCGGCACGGCGCCCGCGTTCGGCGTCCCGGCTTCCGATGTAGACGGTGTGACCCGCGGCGATGAGACGGCGGGCGGTCTCGAAGCCGAGACCCTTGTTCGCTCCGGTGATCAATGTCGTTGTCATGCCTACAGGCTGCGGCTGATGGTCGGGAGCAGCCAGGCGTCCCGTCTTCCTGGGACTGCCGGTACCAGGAAGTTCCGCGCGCGGCGGTGCACAGTGGTGACATGGCGAGCACGGATTTCGGGCGCACGGTGCGGCGCTGGCGTGACCGGGTCTCCCCGGAGGCGGCCGGGCTGCCCGCGGGCGGTCATCGGCGCGCGGCCGGACTGCGCCGGGAAGAGCTGGCCCTACTGGCCGGAATCTCGGTCGACTATGTGACCCGCCTGGAACAGGGCCGGGCGACCAACCCCTCGGAGCAGGTCGTCGAGGCCTTGGGGCGTGCCCTGCGCCTCTCCACGGCCGAGCGCGAGCACCTGTTCCATGTCGCCGGGCTCGTACCCCCGGGGCAGGGCACGGTGCCCGCCTTCATCACACCGAGCGTGCACCGGATGCTGGACCGGCTGACCGGGACGCCCGTCGCGGTCTTCGACGCGGCGTGGACGCAGCTGCTGGCCAACCCCCTGTACACGGCGCTGATGGGCGAGCGGCACGGCCGGGAGCGCAACGGTGCATGGCGCGCCTTCCTCGGCTCGGGTGATCGCGTCCGCTACACAGCGCAGTCCCGGCGCGCGATGGAGACCGCGGTGGTGTCCGACCTGCGCACCACTGCCGGCCGGTACCCGGATGATCAGCAACTGCGGCGCCTGGTCAGAGAGTTGCGCACGAACAGCGAACGGTTCGCCGAACTGTGGGATGCGGGCGCCTTGGGTCAGCACGAGGCTGCGAGCAAGACCATCGATCACCCGCAGGTGGGTTCCCTGACGCTGGACTGCGATGTGCTCAGCGTGGCGGGCAGCGACCTGCGCATCATGATCTACACGGCTGAGCCCGGCACCCAGGACAGCGAACGCCTGGAGCTCCTCGCCGTCCTCGGCACCCAGACACTGGTCGGATAGCCTCTCTGCCGCAACGGCTGCTTCCTCGCGGCCACCGTCCTCAGGTCACCGGCCCGAGGATGGAGGCAAGGTGAGTCATCCTGGGGATCAGAACCCGTGCCTGCCTTGCGGGTCCGTCAGAGTTGCGGGCCGGACGGCGGGCGCCACGTGTGCGCACACCTTCCTACTTGTCGTGCTGTCGGCGCACCATCTCGGTGATCCAGATGGGCGCGAACGGAGACGTGCAGCCCGGGGAGGTCGGGTAGTCCTTGAGCACCGCCAGACGCTCACCGATCTCGATTGCGCGGGTGCGGTACTCGGCGTGCTCGATCCCGATCTGAGCCAGGCAGTGGTTCATCGCCCACTGCAGACGATCCGGGGCGTCTTTCATCTCCGCCTCGATGACTTCGAGCAGTCCTGCGAGGTCGAGGCCCTCCGGTTTCTTCGCCACGCGTTCGGTGGTCAGGGCCCAGCCGGCACTCGCGACCCCTGGATCCGGATCGGCGGACCAGGCCAGCCGCAGCTCCTCGGAGTGCCGGTTCTTCTTCACCACATAGTTCACGAACCAGTCGTGCACCTTGGGTGTGCGCGCCTCGCGCAGCATGACATCCAACTCGTCACGCTCGAATGCCTTCGGGCGGCAGATCAGGATCGCCAGCAGTCTTGCCGCGGTGTCATCCGTCTGCCAGAGCCGGCTCGCGAGTTCCTGCTGCGTCTTCAGCCGCTTCGCGAGCGCGCGCAGCTTGCCGAGGTTCACACCATGATCGTCACCGTGCTTCTCGTTCACCTCGCGTGTCTTCGGGTCCTCGAGCCCGGCCAGCTCGGCCATCACCTCGGCCAGCGTCGTCTCGGCCACCTCGGCCTCCTGTCCATCGCGTGCGCGATGCAGCGTACGACGGAAATCGGCCTCTTGTCGTACACGCCGGTTCGGTGACAGCAACCCACACGAGTCGTCCACCCCGATGGGCTTCACCCCCGATGCGAGCTCCTTGATGCCGATCGAGGTCTCGGCGCGCCTCTCGACCGCGTTCCAGCAGTTTCCCGGTGAGCACCCGAGCCGCCGTGCGATGGCCGACACCATGATGTCGTCGAGCCTCACCAGGCTGACCGCCCGCTCCACTGCCCGGCTGTTGAGCCCACCCCGTGGCGGCGCGAAGTCGTGCACAGTGACGCACCCGAGGCCTTCCCTCGATTGGGTTGCTCGGTCACTGCTGATCTTGGAAGGCCTCACTCCGTCTCACGCCGGCGCCGCGCCGTGGACCCGGACACCGCGAGTGGACTCATCAGGCCGCCTACGAGACCCAGAAAAAAATCGGACGGCGATTCGGACGGCGATGTCGAGAACCTGTGACTGGCTCCGTCCCCGGGGTGAGCGCGACCACAATGGGTCGCACCAGCACCGAGGAGAAACACGATGGCCAAGTACTTGCTGCTCAAGCACTACCGCGGCGCCCCGGCTCCGGTCAACGACGCGCCGATGGACCAGTGGACGCCGGAGGAGATCTCGGCGCACATGCAGTACATGCACGACTTCGCGGCGCGGCTCGAGAAGACCGGGGAGTTCGTCGACGGACAGGCGCTCGCCCCCGAGGGGACGTGGGTCCGGTACGACGGTGAGGGGCGCCCGCCGGTCACCGACGGCCCGTTCGCCGAGACCAAGGACCTCATCGCCGGCTGGATGGTGATCGACGTCGACGGCTACGAGCGCGCCGTCGAACTGGCCGGGGAACTGTCCGCCGCCCCTGGGGCGGGCGGGAAGCCGATCCACGAGTGGCTCGAGGTGCGCCCGTTCCTGTCCGCGCCGCCCACCATCACGGAGTGACCTCATCGATGAACGAGGCCCTGCTCCGCAGCCTCACGCCGAACGTGCTCGCCATCCTCGTCCGCCGCGGAGCCGACTTCGCGGCGGCCGAGGATGCCGTGCAGGACGCGCTGATCGAGGCGGTCCGCGTCTGGCCCGCCGATCCGCCGCGGGACCCGAAGGGCTGGCTGGTCACCGTGGCCTGGCGCCGGTTCCTCGACGCGATGCGGGCGGATACCGCCCGCCGTCGTCGTGAGGACCTCATCGACGAGGAGCCGGGCCCCGGACCCGCGCCCGCGGTGGACGACACGCTCCAGCTCTACTTCCTGTGCGCCCACCCGTCGCTGACGCCGTCGTCCGCGGTCGCGCTCACGCTGCGCGCCGTCGGCGGGCTGACCACCCGCCAGATCGCCCAGGCCTACCTCGTACCCGAGGCGACGATGGCGCAGCGCATCAGCCGGGCCAAGCGCACGGTCTCCGGTGTGCGGTTCGACCGGCCCGGCGACGTCGCCACCGTGCTGCGCGTCCTCTACCTGGTCTTCAACGAGGGCTACTCCGGCGACGTCGACCTCGCCGCCGAGGCCATCCGGCTCACCCGGCAGCTCGCGGCCCGGGTCGACCACCCCGAGGCGGCGGGGCTGCTCGCCCTCATGCTGCTCCACCACGCCCGGCGCGCCGCCCGGACCGCGCCTGACGGCAGCCTGGTACCGCTCGCCGAGCAGGACCGCGGCCGGTGGGACACCGACTCGCTCGCCGAGGGCATCGCGATCCTCCAGGCGGCCCTCGCCCGCGACCGGCTGGGCGAGTTCCAGGCCCAGGCCGCCGTCGCAGCCCTCCACGCCGACGCGCCCACCGCCGAGGAGACCGACTGGGTGCAGATCGTCGAGTGGTACGACGAGCTGACACGCCTGACCGACAACCCCGTCGTCCGGCTCAACCGCGCAGTGGCCGTCGGCGAGGCCGACGGACCACGGGCCGGCCTGGCGGCACTCGCGGCGCTGGCCCCCTCACTGCCCCGCCACGCCGCGGTGGCTGCGTACCTCCACGAGCGCGACGGTGACCTGGCGACGGCGGCACGGCTGTACGCCGAGGCGGCCCAAAAGGCACCTAATCTCGCCGAGCGCGACCACCTGACACGCCAGGCCGCCCGGCTCAACGCCCGCGGATGTCGCTGACAGGTCGCGCTCGGATGTGCCCGCAGCGCTTCATGCGGCCGCGTGGCCGG
This sequence comes from Streptomyces sp. NPDC005262, assembly GCF_042872425.1. Taxonomy (NCBI): domain Bacteria; kingdom Bacillati; phylum Actinomycetota; class Actinomycetes; order Kitasatosporales; family Streptomycetaceae; genus Streptomyces; species Streptomyces sp. NPDC005262. The sequence goes on from NZ_JBIAKK010000025.1 coordinate 53,960, forward strand.
AGCGGTCGCCACAAAGTGAGCAAGAGCTGTCCCGTAATCCCTGGTGGATCAGCGCTCTGCATCAGATGCGGTACATCGCACGGCGGAGGGACGTTCCAGAAGATGCCTCGAGGACTGCGCGGAAAACTTCCCGCTGTGACATCCGGTGATAGCACCAGTGATACAAGGAGCGGTGAGGCGAGAAATGTCTACGCCCTTCGACGTGGCGCATTTTGTGATTTTCCGATTCCTCCGAAGACTGAAGGCACTGAAATCTGCTCCGAATTCAACCAACGGGGTCGGCTCGGAGTTGCTTCCAGCGACCATTTACCGGAGACGGGTACGCGGGTGCGCGTTGGGAAATGATGACACAGCCGAAGCATGAGAAAATGTGGGCGAAGGCCCCAGCGCACTGATGGGACAGTCCAGTTCACTCCTAGCCCTTGGGCTGATGAACATGAAGAAGACAACCTTGCGGACCATCACTGTCGCAGCGGCAGCTTCCCTGTGCTTGGAGGCCGGCATATTCGGCACATCAGCAAGTGTCTCTGTCGCCGCACCGCAGAATTCCCAGGTCGCGCCGTCGACGCTTCAGTGCTACACGGCCATGAGTGATCCGAACGCGATCGTGTGCTACCGGGTTTCGAAGCGGGTGGTGAACAGGGGCGGCCAGATCGAATTCTTCCCCTTCCTCATTCAGGTGCCCACTCCTTCGAATCCGCCACCCGCGATCGTCGTGCCCTCCTTGCCGCCACCACCGCCCGGTCTCAGGAACACGTAGCCCTTAGCCGTCGTCGTGCGCCCGCCAAGGATCACGGCACAGCCCTCACTCTCCGCCGGTGTCGAGCAGCGGCACGCGGAGTGAGGACCCACCGTCGCTCCAGGCGCCGAGCAACTGCTCTCCGAACCGGTCTTCCAACCATCCGGTGGCCGCGATGCCGAACGCGACATCCGGTGCCAGATCCGGCTCCAACTGCAGCAGACCGGCGACGACCTCATGCCGCATGAGTTGCTCATGTACAGCGTCGGCCTCGACATGCTCCGTATAGAAGTGGACCGCCGAAGGCCCGGCACCGGCTCGCTTCAATGCCTCCGCGAGGCGCCTCGACCCCGGGGAGGAGGTGATCTCCACAGAGGCGAAGTGACCGACCAGAGCACCGCGGTGTGAGCGGTGGAGGCCGAAGAGCGACATGAGGTTGACGGTTGCGAGCATCTGCCTCGATCCGGCGTCGAGGTAGCGCCCGTACGAGGTGTCCAGGTGCAGATCCACCATCAGGTCGGCGAAGAGCTTCGAGTGGATCCGTTCCGCCCGACCCGCACCGAATTCGTCGTACTCCACAGCTACCATTCCCGCCTTGGCCCGACCCGTCAGACGCGGAATCACCCACACGTGCGGATCCGCCTCCTTCAGGTGGTACAGCGAGCGTTGGGCGGCGTACTCGCGCAGGTGCCACAGTTCGCCCTCGTCCCGCAGGAAGTGCGATACACCCTCGGCGTCCATCGGCTCCAGAACGGCTTCGTCCAGGGCGCTGCCGACATTCTCGGCAACCGGCACGTCAGCGCGTAGGGCCGCCAGAAAGCCCCGCTCCAGCGCAGCACGCACCCTGAGCAGTTCCGGATCCCACTCCCACGCGCCGTCCACCCCGTCGAAGCCGCGGTAGTGCAACTCGTAACAGAGATATAGGGCCAGCTGCAGATCGTCGCCGTACGGATCGGCGCTCCCTACCAGGGACGTGTCGGGCAGGACCCGCCGGCCCGGTTCCCGGCCGAGCGCCTCGATCAAAGCGGCAGACACCTCTCCTCGGGCTTCCGGCAGCTGCATGATGCTTCCCTTCCTCGACCCGCCGGCTCGTTCGCGGGACACCGCGAGGGAGAAGGAGTGCCCGACGAGGCCGGCTACAAGCGCATGCCGCCGGCCCACTCCGGCTGCGGGCGGCCGGGAGGGTGTAGCCGCGATTCCTGCAGACCGCCGGGTGTACGCCGCTGTGGCCGACGAGTTCCACAAAATCAGGATCGCGCATCACCTGGATTTCCGCATCGAAGCGTCTGCGGCCAGAGGCTCGGCGGCGGTGACCCATATGGCGGGCTGTAGAGACACGAATCCCTGCTGGCGCTGCCCTCCGGCCACGGCACGGTCCGCGGGCCGCCCGGACGCCCCTCACACGGCGGGATCAGCCTGTTTTGCAGCGTCGCCACCAGGCCCTCGTGGGCGGCTCGGGATGCGCGGGCCAGGGCACCCGTCAACTCTGGACATGGCGGAGCAATGCCGCTGTGTAGCGGCCCCCTGCGCAGACGCCGATCGGCTGCCTGCCCATGAAAAGGTGACGCACCCATGAATGACGCAAACAAGATCTTGCTCGCCGCAGCTCTGGCCGGAGGCTATGTGCTGGGCCGCACCAAGAAGGGCCGGTTCGCAATTACGGCGGCTTCCTATATTGCCGGGCGTCAATTCGGGCTCGAACCGCGACAGCTCGTGACTCAAGGGATCCGCAAGCTCGGAGAGATCCCGCAGGTTGCGGACCTGGGTGAGCAGCTGCGCGGGGAGGTCATGAATGCAGGACGAGAGGCAGTCACCGCCGCTGCCAACCGTCGGCTGACGACGCTCGCCGATTCACTCCGGGAACGCACCCTCCAGCTCGAAAGCGGCGAGGGAGAACCGGAAGAGGAGGAGGGAGAAGAGGAAGCGGGAGAGGAGGAGTACGCCCGCGACGAAGGCGAGGAGCCGGAAGCCGAATACGAGGAGGAGGAGCCCGAAGAGGAAGAAGGCGAGGAGGGCGAGTACGAGGAGGAAGAGGAGCCCGAAGAGGAAGAAGGCGAGGAGGAGGAACCGGAAGAGGAGGAGGAACCGGAAGAAGAGGAGGAGGAACCAAAGGGAGAGGAGCCCGAAGAAGAGGAGCCGGAGGAGGAACCCGAAGAACGGCCACGCCGGCGCACTGCGCGAGCTGCTGCGAAACCGGCGCCGCGGAAGCGTAAGCCCGGCAAGTCGGCCGCCGGCCGGCGTGATGCGACGAAGCGGGCAGCCCCTGCGAAGAAGGGTGCGGAGAAGCCCTCTGCCAAGAAGGCCACCGCGAAGAAGACCGCCGCGAAGAAGGCCACCCCGAGTAAGGCAGCTACGAAGAAGGCAGCACCCACCAAGAAGGCCGCCGCGAAGAAGACCGCCGCCAAGAAGACGGCCCCTGCTAAGAAGACTGCCGCGAAGAAGTCAGCGCCCGCCAAGAAGACGGCAACCAAAAAGACCGCGACGCAGAAGACGACCGCCAAGAGGCCGGGGAAAAAGACCGCCGCCAAATCTGCGAAGAAGAGTGCCGCCAAGAAGGCGCCTGCGAAGAAGACCGCCGCACGGAAGAAGGCCGCTCCCGCAGCGAAGAAGACCGCCCGGAAGAGCGCCAAGAAGACATCATCGCGCGACGAGCGCCGGAGGTAACCGGTCATGGCAAAGACGGAACAGGACAACGCGGACTCGGGACTCGACCGGCTGCGTGGAGAACTCACGGACTATCTCACAGCGTGGGTGGGGGATCTGGCCGAGCGGGCCGGCGACAAGCTGATCGATGTGACGGACCAGCTCACCGACGTCGCAGAGAACGGCGGATCACTCTCCAAGGTCGGATCCGCCCTCCTCGGAGGTGACTCCGACTCCCCCCTCAAGGCTGCGCTCTCCGGGACGGCGAAGCACGCCAAGGACAGCGTCCTGGGGAAGGCCAAAGAAGCGCTCGGCGGCGGGCATGGACGCAAATCGGGCGACAAGAAGGTCACCAACATCATCGAGGTCATTGATGTCGGGGTGCCGTTGCGTACGGCCTACGACCACTGGACGCAGTACGAGAAGTTCAGCAGCTTCACCAAGGGCGTACGGAGCGTCTCGCCGACCGACGAGACGACCAGCGACTGGAAGGTCAAAGTCGGTCCGTCGACTCGCGGTTGGAAAGCCACCGTCCAGGAGCAGGTGCCCGACGAACGCATCGTCTGGACATCCGACGGCGCCAAGGGATCGACCCGGGGGGCGGTCAGTTTCCATGAACTGGCGCCCGGTTTGACCCGCATTGTTCTGGTCGTCGAGTACTACGCCTCCGGGCTCTTCGAAAAGACCGGCAATCTGTGGCGCGCTCAGGGGCGGCGACTCCGGCTGGACCTCAAGCACTTCCAGCGCTACGTAACCCTCACCGATGAAGAACCGGACGGTTGGCGCGGCGAAATCCGTGACGGCGAGGTCGTACGGAGTCACGAAGACGCCCTTGAGGACGAAGAAGACGAGGGCTACGACAGCGAAGAGGCCGAAGACGAGGAAGGCGAGGACGAGGAAGACGAGGAGGGCGAGGACGAGGAAGGCGAAGACGAGGAGGGCGAGGACGAGGAAGGCGAAGACGAAGCGGGCGAGGAGGAGGACGAAGAAGACGAGGGCTACGACAGCGAAGAGGCTGAAGACGAGGAAGGCGAGGACGAAGAGGACGAAGAGGACGAGGAGGACGAGGGCGATTGGGAAGAGGACGACGACGAGCAAGGAGACGAAGAAGAAGAAGAGGAGTGAGCCGAGTGAGGCCCGGCAGGCCTCACAGGCTCACAGACGGCTCTGTGGAGTGCCCTTGGCACGGCAATGTCTTGTGGACTGTCGGACGGCGCGAACGCAAGTGGGCCGGCCACCGCTCCGCAGCCGTCCTTTCAAGCGAGCGTGGACGGCAATGACACCGTCCACGAACAGCTGCCGGGCGTCGCCTGAACACGCAATGGTGCGTCCACTGCCCAGAGCATTCCGAAGCTGCGTCTTGTTCATCAGGGAACGGCCGTCGATATTGCGCTCGTCAGCCTTGTCAAATAGCTGATCCTTCGTCGGTCCCCGCGATCTGCACCCACCCCGCTGAGCAACTGGATGGGCCGGACGTCACCGCCTTGCCCGCCGTCGCTCGGAGTGCGGCGGGACCACAACTGTCAGCGCTCGAGGCCTCAGTGCTTGAAGGTGTGCTTGCCCTTCTCCATTGCGTGCCTCACTTTCCCCTTGACCTGTTCAGCCTTTCCCTTTTTCTCCATACTCTTGTTGCCCACGACCTTCCCGGTCACTTCCTTGGTCTTTCCCTCGATGATTTTTCCGATGCTCCTGGTCTTCTTCCCGATGTCCATGTCGTGCTCCTTCACGGTCATTCGGTGGGTGGCAGCAAAGTCCCGAGAGGCCCGAGATCAAGATTGAGGTCTTTCATGGAAAGCTCGTATCGAGCACAGAGTTCAATCATACGATCGTGCAGAATCATCAGCGTTTCTCCCAGGCGCTCCTCCTGCTCCTCGGTGAGGCCTCCGGCGTCCACCCGCTGCAGGGCTTGACGTTCCATGAGCTGTCGCAGCAGCTCGACGATCGTGAGGACGAGTTTCATCAGATCTCGTTCCACCGTGTCGGGGTCGGTGGTGATCCGTTGCGCCGGCCTGCGGTCCGCACGCCCACAGGTCATGACATCCTGCGGCGGCGCAGGCAGCAGGCGGAAGGCGCGGGTGGCGGCGTCGGCGACTTCGTCGAAGCGGTTGCCGGGCGCGTGGTCCTCACCTGTCATCGTTGTCTCCTGCGGGTGCTGAAACGGCATGCCACGGGGATGGATTCTCTTCGCTGACGGAGACGATCAGCGCGCGCAGCGATATGCGTACGAGGTCGATATCGGCGATGGACAGCACGATGTCACCGGTGAGGACCACACCTCCGCTGAGTAGTCGGTCCAGCAGGTCGATCAGCGCGATCTGGCGTTCCGCCAGCGGTTCCGCCGATATGGCCTGCGACCTGCCCGGCGCCGTCACGGGACGACCCTCTTCATCGGCTCGACGTCGGCCGGCGTGGCGAAGGAGTAGGGGGCCCAGGGCCCGGTGACTTCGACGCGCACCCCTGGAAATCCCTCCGCTGCCTGCAGGACGTCGGCGCGGAAGGATTCACCATGCCGGAGGGGCACGAGGTACGCGTCGTTGATGACGTTCTCTCCGGGCTCGCGGGCGAGTTCGCCCTGCTGCGGCCGGTGCTGGACCCGGTCGACTGCATGGACACGGGCTGCGGATTCGATCCGCTCGGCTGCCTGTGAGGCTCCCCGATAGACGTCTTCGCGGGCATGTCGTTGTGCTCTGCGGTGGCTGAGGTAGGCCCGTCCCGGGCTCAGGCCCGCTTCCATGGGTGGGTCCGCCGGACTCGCGGCTGCCTCGGGCGCCTCGACATAGATCTTCACGCCCCACTCCACCTGCGCCGCCAGGGCGGTCAGTCGGCCGGCGAATGCCTCGCGGCGGGCCTGGAGCATGAGACGCACTCGCTCGTCGTCGAGGTAAACGGTCGCCAGACGCAGTGGCAGGACGGTGGTACGAGCGGCCAACGCGTCGATCACCTGGTTATGTGCGCGGGCGACGGTCTCCAGCCAGTCCAGGTCCTCGAGATGCGCGCGCAGCTCGGCCTCCTGGAAGTCCTGCTCAGGCACCGCGCTCACGGCGACCACCACATCGTCACCTTGTTCCACGCGCACCAGATGCACCGGGGCATTCGCCACTCCGGATAGCCCCGACAGCTCCTCCTCCAACGATCCGTCAGCATCCCGCGCGACGGCGTACGCGTAGGTGATGGCTTCGGTCATGGTGCGTCCCGCCTCTCGCCGCGGGCTCTGGGCGCTGCACGTTTGGTACGTGAAGCGCGGCGCGGGGCCGCAGAGCCGCTCTCCTCGCCGTCGGCCGGTGGCAACTCACCGCCCTCGCGCATCGCCTCGATCTCCGCACGCAGCCTCTTGTTCTCCTCGGCGAGTGAGCGGTGGCCGTCGTCGGCGCGTGAGGACAGCGAAGGATCGTGCTCCCACCAGTCGATGCCCATCTCCTTCGCCTTGTCCACCGATGCGATCAGCAGGCGCAGCTTGATGGTGAGCAGTTCGATGTCCAGCAGGTTGATCTGGATGTCGCCCGCGATGACGATGCCCTTGTCCAGGACCCGCTCCAGGATGTCGGCGAGGTTCGCCGAGGACCCCTGACTGCCGTAAGGGGTGGCCCTGGACGGGAAGTCGCCCATCCTCCTGGCGACGGGTTCGTTCACGGCGCTGCACCTCTATCCTGGGTGTCCCGGCATTGCGACGGGAGCGCGTAGCAGCGCTCCGGCTCCGCGGCATTGCCGCGATCAGGTATCGGTGCCCTGGACATGGGCCCTGATCTCGTCCAGCCGGTCCAGCAGCTCGTCCTCACGCCGGTCGAAGGTTTCCTCGTCGATGTCTCCCGCCAGCAGCGCCCGCTCGAGCTCGGCGAGTTCTCGCTCGATGGGGGCGGGGTCGTAGTACTCGTTCTCCGCGGTCTCGACGACACGCTCCATGACCCAGGCCACGCCGCGCACCGGCGCCAGTGGGAGGGTGGCGAGTTGAGTGAACAGTCCCATGGGGACTCCCTAGACGAAACTGTATGCAGGCAACGGACCGACGAGCCTGAGGTCGAAGTCCTCCCCCAGCTCCTTGGCGAGACCCCGCTCCTCGCTGAGGAAACTCTGCTCCTTGTCCCGCTGCACCAGGAAGGACACGCTCAGGAAGTCGTTTCCCGTCGCCTGCGACGGACGTTCCTCCCGTGCGAACCCCCGCAGGGCATCGAGGACTCCAGCGGCGAGCCGGTCCTGCCGCTCCTGCACTTCCCGGGAGACCAGCTCGCCGAGGGCGAACGACAGGTCCGGGCTGCTGTTGCCGCTTCTGATCTCCTCGTTGAGCCCGCGTGCCTCGTCGGACTCCAAAAGGATCTCTCGTAGTAGGGCATCCTCGCTCTGGGCAGCCTTCAGGTGATATTCCACGCAGTTCTCCAGCGCCCCCAGCCGCTCGGTGAACTCGTCCTTGCGGTCCTCCAGCACCGCTCGTACGGCGTCGTCGTCCTGAGTGGTGAAGCCGAACTGCAACGGTAGAACCGTGCCATCGGCCATCAGCCGCTCCTGCACGGCCTGATGTGCGCCGAGGTCCCTGCGTTTGGGCCGTAGGTCCTCGGGGGCGTCACTGACGACCGCCGCCAGCTTGTCCGTCCCCACGGTGCGAAGGTTCGTGGGCGGGTTCCCCACCCCGTCGAGGTCGTCCAGGCGCTGCGGATGGGTGGCCGCGACGATGGAGTAGACGTATACGGCCATGGCTCACTCCTCACGGCGTCGGGCGGCAGGCCGACGCCTCGGCCGCTCCCGCCTCTCCTCGGGCTCCTTGCGCCTCTCCTCGGACTCCTCGTCGTCATGTCCTCCCTTGAGTGCGTCGGACAGCACTTCTGCGGCCCCGCCCAGGGCTCCCTTGGTCTTGCCGTGCGCCCCGCCCTCGGTCACTTCACCCACCAGGTCGGTCAGCTGGGAGGGCGCCTTTCGGCCTGACTCCAGGTCGAGGCGGTTACAGGCCTCCGCGAAGCGCAGGTAGGTGTCGACGCTCGCTACGACGATGCGGGCATCGATCTTGAGAATCTCGATGCCCACCAGCGACACACGCACGAAGACGTCGATGACCAGTCCGCGGTCCAGAATCAATTCGAGGATGTCGTAAAGATTCCCTGACCCTCCCCCACCGCCCCTGGAAATGGTTCCTCCACCTTGCGGCACCACAGTCATGGTGCCTCCTTTCACGGCTCCTGGCGCGGCCGTTTCCGTTCATGCGGTGTTGCGTGGCCTTCCCGGCTTCAGCCACGTGGGTCGATCTGCCCTCGGGTGTAGCGGCGGGTGCGCTCGTATGCGACCAGTTCGCCCTCCTTGTCGAGCGTTACTCGATAGCTCGCCATCACGCTGGTGGTCTCGGGAATACGTTCCAGCTCCAGGACTTCCACGTTGGCCTGCCAGCCTTCTTCCGTCGGCTTCAAGGCGGATACCGACTCGGGGGCGCGGCCGAGAAGCTCCTGGAGTTGCTCAGCCGCGTACCGCATGGCCCGCGGTGCCGAGAGCCGCCGGGGCGTGCGCTTCGTCTCGCCTTCGCTCGTCCGGCTGCTCGCCCGTTCGGTACTGGTTTTCCGGGCGCTCTTCTTGGCGGGCGTCTTGCTGGACGAGCGCCGGACGCGCTCCGTCCCGTCCTCTTCGCCTGCGGCCATGTTCCCTCTCCGGAATCGGAGACGACGACTCGCTACCGCGCCTCATTCACAAGCGCCATTTCATGATATACAGCCTCAGCCAACCGTATCTCGGGCTGTCTCGAACGGCCTGGGGACCGCCATCACTGCACGCAACGATTGGTGGCCGCGCTGTGCAGTGATGCGTCAAGGACGCATCGCGAGGTCGCTCGCCCCAGGCTGAGCCGACCAGGAAACGAAGGCGACCGCGCCGGCTCGTGCCCCACATGGCCTCGCTCGCTCTTCCTTCGGAGCGGTCTGAAGAGTGGGCTCGTGGGGCAGACGAATCCGGGAGACCATCTCAGAGCGGTCACCGTCGGACAACGGGTCACTTGAAGCTGGGCTTGTCCTCCCTGTCCCTGACCAGTTGCCCATGCGGCATACAGGGATCACAGTGGGAAATGACCACATATGCGAGATCGGAGCACGCTGTGATCGTTCTCGGAGTCATTTTGCTTGTCATCGGGTTCCTGACCGGAATCTCCATCCTGTGGACAATCGGCATCATTCTCGCCGTGATCGGGGTTGTCTTCTGGATCCTCGGATCGATGGGGCACGCGGTCGCCGGTCGCAAGCACTATTGGTAGAAGCCGCGCAGCGGCAGGACCAGTAATGGTCAGTGAGCGTTCACGTCGAGCGCTGCGTCGATCTCACGGAGGAACGGCCCCAGGTCACCTGGGTTGCGCGAGGTGATGAGGGGCCAGCCGCCGGAGTCATCCTTGATGACTGGCTCGTCGGCCCATTCACCGCCGGCATTGCGGATGTCGGTCCTGAGTGACGGGTAGGAGGTAAGTTTTTTACCTTCGAGCACACCCGCTTCGACCAGGGCCCAGGGACCGTGGCAGATGGCTGCTACAGGGCGTCCGGTCGACGTGAAGGAGCGGACGATGTCCGTCGCCGAGGCCTCCCGACGCAACCTGTCGGCGTTCAATGTGCCACCGGGCACGAGCAGAAGGTCGTAATCGGCCGGGTCGACTTCCCTCAGAGTGAGTTCGGGACGAACGATTTCTCCGGGAGCTTCGTCACCGACGAGGGTCTGAACGTCGCCCGCCGACACTGCAGCAACATCCACATCGGCGCCCCAGCCCCGCAGGTGTTCGAGGGGCACCAGGAGTTCGTCCTGCTCGACACCGTAGTTCGTGACGATAGCCAGCACGTTGCGCATGCTCACGTCGTTGTCAGACATTTCCAGATCCTCTCGGGCCGGAACGTCGGTCCGCCGGGAGCCACGTGCCGTCATGGGATCCCCGCTCCTGCAGCGACAGTGCAGCCAATCACACCCTTCACCTCAGCCGGTGATCCGTCCGGCCGAAGCGGGCCGGGCGTGGACACGGTGGCGTTCCTTGCGAGGTGCGCACGACCCCCTCGTCAGAATGCACGCCCGGCGCCCCAGGGTCGAACGCACAGTGGGCGTGAGAGGCGGGAAGCCTCTGCGCTTGTCGCCGACCACGCGCTGAGCTGGGAATGGGCTGTCGAGGCAGCGATATCTGTACCGCGTCTCCACTGGAGAATCGGTCCGCCGGTTCGTCCGCGATGCATATCGGCACGGCAATCCGAACGGTGGTACCCGTCGCGGTGGAGGCGTCGCTGCTCGGGGCAGTCGCGTCCCACCTGCCTGCCTGCCTGCCTGCCTGCAACCAGCGAGCCCGCCGGATTGGGATCCGCCACCGTTCGCAGTTCGCTGGAAATGGACGAACGGCGCGCCATCAAGACGCTCCTCAGGCCCTGACCACAGCAGGTCGGCCCCCGCTCAGGCTTGCCCTGGTAGGGCCGGGCCGCATCAGCCGTCGGCACGCCCGGACGCGCGTCGGTTGCCGCCGTAGGTGGGCAGGTCCGCCTACGGCGGGGTGAGCTCGCGCGGCAACCGGCCAGGAGGTCCCGGACGACCTTGGTGTCGTCCTCTGTGTTGTCCTTGGTTCTGTTCACAAGATCAGGCTGAACGCCGGGCACGACAGCTGGGGGTTCCGCCAGTACCTGCAAGAACCTGCTGATCGCGGCCCGTCCGGCGCAAGGGACCGGTACGGGGGCGATGATGCCGGCCGGGCATGGACGCCCACATCACGGTGCCCGGCCCGACCCGCTGCGACCCACCACCGCGCAACCCGGGAGGAGCCCGACGGATGATCACCTGGACACCGGACGAACTGTCCCGAATCGCGAGCGCCGACGAACTGAGCATCCAACCGCGTCGCGCGGACGGCAGCTTGCGCCCACCGACGCCCATCTGGGTCGTGCGCGACGGCGACAACCTGTATGTGCGCGCCTACCGTGGCCGCAGCGGCGCCTGGTTCCGCACCGCCCGGGCCACCCACACCGGCCACATCTCGGCCGGCGGCGTCGACCGGGACGTGACCTTCACGGAAGTCGACGACCTGGCGCTGGCGGAACGCCTGGACGGCGCCTACCGCACCAAGTACGCCCGTTACAGCGCATACGTTCCGCCCATGATCGCGGACACCGCCCGTGCCGCGACCCTGCGTCTCACCCCCGCCTGACACCCCGCCCCGTCTCCGGCTCACCGCAGCAGCGAACCCTTCGTGAGGAAGTCACCATGACCACTGTCGCCATCATCGGCGCAGGCCCTGGCCTGGGCCTTGCCACCGCTCGCCGCTTCGGGCGCGAAGGCCACGACATCGCCCTGATCGCCCGCACCCCCCAGCACCTCGACGACCTCACCGCGGTCCTGGCCGAGGAGGGCGTCCGCGCCCAGGGGTTTGCCGCCGACGTCAACGACCCGGATTCCCTGCAGGCCGCTCTGGACGCTGCCGCCACCCTGCTCGGCCCGATCGAGGTTCTGCAGTACAGCCCGCTCCCCCACCGCGACTTCATGAAACCGGTGCTGGACACCAGCTCCGGGGACCTGGCCGCCCCGCTCGCGTTCTCGGTGCACGGCCCCGCAACGGCCGTACAGCAGGTCCTGCCCGGAATGCGTCAACTGGGGCGCAGCACCGTCTTGTTCGTCAACGGCGGCACCGCGGTACGCCCGCACCCCGACCGTGCCGGCACCTCCGTCGCATTCGCCGCCGAGAGCGCCTACGGCCAACTGCTGCACGACGCGCTGCAAGCAGAGAACATCCACGTCGCCCAGCTGATCATCCCTGGTGCCATCACGCCCGGGGACCCGCGCAAGGACCCCGGCGTGCTCGCCGACACCCTGTGGCAGCTGCACACCGGCCGCGGCCCGTACCGCACGTTCGCCGAACCCCTGGACGCCTGACTCCCAACTCCTTGCCGCGAGGCGATCCGGAGGTCACACCCCAGCCATGGCCACGCCACCGACGCCACGCCACTGGTCCAACGGGCCGAGCGATTTTTTGACCGGTTGGGGGTCGGTGGGTTTCCGTCGACGCTGAGTCCCCGTCCTGCGGACCTCCTGCCACCCCTGCGGGAACCGCAGAACGAGTGGCGAGGCGGGTCCGCGGAGCGACACAGGCGTGGAGGGCGCCCGGTGCGATACCGGCGTAGAAAGGGAAGTGGACGCCGGGACGACTCAGGGAGTGACCAGCGATGCAGGTTGTTGTGGACCTCACGCGCTGCCAGGGCTATGCGCAGTGCGTGTTCCTCGCGCCGGAAGTGTTCGAGCTGCACGGTGAAGAGGGGTTGCTGTACGCCACGACCGTCCCCGACGACCAGGTGAAGCGCGTGCGCCAGGCTGCTGCGGCGTGCCCGGTCCAGGCCATCCTCGCCGGCGAGGGGGTGAGCGCCCGTGCCCGGTGACCTGCGGGACGGCCGTATCGTCATCGTCGGCGCGTCGCTGGCCGGGTTGAGGGCCGCGGAGACGCTGCGCGAGGAGGGCTTCACCGGCACACTCACCGTGGTGGGGGATGAGCCCCGTCCGCCGTACGACCGCCCACCACTGTCCAAGCAGGTACTGCTGGGCAAGGCGCCGGCGGACACCACGGCGCTGCCGATGCGCCGGGACCCGGACGCCGACTGGCGGCTGGGAGTAGCCGCCACCGGCCTGGACCCGCTGGAGAAGCGGGTGATGCTGGCCGACGGCGAGTCGCTGCCGTTCGACCGGCTGCTCATCGCCACCGGGACCCGGGCGCGCCCCTGGCCCAACCCGGACGAGGCCTCCCTGGACGGGGTGTTCACCCTGCGCACCAGTGACGAGGCCAGGGGCCTGGCCGAGCGGTTGGCCGCCGGGCCAGGTCGGGTACTGGTGATCGGCGCCGGCTTCACCGGTTCGGAGATCGCCTCGGCCTGCCGGGAGCGAGGTATCGAGGTCACGGTCGCTGAACGCGGCCCCGCACCCCTGGTGGGCGCACTCGGCGGCACCCTGTCGAAACTTGCGGCCGTCATGCATCGCAACCACGGCGTGGACCTGCGCTGCGGGGTGACGGTCACCACCCTGCGCGGTGACGGGAGCGGCCGGTTCGCCGGTGCGGACTTGTCCGACGGGAGCCGTGTCGACGCGGACGTGTGCGTCGTGGCGTTGGGCGCGGTCCGCAACGTCGAGTGGCTGTCGGAGTCCGGGCTGGCAGCGGGTCCGCGCGGAGTCGCATGCGACGCCGGCTGCCGGGCCTTCAACATGTACGGGATCGTCACCGACGACGTCTTCGTGGCCGGCGACGTCTCCCGGTTCCCGCACCCGCTGTTCGGGTACCAGATGCTCTCCCTGGAACACTGGGGCAACGCCGTCGCACAGGCCGAGGTGGCGGCCCACAACATGGTCAGTCCGGGGCCTCTGCGGCGCCCGCACCTCGCCGTTCCGACGTTCTGGTCGACCCAGTTCGGGCTCAACATCAAGTCGGTGGGCGTGCCCACCTACTCCGACCACGTGGTCATCGCCCAAGGTTCTCTGGAGGCGCGCCGCCTGGCCGTGGTCTACGGCTTCCAAGGACGGGTCACCGCCGCCGTCACCGTCGACATGGCCAAGTCGCTCGACTACTACAAGCACCTGATCGAGACGGCCGCTCCGTTCCCGCCCCCGCCCGGCTCGGCGGACCGTGCGATCGCGGCCGACATCACGATTCCGTCCGATGTACCGGACCCGAGCGGGCTGTCCCACGGCCCCACCGTGGCCCTCACCGGTCACCTGCCCGATCGCCGGCTGACGGTGGTACAGCCCACCCGCTGACCCACGTCCCGCCCGACCACGAGGAGCCACCATGGACTCCGAGACCTTGCTGGCACGGATCACCGACTACGCAAACCGCCCCAACCCCTACCCGCTGTACGCGGAACTCCGCGAGGCCGGTCCCGTGGTGCGGCAGGCAGACGGCAGCTATCTGATCGGCACCTACCACGAGATCGCCGCTCTGCTGCACGACCCTCGGATCAGTGCCGATCCACGCGTCCGCACCGCTCCGTCCCCGTACCCGTCCGGTGAGACGGTGAAGCCGCCGTTCCTGCGGCTCGACGACCCCGAGCACCACAGGCTGCGGACCCTGGCCATGCGCCCGTTCGGCCCGCCGCACAGCCCTGGCCGGGTCGACGCCATGCGTGGCGAGATCACCCGCATCACCGGGGAACTGAGCGAGGAACTCCGGGACCGCCAGCAGATCGACATCGTCGACGACTTCGCCTACCCCCTGCCCATCACAGTCATCTGCCGACTGCTCGGCGTCCCGCGGGAGGACGAGTCGCTGTTCCAGGCATGGACCGACGCCATCGTCGCGTCCGCCGACATCGGGCCCGAGGAGGACACCACGGAACGGGACCAGACGGGCCGCCAGGCCCGGCAGGAAATGGGCCTGTACCTGGTCAACCTCGCTGAACAGCGCCGTGACCGGCCCACCGACGACATGCTCTCCGCATTCGTGAACGAGCCGGATCCGGCCCTGCGGCTCAGCCGCGAGGAACTCGCGGAAACCACTGTGCTGTTGTTCATCGCCGGGCACGAGACCACGGTCAATCTGATCACCAACGGAGTCCTCACGCTGCTGCGCCAACCCGAGCAACTGGACCACCTTCGTCGCGAGCCCGGCCTGCTGCCGCGGGCGGTGGAGGAACTACTTCGCTACGAACCCCCGGTCCACATGCGCGAGAGGGTCCCGCACGCCGACATCGACATCGCCGGCACCACGATTTCCCAAGGAACGTCCGTCGTGCTGGCGCTGGCCTCGGGCAACCGCGACCCGAGGCGGTTCCACGAGCCCGATCGGTTCGATCCCACCCGGCCGGACAACGAGCACTTCGGCTTCGGCAGCGGCATCCACCTGTGCTACGGCGCGCCCCTCGCCCGCCTCGAGGCCGAGGCCGCGCTGGGCGCGCTGCTCCCCCGCCTGACCACGGCGAGCCTGGCCCAGGACCCGCCCCCGTACCGGCAGAACGCGATGCTCCGCGGCCCCCGCCACCTTCCCATCCACCTGTGATCGGCTACGTGGCCGGCAGGCGGGAGGGGCGGTATGCCCCCGTACGCCGCTCGTCAGACCCGGCGCTCTTCGGCCTGGGGACGATCGAGGGGCCGCGCAGAGCGGATACGGCTTCCTCCAGAGTGCGGTTCGTGGTCTCGGGCATTCGTCGTCAGGTGTGAGCAGTGGGTTCGCGCCGGTCGTGGGTGGCTGGCCGCATTGGCCCGGTTGAGCCTCAGGGGCGGCGCGCAGGAGGGCTGCCCTCCTTCTCACTTGCGGAGCTGTGGGGGAAGTTCGTGAGCTGTCCTGCTGTTCGTGCCATCTCGGCAGTGATGGCCCATCGCTCGTGATCCCTCCATTCGCCATTGACGTACTGGAAGGCAGTCGAGTAGCCCTCGCGCTGGAAGCCCAGACGTCTGACGAGGTTCAGCGACGAGGTGTTGTCGGGCTGGATGTTCGCCTCCAGTCGGTGCAATGCCAGGGGGCCGAAGGCGAACTGGACCACGAGCCCCAGCCCTTCGGTCATATAGCCACGGCCGGTCGTAGAGGCGTAGGAGGTATAGCCCAGGGTTCCGCTCTGGAGAGTGCCCCTGGCGATGTTGTTGATGTTGACGCCGCCTACGATCGCGCCGCTGCCGCGCAGACAAATCACCAAGCCCTCATGGCTGGGCTGTCCGGACCGCTCAAGGTAGCTCTTGAACGGTTCCACTGTTTTCTCGCGGGCGCCGAGCCAGCGGCGAAGCATCTCAGCACTGTCCTGGGCCAGCGCTGTGAGCTCGTCGTAGTCCTGGCGGCGGACGTGGCGTATGACTACTCGCGGCCCTTGCAGGAGGTGACTGGTGATTGCCATCCGGGGATCCTACGCAGCTCCTGCTCGGGCACACGTCCGGTGGCTCGCGACCAGGCGGACCGCCGTCCGACGGGGACCATCCCTGTCGGGTGGCCTGACCCTCCCTCCGGTTTTCAGCGCAGGACCCGCGCAGATCCGCCCGCACGCTCTGACACTTCGTCACCCGTAATGCGAAGAAACAGATCATATGTGCATAAGGTTCCCCTATGTCACATGCCGGTGAAGGGGGTGCGGGAAGGATCAAGCGGCTGCCGCGGTGGCGTCCTCGGCCCGGCAGCGACAGGACGTGGGTCTGGTGGCTCCCCCTGTGGCTGATGGCCGCGGACGTAGTGGTGGACCTGGTACTGGTCCAGAACCGCGAACCGCTGAGCTTTCTGCTGGTCGGAGCCCCACCACTGGCTGCGGCCACCCGGAGCCCACGGCACACCGCCGCGATTGCCGTCGTATGCCTGGGTATGGAGATGTGGCTGGCATCCCGGCGCCCCGGGCACTTCGAGGAACAGCACCACCTGGCCCTCTACATCGCCACTGTGCTGATCGGTATCGCCAGCGTCGCACTGTCCCGACAGCGGATCCGGGGCGAGGCCAGCCTGGTCCATGCCCGCTCCGTTGCCGAGGCGATGCAGATGACGCTGCTGCGCCCGTTCCCGGAACAGCTCGGTCCGGTGCGGACAGCGGGGTTCTACCAGGCGGGCGTGGGCGGCACGCTGGTCGGTGGTGACTTCTACGAACTGTGCGAGACCCCATTCGGTGTCCGGGTCATCCTCGGGGACGTACGCGGGAAGGGGCTGGATGCGGTTCAGACGGTCGCCACCGTCCTGGGGAGCTTCCGGGTATCCGCCCACGAGTGGAGTGACCTGAGCCGGCTCGCCGAGCGCCTGGAACTCAGCATCGCGCGCAATTCCGGATGCCCGGACGGCGACGAGGAACTGTTCGTCACAGCCCTCCTTCTGGAGTTCCCACCTGACGGAGGCTCGGTGAGGGTCGTCGACCGCGGGCATCCGTCACCGCTCATGCTCACACCGCACGGAGCGCAACGGCTTCAGACCGCCCCTGGCCTGCCTCTGGGCCTGGGCGAACTGGGCCCCGTGAGCGCCGAGGTCACCACGCATCCGCTGCGGTCCGGGGACGTGATCCTTCTGTACACGGACGGGGTGAGCGAGGCCCGGAACGCGGGTGGCGAGTTCTATCCGGTGATCGACCGGCTGACAGATCACTTCTGCGACGGCCGCAGGGCCTTGGATCCAGAGGCTCTCGTGTCCTTCGTCAAGGCGGACACGGAAAGGTGGTCGGTCGGGGCGGACGACGACCGGGCCGTGATCGCTCTCAAGCTCACATAGCAGTCCGGGGGCTGTTCCGACCCCAATCCACGGAGTCGGCCCAGGGCGTCGACGCAGACGTGGAGAAACGGCGGACCGTGCCCCGCCCCAAGCAGTGACCGGCGGGCTTTCCGTAGCCCGGGCCCCATGCGGGACCAGCCACCCGATGGTGGAACCCGACGCCGGACGAGGTATCGGGATGATCACGCGGACGTCAGCCCGCGTCAGGGAGGTACCGGGCGTCGGGCAGGTTGAACAGGCGCTGCGCCCGCCGTTCGTTCTCCCGCCGCAGCATGGTGGTCCAGGGCCAGGGGTCCTCTGGTTCGATGTACGGGCAGGCCATGCGGTGCGCGATGCGGCACCTGGCGCCGGGAAGGGGCTCGGCGTCCCACAGGTTCATCGCGTTCCCGTTCGGAGTGATCATCCAGCGCCGGCGCGGGGGCGCGGTGTGGGCGGGGACGACGATTCGGGGTTCGAGGAGGACCCAATGCCCCTCGTGCAGGGTGGGGAAGCGGTCTTGGGGCAGTGCGCAGTGCGGGCAAACCGGTGGTGCGGGTGGTGATGGGGCGGTCGCGCCCTCGAGGACGGCCTGCAGTGCGCTGTCGGGTCGGTCCGGTCGTTCCGCGGTGTTCTCGGTGTCCCCCATGCCCTTCAGGGTCCGGACGTGCTGTCCGCTGCGGTAGGACGCGAACCGGCCGTGTCGGACGGTGGAGAGTCTGGCCGGAGCGCCGTGCGCCGCCACACGAGGCGTACAGCGGCACAGCAGTCCAGCTGGGCCAGGCCGAACCGCGATCGCCGGAACGGTCCATGGGGCGTTCCAGGTGGTGCTCCCTCCGGTCGGTGCCTGTACGTCGGCAGAAGGGTGGTGGGGTTCAGGTCTGGCTACCGGTGAGGGCGAATCCGTACTGCAAGCAGTGGTGATGCCCTGGGCCGTGGCTCGGGAGCAGGTGTACAGACGGCGGACGCACGCACTGTCGCGTCACGTGGTGGACGCCGCTGTAGCGACCGTCCGCGAGCTGGGCCGCGTGCAGCCGGACACCCTCATCCACGGCGACCTCCACGCCCGAAACATCCTGCGCGCCGACCGTGAGCCATGGCTGGCCGTCGACCCCCCAAGGGATACGCAGGAGACCCTGCTTACGACAGCGGCATGCTGCTCAAGTCGCGTGCCCTGACGCTCCTCAAGGCCGACGACCTTCGCAAGGCTGTCCACCGCACGCTGTACGTCTTCGCCGAGGCCGCGGAAATCGATCGCGAACGCGCCCGACGCTGGGCCCAGTTCCATGCCGTCCAGGCTGCGTTCTGGGGCCGCCGACACGGATTCCGTGCAGCTCGCAGCGGATCACGACTGGACTGGCTCACCGAATTCCTGGACCACCTGGCGGAGTTGCTCACGGATGGCACCCAGAGCGTGTCTCTTTGATGGCTTGGCCAGTTGACCGGATGTGTCCGCCCGGCTGGACGATCCCGAGGTCTACGGCCCTGTTGTGTATGAACTGTCGCTGGCATCGGCCTTGCCCCAGGGGCTTTTGGCGCGGTATCAGATCGTGGTGGCGAGCTCACCGGCCCCGCCGTCACCCCCGCCCGCCTCGCCGGCGACGAAATCCGCAAGGAGCAACTGCGGCGAGCTGCCGATGAACTACACCACCGAAGCCCCGGCCGTGTGGGATCCGGCGTTTCCGGATGCCTTCCCGACCCTCCAACACCTGAATGTGGGCGGTGGCGTACGGATTCGCGGCGTCCCTCATGAGAGTCGGCCCTTGAGCACGCTTGTTGGCCCCTGCGTCCTGGGGCCTGTTTCAGATGTCCGCCAGACGGGTCTGACAGTGGGCTGCGAGGATGCAGGCATGGAGCAAATATTGAGTCGGCAGGAAGCGTCGGAGGCTGTCCACGACTACGGCTGGCGCTTCTTGCTGGGCACTTTGCGAACGGCAGTCCCGGTCGGATCGTTGGCTCAGGCGATCGGCTTGGCAGCGGACGCCATCGCGGTGTGCGGCAGCAACGCCGATCGGCACCTTCGGGTCGATGCCCGCCCCCAGCGGGTCGTGCTCACTCTGCAGTCGCTGGAGCATGCAACGGTTACCACCCGGGACGTCGAACTCGCGCGTCGGATCTCCGCCGCCGTCAACGAGACCGGGTTGCTGATGACGGAGCCCGAGATCGGAACGGGGGCACCGCGGTCAGTCCAACTCCTGGAGATCGCGATTGATGCGCTGGGCATCGCCGAGATTCGGCCGTTCTGGAAGGCAGTGCTGGGTTATGCCGACGAGGCGGGCGCAAAAGGACCGGAGGATCCGCTTGTCGACCCTGTTGGGCAGGGCCCGGCGATCTGGTTCCAGCAGATGGATCGGGCTCGCCCACAGCGCAATCGCATCCACTTCGACATCTGCGTTCCCCATGACGAGGCACCCCGGCGGATCGAGGCCGCGCTGGCGGCAGGGGGCCGACTCGTATCCGCGACCCGTGCCCCCGCATTCTGGGTGCTCGCCGACGTGGAGGGGAACGAGGCCTGCGTGACCACATGGCAGGGCCGAGACGACTGAGGTGTGCTTCGAACCTAGCGGTCACAGCCGCTCGTTGATGGTTGCTGCCAGCACGGTGGCCTCGTAGCGAACGGCGCGTTTGTCGTACCTTGTGGCCACCGCGCGGTGGCTTTTGAGACAATTGATCCCGCACTCCACCGCGTGGCACTCCTTATAGTCGTCCTTGTCGAACTTCGGTGGCCGGCCCCCGTGGGAGCCACGCCTGAGGCGGTTGGCGATCTGGTCACGCTTCTCCGGGATCGTGCAGCCGATACCTCGTCTGCGCAGGTAGACCCGGTTCGAGCGGGAGCCGTACGCCTCATCCGCGCGAACCTTGTCCGGCCGGGGGCGTGGTCGTCCCGAGCCGGGCCGGGGCACGCGGACGCGTGCCCAGCACGACCTGGAAGTGCGGGGAGTCGCCGCGCTGACCGGCTGTGATCACCATCGACATCGCCTTCTGGGCCTGCTCGACCGCCAGATGGATCTTCGTCGTCAGCCCAACCCGGGAGCGTCCGAGCCCATGGTCGGCGGGCTCGTCGAAGACGCCTCCGGGCGGCTCGACCTGCGAATCCCCTTTTAGCGGGCACCTTCCGCGTGCTGGTGCGCCCGGCAGACTGTGGAGTCCACCGAAATATCCCACGTGATCAGACCCTTCGCGTCCACCCGGGCCTGGAGTTGCTCGAAGATGCTGTGCCAGGTGGCGTCGCCTGCCAACGGCGGAACAGCCCGTACACCGTCTCCCACGGCCCATATCGTGCGGGCAGGTCCCTCCAAGGAACGCCGGTCCGCGTACGGAACCGTATCCCGTTGATCAGTTGCCGCTTGGTGTGAACCGGCGGCCGACCGGGCTTGATGCCCTTCGGCAGCAACGGCTCCAGAACCGCCCATTGGGTGTCCGTCAGATCTCCCCGAGCCACGAGAAGCGATCACCGCACCACTTGATCCACTTCTGAAACACGCTCGAGCCGGCCCGGATGCGGTCTGATGACCGAGTGGGGGCGTACGGCAGAATTTCACCATGACGTCTACGGGGGTCTTGGCCGAGTTGGAAGCTGGTGTGGCAGAGCTGTCCACGCCGATGCGGGTGTATGTGGCAGCTGGGCGGTTCACTGAGCCGGCACCCGATCTGCCAGAGCTGGCAGATCGAATCCGCGTGCTGCTGGCCTCGATGGCGGCTGAGGAAACCTGGCGGCGCTTCCTGCCCAGGTACGTCCCGCCGTCCGTACCAGAGATCTGCGCTTCTCTGGAACCGGTGGAGACGGGTGAGGCCACCTCGTTCCTGGCCCAGGTCGCGGCCGTCGACCTGGTCTGGGAGAGCCACCGACACCTACCCCTCGAGTCCGCCGAGCGCGCGGCGGAACGGGTTGTGTCCCTGCTCGGATCGGAGGCCAGTTGGTGGACCAATCACGACGTCGAATGCGGCGCAGTGAACAGGCTCACCCCGCTGTTCGACAGCCTGCTGGCGGGGACGGACGGTGCACATTTCGCGCTGGTCCTGCAGGTCGCCGACGACTGAGCGCCCCGCCCGCGCGAGTGGTCGTCAGGACCGGTCGAGGGCCTGCCTGGCCAGACGGGCCAGTTGGAGCCTCTCTCCTTGATGCTCTGAGGAGTGTCATGCCGGAATGGTCCGGGAGCTGGGCAAGTGCTCTTCGTCTGGTCAGGCATCCCAGGCGCGAGGGCGGTTCAGCGCTTCCCATTCGGGGCGGAGCAGGGAGAACACGGCACGGTCGTGGCGGCGGCCGCGATGGAGACAGGCGGCGCGGCTGATGCCTTCGTGTACGAAGCCGGATTTGGCGAGGACGGCGACGGCGGGGGCGTTGTCGGTGTGGGTCTCTGCCGTAAGGCGGTGCATCGGGAGTTCACCGAACGCCAGGTCGACCAGAGCGTCGAGGGCGTCGGTGCCATGGCCGTGACCGCGATGCTGAGGAGCCAGCATCAGCTCGACCTGTGCGGTGCCGTTGACGATGTTCTGGCCGCTCAGTGCGATATGGCCGATAGGGGTGCCGTCAGGGAGCAGGACGAGGAAGTCGTCGCGATCGTCGTCGCCATCTTCGCGCTCGATGCGCTCGCGCATCGCGGTGAGGGAGCGAGGCCAGATGCCGATTTCATAGGCGGCTTCCGGGTCGGATCGCCAACCATGCACGAGCTCGGCATCGTCGATGTCGACTGCAGCGAGACCGAGAGACCTGGCGCGCCAGGAAAGCTCCCTCTCTGCCTCTGCGTCATGGTCGTTGCCTGCGCTCTCGATGTCTTCGGCCATAGGCGGAGGCTAGGGAGTGTCTTCAAAGGGTGCTGATGAGGGATCATGTCGGGCATGGTGCGTCGACATGAGCTCTCGGATGCCGAGTGGGAGGTGCTGTCCGGTCTCCTGCCGAAAGCGGTGACGGGACGGCCGCGGCAGGATGACCGGTTGGTACTGAACGGGATCGTCTGGAAGCTCCGGACCGGTTCAGCCTGGCGGGACGTGCCTGAGCGGTATGGGTCCCGGCAGACGCTGTACACACGATTCCGCAGATGGGCCCTGGACGGCACCTTCACGCGGATGCTCCGGGCAGTGCAGACACAGAAGGACGCGAGCGGGGACATCGACTGGCTGGTGTCGGTCGACTCCACGATTACGCGAGCTCACCAGCACGCCGCCGGCGCCCGCAAAGGGGGGCGGACGGAGAGGACGAATTACATGATCACGCCCTCGGACGATCCCGTGGTGGACTGACCACGAAGGTCCATCTCGCCTGCGACGGCAAAGGCCGGCCCCTCGGATTCGTCGTCACCGGCGGCAATGTCAACGACTGCACCCGCTTCGAGCAGGTCATGGACGCCATCCGCATCCCGCACGCCGGTCCCGGCCGCCCACGCACCCGGCCCGACCACGTGCTCGGCGACAAGGCTTACAGCTCCCGCAAGATCCGCGCCTACCTCCGCAGGCGCGGCATACCCCACACCATCCCGGAGCGCTCGGACCAGAAGGCCAACCGCCGCAACCGAGGCCGTCACGGCGGCAGACCACCAGCGTTCAACAAGCAGCTCTACAGACACCGCAACGTCGTCGAGCGATGCTGCAACCGGCTGAAGCAATACCGCGCGATCGCCACCCGCTACGACAAAACCCGTGAATCCTACGAGGCGGCGGTCACCATCGCCTCACTTCTTCTCTGGATCCGACCCCTTTGAAGACACTCCCTAGGGGGGCCTTCAAGCCGCGGCCACCGGTTTTCTCCGCTCGGCGGCCCAGCGCCGCCGTTCCACGGCGTCGACGAGACGTCATTGCGGGTGTCGCTGCTCACCTTAGGGCTGTGCCGTGGTGGGGAACGTCCGTAGGGTCCGTACATGGCAGACGAGAGTGAACGTGCCGTTCAAGCGGCCGTCGAGGCGGAGATGCGGCTTCTCGATCCGGACGTGCGTGCATCGCCGTCCCTGGTCTCCGAGCTCCTGGACCCGGAGTTTCTAGAGTTCGGAGCGTCGGGGCGGCGCTGGGACGCGGCGTCGATTCTCACGGTGACGAGCGACGGTTCGGTGGCCCCCGAAGCTCCGGTCAAGATCAGTGAGGTGTCGGGAGCCGTAATCGCTCCCGGCATCGTTCATCTGACGTACTTGACCGACCACAACGGGCGCCGAGCAAGGCGGAGCTCCGTGTGGCGACTGACGGACGTGGGTTGGCGCATGTACTTCCACCAGGGCACTCCGACGAGCTGAGCGATCACTGCCGCTCATGTCAGCCCGTCTTGGGGGCTGGGCCAGGCAGCCGGCCGGACGCCGAATGCGCCGCCGAACCCACTCGCCGTGGGTGGGGAGCCCGGACCGGCCGCCGCCGATCAGTACCACCTGGGTCACCCGCGTCATACGGCGGGCTGCTCTGCGGCGTTCCGGCCTGGCATGAAGATGAGCGCCACCAGCGCCAGCCCCACCACTGCGCCGACGAGTTGCGCGCCGATGAAGCCCACGACAGAGTCCGGTGCGATGCCGGCGAAGGTGTCGGTGAAAGCGCGGCCGATCGTCACCGCTGGGTTGGCGAAGGATGTCGAGGACGTGAACCAGTAGGCGGCGCCGATGTACGAGGCGACGGCCGCGGGGGCGGTGCGCAGGCGGTCGGTGCGGGCCAGGCCGAAGATCAGCAGGATCAGTCCCGCGGTGGCGACGACTTCGCCCAGCAGCAGGTGCCCGGCCGAGCGGTCGTGCGTGGACCACTTCACCAGTGGCTCGCCGAACATCGCGTCGGCCAGAAGTGCGCCCGCGATCGCGCCGACGATCTGCGCGGGAACGTACACGGCCGCCTCCCGAAGGGTGACTCCGGCACCGCCGCGCCGGGCGGTCCACCACTCGGCCAGCGTGACGACGGGGTTGAAGTGAGCGCCGGAGACCGGGCCGAGCAGCGTGATAAGCACGCCGAGCCCGAAGACGGTGGCCAGGGAGTTGGCCAGCAGTTGGAGGCCGACGTCGTGGGTCAGCTCGGTGGCCTGGATGCCGGAGCCGACCACGACCGCCACCAGGGCCGCCGTGCCGAACAGTTCGGCGGCCGCCTTGCCAACCAGTGGGGTACGGGGCGGGGTGGCGCCCGGCGCAGGCTGCGGCTCGTCCGCCGTGGGGGACCCCGCGGCGGATTCGTGGGTGACGGTCAACAAGGACTCCTCGGTGTTGTCGCCGCGGGCGACGGGGATCAGGGGCAGGACCGCTTGACGTCGCGATCGGCAGTGGCGCGCGCGGTTTCCGCGAGGTCGGCGAACTGGCCGGCGAGGGAGGCGATGACGTCGGGCTTGAGCCGGTAGTAGGTGAACCGGCCGCAGGGCTCGGTCTCGACCACTCCCGCCTCCCGCAGCACCTTCAGATGGTTCGAGAGGTTGGTCTGCCTGGCACCCGTCTCCTCGACCAGATGCGTGGTGCAGAGCGTCTCCTGGGCGAGCAGGGTCACGATCCGGAGCCTGAGCGGGTCGGCCAGAACCCGGATCAGATCAGTGTCGACTGACGTCATCATGGGCTGATACTCTCACATCACTCCGAGCTGATACCAGCCCGGCCTGAACCCTGGGACCCCCCGGCGAGCGGATTGTCATGATTGGCCCCCACCTCCGCTCGGCCCGCAGCCGGCGGTCGCGCAGGCCACGACCGAGGCGGGCGCGGGCATCGCCCATGGCTTCTCAAAGCCGCTCACCGACGAGGTGGTCCAGGCGGCCGCCAACACCATCGACTGCGGCGACGCATGCCCGGTGATGCCCGGCCGTTGCCACCTCGACCGGCCCGTCGCCGCCCCCGAGGGCGTCCCATCACCGTCGTACGCCACGTCCGCCGCGTCCGCCACGGATCAGCATCCACGCCACCGATTTGCTCGACTCCCTGCCGAGCGCCTGAACCTCCGTCCCGCACCGCCGACCGAACTACTCGATCCACACAGTGAAGGATGAACCGATGCCCTCCAGCCCGCTCGCCTCCGTGCTCTTCGTCTGCGTACACAACGCCGGGCGTTCGCAGATGGCCGCCGGATTCCTCAACCACTTCGCGGGCGACCGGATCGAGGTTCGCTCCGCCGGTTCCATCCCGGGTGACCAGGTCAACCCGTCCGCGGTCGAGGCAATGGAAGAACTCGGCATCGACATCTCCGACCAGAGGCCGAAGATCCTCACCACCGAGGCCGTACAGGCGTCCGACTACGTCATCACGATGGGCTGCGGGGACGCATGCCCGGTCTTCCCCGGCAAGAAGTATCTCGACTGGGCGCTGGAGGACCCGGCGGGCAAGGGCGTCGAGTCCGTCCGTCCGATCCGCGACGAGATCAGGACCCGCATCGAGGGCCTGATCGCCGAGATCGACGCCAAACTGGAGGCGTGAGGACGGTAACCGCGGGAAGGGATCGTCGAAGCTCTACCTGACCGGGGCAACAGGCGCCACGGCGGGGCGTAGCCCCGGCCGGAGGGCGGGTCGGCGACCAGCCGGCGACGGCCCCGACGTCGCCGCCCCGGGGCTTAGGCAGTTCGGGCGGCTTGTTCCCCTGGGATGTCAGGAGCGCCGGGGACCCCGACGGCTGTTTGCCCGACGTGCCCTGCGGGCGGCCAGTACCCCCAAGTCGGAGCGCATGTGCGGTGGTACGACGAATTTCGGCAAGTTGAAGAGCACGACACTGATCTCGCACATCAGACATACCAGCACGGTCGCTGCTGCGATGAGGATGAGGGCGAGCCAGGAGCCGGTCATCTCGACATCCAGGCTCCCCGTGACGAACAGTATCGTGACGCCCCAGAGCGAGACAGCGGTGAGACCGAGGGACCGGACCTCGCCTCTCTTGACCTCCTTGCCGAACGGCAGGAACGAGAAGACAGTCGTGAAGTGGTCGACCAGATCGGCGCTCCGCCAGAGTTGGACGGCTCGCCACGTCATGAAGGCGGATCCGATTGTCCAGAAGAGCCCGATGAAGTACGCCACTTCGTGATCCCCCCGTGCCCCAGAAGCTTCTCACGCACGCGAGATGCCACCCGAGATCATGCCACTCCGCTCCGGAGCCAGGCTGACCCCTGCGTTCAGTCCGGGGTCGGCTGAGCCAACCACAGGCGGCCGCGATAGCCTGGTCGCGGGCGTCAGCGCAGTACGACCTCGCCCGCGTGGACGGCACGCACGGCGCGCTCGACGGTCTCCTGATTTTCGCCGACCGGAGCCACGTAGTCGATGACGTCGCGCGCGGCGTCCTCCCCGAGCGTTCGGGTGATCACCCACGTGGCGAGGTACTGGGACGCCAGGCAACCACCCGCCGTAGCGATGTTCCCCTCCGCGTGGAACGGCACGTCCAGCACGGTGACGTCGCGGGCTTCGACATAGGGCCGGCTCTTCATGTCCGTGCAAGCCGGCATGCCGTCCAGCAACCCGAGCCGGGCGAGCACCAGCGCGCCGGAGCACTGCGCACCGATCAGCTGGCGCGAAGGGTCGAGCGGCAGCCTCGAGATCAGCCGGTCGTCGGCGACCACGTCTCGCGCCTTCACACCGCTACCGATCAGCACGACGTCGGCTTCGGTCACGAACTCCATCGGGCGCTGCCCGGTCACCTCGACGCCGTTCATCGACGTGACCACCGGTGTCGGCGTCGTGATGAACGCTTCCAGGCCGTCCTTACGGCAGCGGTTGATCAGTGCGGAAGCGATGAAGCTGTCGAGCTCGTTGAACCCGTCGAAAGTGACCACGGCTACCTGCATCACAACTCCTTCACGCAAGAACGGCAGCGGGCCTCCAGTTTCCCTGGCGAGCAGTTCCGGGGCGAGAGCCAATCAGCGGCCGGTGGCATGCCTGCCGCCACTCTGCGTTTCGAGCTCCGCTCCTGAGTACCGTACCTATGGTCCCGCCGACCTCCTGACGTCCCGAGGATCGCCAGGGAACGGCGGCACCGCCGCCGTCGCTGCTGCTGTCCTCGGATGCCATGTACCTCAGCCTCAAAGGACGGTATGTGGTTCTTTGTCTGGTTCGTCGTTGTGTGTGGATGGCGCACCGTGATCAGCGGGGTTAGCCGATACCTGGTGCCGAGCGACGGAACTCAGTGGGCGGGAACCGGCTCGGACGACGGCTGCCACTCCCGCCTGATCAGCCCGTAGACCCACGAGTCAGAGACCTCGCCGTTGACGACGCAGTCTTCCCGCAACGTCCCTTCACGCATGAAGCCCAGCTTCTCCAGGACGCGGGCAGAAGCCACGTTGCGCGTATCGGTCTCAGCTTGGACGCGATTTAGGTCGAGCGTGTCGAACGCCCACCGCAGCAGAGCGCGCGCAGCCTCGGTCGCGTAGCCGTGGCCCCACGCCGCATCGTCGAAGCAGTAGCCGAGCGACGCGCTGCGGTAGTCCGGATTCCACCTGTTCAGGCTGCACCAGCCGATGAATGCCCCGTCGGAGACACGATCTACGGCCAGCCGCGCCCCGGTGCCCTCCTGTGCCATCTGCCGGCAAGCCGCGATGAACCCCTCGGCGCGCACGCTTTCGCTCCACGGGGGCGCGTCCCAGTAGCGCAGCACGTGGGCGCTGCTGTGCAGTGCGAAGAGGTTGTTCGCATCCGCGTCTTCGAAGGCACGCAGTCGAAGGCGAGCGGTGTGCAACGAGGGAGTGGGCAGCGGCGTCCTCATGTTCCCCCCTGATCGGTGACCGATCAATCAGACATCCGATGCGGGACACTCGCAACGGGTTTTCTCGGCAAGCCGGCAGGACGACGTGTCCGCTCATCGGCACGACCGGGCGCCCCCAGAGGGCGGCACCTGAGGTGATCCCGGTATGGCCTTTCGATTGCGCTGAGCAGGCTGGTTGCGGCCCGCGAGAGGGGCTACGGCCGCGGCAGGGTGGACAGCCCCTGCTCGGTCTCGGCCCGGATCCACCCCCTATCACTCGCGCAGAGCAAAATCCGATGCAGACCATCACCTTGAACTCAGGTCGCGCTTCGCCGGCTGGTCCGGCGCGGCGTCGTCGTGATCCCCAAGTCAGCGCGCTCTGAACGCATGGCGGAGAACATCCACGTCTTCGACTTCGTACTCGCCGACGACCAAGTGGCGTCCATCGCCCCTGGACAACGGCGGCTCACCGTTCTTCGAGCACCGCGACGCTCCCGTCGTCGGCCCGCTCGGCAAGCGGCGCCTGGACAACCGACCTGTCGGACGCGTAGGCGCCCGCGCGAGCCCCGCAGCAACGTCCCGAAATAGGCGTCGACCCGCGGGTGGCCTCGCCATCGAAGCGCTTCGATCTTGCGTGAGGACTGACGATGGATCACCGCATCGGCAAGGAATCAGGCACAGAATCAGGCACGACATTCGGATCTTGGTCAGGCCTTATTCAGGAAGCCATCACGGACCGTTGACATCCAGCTGGCCCGTATGCCAGTTTCGAAGCGCTTCAACGACCCCGGTCGTGCGGTCCACTTCGGCTCTGCCGCGCCCGGTCGCCACGAGCCGTCGCCGACCGCCGCACGCGTAGGGGGTTTTCCCGCTGTGAGTTCCGCCTCCGTGCCTGCCGACCTCCCCGCGGACCGACTTTCGTTTCGCGACCCCGGCCGACCCCTCACGGACCGCCTCAAGGTCCTCCTGTCCCGGCCGGTGCCGGCCGAGCGGATCGAGATGCTGCGCCAAGAGGCCGCAACCGTCCACCGGTTGGGCGTCGGCGCCTGCCACACGGGCGCCGAGGTCCTGCACGCAACGGCCTGGCCGAACGAAGCAGCCGGTGCACCTCCCCGGACGGCACCGTCACGATCTCGACCGCCGTGGCAGACGCCGGCAGCGGCCCCGGTACGGAGAGCGTCCAGCTGTACCTCGCGGCCCGCCCCGCGCACCGGTCACCCTTGCACCTGGACCACGGCCACTCGAAAGCCGGCGACCCACCGAGCAGGCGTCCACCAGCGGCACCTGGTGCTCGCCTGCGAACTCCCGCCCGCAGCCCTCAGCTTCACGGCCTGACAGCCGTCCATCGGACTTCATCATCCCGCGCGGGAAGTTCCGCGCGGCCCGACCACACACATCAGGGACGGACATGGCGTTCTTCGACAATCCCGTGATAGCCGGCTTCAGTCCGGACCCGAGCATCTGCCGGGCCGGTGACGACTACTACGTGGCGACGTCCAGCTTCGAGTACGTACCCGGCGTACCGCTGTGGCACAGCCGTGACCTGGTGCACTGGCGGTTGATCGGGCACGTCCTGGACCGGTCCTCGCAGCTGGAGCTGCCCGACACGGCCCCGTCCTCCACAGGGGTGTACGCGCCCACCCTGCGGTACCACGACGGCCGGTTCTGGCTGATCACGACCGTGGTGGCCGGGGCCGGCAACGTCCTGGTGACCGCGGAAGACCCCGCGGGGCCATGGTCGGACCCGGTGCCGGTCGACGTACCGGGCATCGACCCCGACCTCGCCTGGGACGACGAGGGAAACTGCTGGTGCGTGTTCTCGTCGGACGGCATCCGCGGGGTGCGGATCGAGCCGAAGACCGGCGAACTGCTGGGCGAGCCGGTGGCGATGTGGTCGGGAAGCGGGCTGCAGTATCCCGAGGGCCCGCACCTGTACCGCGTCGGCGACTGGTGGTACCTGCTGCTGTCGGAAGGCGGAACGGAACGCGGGCACGCCCTGTCGGTCGCCCGGGCCCGCACACTGCCGGGGCCGTTCGAACCACACCCGGCCAATCCCGTGCTGTCCCACCGCAGTACCGGCCACCCGGTGCAGAACACCGGCCACGGCGATCTGGTCCAGGCGCACGACGGCACATGGTGGATGGTGCTGCTGGGCACCAGGCCCCGCGGTGACACACCCATGTATCACGGTCTGGGCAGGGAGACGTTCCTCGTCCCGGTGCGGTGGGAGGACGAGTGGCCGCTGCCCGGACCACTGGAGCTGCGCGCCCCGGCTCCGGCGCTGCCGCCGCATCCCTGGCCGCACGAACCACATCGGGACGACTTCGACTCCACCACGCTCGCACCCTGCTGGGTGTCGCTCAGACGGCACGACCCGACCGCCGTCCGCCTCGACGAGCGGCCGGGCCACCTGGTGCTGCACGCCCGCGCGGACAGCCTCGACAAGCCCGGCGCGCTCTTCGTAGGGAGGCGCCAGCGGGACCCCGACTGCAGCGCGCGCACGCTGGTCGACGTCGCCGAAGGCGGTCGGGGCGGGCTCGCGGTACGGCTGGACGAGGCACACCACTACCAGCTGGAGACGGGTGACGGCACGGTCCGCGCGGTCGCCAGGATCGGCCCGCTGTGCCACACCATCGCCGAACAGCCCGCGCCGTCCGGTCCGGTGACCCTGCGGATCGACGTCACCACCACCGATGTACTGCCACCCACCGTCACGGTCCGCGGCACGGACCCGGAGGCCGCTGTCCCGCCCGGCCTCCGCGTCGGCGGCCCCGACACCCTCCGTCTGGGGTACGAGACGGCCGACGGTGATTTCGAGATCCTCGCCGAACTCGACGGCCGTTACCTCAGCACCGAGGTCGCCGGGGGCTTCACCGGCCGTGTCATCGGCATGTACGCCACACACGGCAGTGCGGCCTTCGACTGGTTCGAGTTGCGGCCGGCCTGACGGGCGCTCCCCCGCCGCGGCCCGGTCCCCTCCATGGCGGACCGGGTCGCAGTGGGGACAGCCGGACGATTGCCGAGGGTGCGAACCCGGCATGGTGCGCGGATCCAAAGAGGTCCACCGGCTCGCCAACACCGGTCTGAACTACGGAGTTCACCTCCTCGTCTCCGCCCGGCGGTGGAGCGACTTCGGCACGAGTCTGCTCGGCCTGCTCGGGACCCGTGTCGAACTCGCCCTGGACGACCCGTCAGAGTCCCAGATCGACGCGACTCTCTCCGCGAGGCTCGGGGTCGGCTGGGCCCTGTCGCGCAGTCGGCGCTTCCGCGCGGCGGTGCCTCACCTGGAGGAGGTCAACAGTTCCGTGGAGGCTCGGCGGGCTCTGGCCGAGACGACCCAGCGGATGTGGGAACGCTGGCTCGGCGTGCAGCCGGACGCGACGCCCCCCTCCCCGCACCGACATTCCGTTCACGGATCTGCTCGCCATCGGCGACGCCGAGCAGCTCGACGTGGCCCGCACCTGGCGGCAGCGCCCGTCGCAGGAGCGGCTGCGGGCGCCGATCGGGGTCGGCGAGGACGGCCGACCCATTGTGCTCAACCTCAAGGCGGCCGCTCATGGCGGGATGGGGCCACACGGCCTGTGCATCGGCGCCACCGGCTCCGGCAAGTCGGAACTACTGCGCACGCTGGTCCTCGGCCTCGCCGTCACGCACTCGTCGGAAACGCTCAATCTCGTCCTGGCCGACTTCAAGGGCGGTGCCACCTTCGCCGGCATGTCGGACCGGCCGCACGTATCGGCGGTCATCACCAACCTCGAGGACGACCTGACCCTCCTGGACCGCATGAGGGACGCGATCGGCGGCGAGCTCCTCCGCCGCCAGGGACTGCTGCGCATGGCGGGCAACTACCCCAACGTCTCCCAGTACGAGAAGGCGCGTACGGCGGGCGCCCCTATCGACCCCCTTCCCTCGCTGCTCATCGTGCTCGACGAGTTCTCCGAGCTCCTGACCGCCAGGCCGGATTTCATCGAGATCCTGGTTCAGATCGGCCGTATCGGCCGCTCACTCGGCGTGCACCTGCTGCTGGCCTCACAGC
Organism: Streptomyces sp. NPDC005262; assembly: GCF_042872425.1. Taxonomy (NCBI): domain Bacteria; kingdom Bacillati; phylum Actinomycetota; class Actinomycetes; order Kitasatosporales; family Streptomycetaceae; genus Streptomyces; species Streptomyces sp. NPDC005262. The sequence continues at coordinate 86,066 of NZ_JBIAKK010000025.1, forward strand.
GCCTGGAGGAGGGCAAGCTCCGCGGCCTGGACACATACCTCTCCTACCGGATCGGCCTGCGGACCTTTTCCGCCAGCGAGTCCCGGAGGGCCATCGGCGTACCTGATGCCTACCACCTGCCCCCGGTCCCGGGCTCCGGCTATCTCACTTACGGCACCGACGAGATGACCCGCTTCCGGGCCGCATACGTCTCGGCCCCCTATGCGCCGGAGGATGCTTCGTCCACCGCGGACGACAACGTTCTCGCTGACAGTCTGCTGGACGTGCTGGTCAGACGAATCACGGGCCAAGGGCCACCCGTGCACCAGGTCTGGCTGCCCCCGCTCGATGTGCCGGCCACCCTCGGCGACCTGCTGCCGGAACTGGCGACCACGCCGGAGCGCGGGCTGCATCCTCCGGCGTACGGGGGACTCGGCGGGCTCCGGGTGCCGGCCGGTCTCGTAGACTGCCCCGACCAGCAGCGCCGCGATCTGATGTACCTCGATTTCTCGGGTGCGGCCGGGCACGGCCTGGTCGTCGGCGCGCCCCAGACGGGCAAGTCGACGCTGTTGCGTACCGTCGTCTGCCCTCACCCACACGCCGTCCGAAGTCCAGTGCTACTGCCTGGACTTCGGTGGCGGGAACATGCAGGGGCGCGCGGCCGGAGAGTGGCCGGACCAGCAGTGGGGCGACGTCTTCCTGGTCATCGACGGCTGGTCGAGCTTCAAGCACGAGTACGAGTACGAGCAACTGGTGGAGGCCATTGCCGACCTCGGGGCACGCGGCCTCGCTTACGGCATCCATCTGGTGCTCGCAGCCAACCGCTACGCCGACGTCCGCCCAGCGCTGCGCGACTACTTCGGCACCCAGGTGGAGCTACGTCTCACCGACCCGATGGACTCGCAGTTCGAACGGAGGACGGCAGCGGATGTCCCGGTCGGCGCCCCGGGTCGTGGTCTGACCCACGACAAGTTCCACTTCTTGGCCGCCGTGCCGCGGGTCGGCAGCGGTACGAACCGGTCCTGCAGTACCTGCGGGAGCAAGGCGCGCACGGGCTCACACTCTCGGGCGACAAGTCCGAGGGAGCGATGATCGGTTCGGTGATTCCGTCTCGCCAGCCGCCCGGCCGCGCGATGCTCACAGGCCGGCGTATCAAGCCGCTGCAGGTCCAGCTGGCCTACCAGCCTCCCCACGCCGACCGATAGGAGTGCAGGATGCATTCCTCCGTTGCCGCAGATCACCTATGAGCTCACCAGGACACCGTCGTCATGGCGTAACCGGCGATGAGCCGTGCCCCGTTTCGGCTCGCCCGCCACCCCGACGGTGGGAAGCACCTTCAGCACGTACGGCTTCGGGCCGTGGTCGATGGCAGACCGAATCCATGACCTCACGGGAAGGAACACGCCGCCGCCCGGCGGAATACGGAGATCACCCCGCATGGTTTGGTACGACGGACGTCAAACTTCACTTCAGTCGACGGGCGTCACGCTTCGGTCGACCTCATGGCGGGAGATGGGCCCATGGGCTCCAGCGACAACAGCACGCAGGCGCAGGCAATCGGCCGTTACGGCCTGTGGAACACCGGGCTGCGCGATCCTGAGCCCTCCGGTGCAGCCGAACGTGCCGACACCGCAGCGGAATTGGAGGAGCTCGGCTACGGCGCCCTCTGGCTCGGCGGCAGCAGCGGCGTGGAACACGCGGTCCCGCTGATCGCAGCAACCCGGTCGATCACCGTTGCGACGGGGATCCTCAGCATCTGGCAGCACGAGCCGCAGGACACGGCCGAACAGTGGGCTGCCCTCGAGGCCGCCCACCCCGGCCGCTTCCTGCTGGGCCTGGGCGTCAGCCACGCGAAGCTCGCCGATCAGTACAAGCGCCCCTACGCGGCCATGACCGGCTACCTCGACGCGCTGGACGCCGCAGGGGTCCCGGCCGGCCGCCGGGTGCTGGCCGCGCTCGGCCCGAGAATGCTGGAGCTCTCCCGCGACCGTGCCGCGGGCGCCCACCCCTACCTGGTCACCCCCGAGCACACGGCGCAGGCACGAGAGACGCTCGGTGACGGGCCCTTGCTGGCCCCGGAGTTCACCGTGATCCTCGAAGCCGACCCGGACCGCGCGCGGGCGACCGCCCGCGGCTTGCTGGCTTTCTACCTGGAGCTCCCCAACTACACCAACAGCTGGCTCCGGCTCGGCTTCGCGGAGGACGACCTGGCCAACGGTGGCAGCAACCGCCTGGTCGACGCGTTGTTCGGCTGGGGCGACGAGCAACGGGTACGCGAGCGGATCGACGCCTTCCTCGACGCAGGCGCCGACCACGTCGCCGTACAGGTGCTGTCCACGGTTGAGGGCCGCGCGGGTCTGCCCCGGGAGGAGTGGCGGCGGCTGGCGGCGGCGCTGGACCTCTGAAGCTCAGCCGTCATCGACAGGGCAGTTGAGGACAGCGGGCCGGGCCCGGCCGGTATCCGGCAGCGCCCGCCCCAGGCGTGCGAGCGGGGACAAAGCCATCAGCACCGGGGACAGCATCATGCCGCAGGCCGTCACCAGGAAGCTGGTACGCAACCCCCACTCCCCCGCGAGTAGTCCTCCGAGCAGCGAGCCGAACGGGGTCAGGCCCATGCCGACAAAAGTGATCGTCGCGGCCACGCGGCCTTGCATCCCGTCCGGCGTGACGGCCTGCCGGACCGCCATGACCGTGACGTTCACCAACTGACCGAAGGCACCGAACAAGAAGTTGATGGCCACGAGCGCGGGAATCGTGACCGCGGTGGGGCCGTGGAGTACCGGTACGCAGAGCAGCGCGCCGTCGCCGAGTGCCGCCGCGGACACGAGCACCACGCCGTAACCGAACCGGCCGGGGAGACGGGCAGCGAGCAGCGAGCCCAGGAGTGCGCCCGGCCCCGTCGCTGCGAGCGCCAGCCCGACGGCGGTGCCCGACAGGTGCAATTCCCGCGGCAGGAAGAGCAGATAGACGGTCATCATGGCCGCGAAGGAGAACTGGAAGGCGGCCGAGGCGAGGCCCACGGTCCGCAGCAAGGTATGGCCGACGACAAATCGGAGGCCCTCATGGATCCGTCGCCAGACCCGAGGGTGACGTTCCGAGCGCTCCGGGAGCGATTCGCGGCGACGGATCCGCCGGATCGACAGGAAGGACAGCGCGAAGAACAGCGCGCTGGAGGCAGCCGCGATCGGCGCCGACAGCAGGGACACCAACGCGCCGCCGAGGGCGGGGCCGCCGATCTGGGCCGCTGACCGGCTGCCCTCGAGCGCGCTGTTGCCCTGCACCAGCTGATCGCGTCTCACCAGCCGTACGAGAGAAGCCTGGTAGGCCACATCGAAGAACACGGACAGGGCCCCGACGGCGAAGGCTGCCAGGAGCAGTGCCGGCAGGCCGATCCCACCGAGCAGGCCGGCCACCGCCGCCGCACCCAGTGCCAGGGCCCGGCCGAGGTCCGCCAGCACCATGACCGTGCGGGTCCGCCACCTGTCCACCCACGCGCCGACGAAGAGCGAGAGCAGCAGGATCGGCGCCTGCCCCGCTGCGCGGAGCGCGCCCAGCTGGTCGGCTTCGGCGTGGAGCGTCAGCACGGCGATCAGCGGAAGGACCACCAGGCTCCCGTGCTCGCCGAGTTGGGAGACCGCTTGGCCCGCCCAGAGCCTGCGGAAGTCGGCATCCCGCCACAGGCTCGGCAGATCGGATCGGCCGGAATCGGATACACGTGAGGAAGCGGCCGGCACAGAGACACCCCTTGGGCTGCCGAAGACGGGGCCCCGCCATGCGGCACACGGCAGGTGCGCCGAAGGTCCGGACGGGGGATGGCTCGCCGTGCCGCGCATCCAGTGCAGCACGCGATGACTGGCCGATCACGGCCTACGACGTCAACGCGCGCTCGGACGACCGGGCATGTCTCAGCTCCTCGTGGGGGTCACTCGCCGCCCGAACACTAGCCCTCGACGGCCTCGCGCGAAAGTCGATTTGAGGCCCGTGGCAGACGTCCGGGCCGCGCTCGCGGAACCAGCGCAGCACAGGCACCGCGTGCGGGAACGGCCCCTCCGCCCGCAATCCCTGTCAGGCGGGTCGACGGCTGTCGCAGCCGCCGCACGCGCAGCACGGCGGTCAGCATCGGGAGTGCGAACTCGCCGTCGGCGGTCTCCGGTCTGCTTGCAAGGAATGCGCGGATCCGCCCGAGCGTAGCGAGCGGCGCAGCTCGGTCAGCATCGCCGGGTCTGGCTCGACCGCGATGACGTCGGCACCCAGCGCGACCAGCGTGGCGGTGAGCTTGCCGGTTCCGGCGCCGAGGTCGATCATTCGCAGGCCCGGCGCGGGCTCAAGCGCTCACGGATTACAGGATTCCGAAAGTTTCGATAATCGCCCGAACAATCTTGCGAAGCCGTGAAGCCGCTCCGGCCGAAGCGGGACACCCTCTGTCGCCCCACAGATCTTCCATAAACGGGATTCGAAATGTTTCGACTTGTCTCTCCAGCTCATTGTTCGTATGTTTCGGTCAACTTTCGGAAACAAGAGTTATTGACTGTCCACCGACACCCGCCCATACTCTCCAGCGATCGGCAACTTTCCCGTAACGCAGACAACGTCCTTACGGTCCCGCCGGGTATGCCCGAGGACCGGAAAGCAGAGGTTGCAGTGGTGGTGAAAACCGAGCACATCCGCGCCTGCAGCGCCGTCGGCGTGGCCGGCGTGCTGTCGCATCGACAGGCTTGAAGCAGCTCCGATCCGAGTCACCGACCCAGCCCTTGCCGCGTGGCACGACGCCGAACACGCGGTCGCTGTCACGCCGGCTCCCCCGCTGTGGCCCGCTCACCGCAGCCACCTTCACAGCACCGGGTCGCATCACGCTGCCCGGCGTTCCCGCCCACCCTCGCCAGGAGGAATCACTTACATGAATGCTCCCGCTCATCCGAAGAGCCGCACACGCGGCCGCATCAGACTGCTCGTCGGCAGCCTCAGCACCTTCCTGCTTTTCGTGGCCGCGCTGGCCATGCCCAGCTCCGCCAGCGCCATCTCCTCGAACGAGACCGGCACCAACAACGGGTACTACTACTCGTTCTGGACCGACGGTGGCGGGTCGGTCAACATGAACCTGGGATCCGGCGGCAACTACAGCACCTCGTGGAGCAACAGCGGAAACTTCGTCGCCGGCAAGGGCTGGAGCACCGGCGGGCGCAGAGCAGTGAACTACTCGGGCAGCTTCAACCCGTCCGGAAACGCCTACCTGGCCCTCTACGGATGGACGACCAACCCCCTCGTGGAGTACTACGTCGTCGAAAACTGGGGCACCTACAGACCCGAGGGCACCTTCAAGGGAACCGTCACCAGCGATGGCGGAACGTATGACATCTACGAGACGACGCGCACCAACGCCCCCTCGATCGAGGGCACCAAGACATTCAAGCAGTACTGGAGTGTCCGACAGTCGAAGAAGACCGGTGGAACCATCACGACCGGCAACCACTTCGACGCGTGGGCCGGCAAGGGCATGAGCCTGGGCAGCTTCAACTACATGATCCTCGCCACCGAGGGCTATCAGAGCAGCGGCAACTCCAACATCACGGTCGGTGAGGGCGGTTCCTCCGGCGGCGGTTCCGGCGGGAGTTCCGGCGGGGGTTCCGGCGGCGGCTGCACCGCGACGCTCTCCGCAGGCGACAAGTACGGCGACCGCTACAACCTGAACGTCGCAGTCACCGGTTCCAGCAACTGGACCGTGACCATGAAGGTCCCCTCCCCCGAAAAGGTCCTCTCGACCTGGAACATCAGCGCCAACTACCCCGACAGCCAAACACTCGTCGCCAAACCGAACGGCAGCGGCAACAACTGGGGCGCAACCATCCAGACCAACGGGACGTGGACCTGGCCAACGGTTACCTGCAGCACAAGCTGACCCACCAGCACCCGAGAACACCCCACCTGTGGCGGGGGGGGGGGCCGCCCCCCCCCCCCCCCCCCCCCCGCCCGGGGGGGGGGCGGGCGCCGGGGGGGGGGGGGGGGGGGGGCGACCGGAAGGGGGGGGCCCCCGCCCCCCGCCGGAC
>NZ_JBIAKK010000026.1:0-58259 GCF_042872425.1 Streptomyces sp. NPDC005262
GGGGAACGGCAAGGGGCAGATCTTCGTCAAGGGCGAGATCATCAAGACGGTTCCCGAGTCGAAGATCGTCGAGACGCTCATCGAGGAAGCCCTGAAGATCGCCGAACAGATGGAGAAGGACGGCATCGCCTCCGGCGAGCCCGAGGTCTCCATCAGCTGAGGCCGATCCCCACTTCCTGACTGTGCCCCGCCCGGCGGACGAACCGCCCGGCGGGGCACGGTCGTGAGAGACCTCACGGCGGGCCGGAGGTACCGGTGACGGCCATGGGGCGGCGTCCCCCAGCCTCTTTGGGTACAGTGCGGAAATCAGCAGACCGCATGGTGAGGCCCCCTCGTGTTGACGCAGACCACCACCCGGGTCCTCGAACCCAGCGACCTCGGCGCAGCGCTCGCCATCCTGGAGAGCGAGCCCGTCGCCAACGCTTTTGTGACGTCCCGGGTTCAGATCGCAGGACTCGACCCATGGCGCCTCGGTGGCGAGATGTGGGGCTGGTACGCCGACGGCCGACTGCGGTCGCTCTGCTACTCCGGCGCCAATCTCGTCCCCATCTGCGCCACCCCCGAGGCCATCAGGGCCTTCGCCGACCGGGCCCGCCGGGCCGGCCGCCGCTGCTCCTCCATCGTCGGTCCCGCCGAAGCGACCACACAGCTGTGGCGGCTTCTCGAACCCGGCTGGGGACCCGCCCGAGAGGTCAGGGCCAACCAGCCGCTCATGGTCACCGAGAGCCCCGCCGCCGATGTGACACCCGACCCTCTCGTACGTCGCATCCGCAAGGACGAGATAGACGTCCTGATGCCGGCCTGTGTCGCGATGTTCACCGAGGAGGTCGGCATCTCTCCGCTGGCCGGTGACGGCGGACTCCTCTACCAGGCACGCGTCGCCGAGCTCATCGGCGCCGGCCGCTCCTTCGCCCGTATCGAGGACGGCAAGGTCGTCTTCAAGGCGGAGATCGGCGCGGCCACCCCGCAGGCCTGTCAGATCCAGGGTGTCTGGGTCGCCCCCGAACACCGTGGCCGCGGCTTGTCCGAGACCGGTATGGCGGCGGTCCTGCGCTACGCGCTCGCCGATGTCGCTCCGGTCGTCAGCCTGTATGTGAACGACTACAACACCGCGGCCCGCAAGGCCTACACCCGGGTCGGCTTCCGCGAGGTCGGCGCGTTCATGAGTGTGCTCTTCTGACCTCGCCGTGGGAACCGCTCCGGCCCGGCCCCGGGCACCGTTCCGGCCGGTCCGAAGGTACGCCCGACCGTCCCGGGCACGTATCCCACAGCCCGGCGCGGACAGTAGGGTCGGCGCATGGCAGCAGTTTCCGGGGGCGGTGCCCACACTCCGAGTGTCCTGGTCGGGCCGATCGATCTCGCCGCACGCGTGGACGAGGCGCTTGCCGTGCAGGCCGTCGCCTTCGGTCTAGGGCGGAACGAGGTCGACGTACGCAGGCACATCGTCCTCAGACACCTGGAGCACCCGTGTGCCCGCGCCCTCGGAGCCACCACCGAATCCGGCCGGCTCATCGGTTTCGTGTACGGCATGCCGAACGAGCGCGGCCACTGGTGGTCCACCGTCGTCGAGCCGTATCTGCGCGCCACCGGCTCCGAGGACTGGCTCGACGACTCGTTCGTGATCACCGAACTGCATGTCCACCCGGAGTTCCAGAACCAGGGCATCGGCCGTTCGTTGATCACCACCATCACGGACGCGGTCGACCAGCCCCGTTCCATCCTCTCCGCCATCGACACGGAGAGCCCGGCACGTGGTCTGTATCGCACGCTCGGCTACCGGGACCTGGCCCGACAGGTGCTGTTTCCCAGCGCTCCCAAGCCGTACGCGGTGATGGGGGCGCCTCTTCCGCTGCGCCGCCGGGCCTAAGACGTGTCTGACAATCTCTTGGTCCAGGCGATGGTGGCGTGGATGAGGACGGCGGCGCGGTAGACGATCGCGTGTTTGTCGTAGCGGGTGGCGAGGCCCCGCCATTGCTTGGTGTGGCAGAAGCGGCGTTCGATGACGTTGCGGGATTTGTAGTCGTCGGCGTCGAGGCCGACGGGTCTGCCTCCGCGTGATCCGCGCCGTTTGCGATGTCCTTGCTGGTCACTCGGTTCTGGGATCACGGCCTTGATCTTGCGGCTCCGCAGGTGCGTCCGGATCGCTCGGGACGAGTACGCCTTGTCTCCCCTGACGGCATCCGGGCGGGTGCGGGGCCGGCCGGTCGGACGGTTCACACGCAGCTGCTCCAGCATCGGCAACAGCATGGGTGAATCACCTGCCTGGCCAGGCGTGATCACAGTGACCAGAGGAAGACCGTTGCCATCGACGAGTTGGTGGATCTTCGTCGAGAGCCCACCCCGGGAGCGGCCGATGCCGTGATCAGGCGGCTCGACGCCCACATTCGTGTAGTTCGATCGATCCCCCTGCGGGCGGGTCGTGTTCGTCGCGTGCTGGTGCGCGCGAGCGATCGTCGAGTCCACCGACACCGACCAGTCGACGATGTCCTCCGCATCGGCCTGCGCTATCAGCGTCTGAACGATCCTGTCCCAGGTGCCCTCGGTTGCGAGCCGGTGATGCCACGTCCACACCGTCTGCCACGGACCGAACACCTCCGGCAGATCCCGCCACGCGATGCCGCAGCGGTATCGGTAGATGATGCCCTCCAGCATCATCCTCGCATCCGAGAACTTCCGTCCCGGCCGCCCCGTCGGCTTCGGCAACATCGGCTGGATCAACGACCACTGAGCATCAGAGAGCAACCGGAATCGCGACACCATCCAGGCTTCCAGCCAACGACGACAACCTCTGTCAGGCATGCCCTAACTATTGGATATTGTCGCGAACGCCTCGTCCAGCAGCTTGTCGAGCGGTGTAGTCCCGCCGCGATGGGTCCATTCGGCCAGCGCGATGTCGAGGCAAGCGAGTGCGGCTTGGATGAGGGTCCTCGCGCGGTACTGCCTCGTGTCCTCCGGCCCGTCGAGGCGCGCGGTGATGACGGGTTCGAGCATCACGGCCCAGGCGTTGTGCTTCTCGGCGTTGCGTGCACGCAGCGAAGCAGTGCTCATCATGACGCGCATCGCGCGCAGCCACGATTCAGTAGCAGCAGCCGCTTTGTCGGTCACCGGGTCAAATGCGCGTCGGAGCGTCGTCCACACGCTCTCACCGTCAGGACGCCCAGCGGCAGCATCGCGGACGACCATGCCGAAAGGCGCCGGGTCCTCGACGACTACGTCTTCCTTCGTCGCGAAGTAGCGGAAGAACGTCCGTGATGACATCCCGACGGCCGCGGCGATGTCATCGACCGTCGTGGCATCGAACCCTCGCTCGTCAAACAGACGCCGCGCCTGGTCGGCGAGATGGTCGCGCACTGACGAGCGCGCAAGATCCCTGAGGCCTGAGCGTGGGTCGCTGGTCGGGTTGGTCATGAGGTCATCCTATCAGTCGACGGCGGAACATGACTCTATTGTCATGCCATGACACAGATGTCGTACAGTGAAGGCACGAGAGCGAAAGGAACGGACATGCAGAAGCGAACTCTTGGCCAGCAAGGCTTGACGACGTCCGCGATCGGCTACGGCGCGATGGGCATCAACCTCGCCTACGGCCCCAGCGACGAGCAGGAGGGCGTCCAGACCATCCAGCGCGCCTTCGACCTGGGCGTCACCTTCTTCGACACCGCTCAGGTCTACGGCTGGGGCGAGAACGAGAAGGTGGTCGGACGGGCCGTGAAGGACTTCCGCGACGAGGTGCAGATCGCCACGAAGTTCGGTTTCACCAAGGAGTGGGGCCACGACAGCCGCCCGGAGAACATCCGGTCCGTGATCGACGACAGCCTCCGCTACCTCGGCACCGACCACGTCGAGTTGTTCTACCAGCACCGCGTCGACAAGAACGTGCCCATCGAGGACGTCGCCGGCACGGTGAAGGAGCTCATCGAGGCCGGCAAGGTGAAGTACTTCGGCATGAGCGAAGCTGGCCCCGAGACGATCCGCCGCGCACACGCGGTGCAGCCTGTCACCGCGCTGCAGACCGAGTACTCCCTGTTCGAGCGCGACGTCGAGGCCCTGTTCCCCACCCTCAACGAGCTGGGTATCGGTTTCGTGCCGTACGCGCCCCTCGGCCGCGGCTTCCTCACCGGTACCGCAAAGCCTGCCGAGGAGTACGACGAGACCGACTTCCGTCGCACCGACGCGCGGTGGCAGCCGGGCAACTTCGAGAAGAACGTCGAAGCGATCCGACAGCTGACCGCTCTGGCCGAGTCCAAGGGTGGCACCGTCGCTCAGCTCGCCCTTGCCTGGCTGCTGACCCGAGGGGAGCACATCGTCCCCATCCCCGGCACCCGCAATGCCAAGCGCATCGCCGAGAACGCCGGCGCCGCCGACCTCACGCTGAGCGCCGAGGACCTGGCCCGCATCGACGAGATCCTGCCGACCGGCGGCTACGGAGCCCGATACGGCTCCGCGAGCCTCCCCGACTGGGAGTGACGTGCCCGTCCGGCAATAAGCGCGGAGCGGTGCCGCGGCCTTCGCGCCGCACCGCTCCGCGCTGCCGTGCGCCAGATGTCGCGGAATCACCGCGCGCGAGACGGCGTTCTAGCGACGGAAGTCGCTGACCGAGTCGCTCGCACGGCCCCGGAACGCGTAGACGCGGTTGGACGAGGTAACTGGAACCGCGACCTCACTCCAGGCTCCCAGCCAACGACGACCACCTTTGTCAGACACGTCCTAGGACGGCACCAATCGATTTCCGCCCGCCCGTACCACCCGGCTAACCTCCTGCACATCACCCTTCCGAGCAGGAGTTCACCATGGCCCAGGTCCAGCGCATGTCCCGATTGATGATCAAGACACTGCGCGACGACCCGGCGGACGCCGAGACGCTCAACCACAAGCTGCTCGTCCGGGCCGGATACGTACGCCGCACCGCCGCCGGAATCTGGACCTGGCTGCCCCTGGGCAAGAAGGTCCTGGAGAACATCACGCGCGTCGTGCGCGAGGAGATGGACGCCATCGGCGGCCAGGAGGTCCTGCTGCCGGCGCTGCTCCCCAAGGAGTCGTACGACGCGAGCGGCCGCTACGACGAGTACGGCGACCTGCTCTTCAGGCTCAAGGACCGCAAGGGCGCTGAGTACCTCCTCGGCCCCACCCACGAAGAGATCTTCACCCAGGTCGTCAAGGATCAGATCACGTCCTACAAGGACCTGCCCGTGATCCTGTACCAGATCCAGACCAAGTACCGCGACGAGGCCCGCCCCCGCGCCGGAGTGCTGCGCGGCCGCGAGTTCCAGATGAAGGACTCGTACTCCTTCGACACCACCGACGAGGGCCTGATCGAGGCCTACCAGCTGCACCGCGCCGCCTACATCCGCATCTTCGAGCGGCTCGGCCTCGACCACCGCATCGTCTCCGCGGTCTCCGGCGCGATGGGCGGCTCGGCGTCCGAGGAGTTCCTGGCGCCCGCCCCGGCCGGCGAGGACACCTTCGTCGACTGTCCCGCCTGCGACTACGCGGCCAACACGGAGGCCGTGACCTTCAAGGCCACCCCGGACGGCTCGGCGCACGGCCCCGTCGAGGAGCTGGACACCCCGGACACCCCGACCATCGAGACGCTCGCCGCCCACCTCGGGGTCCCGGCCTCCGCGACGCTGAAGAACCTTCTGGTCAAGGTCGACGGCGAGATCGTCGCCGTGGGCGTCCCCGGCGACCGCGAGGTCGACCTCGGCAAGCTCGGCGAGCACCTGGCCCCGGCCGTCGTCGAGCTGGTCACCGGCGAGGACTTCGTGGGCCGTCCCGACCTGGTACGCGGCTACGTCGGCCCGCAGGGCCTGGAGAAGGTCCGCTACATCGCCGACCCGCGCATCGCCCCCGGCACCGCCTGGGTCACCGGCGCCAACAAGCCCGACACCCACGCCAAGAACGTCGTCTGCGGCCGCGACTTCGAGGTCGACGACTACCTCGACGTCGTCGTCGTCGAGGCGGGCGACCCGTGCCCCAAGTGCGGTACCGGCCTGAAGCTGGACCGTGCCATCGAGATCGGCCACATCTTCCAGCTGGGCCGCAAGTTCGCGGACGCCTTCCAGCTCGATGTGCTCGGCCAGAACGGCAAGCCCGTCCGCGTCACCATGGGCTCGTACGGCATCGGCGTCTCCCGCGCCGTCGCCGCACTCGCCGAGCAGACAGCCGACGAGCAGGGCCTGTGCTGGCCGCGCGAGATCGCCCCGGCCGACGTCCACCTCGTCGCCGCCGGCAAGGCGCTCCAGACCGAGCTGGCCCTCGAGGTCGCCGAGAAGCTCGGCGCCGCGGGCGTGCGGGTCCTGGTCGACGACCGCGCCGGTGTCTCGCCCGGTGTGAAGTTCACCGACGCCGAGCTGATCGGTGTGCCGAAGATCCTGGTCGCGGGCCGCCGCTCGGCCGAGGGCGTCCTGGAGCTCAAGGACCGCCGTACGGGCGAGCGCGAGGAGCTGACGGTCGACGAGGCGATCGCCCGTCTCACCGTGCAGGGCTGACGCCCGCTCAGACCGACGAGGGCCCCCGCGCTGTCCGGCAGCGTGGGGGCCCTCGGCCGTTCGTCACCGGGCGGCGCCGTCGTGACGGCTACAGCCAGCCGGCGAACTCCAGGGTCAGCTCGCCTTCCCGGCGACGGCCGACCTCCAGCGCGCGGGTGCCCGACTCCACCGCACGGAACAGCGTCCAGCCATGGAGCCGTTCCCGGTCCACGTCCAGCGAATCCGCCAGCTTGTTGACCCGGCGACGGGCGGTCGCCGCGCCGCCGGGGGACGCGATCAGGTCCTCCACCCGGTCACGTACCAGTCGCGCCAGGTCGTAGGCGCGCTCGCCGACCAGCGGCTCCGGCCCGACCGTCAGCCAGGGCGTCCGTTCGCCCGCCAGTACCTTGCTCTGGCGGAAGTTGCCGTGCAGCAGCAGGACTTCGGGGGAGTGGGCGACCAGCTCCTCGCGAGCCGCCAGGGCCGCGGAGACCAGTGGTTCCAGCATCGGGTCGGCCTTCGCGGCAGCGCGCATCGGTTCCGTCCGGCGGCCCGTCCGCTTCTCGACGGTCTCGAAGGAGTGTCCGGCAGGCGGTTCGACCCATAGCCGCCGCACCGTCCCCGCCGCCTCCAGCAGCGCCTTCGCCTCCGGAAGCGAACGCAGCGAGACCTCGGGATGCAGCCGTTCCAGCAGCAGCGCGCCGCCATCGGAGCCCATGAGCTGTACCGCGCCCCAGCCGTTCCAGTGCGCCAGTGCCGCGCTTTCCAGCTCGGGCGCGGCCCCGGACGGAGCGATCTTCAGTGCCGCCGGGGTGCCGTCGGAGCGCCGCACCAGCAGAACCAGGCTGCTGCGCCCACCGGGCGCGGCCACCCGCTCCACGGTCAGCTCCGGCCCGTTCGCGGACAGCGCCTCGGCGGTCAGTGCGGGAAGCCGCGCGAGCCAGTCGGCGGCGGCCGGATCCCCGTACACCTCGCCGAGCGCTCGCACCAGACGCTGCGGCGGTTCGAAACCCATACGTGCTGTGTTCCCTTTCAGAGCCTTCTTCAGTGCGTCGGACCTGCCCCGGTCTTCGCAGTGGTGCCTGCCGTCGCATCGGTCCCGGTCGGACGGTCCGTCCCGGTGGTTCCGTCGGCGGACCGCTCGGCAAGCCCGGGAAAGGTTACGCCGCTGCCCCGCCAGCGGACCGCACGCACCGCGGCTTCCCGCAGCGCATCCGCGGCCTCTCGTCTGAGTGGCCCTCCGGCAGCCCGTACGAGATCGGAGTAGACGTCCGCGATCCGGTCCTCCAGGAGTCCGGCGAGTTTCACCGCCGCCGCCGAGTCCGGCACCGCGAACGGCAGAGCGTACGCGGAATCGGCAGCGACCGGTTCACCGCCCAGGTCCTGCACGGTCCGCACCAGCGCGTCGCGCCGGGCCCGGTGCGCGTGGTAAGCCGCCGTGGCCTCTGCCCGGCGGCCGTCGGCGACCCGGCCGCCGACCACCCCGTACCCGTACACCGCCGCATGTTCGGCGGCCAGCGATGCCTGCGCCGCCTGCAGCGTCTGCGCGCTCATGACGAGGTCTCCTTGGCCAGCTCGGTCAGCAGGTAGGCATGGGCGGCGCCCGCCGCGGCAATCGACGCCAGCAGCCGGGCCAGCTCCGGAGGTGCCTTCAGAAGTGTCGCCGTATGCGCGTCGGCGGTACGGCGCTCCGCCGCGGCCAGTTCTTCGACGGCGGCCTTCGCGTCGGTGGCGGGCGGGTGCGGGAGGGCGAGCGCCCTGCCCGCGCCCTGCGACAGCGCCGTCGTGTGTGCCCTTACGGCGTCCCGCAGCGGTGTGAGTCCGGCCTCGGTCCCCGGATGCGCCTTGACGACCTGGTCGTACTGGACGAGCAGCTTCCGGCTCGTGGTGGCGGCCGTCAGCCGCAAGGTGTTCTCCACCTGGGCCGCAGCGGCTTGTGCGTCGGCGATCATGGCGTCCTTCCGCCCGTCGCCGCCGTCATCGCCCCCGCAGCCGGCCAGTGCCGCCCCCAGAGCGATCGCCCCCGTCGCGGTGAGCGCACCCCTGCGCGTCGTCCCCGTGCGCCGCACCTGTTCTCCTTCGGGTGTCGATCTGTCCTGACAGGATCTGTCCTGAAGTGATCACCGCAGGCGAGCGTACCCGCGGCCGAGCGGTCGGCGGACGGCAACACCCCTCGGGACCGGATACCCTTTGACCTGACACGCGACGAACCACACAACAGCACACGCGGCCGAGGAGTCACCCGGATGAGCACCACCCAGAGCGAGAGGCTGCGCGGGCTGCTCGAACCGCTCGTCAGCGCCAAGGAGCTGGATCTCGAGGAGATCGAGGTGTCCCGGGCGGGCCGCCGTCGTGTGCTGCGCATCATCGTGGATTCGGACGAGGGCGTGGAGCTCGATGCCTGCGCCGAGCTGAGCCGCGCGATCTCCGAGAAGCTCGACGAGACCGACGCGATGGGCGAGGACGAGTACGTCCTCGAAGTGAGCTCTCCCGGTGCCGACCGTCCGCTGACGGAGCACCGCCACTACGTACGCGCCACCGGCCGACTGGTGAAGCTGCAGCTGACCACCGAGGGATCCGCCGGCGAAGTGGTGGCCCGCATCATCGCGGTCGACGACGACGGGCTGGACCTCGAAGTGCCGGGCGTCAAGGGCCGCAGGCCCACGTCCCGCCGGGTCGCCTTCGACGAGATCGCCAAGGCGCGCGTGGAGATCGAATTCAACCGCAAGGACAAGAAGGAAGAGGAGGCGTAGCCGTGGACATCGATGTGAAGCTCTTGAGGGGCTTGGCACAGGACAAGGAGATCCCCTTCGACGTGCTCGTCGAGGCGATCGAGTCGGCCCTCCTCATCGCCTACCACCGCACCGACGGGAGCTACCGCCGCGCGCGCGTGGAGCTCAACGAGCGCGGCCATGTGACGGTGTGGGCGAAGGAGGACCCGGCCGACCTCGAAGAGGGCCAGGAGCCCAAGGAGTTCGACGACACCCCGTCCGGCTTCGGCCGGATCGCCGCGACGACGGCCAAGCAGGTCATCCTGCAGCGACTGCGTGACGCCGAGGACGACAAGACGTTCGGCGAATACGCGGGCCACGAGGGCGATGTCGTCACCGGTGTCGTCCAGCAGGGCAAGGACCCGAAGAATGTCCTGGTCGACATCGGCAAGCTGGAAGCGATCCTGCCGGTGCAGGAGCAGGTGCCGGGCGAGGAGTACACGCACGGTCTGCGGCTTCGTTCGTATGTCGTACGGGTCGCCAAGGGTGTGCGCGGGCCGTCCGTGACCCTGTCCCGGACCCACCCCAGCCTGGTCAAGAAGCTCTTCGCACTGGAGGTCCCGGAGATCGCCGACGGTTCCGTCGAGATCTGCGCGATCGCCCGTGAGGCCGGCCACCGCACCAAGATCGCGGTCCGCTCGACCCGCTCGGGCCTGAACGCCAAGGGTGCCTGCATCGGCCCGATGGGCGGGCGTGTCCGCAACGTCATGGCCGAACTGCACGGCGAGAAGATCGACATCGTGGACTGGTCGGACGACCCGGCCGAGATGGTCGCGAACGCGCTGTCGCCCGCCCGGGTGAGCAAGGTCGAGGTCGTGGACCTCGGAGCGCGGTCCGCCCGGGTCACCGTCCCCGACTACCAGCTGTCCCTGGCCATCGGCAAGGAGGGACAGAACGCCCGCCTCGCCGCCCGCCTCACCGGATGGCGCATCGACATCCGCCCGGACACCGAGACCGACGCCGAGCGGGACATCGCCGACCGGGAGCGGGCCGAGCGCGCCCGCGACCGGTCCGACCGGTACTGATCCGGTACGGAATCGGCCGGCGCCGGTCCGAGCAGTGGACCGGCGCCTGTCCGGACGGCGGACCCGTCCGGTCCGGGAGATGGACCCGGAAACGGTCAGGAGCACGGGCCCGACATTGGGGGCCCCGGGGAATGGATCCACGCTCCATGCCGCTGAGAACACGACAACATCCGTTCGATTTTTGCCCCAAAGGGGTGAGGTCGGTGCGGGGAGGTAGACTTAACCGTGTCTGGCCGGACGCACGCCCGCGCTTGCCCTGAGCGAACCTGTGTGGGATGCCGGGAGCGAGCGGCCAAGAGCGAGCTGCTGCGCATCGCGGTGGACGAGGATGCTTGCGTCCCCGATCCTCGCGGTACGCTGCCCGGCCGGGGTGCATATGTGCACCCCGTCACTGTCTGTCTGGACCTGGCGGTTCGCCGCCGGGCATTCCCCCGGGCCTTCAAGGCCAAGGGGCCGCTCGATTCCGCGGAAGTGCAGCGGTACGTCGAGCGGGTGACACCGTAAGAAACGAGAACGGCACGGGACCCCGTGCGGTCAGGTACCTCGCGAGTTGGAAGTAGGTCGAGATTGCGATGAGCACTCGATGAGTACGCGATGAGTACGCCCATGAAGTAGCGACGGTCCGGCGGTAACCCGGACCTAAAAGGAGCGAAGTGGCTAAGGTCCGGGTATACGAACTCGCCAAGGAGTTCGGCGTCGAGAGCAAGGTCGTCATGGCCAAGCTCC
Organism: Streptomyces sp. NPDC005262; assembly: GCF_042872425.1. Lineage (NCBI taxonomy): Bacteria > Bacillati > Actinomycetota > Actinomycetes > Kitasatosporales > Streptomycetaceae > Streptomyces > Streptomyces sp. NPDC005262. The sequence continues at coordinate 10,990 of NZ_JBIAKK010000026.1, forward strand.
AAGAACTCGGTGAATTCGTCCGTTCGGCGTCCTCGACGATCGAGGCGCCGGTTGTACGCAAGTTGACTGACGCACTGCAGGGGCCCGGCGGCAACGCCGGCAAGTCCGCTGCGAAGCCTGGCGCGCCTCGCAAGGCCGCGCCCACAAAGCCCGCAGCGCCCTCCCCGGCTGCTGCGGCACGTCCCGCTGCCCCGAAGCCCGGCGCCCCGGCCCCCAAGCCGGCCGCAGCCGAGGCCCCCGGCAGCACCCCTACCGCTGCCGCGCCTTCCGCGCCGTCGGCGGGCCCGCGTCCGGGTCCCAAGCCCGCGCCGAAGCCCGCTCCGGTCACCCCGGTGCCCGCAGCAGAGTTCTCCGCTCCGGCCCCGGCCCAGCCGGCCGCGCCGCAGCAGGCCCCGCGTCCCGCGGGTGCCACCCCCGGTCCTCGCCCCGCCCGTCCGGCTCCGGCCGGCGGCCAGCGTGACGGTGGCCGTGGCGGCGAGCGTGACGGTGGCCGTGGCGGCGACCGTCCGGCCCGTCCCGCAGGCCAGGGCGCCCCGCGCCCCGGCGGCTCCCGTCCGGCGGGTCCCCGTCCGGGCAACAACCCCTTCACCTCCGGTGGCTCGACGGGCATGGCCCGTCCGCAGGCACCCCGTCCCGGTGGCGCCCCGCGTCCCGGTGGCGGCCAGGAGCGTCCGGGCGCCTCGCGTCCGCAGGGCGGCCCCGGTGGCGCCCCGCGTCCGCAGGGTCAGGGCGGTGCTCGTCCGACTCCGGGCGGCATGCCCCGTCCGCAGTCTCCGCGTCCGGGCGGTGCGCCCGGTGGTAACCGTCCGAACCCCGGCATGATGCCGCAGCGTCCCGCTGCCGGCCCGCGTCCCGGTGGTGGCCCCGGCGGTGGCCGTGGTCCCGGTGGCGGCGCAGGCCGTCCCGGTGGCGGTGGCGGTGCAGGTCGTCCCGGCGGCGGCTTCGCCGGCCGTCCGGCCGGTCCCGGTGGCGGTGGCGGCGGTTTCGCCGGTCGTCCCGGTGGCGGCGGTGGCGGTGGCGGCGCAGGCCGTCCCGGTGGCGGTGGCGGCGGCTTCGGCGGTCGTCCCGGCTTCGGTGGACGTCCCGGCGGCCCCGGTGGCCGTGGTGGCACACAGGGTGCGTTCGGCCGTCCCGGCGGTCCCGCGCGTCGTGGTCGTAAGTCGAAGCGGCAGAGGCGCCAGGAGTACGAGGCCATGCAGGCCCCGTCGGTGGGCGGCGTCATGCTGCCTCGCGGCAACGGGCAGGCTGTCCGGCTGTCGCGCGGTGCCTCCCTCACCGACTTCGCGGAGAAGATCAACGCCAACCCGGCGTCGCTCGTCGCCGTGATGATGAACCTCGGCGAGATGGTCACTGCCACGCAGTCCGTCTCCGACGAGACCCTGAGGCTGCTGGCCGAGGAGATGAACTACATCCTCGAGATCGTCAGCCCGGAGGAGGAGGACCGCGAGCTGCTCGAGTCCTTCGACATCGAGTTCGGCGAGGACGAGGGCGGCGAAGAGGCTCTGGTCTCGCGTCCGCCGGTCGTGACCGTCATGGGTCACGTCGACCACGGTAAGACCCGACTGCTGGACGCGATCCGCAAGACGAACGTCGTTGCGGGCGAGGCCGGCGGCATCACGCAGCACATCGGTGCGTACCAGGTCTCCTCCGAGGTCAACGGTGAGGACCGCAGGATCACCTTCATCGACACCCCGGGTCACGAGGCGTTCACCGCCATGCGTGCCCGTGGTGCGAAGTCCACCGACATCGCGATCCTCGTGGTGGCGGCGAACGACGGTGTGATGCCCCAGACGATCGAGGCACTGAACCACGCCAAGGCGGCCGACGTGCCGATCGTGGTCGCGGTCAACAAGATCGACGTCGAGGGTGCCGACCCGACCAAGGTGCGCGGTCAGCTCACCGAGTTCGGTCTGGTGGCCGAGGAGTACGGCGGCGACACGATGTTCGTCGACATCTCCGCGAAGCAGGGCCTCAACATCGAGGCGCTTCTGGAGGCCGTCGTCCTCACCGCCGACGCCTCGCTCGACCTGCGGGCCAACCCGGAGCAGGACGCGCAGGGTATTGCGATCGAGTCCCACCTCGACCGCGGCCGTGGTGCCGTTGCGACCGTCCTGGTCCAGCGAGGCACGCTGCGCGTCGGCGACACGATGGTGGTCGGCGACGCCTACGGCCGAGTCCGCGCCATGCTCGACGACAAGGGTGAGAACGTCGAGGTAGCGGGTCCGTCGACCCCCGTCCTCGTCCTCGGTCTCACCAACGTCCCGGGTGCCGGCGACAACTTCCTGGTGGTCGACGAGGACCGTACGGCCCGTCAGATCGCCGAGAAGCGTGCCGCCCGTGAGCGCAACGCCAACTTCGCCCGCAAGGGTGTCCGGTTCTCCCTGGAGAACCTGGACGAGGCGCTCAAGGCCGGTCTGGTCCAGGAACTCAACCTCATCATCAAGGGCGACGCGTCCGGTTCGGTGGAGGCTCTCGAGTCCTCGCTGCTCCAGCTCGACGTCGGTGACGAGGTCGACATCCGGGTCCTGCACCGCGGTGTGGGTGCGGTCACCGAGTCGGACATCGACCTGGCGACCGGCTCCGACGCCATCGTGATCGGCTTCAACGTGCGCGCCGCAGGGCGTGCGCAGCAGATGGCCGAGCGCGAAGGCGTGGACGTCCGGTACTACTCGGTCATCTACCAGGCGATCGAAGAGATCGAAGCGGCCCTCAAGGGCATGCTCAAGCCGGAGTACGAAGAGGTCGAGCTCGGTACGGCGGAGATCCGCGAGATCTTCCGCTCGTCCAAGCTGGGCAACATCGCCGGTGTGCTGGTCCGGTCCGGCGAGGTCAAGCGCAACACCAAGGCGCGCCTGCTGCGCGATGGCAAGGTCATCGCGGAGAACCTCAACATCTCCGGTCTGCGCCGCTTCAAGGACGACGTCACCGAGATCCGCGAAGGCTTCGAGGGCGGTATCAACCTCGGAAACTTCAACGACATCAAGATCGACGACGTCATCGCGACGTACGAGATGCGCGAGAAGCCGCGAGGCTGACCCGTACCTCAACAGTCGGGGCCGGTCGACGGGTCGTATTCCCGTCGATCGGCCCCGGCCGTTCCGTGTACGGTTCTTGTGTCCCTGCCAAGAACTGGCAGGGCACGAACCCGAACCGGCGGGACATCCGGACATACATGTATGTGGGGACACTGTCCTTCGATCTGCTCCTCGGCGACGTACGGTCGTTGAAGGAGAAACGCTCCATCGTCCGGCCGATCGTCGCCGAGCTGCAGCGCAAGTACGCGGTGAGTGCGGCGGAGACGGGGGGACAGGATCTGCATCGCAGGGCAGAGATCGGCCTTGCCGTGGTCTCCGGGGACTCCGGACACCTCACAGACGTACTGGACCGGTGCGAGCGGCTGGTCGCCGCCCGGCCCGAGGTGGAGCTGCTGTCGGTTCGACGGCGGCTGCACAGCGACGAAGACTGAACAACGTCAGAACTGTTCGACGCGGCACCGTCCGACGCACAGGCGTCGGACCCCGGAAGCGTCGGACCGTAAGCAACCCAGAAGGAAGAGTGACGGACCGGTGACCGACAACGCGCGGGCCCGCAAGCTGGCCGATCGCATCCAGGTCGTGGTCGCGGAGACCCTGGACCGGCGTATCAAGGATCCGCGGCTCGGATTCGTGACCATCACGGACGCCCGGGTGACCGGCGACCTGCGGGAGGCCACGGTCTTCTACACGGTCTACGGCGACGACGAGGAGCGGGCGGCATCCGCCGCAGCGCTGGAGAGCGCCAAGGGTGTGCTCCGCTCCGAGGTCGGCCGGCAGACCGGGGTCCGGTTCACGCCGACCCTGGCCTTCGTCCCGGATGCCCTGCCGGACAACGCCCGCACCATCGAGGACCTCCTCGACAAGGCGCGAGCCAAGGACGCGGAGGTTCGCGAGGTGTCCACCGGCGCGAAGTACGCGGGTGACGCCGACCCGTACCGCAAGCCGGAGGACGAAGCGGACGAGTCCGACGAGAACGAGGGCTCAGCCTCCGAATGACACAGCAGAACAGGACGCCGGACGGCCTTGTCATCGTCGACAAGCCGTCCGGCTTCACTTCGCACGACGTCGTCGCCAAGATGCGCGGCATCGCCCGCACCCGCCGCGTCGGGCACGCCGGCACGCTGGACCCGATGGCGACCGGCGTTCTCGTGCTCGGTGTCGAGAAGGCCACCAAGCTCCTCGGCCATCTCGCACTGACCGAGAAGGAGTACCTCGGCACGATCCGGCTCGGCCAGGACACCGTCACGGACGACGCGGAGGGCGAGATCACCTCGTCCACCGATGCGTCGGGCGTCACGCGTGAGGGCATCGACGCCGGTGTCGCGGCGCTGACCGGGGCGATCATGCAGGTGCCTTCCAAGGTCAGCGCCATCAAGATCGACGGCAAGCGGTCGTACGCGCGGGTGCGCGGAGGCGAGGAGTTCGAGATCCCGGCCCGGCCGGTGACGATCTCGTCCTTCAACGTCTACGACGTCCGCGAGGCGGTCGCGGAGGACGGGACCCCGGTCGTCGACCTGGTCGTCTCCGTCGTCTGCTCCTCCGGTACGTACATCCGCGCCCTCGCCCGTGACCTGGGCGCCGGACTGGGTGTCGGTGGGCATCTGACCGCTCTGCGGCGGACCCGCGTCGGTCCGTACGGTCTCGATGCGGCGCGGACGCTGGATCAGCACCAGGAGGAGCTGACGGTGATGCCGGTCGCGGAGGCCGCCGCCGCCGCGTTCCCCCGCTGGGACGTGGACGAGAAGCGGGCCAAACTGCTGCTGAACGGGGTGCGGCTGGACATGCCCTCGTACCCGCCGGGCCCGGTCGCGGTCTTCGGGCCCGACGGAACCTTCCTGGTACTCGTCGAGGAGCAGAAGGGCAAGGCCAGGAGCCTCGCCGTCTTCGGCTGACGGCGGGCCGCCGGCGTCGGGATCGCGACCGGACACCGGATTCCCATCGTGGAGCGGGCAGCCCCCCTTACCCGCTCCACGATCCCCCTCGGGGTGTCTGTCCACCCGAACCCACGAATTCACCCCCACGAGCAGGCGCTCGGAGTGAATCAGGGGTGCATTTGGGGGCGCGTTTGCTCCGAGTGGTTCTCGCGCTGATCACGGCCGACCTAACGTCGGACCATGGGAAGCGGGAACCGGTCGACGCTGGTACGTATCTGCGATCCGGCCGGCCGGCAGCGAGGGACGGGGTTCGTCGCGGACGACCGTGGCACGGTCGTCACCAGTCACGAAGCGGTCGACGGCCTGCTGCGACTCGTCCTGTACGGGAAGGGTGACCGCAGCTGCCTCGTCGAGGCCGATGCGATCACCAACCTCCCTGAGCTGGACCTTGCGCTGGTGCGCACCGGCGGACTCGATGCACTCGGCGTGGAGCCGCTGCCGGTCGCCCTGCGGGACCGGATCGAGGCGGGTACGTACGTACGCGTCGCCGCCCACGGCTGGCGCGAGGCGCGCGTGCTGGGCGTGGCCCCGGTGACGTACACCGCGACCGACCGCTCCTACCGGGTCGGTGCCGCGATGGAGCTGGCGCTCGGCACGGACGGCAGAGACGCCCTGCGGCTGCGTGGGGCGGCGGTCGGCGGGCCTGTGCTCGATCCGGACAGTGGCGCGGTCATCGCCGTGGTCGGCACCGCCCTGCGCGGCGGACACTCCGCCGCCGGGTTCGCCGTGCCGCTGGTGGGAGCGGGCACCGTCGAGCCGCTGGGCGAGTTGCTGCGGCGCAATGCGACGACCGTCCCCGGATACGGACGCGACCTCAACCTTGCCGGTGCCCTGCAGCTCGCCGCGATGTCCATCGGGGCCGCGGCAGGTCCGGGCGCCTGGCCCGACCCGGTCGAACGCCCGGACATCACTGCGGAGTTCACGGCGTTCACCGCCTCCGGAGAACGCCCCGCGGTCGTGCTCGGCCTCGTCGCGGAGCCCGGCACCGGGCGCACCACCGAACTCGCCGCGCTCGCCGCCCGCCGGGCCCGTGGTTGCGACCCCGCCCTCACTCTCTGGCTGCGCGGCGCCGATCTGCTGGCCGACGACGCCTCGGTCGCCGACGCGATCGCCCGCACGCTCGAGCAGGCCGGGCGGGGCCCGGCAGGGCCGAGGACGCCGGCGCGCTCAGCGACGCCTCCTGGTGGGCCGCTCACCTCCTGTCGCAGACGTTGCTCCGGGTGCCCGATGCCGGTCCGCACGTGGAAGTGCTGCGGCTCCTGGCCGGTCATATCGTCCGGCGGTCCGGCGCCGAGGGACGGACGGGGAAGCCAGGAGGCGCCCGGGATGTCCCCACCGGCCGGGAACATCGCCGACGCCCCCTGGGGGCGTACGCCGAGTTCGGACCGTGGTTCTGGCGGCGGCTGCGGCTGCCCGAGGCGGACCGCATCGACCTGCTGCGGCGGCTGGTCCCCGCGGACGGCCCGCCGCGCGGAGGCGGGTGGGGCGGAGACCGCGACGGCCGACGGGGCCGGGCCGGCGCGTGCCGTGACGAGGGCGGGGACAGCGGCGAGGAGCGGTTCCTGGATGTGGTGGCCAGGCGGCTCGTCGCCCGGCCCCGGATCGTGCAGCCCCTGCTCTGTCGCTGGTTCACCGATGAGCGCCCGTTGTCCGCCGAGGACGGTGTGGCGCTGCGGCCGACCGTCGCCGCCGCAGCGCAGGCGCTCCTCCACGCCCGTCGTGACCTCGCTGTCGACGATCTGACCGACGCCCTCGTCACGACCGTCCACCCGCGCGCCGACGAGCTGCTCACCGCGCTGGCCGAGGACGAGCCGGCCGCGCTGTGCCGGGCTGTCGAGCGCTGGGCCCGCGACGGCGGAGGGCGGGCCCGGCGGGGCGCCGCCGCCACGTACGGGCTCGTCACCGCACCGCATGCCACCGCCGAAGCCGACCGTGCACTGCTGCGCCGCTCGGCGCTCGCCCTGCTGGCCCACGCCGACGTCGCCCTGCACGGAGCCGGGCTGACCCCCCTCGTACGTGATCCGCAGACCCGGGACCGCTATCTGCCGCAGGCCCTGCGGGTCTTCGTGCAGGGCGATCCGCAGCTGTCCGCGGCCGAGCTCGTCATCGCCCTGCCGACCCATCGCGAGCCGGTGATCGCCGCGTTCCGGGAGGCGCTCACCCGGCCCGGGGACGGTGCCGGCGAGGTGCTGCGCTCGCTCGCCGCGATCGACGCCCCGGCGCTGGCCCTGCACGCGGCCGGTCTGGTGCGGGCCTACGTCGACAGCCGGCCGGAGGGCGGCGCGCATGTCGCCGCGTACATCGACCGCAGGCTGGAGCACGGGCCCGCCGCCCGCGCCCTGCTGCTGCCCCTGATGAGCGGTCTGCTGCGGGACAGTCCGGCCCCCGCACCCGTGCGGGGCGCCCTCGCCGGGGTGCTCGCCGCACCCGGCACCCCGGCATCCGGGGCCCTGCGGGCCGAGCTGCTGGAGGTCCTGCTGGAGTTCGAGCAGGGCACCCACGGTGACCCGGTCGTGCTCGACGCACTGCTCTGTGCGGTGGCGACCGGGTCCGGCCGGCGTGCGCCGGCCCGCACCCGAGCTCTGGTCCACCGCACCGGGATGCTGCTCGTCCGCACCCCCGAAGGAGCGGCCCACTTCGACCGCAGGCTGGTCGAACTGGCCCGTGACGGGCCCGGATTCGGCCGACTGGCCACCGGATGGCTGGCCGATGCGCCGCAGGAGTGGGCGGCCGTCGTCGGCCCCGGTGCGCAGCGGACCATGGAGTCCCTGTCCACCGCGATGACGATGCCGATGCGGGACCCGGGCCGGGGGCATGGCAGTCTTAGACCTGCATAAGAGGTAAACCCACGTACACAGGTTCGGGCGAGGAGCGGTCACAGTGCAGCGCTGGCGTGGCTTGGAGGACATCCCCCAGGACTGGGGACGCAGCGTCGTCACCATCGGCTCCTACGACGGGGTGCACCGCGGACACCAGCTGATCATCGGCAGGGCCGTGGACCGCGCGCGCGAGCTGGGCGTGCCCTCGGTCGTCGTGACCTTCGACCCGCACCCCAGCGAGGTCGTACGGCCCGGCAGCCATCCGCCGCTGCTGGCCCCGCACCACCGGCGCGCCGAGCTGATGGCCGAGCTAGGGGTGGACGCGCTGCTGATCCTGCCTTTCACGACCGAGTTCTCGAAGCTGGCGCCGGCCGACTTCATCGTGAAGGTGCTGGTCGACAAGTTGCACGCGCAACTCGTCATCGAGGGTCCCAACTTCCGCTTCGGCCACAAGGCCGCGGGGAACGTGCAGCTTCTCACCGAGTTCGGTGCGACGTACGACTACAGCGTCGAGGTCATCGACCTGTATGTGAGCGGCGAGGCGGGCGGCGGCGAGCCGTTCTCGTCCACCCTCACCCGCCGGCTCGTCGCCGAGGGCGATGTGGCGGGCGCCGCCGAGATCCTGGGCCGTCCGCACCGTGTCGAGGGCACCGTGGTGCGCGGCGCCCAGCGCGGCCGCGACATGGGCTTCCCGACGGCGAACGTGGAGACCCTGCCGCACACCGCGATCCCCGCCGACGGCGTGTACGCGGGCTGGCTGAACGCGAACGGCGAGAGGATGCCCGCCGCTATCTCGGTCGGCACGAATCCGCAGTTCGACGGCACGGAGCGGACGGTGGAGGCGTACGCGATCGACCGTGTGGGTCTTGATCTGTACGGACTCCATGTCTCCGTCGACTTCCTCGCGTACGTCCGCGGGATGGCCAAGTTCGACTCGCTCGACGACCTGCTGGTGGCGATCGCCGCCGATGTGAAGCGGGCCGGCGAGCTGATCGCGGCGTACGACCGCGGCTGATCCTTCTCTCACCAACGGCTCCGGCCGGGACCGCGCACAAGCCGTCCCGGCCGGAGCCGTAGGTGCATCGGGGGGCGGCTCAGGAGTTGAGCTCCTCCAGCGTCTTCCCCTTGGTTTCCACCGCGAACAGTGCGATCACGGCACCCACCACGGCCATGCAGCCCAGCTGGGCGAAGACCATCGTCAGGCTGCCCCCGGAGCCGATGATGGCGCCGACCACGATCGGTCCGAGGATGACACCGAGCCTGTTCCACACCCCGCCGAACGACGCCCCGCGCGCACGGCTGCGGGTCGGGTACAGCTCCGGTGTGTAGAGGTACAGGCTGACATTGGTCGCGAAGACGAAGAGCGTCGCGACCGACGCCCAGACCGCGACCTGTCCGCCCGAGGTGGCACCGGAGACGGCCAGTGAGAGCAGGGCCACCGCCGCACCGCCGAGCCCGATGGTGAGCGAGATCCGGCGGCCCACCCGGTCGATGATCAGGGCCACGAGGAGACAGCCGATCAGCCCGGTCACATTGCTCAGCAGCGAGTAGTTCAGCGCGGTGCGCAGATCGAGGCCGAACGTCTTGGTGTAGAGCGAGGGCAGCCAGGTCGCGATGCCGTGGTTGACGTAGTACGCGACGAACCACAGACCCGAGACGACCACCGTGCGCCGCAGATAGCGGCCGGTGAACAGGTCGCGCAGGCCGCCGCGGGCCGTCTCGACGGCTGTCGCCGGGCCGGGCTCCGGCAGCTGCGCGCCGATGGACTTCTCGACGTCCTGCTCGATCCGGGCGATGACCTGCTCGGCCTCCTCGACCCGGCCGCGGGAGAGCAGCCAGCGTGGCGACTCGGGGACCTGGCGGCGCAGGACGACCACCAGGAGCACCGGCAGGGCGCCGATCAGGAACATCACACGCCAGCCGAAGCTGGGCACCACCCAGCTGGCCACCAGGGTCGCCGAGGCCAGACCGGCCGGGAAGATGAGCTCGTACAGCAGCACGAACCGGCCGCGGTGGTCGGCGCGCGCTATCTCGTTGATGTACGTGGCGGCGACGGGCACGACGCCGCCGATGCCGAGCCCCTGGACGAACCGGAAGGCGGTGAACAGGGCGAAGCCGGGCGAGACGGCGACGGCGAGGCTGGCAAGCGCGGTCACGGCCACGCCGAGCGCGACGGTACGGACCCGGCCGATGCGGTCGCCGAGCCAGCCGGCGACGAGTGCGCCGAGCAGCATGCCGACCGAACCGCTGGTGACGATCAGCGTGCCCTGGCCGGTGCTCAGCTTCCACTGTTCGGTCAGGACGGGCAGTGCGGAGGCGGTCAGCAGCTGGTCGAACGCCTCGAAGAACGTGACGGCGCCGATGAGCGTGCGGACCTTGATGTGCCAGCGAGAGCTCGGCAGGCGTTCGAGCCTGGCCGAGATGGAGCTCACGGTGGGGCCGGTGGCCACGATTGACATGGGGATCCTTCCGCGAACAGAGGAGTTGCGGCGACCCTAGAAAGAAGTGTCTTAGGGGTCAATAACTAAGCACTTAAATTTCATAACGAAGTGAACCTCGCCTGAACAGGCATTTTGATGGCGAGCGCGGTACGGGCATGGCTCACCGGCCCATGGCGGATGCGCCATGGGCCGGTTGGGCGGTGCGGGTCAGCGCAGCTCTGTGCGCTCCCGTGGCAGTGCCTGCAGCGCGTCGAAGACCCGCTCGGGGGAGAGCGGCAGGGTGGTCACCCGCGCCCCCGTGGCGTCCTGCACCGCATTGGCGACGGCCGCCGCGACCGGGACCATCGCACCCTCGCCGGCCCCCTTGGCACCGAACGGGCCGGGCCCGTGCCCCTGCTCCTGGGTGATCGACACGAAACGCTCGGGGAGGTCCTCGGCCATCGGCACCCGGTAGTCCAGCGCCTCACCGTTGAGCAGTGCGCCGTCCTCGTACCGCATCTCCTCGAACATCGCCTGCGCCAGCCCCATCACGGCAGCGCCCTCGTCCTGACCGCGGCAGAGCAGCTTGTTGACTGCCCGGCCGACATCGCCGCTCGCCACCAACTGCAGGACCGTCACCTTTCCGGTGTCCGGGTCGACCTCGACCTCCGCGCCCGCCCAGCCGATCTCCCAGAAGAGGCAGGGGGACTCCAGCGGGGCGTCGGAGGAGAGCGGCGCCTTGAAGAAGCCCTCGCCGTGGAATTCGTAACCCGTACCGCCGAAGACCCTCGCCACCAGGCCCGGCAGCGGAACCGGTGCGTCTTCCCCGCGCTGAACCGTCCAGTCCCGCAAGGTCAGTTCGGCCGGATCGCAGCCGAGCTGCCCGGCTGCGAAAGCGAGCACCTTCGACCTGGCGTCCTGGGCCGCCCTGAGTACCGCGGTGCCCATCACCGTCATCCCGGACGAGGCGTTGGTGCCCTGGTCGTAGGGGGTGACATCGGTGTCGACCGGCGCGTACCGCACCCGCTCCAGATCCGTGCCGAGCACCTCGGCTGCGACCTGGCAGAGCGAGGTTGAGGCGCCCTGGCCGATCTCGACCGTGCCGGAACTGACATAGACCGAGCCGGTGGCCGTGATCTTCACCCGTGCCTGCGCGGGCTTGTTCACCCCGCCGCCGTCCTTGAAACCGATGGCCAGCCCCATCCCGCGACCGGGTACGCGTTCGCGCCCCTGATAACCGAGCGCATCTGCGACGGCGTCCAGGCCTTCGGCGAGATCGCTGTCGATCCCGCTCTCGCCCGGCACGAACGGCTCCCCGAGCCGCTTGAGGTTCTTCATGCGCAGCTCGTACGGATCCATCCCGAGCCGCTCGGCGATCATGTCCACCTGGCTCTCGGACGCCCAGGTGGCCTGCGTCGCCCCGAAGCCGCGGAACGGTCCCGCCGGTGTGGTCGTCGTCATCACGCACGACGAGGAGGAGCGTATGTGCTGCCAGCGGTACGGTCCCGGCATCCGGTAGCAGGCCTTCTCCGCGACCAGCGGGCTGCCGTCGGAGTACGCCCCCGCGTCCAGCAGCACCTCGCTCTCGCGCGCGACGAACGTCCCGTCCGCCATGACGCCCGTCCTCACCTTCAGGACGGCGGCGTGCTGGCTGAGCGTGAGGAAACCTTCCTCCGTCGTCAGGCAGTAGCGCACCGGCCGGCCGGCCGCCCGCGACAGCAGGATGGCGATCGGCTCGGTCTTGCAGTTGTGCTTCGAGCCGAACCCGCCGCCCACGTACGGCACATGGACATGGATCCGGCTCTCCGGGGTGCGCAGCACCCGCGCCAGCTCCTTGCGCAGCGGGAACGGGTTCTGGGTGGAGGCCCAGATCTCGATCTCTTCGCCGCGCACATCCGCGACCGTGACGAACGGCTCCAGATGGAAGTGATTCATCCGGGAGAAGGTGAAGGAGTCCTCGAAGATGTGGTCGCAGTCGTCCCAGACGGAGTCCGGGCCGGTCTCGTACCGGAACTCGTAACAGACGTTGGGCCGCGGCCGGAGCTGACCGGAGGCCCCTGTTCCATACGGAGGGACGATGCCCGGCGGAGCCTGTTCGAACAGCTCCGGGGCGTCGGGTGCGAGAGCGGCCTCGATGTCGGGGACGGCCGGCAGCGGCTCGTACGTCACCTCGATCAGCTCCAGCGCGTGCAGTGCCACCGCCTCGGTCTCGGCGGCGACGGCCGCCACCACGTCACCCGCGTACCGCACCCGGTCCAGGGCGACGATCGGCTGGTCCTTGATGAAGTAGCCGTAGGTGGGGTCGAGTCCGTCGAGCTCGTCGCGGGTCAGCACTGCGTGCACGCCCGGCAGCGCGCGGGCCTTGGCGCTGTCGACCGACACCAGGCGGGCGTGGGCGTGCGGACTGCGGAGCACCTTGGCGTGCAGCATGCCGGGGAGCCGGATGTCGGCGGTGTACTGCGCGGCGCCGGTGACCTTGAGGGTCGCGTCGGTGCGGCGGTCGCGCGTGCCGATCAGGGATCTGCTCATCGGGCGTCCTCGGTGTCACGGGCCGGCTCGTCGTCCCGGATCAGCTCGGCCGCTCGGCGCACCGAGTCGATGATCATCTGGTAGCCGGTGCAGCGGCACACGTTGGAGGAGATCCAGGAGCGGATCGTCTCGTCGTCCGGCTCCGGGTCCTCCCTCAGCAGGGCGGTGGTCAGCATGACCATGCCGGGGGTGCAGTAACCGCACTGGAAGCCGCCGCACTCCGCGAAGGCGCGCTGCACCGGGCTCAGTTCCCCGTCCGTGGCCTGTCCCGCGATGGTCTCCACCGCCCGGCCGTCGACGCTGAACGCGAAGACGCTGCAGGAGGCGGAAGGAGTGCCGTCGATCAGCGTGGTGCAGGCGCCGCAGACGCCGCGCTCGCAGGACGCCTTGACACCGGTCATGCCGTAGCGGTCGCGGAGCAGGTCGAGCAGGACGGTGCTGGGTGCGATCCGCTCGGAGCGAGGTCGGCCGTCGACGGCGAAGTCGATGGTGAGCCGGGCGCCCGTGTCACTGGTCAGGTCGCTGTTCATCGGGGGATTCCCTCTCCGGTGGTGCGTCGTTCCAGCAGCCGTCCGAGGAGCACGGCGGCGACGTGGCGCCGGTAGCGGGCGCTCCCGGCCGCGTCGCCGATCGCCTCGGGCAGTGCGGCCGCGATCTCGGTGGGGTCGGTGCCCAGCGGGGCGCCGACGGTGTAGGGACGGGTGTACTCGGAACCCACCGCCATCGTGACCGTCCCCGTGCGGACCGCTGCGGCCACCGTCATCAGCGGGCGCATCGAGCGCTCGTACCCGAACCACACCTGACGTACGTCCGTGATCCTGATCGCGCGCAGCAGACCGCCCGGCGGCTCCGCCCGGTCCCACAGTGCGGCCGGCTGGACGGTGGCCGTCCCGTCGAGTGTCAGGAAGTCCAGCTCCGCGTGGAGGGCGCTCAGCATCACCGACATCTCGTACCGGGTACGTCGCGCCATCAGATTCCCGCCGAGGGTGGCCCGTCGCCGGATCCGCTGCGTGGCGATGCTGCCCCAGCCCGCGGCCAGGCCCGGCAGGGCGGCCCGCACCCGGGCGTCGTGCGAGCCGGCGTGATGGTCGACCCCGGCGCCGATCTCCAGCGTCGAGCCGTCCCATTCGATCGCGCCGAGCTCCGATACGCGCTCCAGCGATACGAGGGTCCGGCAGTCGAGACCCTCGCGGAACTGTGCGAAGAGGTCGCTGCAGCCCTGTGCATAGACCGCACCGCGGGTCACCCCCGCGGCCACGGCCTCGGCCGCCGTCACGGGACGTTCCAGGGCGAAGTCGGGGATGGTGCGCTGGGTGGGCGCCACCATCCCGGTGGGGAGCAGGAGCATGCGGACCGTGCCTCCTGGGGTGGCGCAGCGGTCGATCACCGATATCACCACGGAGAGTTATCTAAGAACTGAAACAGCTAATGCTGAGATTTCTAGCACTTGGTGACAGCCACCACAAGGGTCCGGCTTCGGGCGCCGGTTGTATCGTGGGCGGTCACTACCGCACCGCACGCTCCATTCCCGGAAGGAGGCGCGGGGTCCCGGCGCCGGCGCCGTCCTCCCACCGCACATGACTCGTAGAGCTTCCAGCAGCCCCGACGCGGTCGACCTCATTCTGGAGCAGTGGAAACGGGAGCTGCCCGGTCTCGACGCCTCGCCGATGGAGGTCCTCGGCCGGCTCCACCGCAGCTACCTGCGCTACCAGGGGCTGCTGTCCGATCTCTTCGACTGCTTCGACCTGAACATGGCGGCCTTCGATGTGCTCGCGGCCCTGCGCAGGTCAGGCCCGCCCTACCGGCGGACCGCCGGTGAACTCGCCGACATATCCCTGGTCACCACCGGCGGCATCACGCTGCGTCTGGACCGGCTGGAGAAGGCCGGTCTGGTGACCCGGGAGCGCGATCCCGGCGACCGCAGGGTCGTGTACGCGCGGCTCACCGACCGGGGGATCGAGATCGCCGATGTCGTCGCGGTCGCGCACTTCGCCAACGAGGAGCGGATGCTGGCGGAGCTGACGGGGACCGAGCGGCGTCAGCTGGGCCGCCTCCTCGGCAAGCTGGAACGCTCCCTGGAGACGGCGGAACGGACCCCGCCCGACCCCGGGACGGCCACCGGGGCGGGCGGCCGGCCCGGGCCGAAAAGCCGTCGGCAGTCAGTATCTGAGCACTGAGGCATCGACCGGGACGGGGTCGCATCCGGCCGTAGCGGTCGGCCGGACGCCCGGCCGACCGGAGGGCCGCCCTACGGCTGCGCGCCCACCACCGCATGCGCCCAGTGGCACGCCACCTGCGTCTCCCCGCCCCCCACGAGCACCGGAAGATCCTTCGTACGGCACGCGTCCGCCACCCCTGCCCGCTCCGCCTCGCCCGAGGCCAGGATCTGACAGCGCGCGTGGAAGCGACAGCCGGACGGGACCTTCGACGGGTCAGGCGGCTCACCCGTGAGGATCACCGGATCGCCCTCGGCCTCCGGCAGCACCGACAGCAGTGCCTGGGTGTAGGGATGCTGCGGGGCCGTCAGGATCTGCTCGACCTCGCCCGTCTCGACGATCCGGCCGAGATACATCACCGCGACCCGGTCGGCGATGTTCCACGCCAGGCCGAGGTCGTGCGTGACCACCAGGGCCGACAGGCCCAGTTCGTCTCTCAGCCGTAGCAGCAGGGCCAGGATCTCGCCGCGCACCGACGCGTCCAACGAGGCCACCGGCTCGTCGGCCACGATGAGTTCCGGTTCCAGGACGAGGGCACCCGCGATCACGACGCGCTGGCGCTGGCCGCCCGACAGCTCGTGCGGGTAGCGCAGGAAGAATCGCTCCGGGGGCCGCAGCCCGGCCCGCGACAGGGCCTCCGCGACAGCGGCCCGTTCGTCACCGGCGTAGCCGTGGATCCGCAGGCCCTCCGCCACCGCCTCGTACACCGTGTGCCGCGGGTTGAGCGAACCACTGGGGTCCTGGAGCACCAGCTGCACCCGCTTGCGGTACGCCTTCAGCGCGCGTCCCGCGTAGTCGAGCGGCTTGCCGTCGAAGGTGACCGTCCCGGACGTCGGGGGCACCAGCCCCAGCAGGGAGCGGGCCAGCGTCGTCTTGCCGCACCCGGATTCGCCGACCAGTGCGACGATCTCGCCGGGCCGGATGTCCAGGTCGACGCCGTCCACCGCCCGCGCCGTAGCCGCACCGCGCCGGCCGGGGAAGGTGACCTTCAGTCCCTCCGCGCTGAGCAGAGGAGTGGTGGTGGTCATGATGTGCTCCTTGCTTCCTCGGCGCCCTGCCGGAGCGAGGCGTCGGCTGCCGCCGGCTCCACCAGCACACAGGCCGCCCGCCGCGCCGCACCGGCGTCCCGCAGCTCCTGGTCCTGCGTGGTGCAGGAGTCCAGTGCCACCGGACAGCGCGGATGGAACGTGCAGCCGGCCGGCAGCGCCGACGGGTCCGGCGGGTCACCGGGCAGCCCGCGGGGCGCGAACCGGGAGGACCGGTCGCCGATCCGCGGGAAGGCGCCCGACAGGGCCTTGCTGTAAGGGTGTTGTGCGTTCTCGAACACCGCGGCGGAGGGACCCTCCTCCACGACCCGGCCCGCGTACATCACCGCGAGCCGGTCGCAGGTGTCCGAGAGCACCGCCAGGTCGTGGCTGATCATGATCAGCCCGAGGTCCTGCTGGGACACCAGTTGCTCGATCAGCCGCAGGATCTGAGCCTGGATCATCACGTCGAGGGCCGTCGTCGGCTCGTCCGCGATGATCAGGCCCGGGTCGCAGGCCAGCGCCATCGCGATCATCACGCGCTGCCGCTGACCGCCGGAGAGCTCGTGCGGATACGCGTTCGCGCGCGCGGCAGGCAGCCCCACATGCTCCAGGAGTTCACCGGCCTTCTTCTTCGCCCCGGCCGGTGTCGCCTTCTTGTGCAGCAGGATCGGCTCGGCGATCTGGTCACCGATGCGGTGCACGGCGTTGAGCGAGTGCATCGCCCCCTGGAAGACGATCGAGGCACCCGCCCAGCGTACGGCCCTGACCTGGCCCCACTTCATGGCGAGGACGTCCTCGCCGTTCAGCAGGATCTCGCCGGTGACCTTCGTCCGGGCGGGCAGCAGCCGCAGCAGCGCGAGTGCGAGCGTCGACTTGCCGCACCCGGACTCACCGGCGATGCCGAGCTTCCGGCCCGCGTCGACGGTGAGGTTCACACCCCGGACCGCCTGCGCTCCGCCGGCGTACGTCACCGAGAGGTCGCGTACCTCCAGCAAGGGGGTCTTCTGCGTGCTCGGTGTACTCAACGGGCCACCCCCAGCTTGGGATTGAGGACGGACTCGATGGCACGCCCGCACAGTGTGAACGACAGCGCCACCACGGCGATGGCGATACCGGGCGGTGCCAGGTACCACCAGTCGCCGGCGCTCACGGCGCCCGCCTCGCGCGCGTCCTGAAGCATGCCGCCCCAGGAGGTGATGGTCGGGTCGCCGAGGCCGAGGAAGGCGAGCGTGGCCTCGGTGAGAATCGCGCTGGAGATCACGAGCGTGGTCTGCGCGAGCACCAGCGGCATCACGTTCGGCAGGACGTGACGGGCCATGATGTGCCCGTGGCCGGCGCCCAGGGCGCGGGCGCGCTCGATGTAGGGACGGGACTCGACGGCGAGCGTCTGGGCGCGGACCAGGCGGGCCGTGGTCGGCCAGGTCGTCACGCCGATGGCGAGGATGACCGTCCAGATGGAACGGTCCATCACGGTGGCGAGCGCGATCGCGAGAACGAGGGTCGGCATCACCAGGAACCAGTCGGTGACGCGCATCAGAACCGTCGAGTACCAGCCGTGGAAGTGTCCCGCGACGATCCCGACGACCGTACCGATCGCCACGCACAGGAACGCGGCGAGCAGCCCCACCGTGAGCGAGACGCGGGCGCCCCACACCAGCAGTGCCAGGACGCTGCGTCCGAACTGGTCCGTACCGAGCGGAAATTCTCCGCTGGGCGATTCGAGAGCGCCCCCGGGTGCGTCGGTGACGCTCTGCGAGTCGGCGCCGGCCAGCGTGGGCGCGAACACCGCGATCAGCGCGATCAGGATGAGTCCGGCCAGCCCCCACAGACCGCCCCGGTGTGACCGGTACTCCCGCCAGAAGCGGGCCAGTGACTGGCGCTTGCGGGCCCGGGCCAGAGCGCGCGGGGTCTTGGTCACGCCCGCTTCGTTCTGCACGGGCAACTGTTCGGTCGTCATCGGCCCACCCGGGGATCGAGCAGCGGATACAGCACGTCGGCGAGGGTGTTCGCCAGGATCACCGCGGTGGCGAAGACGAAGAACAGCCCTTGGACGAGGGGAAGGTCGGGCACGCTCAGCGCCTGGTAGAAGAGACCGCCGAGCCCCGGCCAGGAGAACACCGTCTCGACCAGGATCTGGCCCGCCACCACATGACCCAGGTTCACGAACATCAGTGTGAACGTCGGCAGCATCGCGTTCGGGACGGCGTGCTTGCGCCGTACGACATCGTCACGGAGCCCCTTCGCGCGGGCTGTCGTCAGATAGTCGCTGCCCATCTCGTCGAGGAGCGAGGAACGCATCACGAGGAGTGTCTGCGCATAGCCGACCGCGACCAGTGTGATCACGGGAAGCACCAGGTGATGGGCGACGTCGAGGACGTAGGCGACGCCTGTCTCGCCGCCCGACTCCAGGCCGCCCGTCGGGAACATGCCCGGGATCGGGCCGATGCCCACGGAGAAGACAATGATCAGGAGCAGACCCAGCCAGAACGACGGCACCGAGTAGAGCGTCAGCGCGAACGCGGTGTTGAAGCGGTCGCTGCGGGAGCCGTTGCGCCAGGCGGTACGGGTGCCCAGCCAGATGCCGAGCGCCGTGTAGAGGACGTACGCCGTGCCGGTGAGCAGCAGCGTCGCCGGGAGCGCCTCGGTGATCTTGTCGATGACGGGGGTGTGGAACTGGAACGAGGTACCGAAGTCCCCGGTCAGCGCATCACCCACGTAGCTCGTGAACTGCTTCCAGAGCGGCTGGTCGAGGCCGAACTGGTGTCTGAGTGACTGGAGCTGCTCGGCGGAGACGCGGCGACCGCCGGTCATCTGCTTCACGGGGTCGCTGGGGATGAGGCGGAAGAGGAAGAAGCTGGTGACGAGAACGGCGAACAGGGAGATGACCGCTCCCGCGATCTTTGCCGCCACGTACTGGAGATAGACCTTGATGTTGCGCGCCCGTGCGTCGCGGGTGACCGACGGCCCGGCCGGAGCCCGGCCGTCGGTGTCCGCATCCGCGTTCTGCACGAGCGCCGGAGTGCTGTCAGCTGTCATGGGGAACTCTCGTTACTCGTACTGCACTTGGAGGGACCGGCAGGGGGATGCGATGTCGTGGCCCCCTGCCGGTCCCTCTCATCCCGTTCGGGTGATTATTCGCGTTCCTCCGCCGTGCTGCGGCGGCGCCGCGCGAGGAGGAACCCGCCACCGGCGACCACCACCACGGCGACGAGGATGCCGATGACGACACCGGTGGAGTTACCACCGCTGTCCGCGGCCGAGCCGTTCTTGCCGTCGGCGGCCGCCGGAACGGCCGACCACCAACTCCAGTACCCGTCCTGGCCGTAGATGTTGCCGGCCGCCTCGGGCATGGTGGTGATGGACTTGATCTGGTCGGTGCGGTACGCCTCGACGGCGTTCGGGTACGCGATGATGTTCATGTACCCGGAGTCGTACATCCACGACTCCATCTGCTTGACGATGTCCGCCCGCTTGGCCGGGTCGTACTCGGCGAGCTGCTTCTTGTACAGCTCGTCGTACGTCTTGTCGCAGATGAAGTTGTCCGTGGCCGCGCTCTCCTTGGCCTTGGCGGGCAGGGCCGAGCAGGTGTGGATGCCCAGCACGAAGTCCGGGTCCGGGTTGACGGACCAGCCGTCGAAGGCGAGGTCGTACTCACCGGCGTACCAGGGCACCGAGACGTCGTCGCGGCAGTCGACCTTCAGGCCGATGCCGAGCTTGCCCCACCACTCCTTGAGGTACTTGCCGATCGCCTTGTCGTTCGGGTCCGTGGCGTGGCACAGGATGCGCAGGTCGAGCGGCTTGCCGTCCTTGCCGACGCGCTGGTCGCCCTTGAGCTTGTACCCCGCCTGGTCGAGGAGCTTGGCCGCCCGGTCAGGGTCGTACGACAGGCTCTGGCTGTCGGACGGCTGCCAGAAGTAGTCCGAGAAACGCGGCGGAATGTAGCCCTGGCCCTCGACGGCGTGACCCTGGAAGACCTTGTCGATGATGGTCTTGCGGTCGATCGACAGGAAGAGCGCCTGGCGGACCTTCTGGTCGAGCAGGGCCTTGTTGCCGTCGCCGAACTTCTTGCCGTCCTTGGTCTGCGCGCCCGGGTTGGTGGCCAGCGCGAAGAAGCGGCGGCCCGGACCCTCATTGACCTTGATGTTCGCGTCGCCCTTGAGGGACGCCGCCTGGGCGGGCGTGAGTGCGGGGGCGCCCGCGACGAACGAGACCTCACCCTTGCGCAGGGCGGCGACCGCGGCGTCCTGGTCCTTGTACGTCTTGAAGACCAGTTCGTCGAACTTGGGCGCGCCGCGCCAGAAGCTCTTGTTGGCCTTGAGCTTCACGTACTGGTCGACCTTGTAGTCGGTCAGGATGTACGGCCCGTTGCCGACGATCGGGAACTTGGTGTCGTTGTTGAACTTCGAGAAGTCCCCGACCTTCTCCCAGACATGCTTCGGCACGATCGGCACATCGAGGGCGGCCATGGTGGCCTGAGGCTGCTTCAGCTCGATGACCAGCTTGTCCGGGCTGGGCGCCGTCACCTTCTTGAAGTTCGCGACGAAGCTGCCGTTCGCGGTGGCAGCGCCTTCGTCGGTCATCATCTTGTTGAAGGTCCACGCCGCGTCGTCGGCGGTCGTCTGCTGCCCGTCGGACCACTTGGAGTTGGACCGTATGGTGTACGTCCAGGTCAGCTTGTCGGCTGACGGCTCCCACTTGGTGGCGAGCCCAGGGACCGTGTGGTTGTCCTTGGGGTCGTAGTTGGTGAGGAAGTCGTACATGAGCCGGTGGACGCTGGTGCTCATCAGCCGCTGAGCGAGGAACGGGCTCAGTGAGTCGACGCTCTGTGCGACCGCGACGGTCAGCGTCGTCTTGCCGTTGTCGGCGGCCTGCGCCTGCTGCGGCGCGGCGCCGAGGGGCATCCCGGGGACGATCGACCCGGCCGCCAACGCGAGGGCCGCGGCACCGGATGCCAGGAGGATACGCATACGTGAGCGTGGCTGAGCGGAGGGTGGTGGGACTCTTGTGACCATGGACAGGGACCTCGCGTCATGACTCGCACGGAGAAGGCGGGTTGATCTCTGGTTCGCCAACTGGTGAAGCGAAGGTCTACCAGCGCTGGTCGAGTCGCGTCAACGGTGCCCCAAACGGCGTGTGGGCTGCAGGAATGCCCAAAGGGCCCGCACCGTCGGGACGGTGCGGGCCCTCATTGGTTCAGACCTCTGATGCCTTACTGCTGAGGCGCTGACGGCGGCTGCGGAGGGTGCTGCTGCCAGCCCGCGGGCGGGACGGGGCCTTGCAGTTCGGGGTGGTCCTGCTGTGGCGGCGAGCCGGGCTGACCGCCGTGCTGCTGCGGCGCCGGCGGGCCGGCCGGGCTCGCCGGGGACTGGGCCTGGGACGGCAGCGACTGCTGCCAGCCGTTCTGCTGCACACCGGGACCGGGGTGCGGGGGATACGGCTGCTGTCCCCCGTACGGCTGATAGGGCGGGTAGGGCTGCTGGGGCTGCTGAGGCGGGTACGGCTGGCCCGTCTGCTGCGGTGGGTACGGCTGCTGACCGGGCATCTGGTGCCCGGGCATCGGAGGGGCGAACTGCGGCGGCGGGTTGTTGCCGTCCGACGTCCACAGACCCTGCTGCTGCTGGGCGCGCGGGAAGTCCTCGGCGACGAGGGCGGAGAGGTTGAAGTACGCCTCACGGGTCTTCGGGCGCATCATGTCCAGGTCGACCTCGGCGCCGGCCGACAGGTGCTCGTCGAACGGTACGACGATCACGCCCCGGCAGCGCGTCTCGAAGTGCTGCACGATGTCATCGACCTTGATCATCTTTCCGGTCTCGCGGACCCCGGAGATGACGGTGATCGAGCGCTGCACCAGTTCCGCGTACCCGTGCGCCGACAGCCAGTCCAGCGTCGTGGAAGCACTGGACGCGCCGTCGACCGACGGCGTCGAGATGATGATCAACTGGTCGGCGAGGTCCAGCACTCCGCGCATCGCGCTGTAGAGGAGACCGGTACCCGAGTCGGTGAGGATGATCGGGTACTGCTTGCCGAGGACG
Source organism: Streptomyces sp. NPDC005262 (assembly GCF_042872425.1). Taxonomy (NCBI): domain Bacteria; kingdom Bacillati; phylum Actinomycetota; class Actinomycetes; order Kitasatosporales; family Streptomycetaceae; genus Streptomyces; species Streptomyces sp. NPDC005262. Next base: position 33,003 of record NZ_JBIAKK010000026.1, read on the forward strand.
TCGATCGCGCGCCGGTAGTCCTCGTCGTTGAAGGTCGTCGAGACCGCCGGGTCCACGTCGTTGGCGATGATCTCCAGACCGGAGGGCGCCTGTGAGGTGAAGCGGCGGATGTCCATGTACGAGTTGAGGTACGGGATCGCCTGGACCAGGTCGCGGATGGTGGCCCCGGTCTCGCGACGCACGCGACGGCCGAGCGTACCGGCGTCCGGGTTGGCGTCGATGGCGAGGATCTTGTCCTGGCGCTCGGTGGCCAGGGTCGCGCCGAGCGCGGTGGTCGTCGTGGTCTTGCCGACACCGCCCTTGAGGCTGATGACCGCGATCCGGTAGCACGACAGCACGGGCGTACGGATCAGGTCGAGCTTGCGCTGCCGCTCGGCCTCCTCCTTCTTGTTGCCCAGCTTGAAGCGGGACGCGGCGGACGGCGCGCGACTGCTCTTGGCCTTCTGCTTGCCCCGGACCAGGCGGTCGGAGGACAGCTCCACGGCCGCCGTGTAACCGAGGGGCGCGCCGGGAACGGAACGCTCGCGCTGGTCATGGGTGACCGGGGTGGGCCAGGCCGCGCCGGTGCGCGGGTCGACGGGCGGGCCCTGCGGCGGCTGCTGTTGCGGGTGTTGCTGCTGCTGGGCGGGCGGCTGGGGCGCGACCGGCGCGGGCAGATTGGGCGCGCCCTGGACCGGCGGCTGGTGGCCCTGAGGCGGCTGCGGGGTGCTCTGCGGTGCGGGCCACTGCGGTGACTGCGGCACCTGAGGCGGTTGCGGGAACCCGTATGCGCCCTGCGCGGGGTGCTGCGGAAGCTGCGGCGGCAGCGGCACTCCCTGGGCGGGCCCCTGCGGCTGCGGCGGGAATCCGTAACCGCTCTGCGGCGCCGGGGCGTTCCGCTGTGCGGGCAGCTGAGGCGCTTGCGGTGCCTGAGGCGTGTGCGGTGCCTGCGCGGGGTTCGGGAACCCGTAACCGCCCGGCGCCTGGTTCGTCTGGGCAGGCCCCGTAGCCGGCCACTGCGGCGCCGGCTGGGGCGCGTCGGGCTGCGGTGTGGCGGGCTGGAAGGCGGGCGGCAGCGGCGGCAGCCCGCCCTGCGCGGGCGGTGCCGGGGTCCAGGGGGTCGGCGGCGCAGCGGCCGGCGGTGCGTTCTGCGGCACCGCATCCGAAATCGCGTCCGAGGACACAGGGCCGACAGCCTCGTCCGCGTCGGCAGGAACGCCGGCCGGAATCTCGTCCGTAACGGCGTCCCTGACCGCATCGGTCACCGGTCCCGCATCACCGTTGCCGTCGTCGGTCGCCGCGTCGGAAGACGGCACGGGGCCGGATCCGGCGGTCGCGGCCGAATCGACAGCGCCACCGTCCCCGCCGCGATCGCCGGCCTCACCTGCCGGCGGGGCAGTTGTCGCGGCCGCGGTCGCGGCCACAGCGGCGTCCGCGGCCTCCGCGGCCGCCGCCTCCCGCTCGGCGATCTCCCGCTTCAGCGCGGCCGGTGAGAACCGCATGGTCGCGCCGCTCTCCAGGTCTCCGCCTCCGAAAGGAGCCGGCGCACCACTCGGCTCCCCCGCCCCGGGCGCGGAGGAGGAAGAGGAATCAGCGGCAGCGGCAGCCGCGGGGGGCGTCGGCTCGACCGGTGCCACCGGCGGTGCGGGTGCGGGTGCGGGCGGCGCCGGAGCCCAGGTGGGCTCGAAGCCGCCCCCGGCCGGCAGCCCGGGCACGGCCACGGGCGCCCCGTTGGGCGGCGGAGGCGGCGCCAGGTGCGATCCGGCCCCGCCCGACGAGTCCCCGGACGCGTTCTGCGTGTACCAGGCGGGCGGGGTGTAGTCGATGGTGAACTCACCCGTCATCTCGGCGGGCTCCGCGTCGGACGACTCGTCGACGGGCCTGCTCCAGCCCTCTCGGATTTCGTCCCGATCGCCGTTCACTTTGCCTCCTGGTGTGGTCGAGCACCCTTGTGCCGTGGTGGGTGGGGGCGACCGTTCCCGTATTCCGAACCGCCCGGCTCTCCCCCTTGGGACGCGCATTGCCTGCCCGCAGGTTCTTCTGCGGCGCCCCCACCCACCCTAATCGTCATCGGGCCCCATCCGGCAGGCCGTAGGGCACCGCAAGAGCTGTCCAGTACGTCACGCGTAGCCCCCAAGTGAACCGAGAACGGCAGTGCGTGAAGAGTGAAGTGGTCAAACTCGTACATCTGCACACGGATATGTGAACATTCCGTGCGCCTTGTCCAGGTCGGTACCTACCTCGCGCCCATACGAGGGTCAGTCCATTCGGCGTGCGCCGCCCAGCAGTCCGGTCTCCGCATCGGTGGCCTGCGTCATCACGAACTGCCGGTCCCGTTCCGTGTACCAGAGGGTGACCCCGTCCGCCAGCGTCGACAGCGCCTGCGTCGCGGTCGCCGGCAGATGCGCGATTCGCCCGATCTGCTCGGCTTCATCGGGAGATACCCGTTGAATCCCCACCAGGGACGCCTTCTTCATCAACGCGGGCGCCACCGGGCTCAGATACGGCAGCAGCGTCACCACCGACTGCCAGGGCCCGGACACCACTCGCCCGCGCGGCGGCCGCATCCCGCAGTCGCGCACCACGACCACCGGATTGCCGGCCGAGGCGCCCTGCGGTGGCACCCGTCCCACGTCGTGCAGCGAAATGCACGGCTGGCCACCCCCGGCCGCCTGCGCCAGCCCCGTCCAGGCGTGGGCCCGGCCGGTCTCCACGACGATCCGGGCGCCGGTCGCGGCCGCCCGCAGGGCCAGCACCTGCGCCGTCCACAGCCCGCCGATCAGTGTGACGTCGTACGGCGTCGGCCGGTTGATGCCGAGCACGGCGGGCCGCCCCTCGGCGTCCACACCGATCACCATGCCGTCGTCGCCGACCGGCAGGGCCATCGAGGCGAGTTGCTCGACGGAGACCGCATGCCGGCTGCGACGCGGTCCGATCAGTCCGAAGCCCAGCCGGGCGCGGGCACTGGTGGACACGGACATCAGCGGGTACCCCCGAGCGGCAGCGTGGCGAGCACACCGGGCAGCTGCTCGCGGTCGAGTCGTACCAGCGACGTCTTCACGCCACGCGCGGTGCGCTCCAACTCATGCCGGGCGGCGAGCAGTTCCTCGTCGCTGCGTCCCGTTATCCGGACGTGGCCGGCGATCGAGACCTCCTGCCGGTCGCCGTGTCCCAGCGTCAGGCTGAAGGTCGTGGCGAGCGCCGGGAGCGAGGTGAGCAGCGCGACCAGCTGCGGCATCGACGCCCCGCCCCCGCTCGTCGCCCCGCCGAACTGCGGCCAGCGCCCCACCCAGTAGGTGGTGTGCCACCGGTCGTCGCATCGCCAGGTCCGCGCGGTCTCCTCGGTGCGCCGCGCCGGTGTGTGGGCCCGGCCCGCCTGCTCCATCGCCGACGGGCTGACACAGGCCGAGGTCGCGATCGCCGACGTCAACTCCTGCTCGGTCAGCACCGTCGCGCGGAAGCCGGCCCCCGTCAGTCTGCTGGCCAGTTGATCGGCAGCCCGTACGAGGCACTTCTGCGCCCCCTCGGTCCCGCCGCCGCGCGCCTGCACGGCCTCCGGGCAGAGCTCCGGGTCCAGTTTGAGCGCGATCCAGGTGATCCGGACCGCCGGCGATCCCGTCCGGGCCTGCAGCGGTGCGTAGTTGCGCGCCGCGACGGACTGCGGGGGCAGATGCGGGGCAGGCGCGGGCTGGGTGTGCTGCACGATCTGTGCCGACTCCAGGCGGATGCCGTCGACGTCGAGCACGTCCCGGACCAGGGTCAGGGGCAGCGGCTGCGCGGACCGGTCGGGACGCAGCGCCGTGGCATCCGACTCGATCTGCAGTACGGCCGTGAGGAACGTACCGTCGCCGATCATCCCGACCGGCCGGCGGTCACGGTCGCTGAACGAGTATGTGCGCAGCGCCGGGTCGCACTCGACGGCGGGCGCGATCCCCGGCTCGGTACCCGCGGGCGGCACCAGCGACGCGGCCCTGCGGGTGCGCGCGCGCAGCGCGATCGCGGTGCCCAGCCACTCGGGCAGCGAACGGCGGTGTCTGCGGAGGACGGCGAGCAGCACCAGCGCGGTGGCGACCGCACCGGCCGGAACCAGCAGCAGAGGCTCGATCACCCACGCCACGAGCAGCAGCGCGGCCGCGATCTCGATCAGTACGAGTTGTTGCAATCGGAACGAACCGAAGTGCCCGGGGCGTCCGTTCACCCGCGGGAGGGCCTGTCGGCCGGGGGCGGAGGAGCCGCGAGCCGGTCCGCCGGGCGGGTACGGGGAGGGTGCCGCTCCGGTGGGTGTGCGGGCTGCGGAGGGCGGTGCGTTCCCGGCCGGACGTGTCCGCGTCGCGGAAGACATCATTCCGGCATTCCCCCGTTCATAAGGCCCCCGATTCGACCCGATCACCCCAGTCCCGCCGGGGGCTTTGGCGGCTGGATCACCCTACCCGCCCCGCAGCCGCCCGGGGTCGGCAGGCATAGTAGGGGCCTGTCCGGCAGCGCGGTCCGGCATCCGGGGGGCCGGCGCAGGGGTCGGGGGACGCGAACTCCTGGAGCCGCGCGGGGAGACACGGGAGACACGCAGACTCATGGCATCACGGCGGGATGAACTCAACGCGTACACCTTTGCGAAGAAACGCACGGTGGCGGCATTTCTCCAACCCTCGTCCACCGGCACCGAGGAGGGCGCGCCACGCCCGCTGCGCACAGTCCTCCCGAGCATCGTGGCCGGGGCGCTGATCCTCGCGGGCTTCGGCGCCTACGGCATGTTCAAGCCCACCGCACCCAAGGACTGGGACAAGCCCTTCACCAACGTGATCGTCGGCAAGCAGTCCACCACCCGCTATGTCGTGCTCACCACCGGCAAGGGCACGAAGAAAAAGACCCTGCTGCATCCCGTACTGAATCTCGCCTCCGCCCGACTGCTCCTCACCCCGCAGCAGTACGGCGTCATCCAGGTACCCGACGACATCCTCGACGCGGGCAAGCCGCCGCGCGGACCGGTCCTCGGCATCCCGTACGCGCCCGACCGGCTGCCGGAGGCGAACGACGCGGGCACGGCCAAGCGGTGGGCCGTCTGCGAACAGCCCGGAGGCAAGGGCAACACCGTGCAGAAGGCCGCCTTCGTCTTCGCCGAACGCGACAACGAGCGGACCGAAGGCGCTCACAGGCTGAGCGGCGGCGAGGTCCTGTACGTCAAGGGCCAGACCGGCGCCCGCTATGTCGTCGATGCGAGCGGCACGAAATACCGCATCGACGAGACCGCCGCCGACAAAGGCCACCTGACCGGCGCCCTCGTCGGCAGCCGGCAGCCGCAGTCCGTCACCGACGACTGGCTGGCCACCCTGAACGACGGCAGCCCGATCGTCTTCCCGCAGATCCCCGGCACCGTCGGCGCGGACGCGCACATCCCAGGACAGCTCTCCACGGAGGAAAAAAGGGTCGGCATGGTCCTGCGGACCCGTACCGGCGAAGGCACCACCTACTACGTGGTCCTCGACGGCAAGGTCCAGCCGGTCTCCGAGTTCACCGCCTGGCTGCTGATCAACTCCCCGCAGACCGCCCAACTCGACCTGAACGGCGAAGCGCGCGCCGTCGGACTCCAGAAGTTCGTCCCCGACCCTGCTGCCTTCACCGGCCAGGCGGCACACTGGCCCACGCGGAGGACCGGCCAGGTGAACGCGACCGAGGGCGGCAGCGGCGACCGGGACACCGTCTGCAGCGTGCTGCGCAAGGTGGACGGCAACGGTCGCCCGACGCTCAGCACCTGGGCGGGCGCCGCGTACCCCGCCTCCATCAGCGCCGGTGGCACCAGCACCTACGTCACCCCCGGCAGCGGCCTCCTCTACACCCAGGTACGGGGACAGCAGACGCGCCCCGACGGCTCACTCTTCCTGGTGACCGACACCGGACTGCGGTACGCCGTTCAGGCGAACGGCGACAGCGACGCCGAGCGTTCCGACATCGGCACCGGCGAGCAGCAGATCGGGACGGACGGCCGTCCCGAGCCGAGCCAGGCGCAGATCAGGCTGGGGTACGAGAAGGTGACGCCCTCTCTTGTCCCCCTCGCCTGGTCCGAATTCCTGTCCAAGGGCCCGCGACTCGACACCAACAGCGCTCGCCAGCCCCAGGGCTCATGACCGGGATTTTCGCGAAAGGCTCGTAGAACTCGGGGGAGAGGAACAGATGTTGCACCGGAAGACGGCCCTGCTCACGGCAGCCACCGCCGCGCTGGCCGCACTGGCGGCGCCGCAGGCGGCGTACGCCGTGGAACGCCCGGGCGGCCGGAGCGGTGTCGGGATAGACGGCAGCGGCGAATGCGCGTTCCCGATGAAGAAGCAGTACGAGGGGCGCCCCTGGTCGCTGCAGCGGGTCCTGCTCGACGAACTGTGGCAGGACACCAAGGGCGAGGGCGTCCGCGTCGCGGTGATCGACACCGGTGTCGACAACACCAACCCGCAGCTCCAGAACGCCGTCGACGCCTCAGCAGGCGCCGACTACCTCAAGGGCGGCAGGAGCGACGGCACCGTCGACGAGGTCGGCCACGGCACCAAGGTCGCCGGCATCATCGCCGCCCGCCCCCGCAAGGGCACCGGCTTCGTCGGCCTGGCGCCCGAGGCCACCATCATCCCGATCCGCCAGAACGACGAAAGGAACAGCGGCAAGGACACCACGATGGCCGCGGCGATCGGCCACGCGATCGCCGCCGGCGCCCAGGTCATCAACATCTCCCAGGACACGACGAAGTCGCTGGCCCCGGATTCCACGCTGGGGAAGGCGGTGGCCAGGGCGCTCGCCAAGAACGTCGTCGTGGTCGCCTCCGCGGGCAACGACGGCATGGACGGCAGGCTGAGGAACACCTATCCGGCAGCCTTCGACGGTGTCCTCGCCGTCGCCTCGTCGGACCGCAACAACGAGCGCGCCGCGTTCTCCCAGGCCGGTACGTTCGTCGACGTCGCAGCGCCCGGCGTCGACATCGTCTCCACCGTCCCCGGCAACGGCCAGTGCACCGACAACGGCACCAGCTTCTCCGCGCCGTACGTCGCCGGCGTCGTCGCCCTGATGCGCGCCAAGTACCCGAAATGGACCGCGCCCCAGATCGTCGCCCGGATCGAGCAGACCGCCGAACGCTCCGTCACCGGCCACGACGACTTCGTCGGCTGGGGCGTGGTCGACCCGGTCCGCGCACTCTCCGGCGACGACACCCCGCAGGACGCCCCGCATCCCGACCCGGCCCCGCCCCGGGCCCAGGCTCCCTCGCCCGCGCACCTGTCGCTGTCGGAGACGTCGCAGGAACGCAGCGAGCGGTACGCGACCTACGCCCTGGCCCTGGCGGGTGTACTGATCTCCGTGGTCGCCGGCACCGCGACTGTCGTCCGCGATGTCCGGCGGCGACGCGGTTTGCGATGACAGCACTACCCGGTGAAGTGGATCCCTCCCGATAAAGCGCAGTTGGGGAGAGATGATGAAGTGACTAGGGTGGTAGCCGACTTCACGTGTGTGACGGGGGAACGAGAAGTGGTCGCATCCGATTTCGGGGCGTGGGGACACTGCCGCGCCCTTCCCCGTCCCCGCACTTCCCCGACTCCGCAACCGGAGCACACGGGGCAGGCGGGAACCCTGGCCGCGATGGGCGGACAGGACCGGGAACTCAGAGATAGGACCTCCGGATGACCAACCCCGCAGGTGGTTTCGGACTCGCCGACGATCCGATCGTCCAGGCGAAGAACAAGATCATCGAAACCGCGGAGCAGGTGTCCAAGCAGTCCAGGGAGTTGGCCGACATCCTCGCGACGGTCAGCGCGGGATGGACCGGTGTCGGCGCCTCGGGATTCACATCCGCACAGATCGTGATCAACGAGGACCATGACGAGATCCGCCGGCTCCTCAACGTGCTCCTCAACGCGGTGGGCCAGACCAAGAACCTCAGCAACGCCAACGACGACGAGGTCCGCGCGGCCTTCAACGCGGTGAAGGAGCCGGCTTCGTCCGGCAACACCTCCGGGCTGAACGGCATCTGAGCCGCGCCGCAGCACCCCTTCCGTACACACGCCGAGCACCGAGGAGCAGACAGATGGCGACCGACCCGAACACCAAGGTCAGGTACGAGAGCGTCCAGGAGATGGCGAACCGCATCCGTGTGGTCTCGCAGAACATCATCAAGGACCTCCAGGAGATGGACGCGGCGCTGAAGGTCGTCACCGACACCTGGGACGGTGAGGCACACGGGGAGTACGTGCACCTCCAGTCCAAGTACAAGGGCAAGGCGGAGCACATGAAGAACCGCCTGGAGCACGTCGCGAAGATCATCGAGTCCGGCAAGGACAGCTACCGCTCGACGGACGTGAAGGCCTCGCGCCTGTTCACCGAGGCGTACTGACCGCGGCACCGCACACGCAGAAGGGGCACGCTCGTCGCAGCGTGCCCCTTCTCATGTCCGTACGGCGTCCTACGTGAGGTCGAACTCGCCGTCCCGCGCACCCAGTACGAACGCCCGCCACTCGGCCTCCGTGTACCGCAGCACCGTCTCCGGATCCAGCGAGGACCGCATCGCCACGGCCCCGCCCGGCAGATGCGCGATCTCGACGCGCTCCTCGGCCTCTTCCGTACCGGGCGCACTCAGCCACTCGACCCCCGAGATGTCGAGTGCGTACAGCTCGTCCTTCTCCTGCTGCGTGCCCATCAGATGCCTTTCCTCTCCTGCGGCGGAACAGGTTCGTCGCCCGCGTGCAGACTATCCCCGCCCCCGCGCCCCGCAGGCCCGGTATGGACAGCTCCCGACCCGCGGTGGTAGAGACCGCGCGCCCCCATGGAAACCTCGCCGGAGCATGCGCGCGACGCGGGTGCGGTCGCCCGCGAAGTCGTCGAGGAACCGGTCCGCCTCGTCGTCGGCGAGGCGGAACTCCCGGTCCCGTGGGCTCAGCGCTGCTCCGGCAGCCGCCCGATCTGCACCAGCGGGTTCCCCCGCCGGCGCGAGGCGAAGTACCCGCGTCCCGGGGGCATCGGATGCCCCCGCACCGGACCGATCAGGTCGCCCTCGGACGGATCGCCGGACAGCACCACGCCCTGTGCCCCAAGCTCCTTGATGCGCTGCATGAACGACTCGTACATGGACCGCGAGGCCCCCGCCGAGTTGCGCGCGATGATGAACCGGACGCCCGTGTCCCGGGCGAACGGCAGATACTCCGCGAGCGGTGCGAGCGGGTTGCCCGCGTTCGTCGCCACCAGGTCGTAGTCGTCGACGATGATGAAGATCTGCGGACCGGTCCACCAGCTGCGGTCGCGCAGCTGCTGCGGTGTGACATCCGTCGGCGGCTGCCGCCGTGAGAACACACCGGCCAGCGCCTCCATGTGCATCTGCAGGGAACTCGCCATCGGCGCGTACTCCAGCAGATGACTCTCGGGCAGCGCACCCAGCAGGGCCCGCCGGTAGTCGCCGACGACGAGCTTCGCCTCGTCGGGGGAGTAGCGCTCCGCGATCTGCTTCGCGATCAGACGCAGCAGATTCGTCTTCCCCGATTCGCTCTCGCCGAAGATCAGGAAGAACGGATCCGTCTCGAAGTCGACGAACACCGGTTCCAGATCGGTCTCGTCGATACCGATCGCGATCCCGCGCTGCGGGTACTCGAAACCCTTCGGCAGCTGCTCGGCGGGCAGTTTCCGCGGGAGCAGCCGTACGGCGGGCGCGGAAGGACTCGCCCAGTCGGACTTCACCGTCTCGACGAAGGCCGCCGTGCCGTCGGAGAGATCCGCCGCGCTGCCGGTGGAGTCGATACGCGGCAGTGCACCCATGAAGTGCAGCTTCTCCGGCACCTGGCCGCGTCCCGGCACTCCCTGCGGCACGTTCACCGCGACCCTGCGGTCGAACTCGGAGTCCATGACGTCGCCGAGCCGCAGTTCGAGCCGGCCGAGGATCTGGTCCTTGAGCGCGGCACGTACCTCCATGTACCGGGCGGCCGTGATCACCACATGGACGCCGTACCCGAGACCGCGCGAGGCGATGTCCGTGACGACCTGCTCCAGCATCTCGTACTCGGCCCGGAAGCCGCCCCAGCCGTCGACGACCAGGAACACGTCGCCCCACGGCTCGCCCGGCAGCTCACCGAGAGCGCGCTTGCGCCGGTATGTGGCGACGGAGTCGATGGAGTGGGCGCGGAAGAACTCCTCGCGCCGGTTCAGCACCCCCGCGACCTCGGCGACCGTACGCCGCACCCGCTCCGGGTCCAGCCGCGAAGCCATCCCGCCCACATGCGGTAGACCCGCCAGTGAGGCCAGTCCGCCGCCACCGAAGTCGAGCCCGTAGAACTGCACTTCGCGCGGGGTGTGGGTGAGTGCGAACGACGAGATCAGCGTCCGCAACATCGTCGACTTCCCGGACTGCGGACCGCCGACCACCATCATGTGGCCCGCCGCACCGGAGAAGTCCCGGTACAGCACCTCGCGCCGCTGTTCGAAAGGTTTGTCGATGAGACCGAGCGGAACGGTCAGCCCGCCCGGCCGTGTGTACTCGGTCGACGTGAACCCCCGGTCCGCGGTCGGCGCGAGCCCCGGCAGCAGCTGGTCCAGCGTCGGCGCCCGGTCCAGCGGCGGCAGCCACACCTGATGGGCGGGCACCCCCTGCCCCTCCAGGCGCCGCACGATCACGTCGAGCACCGTGTCCGCGAGCGCGTCGTCCTCCGCACTCGTCCGCGAGGCGACCACATGCGCCGGGTCCGGCGCCGCGTACACCACCGGCACCGGCCGAGCGCTGAACACCGCGGGCCGCCGCTCGACCGGCAGCGCGCCCACCGACAGATCGGGCCCACCCGTGCGGTACGCCCCCGACACGTACGCCGCCTTGAACCGGGTCATCTCGTCCGTACCGAACTTGAGATAGCCGGAACCCGGCACCGACGGCAGGTGATACGCGTCGGGCACCCCCAGTGCCGTACGCGACTCCGCGGCCGAGAAGGTCCGCAGGCCGATCCGGTACGAGAGATAGGTGTCCAGACCGCGCAGCTTGCCCTCTTCCAGACGCTGCGAGGCGAGCAGCAGATGCACACCCAGCGAGCGGCCGATGCGACCGATCTGGATGAACATGTCGATGAAGTCCGGCTTGGCGGTGAGCAGTTCGGAGAACTCGTCGATGACCAGGACCAGCGAGGCCAGCGGCTCCAGCGCCGCGCCGGCCGCCCGCGCCTTCTCGTAGTCGTGGATGTTGGCGTAGTTGCCGGCCGACCGGAGCAGTTCCTGCCGCCGTTGCAGCTCGCCGCGGATCGCGTCACCCATGCGGTCGACGAGCGTCAGATCGTCCGCCAGGTTGGTGATGACCGCCGCCACGTGCGGCATGTGCGACATCCCGGCGAACGTCGCACCACCCTTGAAGTCCGCCAGCACGAAGTTGAGCGTCTCCGAGGAGTGCGTGACCGCGAGCCCCAGGACCAGCGTCCGCAGCAGCTCCGACTTGCCGGAGCCGGTCGCCCCGACACACAGACCGTGCGGACCCATGCCCTCCTGCGCGGCCTCCTTGAGGTCCAGCATCACCGGCTGGCCGTCCTCGCCGACCCCGATCGGCACCCGCAGCCGCTCGGAGACCGACCGCGGCCGCCAGGTGCGCGCCACATCGACCGCACCCGCGTCGCCGAGGTTCAGCAGGTCCGTGAAGTCCAGGTTGGCGAGCAGCGGTTCGTCGTCGTCGCCCCCGCCCATGCGCAGCGGTGCGAGCTGCCGGGCCAGCGCCTCGGCCGCGGGCAGCGACAGCCCGTCCGGCACACCCTCGTACGCCAGTCCGGCCCCCGACTCCAGCCGCAGCAGCCCCGGCCGCACCACCACCGACAGACCGCCGCGCGGCTCGTCCAGCTCACCCGGGACGACCTCGACGATCGTCACGCCCTGCAGTCCCTCGGCCGCCGCGAACAGCGAATCCGGCGGCACCATTCCGCCGTCGAGGACCACCACGATGTGCGGCTGGTCCAGCAGTGGCTGACTCTCCCGCCCGAACCGCGGCCGCCCCTCCAGCCGGCTCGCCAGCAGCTGCTCCAGCTCACCCAGATCGTCGCCGAACAACCGCTTCGTACCTGCGCCGTCGACCTGACCCGGCAGCTGCGCATGCGGAAGCCACTTCGTCCAGTCCCAGCGCGCCACCGCACCGGGCGCCGCCACCACGGCGACCATCAGATCGTCGGGGGAGTGCAGCGTCACCAGCTGTGCGACCAGCGCCCGCGCCGTCGACTGCGCCGCCTCCGGCTGACCGGAGACCGTCACGTGATAGAAGGCCCGCATCGATACGGCCATCGGCAGACCGTCCAACGACCCATGCACCGCGAGGAATTGCTGCATCGCGCCCGCACACATCGGCTCCAGCTCATCCACCGGCGCGGTGTCCGGGGCGATCAGTGGAGTGGACAGCTGCTGCGCTCCGAGCCCGACCCGTACCTGCCCGAAGTCGTTGTCCCCGACCCGCCGTTCCCACACCCGGCTGCCCTCGGCGACCACCGACCACAACTGCTCGGGAGCGGGCTGCAGATACAGCTGTACGTCGCGCTGGGCGCGTGCGGTCCGGCGCACCGTTCGTCGCGTCTGCGCCAGATATTTGAGGTAGTCGCGCCGCACATCTGCCATTTGCCCCTGCGTACCGCGACGGTGGCGGACCAGCTGCGCGACGACCATGCCGACGGTCGATACAAGCATCAGAACGCCCATGATGCGCATGAACGGAGGAGCCTGCTGCGAGAAGAAGAAGACCACCGACGAACCCATGCCGAGCACCGGCAGGATCTGCATCAGCATGCCCTCCTGCTGCCCGCGCGGCAGTTCGGGAGGGGCCTCCAACATCAACTCGTCCGTGGGCACTTCGGGCGGCAGGGACCGCGGCGGTCGTTTCACGACGATCTGGCTCACCGGAACATCAATCCCTCGGTACGGACGGGCGGAAGACCGGTCGAACCCGCACCGAAGCCCCCCGTGGCTGCCTTTGCTTGCGGACGTCCCTCCGCGCGACCGTGATCCTACTTGCCGATGACCTTTCCTCCTCCCGGTAGGGTGGCGCGCGCACCGTGCGCAACCGCGAATCAGGGGGACCAGACACGTGAGTACGACTGCAGCGACGGGCTTCTGCCGCGTCACTGTCGTGGCGCCCGACAGCCGTATCGACGTCGCCCTGCCGGAGGACATCGCAGTCGCCGACATCTACCCGGAGATACTCCGGCTCACCGGCCAGACCCAGGCGGCCGGCGACCCCACCGGTTACCACCTGGTGCGCCGCGACGGCACGGTGCTCGACGGCGCGCGCACGCTCGCCTCCCAGCAGGTGCTCGACGGCGAACTCCTCAGCCTGCGCCCGTTCGCGCAGTCACTGCCGCCCGCCGTCTTCGACGACGTGTCGGACGCCGTCGCCTCGGCCGTCACCCGGGACCGACACCTGTGGAGCGACGAACTGCTGCGCGGCGCCGGACTGCTGGGCGGCGTACTCCTCCTCGTACTGATGGGCTTCGTCCTCTGGTTCGCCGACCCCGTCCGGCACGACATGCACAGCCTGCCCGGACTCATCGCGGGCGCCGCCGGACTGCTGCTCACCGCGTTCGCGGGGGTGCGCGCCCGGGTCTACGGGGACCGGGTCACCGCGGTCGCGCTCGGCCTCGGCGCGCTGCCCCTCGTACTCATCGCAGGCTCGGGCATCATCGGCCCGGACGCCGGCCAGGGCCCCGGCCGGCTGCAGTTCCTGCTCGGCTGCGTGTCCGTCCTGGTCGCGTCCGTCGTCCTGGTCGCTCTGACCCCGAGCGGCGACGCCCCGTTCGTCGCGGCGACCTTCGTCGCCACCGTCGGCACCCTCGCCACCTTCGTCGCGATCCTCACCGAGGTCTCCGCCACCGGGACCGCTGCGGTCTGTGCCCCGGTCGCCCTCGGCCTCGTCGCCTTCCTGCCCGGCCTTTCCGCCCGCTTCGCCCGGCTGCCCATCGGCTACGCGTCACCACGCACCGCTCCGGGGGGTTACGACGACAGCTTCACGGACCCGAACGCCTCCCCGGAGCCCGAAGGCGCCCCCGTCGACGCCGAGCGCATCGCCGCACAGGCCCGCCGCGGCCACGAGATGCTGCTCGGTCTGGTCGGCGGCTGCGCGGCAGTCGTCGTCGGGTCCGCCGCCGTCCTGGGTTTCTCCGGCAACGTCTGGGGCCGGCTCCTCGCCCTCGCAGCCGGACTCGCGATGCTGCTGCGTGCCCGCCTCTTCCGCTACACCTCGCAGGTCGCCTGTGTCCTGGCGGCGGGCCTCGGCGCGGTCGCCCTGCTGATCCTCGGCCTCTCCCTGAACCCACCGGCCGACCTGGTGGGGGAGCTGGCCCGGTACGGGGAGAGCGGCTCCCTGGACATCCGCACGGTCTGGCTCTCCGCGGCTGTGGCCGCGGGCGCCGCACTGCTGACGGCGATCGGCCTGAGCATTCCCCGCAGGGGCCTCTCCCCGTTCTGGGGGCGCCTCCTCGACCTCACGGAGAGCGCCCTCCTCCTCTCCCTGGTACCGCTCTGCCTGGCCGTACTGGACGTCTTCGCCAGAGCGAGAGCCCTCACCAGCTGAACCGATCCACGCCGGGCACAATCGATCCTGTCCGGCGATCGAGGACGAAGCGGCACCTGGAGGCCCCCGGCAACCCGGCTCTGCCGGCCTGGTACGCTGTGTGACGGCCGTTTGTGTACGCGCCCCCGGATCATCCTGAGGGCTGCGCTCATCGGACCTTCGTCCTCGAGTAACGGAAGACCCCCTGAGATCAAGACCAGGGGCGCTCGTGGGCGCATCGGAACATCAAAGAGGAGTACCGCGTGTCGCTCGACGCCGCTACGAAGAAGCAGATCATGTCCGAGTTCGCCACCAAGGAGGGTGACACCGGTTCCCCCGAGGTCCAGGTGGCCATGCTCTCCCGTCGCATCTCGGACCTGACGGAGCACCTCAAGACGCACAAGCACGACCACCACTCCCGCCGTGGTCTGCTGATCCTCGTCGGCCAGCGTCGCCGCCTCCTGCAGTACCTGGCCAAGAAGGACATCCAGCGCTTCCGTGCCCTGGTCGACCGCCTCGGCATCCGCCGCGGTGCGGCCGGCGGCGCCAAGTAAGACGCCGTGAAGGGAGCGGTTCCCATGACTGAGGGAACCGCTCCCTTTGTTGTACGTACAGGTGTGCGTGCAACAGCATGTACGGGACGTGACCGGCTCGCCCGGTCGACCGGAATGCCAAGCTGAGCCGAATCTCAGTAACCTGGTTCCGGAACGTCCCGCAGACGAGCGGAAGAAGCAGCCTCCCCGCCGCCGGTCCTCGGTAGTGGCCCCCGGACAGAGCAACCCGGGTGCTTCGATCGAAGACCGGCCCGCCGATGGAGCGCGCTTCTCCGCACCGTCCCCCGCCACACGGGCGTGGGGGCGAGAAGACGATATGTATCGGAGAAAACGCTAGTGGAGAACGAGACCCACTACGCCGAGGCCGTTATCGACAACGGAACCTTCGGCACCCGCACCATCCGCTTCGAGACGGGCCGCCTGGCCAAGCAGGCCGCCGGCTCCGCCGTTGCGTACCTGGACGACGACACCATGGTGCTGTCGGCCACCACGGCCTCCAAGAAGCCGAAGGACCAGCTCGACTTCTTCCCCCTCACGGTGGACGTCGAGGAGCGGCAGTACGCCGCGGGCAAGATTCCCGGCTCCTTCTTCCGCCGCGAGGGCCGCCCCTCCGAGGACGCGATCCTCACCTGCCGTCTGATCGACCGGCCGCTGCGCCCCTCCTTCAAGAAGGGCCTGCGCAACGAGATCCAGATCGTCGAGACGATCATGGCGCTCAACCCCGATCACCTGTACGACGTGATCGCGATCAACGCCGCCTCCTGCTCCACGCAGCTGGCCGGCCTGCCCTTCTCCGGCCCGATCGGTGGCACCCGTGTCGCCCTGATCAAGGGCCAGTGGGTCGCCTTCCCGACGCACACCGAGCTCGAGGACGCCGTCTTCGACATGGTCGTCGCCGGTCGCGTCCTGGAGGACGGCGACGTCGCGATCATGATGGTCGAGGCCGAGGCCACCGAGAAGACCATCCAGCTCGTCAAGGACGGCGCCGAGGCCCCGACCGAAGAGGTCGTCGCCGCCGGTCTCGAGGCCGCGAAGCCGTTCATCAAGGCCCTCTGCAAGGCCCAGTCGGAGCTCGCCGCCAAGGCTGCCAAGCCCACCGGCGAGTTCCCGGTCTTCCTCGACTACCAGGACGACGTCCTGGAGGCGCTCACCGCCGCCGTCAGCACCGAGCTCGCCAAGGCGCTCACCATCGCCGGCAAGCAGGAGCGCGAGGCCGAGCTGGACCGCATCAAGGAGATCGCCGGCGAGAAGCTGCTCCCGCAGTTCGAGGGCCGCGAGAAGGAGATCTCCGGTGCCTACCGCGCGCTGACCAAGAAGCTGGTCCGCGAGCGCGTCATCAAGGACAAGGTCCGCATCGACGGCCGTGGCGTCACGGACATCCGTACGCTCGCCGCCGAGGTCGAGGCCATCCCGCGCGTGCACGGCTCGGCGCTGTTCGAGCGTGGCGAGACCCAGATCCTGGGCGTCACCACGCTGAACATGCTCCGCATGGAGCAGCAGCTGGACACCCTCTCCCCGGTGACCCGCAAGCGCTACATGCACAACTACAACTTCCCGCCGTACTCCGTCGGTGAGACCGGCCGCGTGGGCTCGCCCAAGCGCCGCGAGATCGGCCACGGTGCGCTCGCCGAGCGCGCCATCGTGCCGGTGCTGCCGTCGCGCGAGGAGTTCCCCTACGCGATCCGCCAGGTCTCCGAGGCGCTGGGCTCCAACGGCTCGACGTCCATGGGCTCGGTCTGCGCCTCCACCATGTCGCTGCTGAACGCCGGTGTGCCGCTCAAGGCCGCCGTCGCCGGTATCGCCATGGGTCTGATCTCCCAGGAGATCGACGGCAAGACCCACTACGTCGCCCTGACCGACATCCTCGGTGCCGAGGACGCGTTCGGTGACATGGACTTCAAGGTCGCCGGTACGAAGCAGTTCGTCACCGCGCTCCAGCTCGACACCAAGCTCGACGGCATCCCCGCCTCGGTCCTGGCCGCCGCGCTGAAGCAGGCCCGCGACGCCCGCCTCCACATCCTCGATGTGATGAACGAGGCCATCGACGTCCCGGACGAGATGTCCCCCAACGCCCCGCGGATCATCACCGTCAAGATCCCGGTGGACAAGATCGGTGAGGTCATCGGCCCCAAGGGCAAGATGATCAACCAGATCCAGGAGGACACCGGCGCCGACATCACGATCGAGGACGACGGCACCATCTACATCGGTGCCCAGCAGGGCTCGCAGGCCGAGGCCGCCCGCGCCACGATCAATGCGATCGCCAACCCGACCATGCCGGAGGTCGGCGAGCGTTACCTGGGTACGGTCGTCAAGACCACCACCTTCGGTGCGTTCGTCTCGCTCATGCCGGGCAAGGACGGCCTGCTGCACATCTCGCAGATCCGCAAGCTCGCCGGTGGCAAGCGCGTGGAGAACGTCGAGGACGTGGTTGCGGTCGGAGCCAAGGTCCAGGTCGAGATCGCCGAGATCGACTCCCGCGGCAAGCTCTCCCTCATGCCCGTGATCGAGGGCGAAGAGGACGAGAAGAAGGACGACGCTGCCAAGTGACGTCCCGTAGTTCCGTGGCGACGGCCCGCACCTCCTCGGAGGCGCGGGCCGTCGCCCGTACCCAAACGCTCCTCAAGGGCACCAACGGCATCGGCACCGTTCGCCGCACGGTTCTCCCCGGCGGCCTCCGGATCGTCACCGAGACCCTGCCCTCCGTACGCTCCGCCACCTTCGGTATCTGGGCCAACGTCGGATCACGCGACGAGACGCCCAGCCTGAACGGCGCGACGCACTACCTCGAGCACCTCCTCTTCAAGGGCACCGCCGCGCGCAACGCCCTCGACATCTCGTCCGCGATCGACGCGGTCGGCGGCGAGATGAACGCCTTCACGGCGAAGGAGTACACCTGCTACTACGCGCGGGTCCTCGACACCGACCTGCCGCTGGCCATCGACGTCGTCTGCGACATGCTGACCGGCTCGCTGATCGCCGCCGAGGACGTCGACGCCGAGCGAGGCGTCATCCTCGAAGAGATCGCGATGACCGAGGACGACCCGGGCGACTGCGTGCACGACCTGTTCGCGCACACGATGCTCGGCGACACGCCCCTGGGCCGCCCGGTCCTCGGCACCGTCGACACCATCAACGCACTGAACCGCGGCCAGATCGCCCGCTTCTACAAGAAGCACTACGACCCCACCCACCTGGTCGTCGCCGCCGCCGGCAACGTCGACCACGCCACGGTCGTACGCCAGGTCCGTAAGGCCTTCGAGCGCGCCGGCGCCCTGTCCCGTACGGAAGCCGTCCCGGTCGCACCCCGCGAAGGCTCCCGCACCCTGCGCACCGCGGGCCGGGTCGAGCTGCTGAACCGCAAGACCGAGCAGGCCCATGTCGTCCTCGGCGTCCCGGGCCTCGCCCGTACCGACGACCGGCGCTGGGCACTCGGCGTACTCAACACCGCCCTCGGCGGTGGAATGAGCTCCCGCCTCTTCCAGGAGGTACGGGAGAAGCGCGGCCTCGCCTACAGCGTGTACTCGTACACCTCGGGCTTCGCCGACTGCGGACTCTTCGGCGTGTACGCGGGGTGCCGGCCCAGCCAGGTCCACGACGTCCTGAAGATCTGCCGCGACGAACTCGACCGGGTAGCGTCCGACGGACTGAGCGACGAAGAGATCAGCCGCGCCGTCGGCCAGCTCTCCGGCTCCACCGTGCTCGGCCTGGAGGACACCGGCGCCCTGATGAACCGCATCGGCAAGAGCGAGCTGTGCTGGGGCGAGCAGATGTCGGTCGACGACATGCTGAGCCGGATCGCGCAGGTCACCCCGGACGACGTCCGGGCAGTCGCCGGCGAGGTACTCGGCCGGCGCCCCTCGCTCTCCGTCATCGGTCCGCTCAAGGACAAGCAGGCCGGCCGCCTCGACGAAGCGGTCTCCTAATCCACCCGTAAGGAAGCAGAGCAATGAGCAAGCTGCGCGTGGCCGTTCTCGGCGCCAAGGGCCGTATCGGATCCGAAGCGGTACGAGCCGTCGAGGCCGCCGACGACATGGAACTGGTGGCCGCACTCAGCCGCGGCGACAAGCTGGAGACGCTCGCGGAAGCCGGCGCCCAGGTCGCGGTCGAACTCACCACCCCCGCGTCGGTGATGGGAAACCTCGACTTCTGCATCCGGCACGGAATCAACGCGGTCGTCGGCACCACCGGCTGGACCGACGAACGGCTCGCGCAGCTGGACACGTGGCTCTCCGCCTCCCCGGAGACCGGTGTGCTCATCGCGCCGAACTTCTCCATCGGCGCCGTCCTCACCATGAAGTTCGCGGAGCAGGCCGCACGCTACTTCGAGTCCGTCGAGGTCGTCGAACTGCACCACCCCAACAAGGTCGACGCCCCCTCCGGCACCGCCACCCGCACCGCCCAGCTGATCGCCGAAGCCCGGAAGAGGGCCGGCTCCGCCCCGCAGCCCGACGCCACGGCCACGGCCCTCGACGGCGCCCGCGGTGCGAACGTCGACGGCGTCCCGGTCCACGCGATCAGGCTCCGTGGCCTCCTCGCCCACCAGGAGGTACTGCTCGGCGGCGAGGGCGAGACCCTCACCATCCGCCACGACTCCCTGCACCACAGCAGCTTCATGCCGGGCATCCTGCTGGGTGCACGCCGTGTGGTGACCACTCCGGGCCTCACCTTCGGCCTGGAACACTTCCTCGACCTGAACTGACTGAGCCCACCGCCATGCGCGCAAAGATCACATACTCCGTCACCGCCGCCGTCCTGGTCTTCTACTTCGCCCTGGTCGGCAGCCGTGGCCTGCTGCTCATCAAGCACGGCACGCTGCTCACGGTCACCTTCGGGGTCGCGGTGCTGATCCTGCCGGTGATCGGCATCTGGTTCCTGTGGAAGAACACCCAGTTCGTCCGCAGGGCCAACGCCCTCGCCGCAGAGCTGGACGCCGAGGGCGGCCTGCCCGTCGACGAACTGGTCCGTACCCCGGCCGGCCGTATCGACCGTGACTCGGCCGACGCCGTCTTCGTACGGCGCCGCGAGGAGACCGAGGACTCCCCGGACGACTGGCGCTGCTGGTTCCGGCTCGCGGTCGCCTACCAGGACGCCCGGGACACCCCGCGCGCCCGCAAGGCCATGCAGCGCGCCATCGCCCTGCACATGAGCACGTCGAGCCCGGCGGCCGCATCGAGCTCGTCCGGCGACTGAGGACGTCCTTCGAGCCCGTCCGGCGACCGTGGACAGAACCGGCCGCCGGGCGGGCTCGAAGCTCTAGCCGGGCCGGTACTCGTCGTCCCAGGCCTCTATCGTGTCCGCGGCCCGGTCGAACGCCTCGCTGCGCCCCAGGAAGTCCGCGTTGCTGTCGGTGAGCAGCGGCGGGACGGCCTCGCCACCCAGACGTACGAGGATCAGGGCCTGTCCCTGCACCGTGCGCGGGAATCCGAGCCACTTCACCGGCTGCTGCACCGTACGGACCGCGGTGACCCGGTTCCACGGCACGGTGGTCGTTATGAAGAAGCCCACCCGCCGCACTCCGTGCCGGCTCACCCAGGCACCGACCCGAAGCATCCGCAGGGCACAGAGGATCACCACGAGGGCGAGCCCGAGGCATGCCACGGCCCCGGGCAGCGCCCCGGCGAACGCGATGATCATTCCTGCGATCAGCACGTACGAAGCGAGCAACAACAGGGTGGCCGCCGCGGCGACCCGCCACGGCCCGGGGCGGTAGGGGCGCCGCCAGCTGTCGTGGTCGTCGAACGGCAGCGCGATGTCGTCAGCGCTCGCGTCAAACGCGCGGTCGGCCGTCAGAAAGGGCAGGGGCACGACTGATCCTCACTCACAAGCACGCTCGATTGCTGTGCCCGGTGAGGCTACCGAGCAGGCCACCGCCGCTACCACCCCAGGGGCCCCGTACGAGTCAGGGGCCGTGCGCGGCCTCGGTCTGCTGAGTGTGCGAGGGGGCGTCGGCCGGGGCAAGCGCGGGAAGGCCGAAAATCAATGATCCGGCAAGGCCGGCGAGGACCGTCAGTCCTACGAGGGAACGGGCCGCCAGCTGGGCGGCGGTGGCGCGTTCACGGGGCGGAGGCGTGACGTTGCTACGGAATCGGTCGGCCTCGGCCACGAAGGCGAACGGGACGGCTTCACGCCGGCGGAACATGAGGAAGCTCTCCTTGATCTCTGTTACAGGTGCTGCTACAGAGTCAGACGCACGACGCGCCCATTCGGTGCCCCGAATCACCGGATTGGCCGAAGAAATCCCCGGACGGGCCTTCCGCGCCTCGTTGTCAGTGGCGGCCCGTAGAGTGGGCGCCGCCCGAGCGACGCAATTGGAAGGACCCCGCCGGTGACCGAGACCCCCGAGCCCGCAAAGCCCAGCTTCCGCAGCGATGTCACCGTCGAGCTGGTGAAGCACTCCGCAGCCGACTCCGACGTCCTGTTCGCCGCCCGTGTCTCCACGGCCGGAGAGCAGTCCCTGGAGGAGGTCAGCAAGGACCCGGAGCGTTCGAAGGGGCTCATCAACTTCCTGATGCGCGACCGCCACGGGTCCCCGTTCGAGCACAACTCGATGACGTTCTTCATCAGCGCCCCGATCTTTGTGTTCCGTGAGTTCATGCGTCACCGGGTCGGCTGGTCGTACAACGAGGAATCGGGCCGCTACCGGGAGCTGGAGCCGGTCTTCTACGTCCCCGGTGAGGCGCGCAAGCTCGTTCAGCAGGGCCGCCCCGGCAAGTACGAGTTCGTCGAGGGCACCGCGGCCCAGCAGGAGCTCACGGGCCGTGTGATGGAGGACTCGTACCGCCAGGCGTACGAGGCCTACCAGGAGATGCTCGAAGCCGGAGTGGCCCGTGAGGTCGCCCGCGCCGTGCTCCCGGTGGGACTCTTCTCGTCGATGTACGCCACCTGCAATGCCCGCTCGCTGATGCACTTCCTCGGCCTGCGCACCCAGCACGAGCTGGCGAAGGTGCCGTCCTTCCCCCAGCGGGAGATCGAAATGGTCGGTGAACAGATGGAGGAACAGTGGGCGCAGCTCATGCCGCTCACCCATGCAGCCTTCAACAAAAATGGACGCGTAGCCCCGTAGGCGGTGTCCGTATTGCGACGTTTCGTGAAGTTCATCTAGGCTGATCAAACGGACCCGGCACTGCTTGAACCCCCGAGCAGGCAGTGCCGGGCTCCTATCCCTTGTCCCCCCGAGGGGACACCGCGCGCTTAGCAACGAGTAGCGTGTTACCCATGGCTCCGATCTCCACTCCGCAGACCCCCTTCGGGCGGGTCCTCACCGCTATGGTCACGCCCTTCACGGCGGACGGCGCACTCGACCTCGACGGCGCCCAGCGGCTCGCCGCCCATCTGGTGGACGCAGGCAATGACGGCCTGGTCATCAATGGCACCACCGGCGAGTCCCCGACCACCAGCGACGCGGAGAAAGAGCAGCTCGTACGGGCTGTCCTGGAAGCAGTGGGGGACCGAGCCCATGTCGTCGCCGGTATCGGCACGAACGACACCCGCCACAGCGTGGAGCTGGCCCGTACGGCCGAGCGCGCCGGCGCCCACGGCCTTCTCGCCGTGACGCCGTACTACAACAAGCCGCCGCAGGAAGGCCTCCTCCGCCACTTCACGGCGATCGCGGACGCCACCGGTCTGCCGGTGATGCTCTACGACATTCCCGGCCGCAGCGGTGTGCCGATCGACACAGAGACGCTGGTCCGGCTCGCCGAGCATCCGCGCATCGTCGCCAACAAGGACGCCAAGGGCGACCTGGGCCGCGCCAGCTGGGCCATCGCCCGGTCCGGCCTCGCCTGGTACTCCGGCGACGACATGCTGAACCTGCCGCTGCTCTCGGTCGGCGCCATCGGATTCGTCTCCGTCGTCGGCCACGTCGTCACCCCCGACCTGCGCGCCCTCATCGAGGCGTACCTCGGCGGAGACGTCCAGAAGGCCACGGAGATCCACCAGAAGCTTCTGCCGGTCTTCACCGGCATGTTCCGTACCCAGGGCGTGATCACCACCAAGGCCGCGCTCGCGCTGCAGGGCCTGCCCGCCGGCCCGCTCCGCCTCCCTCTGGTGGAACTCACCGCACAGGAAACGGCGCAGCTCAAGATCGATCTCGCCGCCGGTGGGGTACAGCTGTAACCACAGACTTCACAACTGAATACGCGAGGAAAGCTCGCAACAGCGACAACACAGACAACAGCAAGTGCACGAATGACATGCGCGCCACGTGCCTCAGCGGTACGTGGCGTGCGTGGTAAGGAGAGTCTTTTGAGTCATCCGCACCCCGAACTCGGCACCCCGCCGAAGCTCCCGAAGGGTGGCCTCCGGGTCACCCCGCTGGGCGGCCTCGGCGAAATCGGCCGCAACATGACGGTTTTCGAGTATGGCGGCCGCCTGCTCATCGTCGACTGCGGAGTGCTCTTCCCCGAGGAGGAGCAGCCCGGAATCGACCTGATCCTGCCGGACTTCACCACGATCCGGGACCGTCTCGACGACATCGAGGGCATCGTCCTCACGCACGGCCACGAGGACCACATCGGTGGTGTCCCGTATCTGCTGCGGCTGAAGCCGGACATCCCGCTCATCGGCTCCAAGCTGACCCTCGCCCTGATCGAGGCGAAGCTCCAGGAGCACCGCATCCGTCCGTACACCCTCGAAGTCGCAGAGGGCCAGCGCGAGCGCATCGGCGTCTTCGACTGCGAGTTCATCGCGGTCAACCACTCCATCCCGGACGCTCTTGCGGTCGCCATCCGCACGCCCGCGGGCATGGCGGTCGCGACCGGTGACTTCAAGATGGACCAGCTCCCGCTGGACGGCCGTCTCACCGACCTGCACGCCTTCGCCCGGCTGAGCGAAGAAGGCATCGACCTTCTCCTCTCCGACTCGACGAACGCAGAGGTCCCCGGCTTCGTACCGCCCGAGCGGGACATCTCCAACGTCCTGCGCACGGTCTTCGCGAACGCGCAGAAGCGCATCATCGTGGCGAGCTTCGCCAGCCATGTGCACCGCATCCAGCAGATCCTCGACGCGGCACATGAGTACGGCCGCCGGGTCGCCTTCGTCGGCCGTTCGATGGTCCGCAACATGGGTATCGCCCGTGATCTCGGCTATCTGAAGGTCCCCGCGGGCCTGGTCGTCGACGTCAAGACCCTCGACGACCTGCCGGACGACGAGGTCGTGCTGGTCTGCACGGGTTCCCAGGGCGAGCCGATGGCCGCGCTGTCCCGCATGGCCAACCGCGACCACCAGATCCGGATCGTCCCGGGCGACACGGTGATCCTCGCGTCGTCCCTGATCCCGGGCAACGAGAACGCGGTCTACCGCGTGATCAACGGCCTGACCCGATGGGGTGCCAACGTCGTCCACAAGGGCAACGCCAAGGTCCACGTCTCGGGCCACGCCTCGGCCGGCGAGCTGCTGTACTTCTACAACATCTGCAAGCCGAAGAACTTGATGCCGGTCCACGGCGAATGGCGCCACCTGCGGGCCAACGCCGAATTGGGCGCCCTCACAGGCGTACCCAAGGACCACATCGTCATCGCCGAGGACGGCGTCGTCGTCGACCTCGTCGACGGCAAGGCCAAGATCGTCGGCAAGGTCCAGGCCGGTTATGTGTACGTCGACGGCCTCTCGGTCGGAGACGTCACGGAGACCTCCCTCAAGGACCGTCGCATCCTCGGTGACGAGGGCATCATCTCGGTCTTCATCGTGGTCGACAGCACCTCCGGCAAGATCACGGGTGGTCCGTACATCCAGGCGCGGGGCTCCGGTATCGACGATGCGGCTTTCACCGCCGTCGTGCCGAAGATCGAGGAAGCGCTCAACAAGTCCGCCCAGGACGGCGTGGTGGAGCCGCACCAGCTCCAGCAGTTGGTCCGTCGCTCGATGGGCAAGTGGGTTTCCGACACCTACCGCCGGCGCCCGATGATCCTTCCCGTCGTCGTCGAGGTCTGACGCCCCGACAGGAGCGAACTACGGAGCGGGGCCCCCGATTTGCATCGGGGCGCCCCGCTCCAGTACGTTTACGGCTCCGCCTGACCGGGAAGCACCCCGCGCACTCGTGCGTGGAGGTCACCCCGCAGGGGGCGGGAATTCCGACTCAGAACTTCTGATAAAGTCGGATCCGCCGAAAGGCAAAGGCCACTCCAACGGCCATCGGAATCAAATTCGGACCGGAAACGGAACGAAAATGAGTCTGGTAAGGTTGGGCCCGCCGGAAAGGGAAACGCGAAAGCG
>NZ_JBIAKK010000027.1:0-58050 GCF_042872425.1 Streptomyces sp. NPDC005262
CAGGCGCCCTGGAGCACGCCTCCGAGCACCCCATCGCCCAAGCCATCACCACCGGCGCCCGCGAACGAACCGGCGCGGCACCCCCCGTCCCCGAGGACTTCACCGGCCTCGCGGGCCTCGGCGTCCAGGGTGTCGTCGAGGGCCACGCCGTCCTCGTCGGCCGCGAGCAGCTGCTCGCCGAGTGGGAGATCCACCTGCCTGGGGAGCTCGTCCGGAAGAAGGCGGCGGCGGAAGCCGCCGGACGGACGGCCGTCGCGGTGGCCTGGGACGGCGAGGCGCGGGCGGTCCTGGAGGTCGCCGACGCGGTGAAGGGCACCAGCGCCGAGGCGATCGCGCGGCTGCGGGCCCTGGGCCTGACCCCTCTCCTCCTCACCGGGGACAACCGGGCGGTGGCGGAGTCGGTCGCGGCGGAGGTCGGGATCGACCGGGACGACGTGTACGCGCAGGTCATGCCCGAGGACAAGGTCGATGTCGTCAAGCGGCTGCAGACGCAGGGACGTTCGGTCGCGATGATCGGCGACGGCGTCAACGACGCGGCGGCGCTGGCCCAGGCGGACCTGGGCCTGGCGATGGGCACGGGCACGGACGCGGCCATCGAGGCCGGCGACCTGACCCTGGTCCGCGGGGACCTGCGGGCGGCGGCGGACGCGATCCGGCTGTCCCGGAAGACGCTGGGGACGATCCGCACGAACCTGTTCTGGGCGTTCGCCTACAACGTGGCGGCGCTGCCGCTGGCCGCGGCGGGGCTGCTGAACCCGATGATCGCGGGGGCGGCGATGGCGTTCTCGTCGGTGTTCGTGGTGGGCAACTCGTTGCGGCTGCGGGGGTTCCGCGCGGCGGCGTAGGACCGGCCCGGCGGAGCCGTTGCTCAGCCCGCGCTCACGAACCGCACCCGGGTGCCCGGCACCGCCTGTGCCGCCCCCGCGAGTGCGGTCTCGTCCACGACCCCGACGACCGGGTAGCCCCCGGTCGTCGGATGGTCGTTGAGGAACACCACCGGGCGGCCGTCCGGCGGCACCTGAATGGCGCCGAGCACCATCCCCTCACTGGGCAGTTCGCCCTCGCGGGCGCGCGCCAGGGCCGGGCCCTCCGTGCGCAGTCCGATCCGGTTGCTGTGCGGCGAGACCCGGTACGTGGCCGTGGTGAGCGTGCGCAGCGCCTGATCCGTGAACCAGGTGTGGCGGGGGCCGAGGCGTACGGGGAGAACGAGTTCGGCGGGCGCGCCCGGCCAGGGCACGGTGTCGGGGGCCGCGGGCCGCGACGCCCCGTATCCCAGCGGCAGTACGTCGCCGTCGCGCAGCGGGGCCGGGCCGAGCCCGGAGAGCAGGTCCGCGGACCTGCTGCCCAGCACCGGTTCCGGCAGCAGACCGCCCCCGAACGCCAGATAGCTGCGCAGCCCTTGCACCGCGGGGCCGGCGTCGAGCACCGCGCCCGCCGGTACGTGCACGGGTGTCCCCCAGGCCACGGGCCGCCCGTCGACCGTGACCCGGCAGGGCGCGCCGCCGACGACGGCGACCACCGGCCGGTCCGGGCGGACGGCGCAGCCGGTCGCGGTCGTCTCCAGCAGCGCCGCGTCCGCGGGGTTTCCGGCCAGCCGGTTGGCGAGTCGGCGGGCGGGGGCGTCCAGGGCGCCGGCGCGCGGCACCCCGAGGTGCGCCCAGCCGATACGGCCCGCGTCCTGCACGGTGGTCAGGGCTCCGGCCCTGACCACCTCGATGGCACCGGTCATGACCGCTCCTCCGCCGCGACAAAACGCACCCGCGCCCCGGGGCTCAGCAGGGCGGCCGGTTCGCGGGCCGGATCCCACAGTTCGCCCGGCTCGGGCATCCGCCCGATGATCTGCCAGCCGCCGGGCGACGGGCGCGGGTACACCCCGGTGTACGCCCCCGCGAGGGCCAGCGCACCGGCCGGAACCCTGGTGCGCGGAGTCGCGCGGCGTGGCATGTGCAGGTGCTCGGGAAGGCCGGTGAGGTAGCCGAAGCCGGGTGCGAACCCGCAGAAGGCCACCCGGAATTCGGTCCCGGCGTGGATGCGGGGCACATCGGCGACGGTGACGCCCCAGGCCGCCGCGACGTCGGCGAGGTCCGGGCCGTCGTAGACGACGGGTATCTCGACGGCATCCCCGGCGTCGCGCCGCAGCGGCGGCACCTCCCAGGAGACGAGCTCCCGGGCGAGCCGCGCGCAGCCGTCCGGGGTGCGGTCCGCGATGCCGTCGAGCAGGACGGTCAGTGCACCGGGAACGATCTCTCGTACGGCGGGCAGTTCGCCGCGTGCGCGACGCCGCAGCAGCTCGGCGTGGAAGGCCTCGGCGTGCTCACCGGAGGACAGCTCGACGAGCAGCGCTCCGCCCCCGGCGGGAAGGACGCGGATGCCGGCCGGGGTGCCCGCGTCGCGGGACGGGGCGCCCGTTGCCGGTGACCCGGACGTACGCGCGTCGCGGGACCGTCCCGTGCGGACGCCCCGCTCGGCCGTGACCCCACGCGCGGCGCCGGCACCCGCGCTCATGCGAACGCCCGCACGGCCACGCCCGCTTCTTCGAGCGCCGCTCTGATCCTGCGTGCCAGCGCTGCCGCGCCCGGGGTGTCGCCGTGCACGCACAGCGAGCGTGCCGCGACGGGTATCCGGCTGCCGTCCGCGCCGGTGACGCCCCGGTCCACCGCCATCCCGACACTGCGGCGTACGACTTCGTCCTCGTCGTGCAGCACCGCGCCGGGCTCACTCCGCGGGACCAGCGTGCCCTGCGGGGTGTACGCGCGGTCGGCGAAGGCCTCCTCGACGGCGGTGAGACCGGCGGCCCGGGCGTGGTCGAGCAGGCGCGACCCGGGGAGTCCGAGGACCGCCAGGTCCCCGCCGGCCAGTCTGACGCCCTCGACCACGGCTGCGGCCTGGCCGTCGTCCCAGACGGCGCGGTTGTAGAGGGCGCCGTGCGGTTTGACGTACGCGACCGTGGAGCCGGCCGCCTCGGCGAAGACCCGCAGGGCACCGATCTGGTAGGCGATCTCGGCGGTGAGCTCGGCGGGTGGCACGTCCATGGAGCGACGCCCGAAGCCGGCCAGATCACGGTAGGCGACCTGGGCGCCGATCCGGACACCCCTGGCGGCCGCGATGTCGCAGACCCGCCGCATCACGGAGGCGTCGCCCGCGTGGAAGCCGCAGGCCACATTGGCGCTGGTGACGCAGTCGAGCAGCGCGTCGTCATCGGTGAGGGTCCAGTGCCCGAACCCTTCGCCGAGATCCGCGTTGAGATCCATCGGGCTCGCCGGGTTCGTCGGGTTCGTCAGATCCATCACGAGCGCACGCTAGCGATTGTTCAACAATCTGACAAGACCCGGCTTGGGGAGCGAGACACCCGTGCGGTTCACTGGGCGCAGAGTGCGCACCGGACGACGCGCACGGCAACAGGCGGAGGACGGGGCATGACGGGGAATGCGGGCGGCCGGACTTCTCCGGATCTCTCGGAACTGGCGGCGGACGGTGCCTCCCTGGCCCGGTCCGGCACCGCCGAGCGGGTCGCCGCCATCCTGCGGGACCGGATCACCGAAGGGTACTTCCCGCCGGGCAGCCGGCTCTCCGAGGAGAGCATCAGCGGAGCGCTCGCCGTGTCCCGGAACACCCTGCGCGAGGCGTTCCGCCTGCTGTCGCACGAGCGCCTCCTGGAACACCGGCTCAACAAGGGCGTCTTCGTCCGCGTCCTCGCCGTCGACGACCTGGTGGACATCTACCGGGTCCGGCTGCTCGTCGAATGCGCCGCCCTGCGGACGCTGGGCGAGCCGCCGTACGACCTGGCGGCCGTCGAGGCCGCCGTGTCGACGGGCGAGCAGGCGGCGCTGGCCGGCGACTGGCCGGTCTGCTCGACCGCCAACATCCGCTTCCACCAGGCCCTGGCCGGACTCGCGAACAGCCCCCGCACGGACGAGCTGATGCGCAACGTCCTCGCCGAACTGCGGCTCGCCTTCCATGTGATGGCCGACCCGCGCCGGTTCCACGAGCCCTACCTCTCCCGCAACAGGGAGATCGCGGACCGGCTCGCCGAGGGCGACGCCGCGGGCGCCGAGCGGATGCTGGCCTTCTACCTGGAGGACTCACGGCGCCAGCTGGCGGAGGCGTACGCGGAGCGCCTGACCGCGCGATAGCGCCGCCCCGGACACCCGCCGCACGACGACCGCCCCACTGTGCACGGCCCGGCACTCAGCCCGCGCCGGGCCCGCGTCACGCGCGGAACGTTCCACAATCCGCGCCATTCCCCGAATCCCGCCCCTCACGTCACACGGCCGACTCCTTCCGGGCGAACCCGCAGATCAGGAGCAGAATCGCACCATCTGCCACCCGGACCGACCGAACGGCGCACTGCCCGCCCCGGCCACACCGCCGCCCCACCTCACACTTTGCAATCCATGTAGCCAGCACCCTTGTGGGTTTGTTGAACAATCGCTTAATGTCTCGCGCACTACCCCCCGTCTGATCAGGACCGAGCAGGCCCGCCTGCACGTCCATGCGCGGAAGAAGGCCGACGCGTGATCGTTCTCCTCGGCGTGCTCGTGGTGATCCTCGGATTCGCCACCCGCCGCAACCCCCTCCTCGTGGTGGGTGTCGCAGGCATCGTCACAGGGCTGCTCGGCAAGCTCTCCCCGCAGGAGGTGCTGGCCACGTTCGGCAACAGCTTCGCCTCCGCGCGCTCCGTGACCGTCTTCGTCATCACCCTGCCCGTCATCGGGCTTCTCGAGCGGTACGGACTCCAGGAGCAGGCCCGTACTCTCATCGGCAAGCTCGGAAGGCTGACCACCGGCCGCTTCCTGGCGCTCTACCTGCTGATACGTCAGCTCACCGCCTCCGTCGGCCTCACCAGCATCGGCGGCCCCGCGCAGAGTGTGCGGCCGCTGATCGCCCCGATGGCCGAGGCCGCCGCCGAGGCCAAGGCGGGTCGTCCGCTGCCGCAGAAGCTGCGCGAGAAGGTCCGCTCGCACGCCTCGGGCGCCGACACCATCGGAGTGTTCTTCGGTGAGGACTGCTTCATCGCCATCGGATCGATCCTGCTGATCACCGGCTTCGTGAACTCCACGTACGACCAGCACCTCGAACCCCTGCACCTGGCCCTGTGGGCGATCCCGTCCGCGATCTGCGCGTTCCTGATCCACGGGGCCCGCCTGCTCAACCTGGACCGGCAGCTGGAGCGCGAACTCGCGGTCGCCGCCGCCGAGAACGACCTGACGACGCACGCCGGGATCCGGACGGAGGACGCCAAGTGATCAAGTCCGAGTACTTCTTCTGGCTGGTCGGCGCGGTGTTCCTCGTCATGGCCGCGCAGATGGTCATGGACCGCAGCAACCCCAAGCGCTTCGGATCAGCCGGCTTCTGGGGTCTGCTGGGCGCCGCATTCTTCTACTCCACCGGAGTCGTCGACAAGTCCCTCCCCGCCGAGCCCCTGGGCGTCGCCGTCCTGATCCTGATCGTCCTGGGCGGCTGCGGTCTCACCGGCAAGGGCGCGTCACACACTCCTTCCCGCGAGAAGCGCGCAGCCTCGGCCGCCCGCTTCGGCAACAAGCTGTTCCTTCCGGCTCTCACCATCCCCGTCGTCGCGATGATCTGCGCGACGCTCGTGAAGAACTGGAAGATCGGTGGCGAACCGGTCCTGGAACCGGGGTACGAGACCATCCTCGGCCTCGGCGTCGGCGCCATCGCCGCGCTGATCGTGGGCATGGTGCTGTTGCGCGAGCGGAAGATCTCCGTGCCGCTGCACTCCGGCCGCAACATGCTGGAATCGATGGGCTGGGCGCTGATCCTGCCTCAGCTGCTCGCAGTCCTCGGCTCGATCTTCCAGTCCGCCGGTGTCGGCGAGCAGGTCGGAAGGATCACTGAGGCGATGCTTCCGGACGGCCAGAAGTTCGTGGCCGTGGCCGTCTACTGCTGCGGCATGGCGCTGTTCACCGTCGTCATGGGCAATGCCTTCGCCGCGTTCCCGGTGATGACCGCAGCGATCGGCTGGCCCGTCCTCATCGAGCAGATGAACGGCAACGCGCCCGCGATCCTCGCGATCGGCATGCTCTGCGGCTTCTGCGGCACCCTCGTCACCCCGATGGCCGCCAACTTCAACCTGGTTCCCGCCGCTCTGCTCGAACTCAAGGACCAGTACGGCCCGATCAAGGCCCAGCTCCCCACCGCGGCGGCACTGCTGGTCTGCAACGTCGCGATCATGGCCCTCTTCGCCTTCTGACCCGGACCGCCCCTGACCCGAGCCCCATCCACCCCTGCCCCCTGGCCCGGGCCGCCCCTTGACCCGAGCCGCTCGCCCACCCCTCTGGAGTGACCCCGATGTCCCCCGCGCTCCCTGCCACGTACGCCGTCCCCTTCACGGAACTGGCCCTCGCCAACGTCGTACGCGAGTACCCCAACGCCCCTGCCCACCTGTACGCCGGCCCCGAGGAACTGGTCGCGCCCCGCACCCTGCACCCCGCGTTCTACGGCGGGTACGACTGGCATTCCACCGTGCACATGCACTGGCTGCTCGTCCGCCTGCTGCGCCGCTTCTCCACCACCGGAGACCTCCCGGCCACGGTCACCACCCGTGTCCACGAGGTACTGAACTCCCACCTCACCCAGGAGAACCTCGCCGTCGAGGCGGCGTATCTCCGCAAGCGCCCGCACTTCGAACGCCCCTACGGCTGGGCGTGGCTGGTGGCCCTGGCAGCGGAGTGCCGGGCGCTCGCCACCCCCGAGGGCGACCGCTGGGCCGACGCCCTCGCCCCTGCCGTGGAGACGGTCGGCGAACTCCTCACCGCCTGGCTGCCCAAGGCGACGTACCCGATCAGGCACGGAATCCACCCCAACAGCGCCTTCGGCCTGGGCATGGTCCTGGACGCGGGCGAGCGCGCCGGTCTGCCCCGCCCCGTGCTCGACGCGGTGGCGGAACGGCTGCGCAGCTGGTTCGCCGAGGACCATGACGCCCCCGCCCACTGGGAGCCGTCCGGGCAGGACTTCCTCTCCCCCGCGCTGACCGAGGCGGACGCGATGCGCCGCGTGCTCCCCGTCGCGGAGTTCCGGACCTGGCTGGCCAGGTTCCTGCCGGGGCTGACGGACTCTCCGCTGCTCACCCCGCCCGTGGTCTCCGACCACTCGGACCCGCAGATCGGCCACCTCCTGGGCCTCACCATGAGCCGGGCGGCGGCCCTGCGTACGATCGCCGGCGCGCTGGGCGAGGGCCCCGCCCACACCGCGCTGACCGCCTCGGCCGAGGCTCATCTCGCCGTCGGCCTGCCGTCGGTCTCCTCCGGTGACTTCAGCACGGACCACTGGCTGGCCACCTTCGCCGCACTGGCCCTGGACACCCCGCCCGGCCACTGACCGGTCCGGCACCCGCGCAACGACCGGGGCGGCCCTCGACGGGCCGCCCCGGTGGACGACGCCCGGCCCGGTCCTCAGGTGACCGGCCGGCCCGTAGGGTCGTCCCATGACCGACAGCTCGCGCGAAAGCAGTGCCTCCGGGGCCGCCCACGAGGCGGGCGGCGTTCACGAAGCGGGAACCGCCGCCGACGTCCTCCGTGGCCGCTGGCGGGAGGCGCTGGCCGGCGCCCGAGGCGGCGCCGGTGGTCCCGACCCCGTGCCGTACGCCGACAACCTGCTGACCCGTTGGGCCGAACCGCAGCGCCGCTACCACACCACCGCTCATCTGACGGCGGTCCTCGACCGCATCGACACACTGGCCGGCCACGCCGCCGACCCGGACGCCGTCCGTCTCGCCGCGTGGTTCCACGACGCGGTGTACCGCCCGGACCGCTCGGAGAACGAGGAGCGCAGCGCCGCTCTGGCCGAGCGCGCCCTGCCCGAGGCCGGTGTCCCGGGCGGCATCACCGCCGAAGTGGCGCGGCTGGTCCGGCTCACCGTCACTCACGACCCGGCGGCCGGCGACACCAACGGCGAGGTGCTGTGCGACGCGGATCTGGCGATCCTGGCGGCCGCCCCCAAGGAGTACGCGGAGTACGCGGCTCAGGTGCGGGAGGAGTACGGCTTCGTCCCCGACGACGCGTTCCGGGACGGCCGGGCAGCCGTGCTGCGTCAACTGCTGGGACTGCCGAGACTGTTCCGTACGCCGCACGGGATCGCGGAGTGGGAGCCGCGCGCCCGGCAGAACCTGCTGACG
The DNA here is from genome assembly GCF_042872425.1 of Streptomyces sp. NPDC005262. Taxonomy (NCBI): domain Bacteria; kingdom Bacillati; phylum Actinomycetota; class Actinomycetes; order Kitasatosporales; family Streptomycetaceae; genus Streptomyces; species Streptomyces sp. NPDC005262. The sequence goes on from NZ_JBIAKK010000027.1 coordinate 8,135, forward strand.
GAGCTCGAGCTGCTCACCCGTTGAGACGGTCGGCACGATCCGCCGATACGGGAATGTAACGGCCTACATCGTCGTTGGCACCTGTCATGCCCGAATCTGCCGTTCGTCATCGCACCCGTATGCCTTTGGCCGTATACATTCTGGGCCTTTCGGTCTTCGCACTCGGTACGAGCGAGTTCATGCTCTCCGGGCTGCTGCCGCCGATCGCCGACGACATGAGCGTGTCGATCCCGCGGGCCGGGCTCCTGATATCCGCCTTCGCCATCGGCATGGTGATCGGTGCGCCCCTGCTCGCCGTGGCCACGCTCCGGCTGCCGCGCCGGACCACCCTCATCACACTGATCTCGGTGTTCGGCCTCGGGCAGGTCGCGGGTGCGCTCGCTCCGACGTACGAGGTGCTCTTCGCGTCCCGTGTGGTGAGCGCGTTCGCGTGCGCCGGGTTCTGGGCGGTCGGTGCGGCGGTCGCCATCGCGATGGTGCCGGTGAACGCGCGGGCCAGAGCGATGGCCGTGATGATCGGCGGGCTGTCGATCGCGAACGTCCTCGGCGTACCGCTGGGGGCGTTTCTCGGTGAGAACCTCGGCTGGCGGTCGGCGTTCTGGGCGGTCGGCGCGGCGTCGGCGGTGGCTCTGGCCGGGGTGGCGACGCTGATCCCTCGTATCCCGCTCCCTGCGGAGAAGCCGCAGCTCAAGCGGGAGATGTCCATCTACCGCGACCGTCAGGTGTGGCTGTCGATCGCGGTCACGGCACTGGCGGCGGGCGGGGTCTTCTGCGCGTTCAGCTATCTCGCGCCGCTGCTGACGGATGTCGCCGGGCTGGACTCGGGCTGGGTGCCTACGGTCCTCGCGCTGTTCGGGATCGGTGCGCTGATCGGTACGACGATCGGCGGCCGGGTCGCGGACGCGCACCTCTTCGGGGTGCTGATGAGCGGCATCGCGGCGTCGACGGTCTTCCTGGTCGCGCTGGCACTGTTCGCCTCGAACCAGGTCGCCGCGGTCGGGCTCGCGTTCCTGCTGGGCCTGTCGGCGTTCTACACGGCCCCCGCGCTGAACGCCCGCATGTTCAACATCGCGGGCGCGGCCCCGACGCTGGCGGGTGCGACGACGACTGCCGCGTTCAACCTGGGCAACACGGGCGGCCCCTGGCTGGGCGGCACGGTGATCGACGCGGACTTCGGGTTCGCGGCGACGGCCTGGGCGGGCGCGGCGATGACGGTGCTGGCGGTGGTGGGGGTGGTGTGGTCACTGCGGCTGCAGGGCGGGGGCAGGTCGCGCCGGGTGACCGGTTCGCCCGCGGCGGCGACTCCCTCGGAGGCGTCCGTGGAAGCGGCCGCCCCGGCGGTGTGACCCCGGCGGCCGCGTCGGCCGCATCCGTTCAGCTGCCGGGAACCGGGCGTCCCTTGGGGCGTCGCAGCCCCGCGTCCGTCAGCCGGCGCACCAGTTCCTTGGAGCCGATCTCCCGGGCCCCGGCCCGCACCGCGTCCGCGTACCGGGTTTCCGGTACGTCGTAGTGGTCGCGCTCGAAGGCCTTCGGCGGGCAGCCGATCGAGGCGGCGAAGGCGTGCAGCTCCTCGAACGAGACATCGCTGACCAGGTGCGACCAGAGGCGTCCGTGACCCGGCCAGTCCGGCGGGTCGATATAGACCGTCACCGGCGCAGCACCCCGCTCAGCGCGCCGACACGCGCCACCATCACGGTCGCCTTGGTGCATACCCAGCGCGGGTCCGGCCCCAGTTCCGGCTCGACGTCGAGGGCGTGCGGGTCGCCGGCGTCGCAGACCGGGCAGAGCGGCCACCGGCCGTAACGCTCCAGCAGCGCGTCCTGGACGTCCTGGGCGACCAGACCGACCAGGTACTCCACACCGTCCGGCCACTGTTCGACCCACCAGCGGCGGTGCGTCACCGCGTCCTCGACGAGGGAGACGATTTCGGCCTCGGCGACGTCGCCGGCCGTGAGATCGGCCATCACCAGCGCGCGGGCGGTATGCAGCGCCTGCTCCAGGCGGTTCAACTCCATGGAGCCATTCTCACCCCGTACCCAACCGGCCTTCCCCGTAAGGGGACCTTCGGTACCGACAGATTCTCGGTTCCGCCAGAGGTCAGGACCAAAGGGGGGTTGACGTGCCGCAGGGTTGAAAATATCTTTCAAATGTGACCAATGACCTGAAGGAAAGTTTCAGCGGTGATTCTCCGCCCGCACCGGCCGCCCTCGCGGCCAAGGTGCGGACGCTCGCACCTTCCATGACCCGCTCCATGCAGCGGGTCGCCGAAGCCGTCGCCGGCGACCCCGCCGGCTGCGCCGCCCTGACGGTCACCGGTCTCGCCGAGCTCACCGGCACCAGCGAGGCGACCGTGGTCCGCACGGCCCGGCTCCTCGGCTACCCCGGCTACCGGGATCTGCGCCTCGCCCTGGCCGGGCTCGCCGCCCACCAGCAGTCCGGCCGCGCCCCCGCTGTCACGGCGGACATAGCGGTCGACGACCCGATCGCCGATGTGGTCGCCAAGCTCGCCTTCGACGAGCAGCAGACCCTCGCCGACACGGCCGCCGGTCTCGACACGGTACAGCTCGGTGCCGCCGTGGCCGCGGCGTCGACCGCCCGCCGGATCGACATCTACGGCGTCGGCGCGTCCTCCCTCGTCGCCCAGGACCTGGCGCAGAAGCTGCTCCGGATCGGCCTGATCGCGCACGCCCACATGGACCCGCACCTGGCGGTGACCAACGCCGTGCAGCTGCGCTCCGGCGACGTGGCGATCGCGATCACCCACTCCGGCTCCACGGTCGATGTGATCGAACCGCTCCGGGTGGCCTTCGACCAGGGGGCGACGACGATCGCGATCACCGGCCGCCCCGACGGCCCGGTGACGCAGTACGCGGACCACGTGCTGACGACGTCCACCGCCCGGGAGAGCGAACTGCGCCCCGCCGCGATGTCGAGCCGTACGAGCCAGCTGCTCGTCGTGGACTGCCTGTTCATAGGCGTCGCCCAGCGCACGTACGAGACGGCCGCCCCGGCGCTGGCCGCCTCCTACGAGGCGCTCGCCCACCGACATACCCCTCGCAGCACCCGCTGACCACGACGCCGTACGCGCTGAACCCGCACAAGACACGAGATCGAGAAAGCAGAGCCGCTGTCCATGACCTCCACCACCGACGCCAACGCCGCGACGCCCGGCCGGGACTCCGAGTACGGGGAGCTGCGCGCCGAGCTCGCCACCCTCACCACCGAGGCGTTCCGGCCCGAGCTCGCCGAGATCGACCGGCTGGGCACGCTGGAGATTGCCCGGATCATGAACGGCGAGGACCGGACCGTCCCGACCGCCGTCGCCGCCCGGCTGCCCGAGATCGCAGCGGCGATCGACGGCACGGCCGCCCGCATGGCCCGCGGCGGCCGGCTGATCTACGCGGGCGCGGGCACCCCGGGCCGGCTGGGCATCCTGGACGCCAGCGAGTGCCCGCCCACGTTCAACACCGACCCGTCCGAGGTCATCGGCCTGATCGCGGGCGGACCGTCCGCGATCATCACGGCCGTCGAGGGTGCCGAGGACAGCACGGAGCTGGCCGCCGCCGACCTCGACGCCCTGGACCTCACCCCCGACGACACGGTGGTCGGCATCTCCGCCTCCGGCCGTACGCCGTACGCGATCGGGGCCGTCGAGCACGCCCGCGCCAAGGGCGCGCTGACCATCGGCCTGTCCTGCAACGCGGACTCGGCGCTCGGCGCCGCGGCCGAACACCCCATCGAGATCGTCGTCGGTCCCGAGCTGCTCACCGGCTCGACCCGGCTGAAGGCCGGCACGGCGCAGAAGCTCGTCCTCAACATGCTGTCGACGATCACGATGATCCGGCTCGGCAAGACGTACGGAAACCTGATGGTCGACGTCCGTGCCTCCAACGAGAAGCTGCGCGCCCGCTCCCGCCGGATCGTCGCTCTCGCGACCGGCGCCTCCGACGAGGAGATCGAGGCCGCGCTCGCCGCCACCGACGGCGAGGTGAAGAACGCGATCCTCACCATCCTCGGCCAGGTCGACGGTCCCACCGCCGCCACCCTTCTGTCCGCGTCCGACGGCCACCTCCGTGCCGCCCTCGCGGCCGCACCACGCACCACCACCTGACCCCATCCGGGGAACCGCTCCGCACCCCCCGCACAGCAAGGCACCACGCACCATGGCTACAGAAGACAAGAACCGCGCCACTGCCGCCGCGATCCTTCCGCTCGTCGGTGGCGCCGCGAACGTCAGCTCCGTCGTCCACTGCATGACCCGGCTCCGGCTGGGCCTGCACGACCGCTCGCTCGTCGACGACGAGGCCCTGAAGGCGCTCCCCGCCGTCATGGGCGTGGTCGAGGACGACACGTACCAGATCGTCCTCGGCCCGGGCACCGTCGCCCGGGTCACCCCGGAGTTCGAGAAGCTGGTGGAGGAGGGCCGGGCAACGACCCCGGAACCCGCCGCGCCTGCTGCCTCGACCGACGCGGACGCGGGCTCGACGACCGCGGCCGAACTCGCCGCCCAGGGCGCCGCGATCAAGGCGGCGCGGAAGGCGAAGAACGCCACGCCGTTCAAGCTCTTCCTCCGGAAGATCGCGAACATCTTCGTCCCGCTGATCCCGGCCCTCATCGGCTGCGGCATCATCGCCGGTCTCAACGGTCTGCTGAAGAACCTGGGCTGGCTGACGTCGGTGACGCCCGCGCTCGGTGCGATGGCGTCCGGCTTCATGGCGCTGATCGCCGTCTTCGTCGGCTACAACACGGCGAAGGAGTTCGGCGGCACGCCGATCCTCGGCGGTGCGGTCGCCGCGATCATCGTCTTCCCCGGTGTCGCGGACATCGAGGCGTTCGGCCAGAAGCTCTCCCCCGGCCAGGGCGGTGTGCTGGGCGCCCTCGGCGCGGCGGTCCTCGCGGTGTATGTGGAGAAGTGGTGCCGCCGCTGGGTCCCCGAGGCACTGGACGTCCTGGTCACCCCGACGCTGACGGTGCTGATCTCCGGCCTGGTGACGATCTTCGGTCTGATGTACGTGGCCGGTGAGGTCTCCACCGCGATCGGCGACTTCGCCAACTGGCTGCTGTCCAACGGCGGTGCGGGCGCGGGTCTGGTCCTCGGCGGCTTCTTCCTCCCCCTGGTCATGCTGGGTCTGCACCAGGCGCTGATCCCGATCCACACGACCCTGATCGAGCAGCAGGGCTACACGGTCCTCCTCCCGATCCTCGCCATGGCGGGTGCGGGCCAGGTCGGCGCGGCTCTCGCGGTCTACCTCCGTCTCCCCCGCAACGAGTCGATCCGCAGGACGATCAAGTCGGCTCTCCCGGCCGGTCTGCTGGGCGTGGGCGAGCCCCTGATCTACGGTGTCTCGCTGCCCCTCGGCCGCCCGTTCATCACGGCGTGCGTGGGCGGGGCGTTCGGCGGGGCGTTCGTCGGCTTCTTCAACCAGCTCGGCAGCGCGGTCGGCTCCACGGCGATCGGCCCGTCCGGCTGGGCCCTGTTCCCGCTCCTCGACGGCAACCACGGCCTGGGCACGACGATCGCGATCTACGCGGGCGGCCTGCTGGTCGGCTACCTGGCGGGCTTCGTCGCCACGTACTTCTTCGGCTTCAGCAGGGACCTGCTGACGGAGTTCAACGTGTCGCAGGAGCCGGCGGCTTCGACGGTCGCGGCAACCGGTACCCCGGCCACGCCGCTCACCGACCCGGCACCGGAGCCGGCCCGCACCTGATCCCGTGACGCAACAGAGGGCGGCACCCGCACGGGTGCCGCCCTCACTGCTGCCCGGTCACGCCGGGAAGTCCGCGGTGAGCAGCGTCGGACCAAAGGGCTCGGGGAGTGTGAGCGGCTTCCCGAACGGCACGGCGTCGGAGCGCTTGTACGTCCCATCCTCGTTCGGCTCCAAGAACAGCGTGGCCATCGCCCCGCGCGTGTCGAAGCGGTCGATCAAGAGGTACATCGGTACGGCCGCGCGGGCGTAGGCGCGATACTTCTTCGTCCGGTCCTCCCGAGCGTTTCCCTTCGACGTGATCTCGACGATCAACAGGGCGTCAGCGGCGTCCATCGGATCGCTGGATTCCGGATCAGCAGCATCGATCAGCTCCGAAGGCATGACCACAAGATCCGGCACGTAGAGCTTGTCGAGCGGGGCCACGTGGATGCCGAGGGTCTGGTAGATCTCCAGCTCTTCGGGCAGATCTCGGTAGAGCCTGCGCTGCACTTTGGCGGCGATGCCGTTGTGATGCGCGTGCGGCGGTGGCACCAAGACGATCTGCCCTTCGTCGATCTCGGCGCGCCACCCCTCGGGCACGTCCAGTTCACGCCATGTCTGCAGCAGGTAGTCCCATGGGCGGCCCTCAGAGGCCTGGTCGTTCTCGACCATCGCGGCGGTCATCACGGGTCCCCTCTCCTGCGGCCTGTCAAAGGAGCGTAGATCGACGGTTCTGCGGCGGTCTGCCGATGCCATCAGCGTCCCACGACCGAGTGACGAACGCACGGATCTCCCCTCACTGCCCCTGGACGTTCGTACGGGAGGTCCCCGCCGCGTAAGGCAACACGCCCGAGGGACGGGTGGCGCCCCGGCCTGGGCGCCACCCCCGTGTCTCTCACGGCAGCCGGCCCTCCCGGTTGACCTCCCTGACCTTGGCCCGCAGCACGTCCCCGGGCGAGGCCGGCTGCACGGACGCCGGCGGACAGTCCCACTCGGCCCCACCGCCTGGCGGCCGCAACTGCACGTACGGTCCGACGCACCCCATCACGCGCCCCACGCGCCCGTCCCGCGAGTCCACCGCGTACGTCCCGGGCTCCGGCGTACACGGTTCGAGTTCCTCACCCGTCATGACCGGCCTCCCCGTCACACTTCTTTTCCAGAACGGCGCTCAGCCGCAGCGCCGTGTCGATGTTGCAGCGCCCGAGATCCACCAGCGGCGCGGGCTCGTTCCCCGCGCACGACACCGGATCGATCCGCAACGACGGCAGCATGAGCCCCACACCGTTCAGCCCTTGTCTCAGCGTCTCCACCGCGTCCTCCGCCTCCCGCACTCTTCCGGCGGCAACCCGTCGTCGCTCCGTAGTGGTCATCCTGCGCACCTTCCACGCTCGGTAATCGCAATGCCTACCCAGCGTGTCCGACGCTCGACTAGCCTGGAAGTGGCGCAGGTCCAACAACCACAGGTGTGTCACAAGGAGTTGCCATGCCGGGCCCGAAGAAACTCGACCCGTCCGCCTCACCACGGGCCCTCCTCGGCGCCGAACTCCGCCACCGAAGGGACAGCGCCGGCCTCTCCCAGGAGGAACTCGGCCTCCCGCTCTTCGTCAGCGGCTCGTTCATCGGCCAACTCGAGTCCGGTACGCGCCGGATGCAGTTGGACCAGGCGCAGAAGTTCGACGAGATCCTGACGACGGACGGGTTCTTCGTACGGAACTGCGTCGCCCTGAAGAAGTCGAAGTACCCGGACCACTTCGCGGAGGCTGCGGAGGCGGAGGCTGTCGCGAAGACCATCAAGGAGTACGCACCGCAGCTGATCCCCGGTTTGCTGCAGACGGAGCGTTACGCACGGGCGGTGTTCCGGGGAGGACTGCCGATGGCGGCGGAGAGTGTGGTCGACGACCTGACCAGAGTGAGGCTGGATCGCGCCCAGCTGCTTTGCGATCCAACAACGCCCTTGTTTTGGTCGGTGCTGGATGAGGCGGTCTTACGTCGGAAGGTTGGTGGATTGGCAGTGTTGACGGAGGCGCTCAACCACGTCCTCAAGCTGGCACGAGAACACCGGATCATCGTGCAGGTACTGCCGTTCAACGCGGGCGCACACATGGCCATGGAAGGTCCGCTCAAGCTGATGTCCTTCGATGACGCACCCCCGCTCGCTTACCTTCAGGCCCTGGGCACAGGGAAGTTGCAGGACGATCCCGCAACCGTCAGGCACTACGAACTGACCTACGATCTGGTGGCGGCCAGCGCATTGTCACCGGAGGCGTCCCTGGCCCTGATCGAGTCGGTGGCGGAGGATCACGCCCATGAAGCTCAGCAGTTCTGACTACGACCTGGCCACAGCAACCTGGCACAAGTCCTCGTACAGCGGTGCAAGCGGTGGCGACTGCCTTGAGATCGCCGACGGCCGACCCGACATCATCCCCGTCCGCGACTCCAAGGTCCCGGACGGCCCGGCGCTCGTCTTCCGTGCGGCGGCGTGGTCGTCCTTCGTCGCGGACCTCAAGCGCAACTGAGGCCCGGGGCTCAAGCCCCGCACTCCGAGCGCTCTTTCAAGGAATGGGTGGAGGGCTTCACCCCACCCGCCCTCCCCAAGGACTGTCCCGTAGCAGGCGCGTTCACTTTTCGTGACCGGCTTGCCACGCAAGGTGGCGACGCTCTAGCGTTCCGAATAACGAACGACCCCTGCCGGTGCGGGAACACCGAACAGGGGTCTGACCAACGAGATCGAAACAGGCGATCAAATGGCTGACAGCCAGCTTAGTGCTGCCCCACGCGCACCGCACGTACCCCCTCATATCCCGCACACGCCGTCGCACCCGATGGCCAACCCGGGCTACGGCAAGCGGTCTGCTCCCGGTCAACGCCCACGTAGCGCGCACGACTTCGCGCACCTGCCGCCGCGCGAGGCCGCGGTCGCCGCCTATGTCGACCGGTTGCCGGACGGCGCCGACATCGCCGTGAAAACGCTGGCCAAGGTGTTGCCGTACGGGCAGTGCGCACTGCGGACCGCACTGAACAACCTCCAGCGGGCCGGGCATCTGCGCCGGGGCAGCGAGCACGTCATCGGCTCGGGCAGCGCACGCTGGGTGACACGTACGTTCTTCTCCCGCACGCCTCGCGACGACGACTGGTGGGCCGCGTTCACCAGGGGTGACGTACCGCCGGAGCAGCGGCGGCAGACCCGCTCCCGGGCATTCGTCCTGCTGGCGGCACTCGGCCGCACCGCACCCGCGCTGAGCCTGTCATCGACGGACTGCGCGGCGCTGGAGCCGTACGTCACTGCGTGGTTCGAGCGGGGTGCCACCGAAGTACAGCTGCTGCACGCACTGACCGACGGATTGCCGGTCCCGGTGCATCACGCGGCGGCACTGGTCCGCACTCGTCTGATCACCAAGATGCCACCCGAACGGGTCGCTCCGCCCACCCCATCTGCCGCGTTGCGGGTCCTGGAGTGCGCGAAATGCGGCACACCGGGCCGGGCGGAGACGCTTCCCGGCGGCGCGTGCGGGCCATGCCGGGGTGAGCAGACCTCCGTACCGGCGAGCAACCGCGGGATCCCGGCCGGCGGGGTCCGTGACCGGATGGCCGAGTTGCGGGCCGCGATGGTCCCCCGCCCCAAGAGGCAGGGCGCGATCACGTGACGCCTCGGCCGCGGCTCCGTCCGCGCCGGTGAGGTCCGGAACGCCCGCTGCGGGCCCTGCTGCCGCGCTCCGAACTCCGGGCCCGTAGGCGCTGGTCCGGCGGTGGCGCCGCACCGGGGCAGCCGTGTCACACAGCGGGCCCGACACCGCTCGGTGTCGGGCCCGTTGGGCGGTCAGTGCGTGGGCCGGGGTGCCTGGTGGGCACCTCGCCTCATGCGTCAGGCGTGGGAGCCGGCCTTGCGACGGCGTGCGGCGAACACCGCGCCCGCGCCGATCGCCAGGGCCGCGCCGCTCGCGAGGGCGAACTGCGACGTCGCGGAGGACGAGCCCGTGGCGGCGAGGCTGCCGCCCACGGGGCTGGCCGACGCGCTGCCCTGCGGCTCGACGTCAGAAGTGTTCGGCTCGGTCGTGCTCGGCTTGGCGTCGTCGACCTTGCCGGGCTTGCTGCCCGCGGCGGCGATCAGGAACTCGTAGCCCTCGAGGTCCGGGTTCCCGCCGCAGGTGCCGTTGTCGTTGAAGTAGTCACCGGCGACGAAGGTGACGCCGTTGCCCGCGGGGGCCGAGGAGTCGACCGTGAGGCGCATCTTGACGTCGGCGTGGGCACCTGCCTTCAGCGGGCTGATGGCGTCCATGTAGTGCTCATTGTCGACGGTCTTCCACGTCGAGGACGAGGCGGACGACCACTGCAGGTGCACCAGGTCGTCGATGTCCTTGCGCCCGCTCTTGTCGGTCGCGTGGACGTAGGCGAACGGAAGTACCTCGTCCATCGTCTTGTCCGTACCGTTGGTCACCCGGAGATTGAAGTTGACCTTCGTGCCGGCGACGACCGTGGACGGCAGACCCGTGACGACCGTGGTGAGCTTGGCCTCGGGGACGCAGTCCTCGCCGCCCTCACCCGCCTCCTCCTTCGCCTTGGCCAGCGCGTCGTCGGCGGCGGTCTTGTCGGCGAGCGCCGCCTCGGTGGCCTTCCGCGCCTGGTCCAGCTTCCGGGTCGCGGCGACCCGCTCGTCGTCACGCGCGTCCAGGGCCTCCACGACCTTGGCATCGGCGGCGACCTTGGCGTCGGCGGCGGCTGCGGCGGCGGCTTCCGCCTCGGTGAGAGTCGTCGCCGCCGCGGTCTTCTCCTCCTCGGTGGCCGTCTCCGGGAGGGCGTCGACCGCCGCCTTGGCGTCGACGACCGCCTGGTCGGCGTTGGTCTTCGCGGTGGCGGCGTCGGCCGCCACCGCCTGGGCGGCCTTGGCTGCAACGGCCAGCGGAGAGGTGTCGGACAGGACCGTTTCCAGAGCGGCGTAGGCGGCACTCTCGGCCTCTACGGCGTCGTCGTACGCCTCCTGCGCTGCGGCGGCGGCCTTTTCCAGCTCCGCGATGGACGGCTTCTCCTGCGTCTGCGCTGTCGGCTTGTCGTCGGCGAACGCGGGGGTGACCGACAGAAGGAGGACAGGCGTGGTCACTGCGGCGGCAACAGCTGTGGCAAGTATCCGGCGAATCTTCACAAGAGCCCTTCGGGGTCCGAAAAGAGAAGAAGGGTCGCAGCGGAATGGGACACGCAAATGCGACTTGAAGTGATCGTATGACCGGGCGGGCGGTCGACCGTCACAGATTTTTCACCTGCTCCGGCAGACACCACCACACCGGGACAGACAGAAGAGACGAAAGGGTGCAGTTGCTTTCACCACCCACACTTTCGCTGTGATGAATACCACATGACCCTGAACGCCTCCCCGGCGCCGCCCCGCCCGGCGAGCCCCTGCACGTTCGCGTACGCGAGCCTGCCACTGTCACTGCGGGCACAACCTGGAAGGCCGACAGGAGAGTTGGGGCGTTCCCGGCGGGGCAAAGCAGAGCCGGGGCGCGTCCCCTCCCACCGACAGGAACGCGCCCCCTCGTCACGGCCTCATGGGACCGGACACCGACTCAGTTGGTGAAGACGAAGTACTTCCAGGCGCCGTGCGTCGTCGAGTTCACGTTGTCCCCGGAGCTGGCGTTGATGTACGAGGAGCGCACCCGGGCGCGGATGCCGGACTTGCCGGCGTGGCCCAGGTTGACGACCGACTTTCCGCTGGTGCCGAGCTTGAAGTACTCGGTGGCCCCGGAGTACCACTTGCCCTGGGAGTACACCTGGAGCTCGAGCCGCTGCTTGCGGTCCTTGTAGTAGCTCATCGTCGTCGTGGAGATGACGTCGGTGTTCTTGTGGAAGTAGTAGTACGTCGTGGAGCCGATCTTGCCGGTCTTGTAGTGCTTGGACAGCGCCGTCGAGACCTTCACCCTGGCGTACGCCGTGGCCTTGACCGTCTTCGGGGCGTAGCGGGCGTCGCCCTTGAACACGGCGGTGACCGTGGTGTCCCGGGCCATGTCCAGGGTGACCGACAGGTTGCCGCTGGAGTTGACCGTGCCGGTCCTCACCAGCTTGTTCGGCTTGTCCGAGCCGAATGGGTTGGCCCAGATCTCGACCGTGCGGTTCTTGTACGTCGTGCCGAGGTGCGCCGTGAACGCGACGTCCTTGCCGTGGTCGTACACCTTGCCGTTGTTGTTCAGCGTCAGCGTGGGCGTGGCGCGGGAGACCTCGACCGTGTCCGAGGCAGTCGCCGAGGCGTGCGTGGCATCACCGGCGTACGTCACCTTGTACGTGACCTTGCCGCCGGCCGGCGGGGTGTCCGTGAAGGAGAACTTGCCGCCCGTTGCCAGGGACTTGGTGCCGAGCGACTTGCCCTTCGGCGACTCCAGGTCGGTGCGGGTGACGGTCAGCGGCGTCCCCGCGGGCAGCGCGAGGCCGGAGACGAGCGAGCCCTTGACGGTGAGGGACTTGGCGCGGGTGGCGGTGGCCGGGGCGTCGGCCTTCAGCGTGGCGACGTACTTGCGGGGTTCGTCGACGACGTTGAACGTGGAGGAGTCGTTGTCGCCCCCCTCGCTCATCACGAACAGCTTTCCGCCGTCGGCCGACCAGTTCGTCGAGTGCCCGTACCAGGGCATCCAGCTGTGCGACAGATTGCGGACGCTGGCGGGCCGGCCCGGGTCGGCGGCGAAGACGTACGTGTCGCCGAGGTCGTCGGTGTCGAGGACGGTGGCCGCGACCGTGCCGTCCGGGGCGATGCTGACCGTCTCCGGTTCGGAGGCGACGGGGAAGGTGCGGACCTCCTCCAGGTCGGAGAGCCGGTACTCGGTGAGCGCGCTGTTCCCGGCCACGACGACGTTCTGGCCGTCCGGGGTGAGCGCCGCGTCGTGGTAGAAGCCGCCCTTCTCGGCGGAGACGCGGATGGCCGGAGTACCGGAGGAGATGTCGTAGACGACGATCGGACCGGAGCTGATGCCTGCGTCGAGGGCCAGCAGCGTGCCCGGGTTGTCAGGGTCGGCGTAGAGCTTCGGCGGACTCGCGAAGTCGTGCCCGGCCGCCAGGTCCAGCGTCACCATGGGCGTCTCGGCGGTCAGGTCGACCGAGCCGAGCCCGGAGTCCCACTGGTCGCCGTATCCGAACCACAGCTTGCCGTCGGCGTAGGCGAGATGGGAGGGCGTGGTCTTCGCGCCGGTGGGGTACTCGGCGGTCTGCGTGAGTGTCGCGGTGTCGAAGGCGACGATCTTGTCGGCGCCGTAGACCGCGGCGTACAGCGTGCCCGAGTCCGGGCTCAGTTCGAGGTCCTGGACCTGAGGCAGGCCGGTGAGCTCGGCGACGGCCTTGCCCGCGTTGTCGGTGACGACGATCTTGCTCTGGTACCTGTCGCTGAAGAACAGCCGCTGGTGGACGCCGTCGACGACCGTGTCGGCAGCGGCCGTGACCGCGACGGTCCTGGCGGTGTCGGCGGACGCCGGTGCGGCGGTGAGCACCGCCGAGCTGAAGAGGACCGCCAGTGCGGTGGCGGCCGGAAGAGTGCGCATACGCACGGTGATTCGAACCCCCCGGAACGAGTGTGGAGCCACTGCGCGCAGCTGACAGGCGACAGCCGATGTGTGTGACCTGTGCCGCGGGTGTGGCGAGTGAGCGAAGACTAGGTCATGCCACCGACAACACGCCCAGCGCCCCCACCACCGCGAACGGTCCGTACCTCAGCGCGGATTCATCGATGTTGACCAGTCGATGTCTCATGCGGAGTGAAGTCGGCGCGGCTCGTACGCCCCCGGGCTCGAGTCGCGGAGTCCGAGCGCGCCGGTCCGCTGCCGCCCGACCGCCGAACTGCCACCCGAACGGTCGCCTCGCCCACCATCCGCCGCGCCGCGGATCCTGGAGAGGTACGCCCGGCAACCGCCCCCTGACCCGGAAGGGTTACGTCCGATTCACGGTGTGCCCATTTCATGGTGCGTCCATGAAAAGTTTCCTACCGACCAGTAGACATGGGACCGGGCCTCATCGAGGGTTGGACGCGTGCATGTCAACTTCGACACAGGAGACACCCTCATGAGCCGAAGCCGTACCCGGTTCGCCCGTACGGCGGGCGTCGTCGCCGCGGCCGCCGTTCTCGCCCTCGTCGCGCCCGCCACAGCCGCCCAGGCCGCCCCCGTGTCGTCGCCCACCGCCGGGGCGACCTCCTGGGCCCCCGGCGGCAACGCCGCCATCCTGGGCATCGACTACGGCACCTGGCAGCGTGATGTCGCCGCGGTCATCGACGTGGCCCGCCCGTACGTCCAACAGCGCATCGCCCAGACCCCAGCGGGCCAGAAACCCGCGATCGTCCTCGACATCGACAACTCGTCGCTGGAGACGGACTTCCACTACTTCTGGACGTTCCCGACCCCCGCGATCACCCAGGTCCGCGATCTGGTCCGGTACGCCGACTCCCAAGGCGTCGCCATCTTCTTCGTCACCGCCCGTCCGGGCATCATCGCCTCGCTGACGCAGCACAACCTCACCGCCGTCGGCTACCCGGTGACCGGCCTCTACGTCCGCGACCTGCCGGACCTCTTCGACGAAGTCAGCACGTACAAGACCGCCAAGCGTGCCGAGATCGAGGCCCGGGGCTACACGATCATCGCCAACATCGGCAACAACGAAAGCGACCTGGTCGGCGGCCACGCCGAGCGGACGTTCAAGCTCCCGGACTACGACGGAAAGCTCTCCTGACCGCTGACCGGCCGTCACCGCCGCGGACATGGCATCGGCCCCCGGGACCAGTACAGGTCCCGGGGGCCGATGTGCGACCCAACTACTGATCCGTCAGGATCAGAAGTCCATGTCACCGCCCGGCATGCCGCCCGGAGCGGCCGCAGAGGCCTTCTCCGGCTTGTCGGCGATGACGGCCTCGGTGGTCAGGAACAGCGCGGCGATCGACGCGGCGTTCTGCAGAGCGGAGCGCGTGACCTTCGCCGGGTCGAGAATGCCCTCGGCGATCATGTCGACGTACTCGCCGGTCGCGGCGTTCAGACCGTGACCGATCGGCAGGTTGCGCACCTTCTCGACGACGACGCCACCCTCGAGACCACCGTTGACGGCGATCTGCTTGAGCGGGGCCTCCAGCGCCAGCTTGACGGCGTTGGCGCCGGTCGCCTCGTCACCCGAGAGCTCCAGCTTCTCGAAGACGGCGGAGGCCTGCAGCAGCGCCACGCCACCACCGGCGACGATGCCCTCCTCGACGGCCGCCTTCGCGTTGCGAACGGCGTCCTCGATGCGGTGCTTGCGCTCCTTGAGCTCGACCTCGGTGGCGGCACCGGCCTTGATGACGGCCACGCCGCCGGCCAGCTTCGCCAGACGCTCCTGGAGCTTCTCGCGGTCGTAGTCCGAGTCGGAGTTCTCGATCTCGGCACGGATCTGGTTGACGCGACCCTGAACCTGGTCGCTGTCACCGGCACCGTCGACGATCGTGGTCTCGTCCTTGGTGATGACGACCTTGCGGGCGCGGCCCAGCAGGTCCAGGCCGGCGTTCTCGAGCTTGAGACCGACCTCCTCGGAGATGACCGTGCCACCGGTGAGGATGGCGATGTCGCCGAGCATGGCCTTGCGGCGGTCACCGAAGCCCGGGGCCTTGACGGCGACGGACTTGAAGGTGCCACGGATCTTGTTGACGACCAGGGTCGACAGGGCCTCGCCCTCGACGTCCTCGGCGATGATCAGCAGTGGCTTGCCGGACTGCATGACCTTCTCCAGCAGCGGAAGGAGGTCCTTCACGTTGCTGACCTTGGAGTTGACGATCAGGATGTACGGGTCGTCCAGGGACGCCTCCATGCGCTCCATGTCGGTGGCGAAGTACGCCGAGATGTAGCCCTTGTCGAAGCGCATACCCTCGGTGAGCTCCAGCTCCAGACCGAAGGTCTGGGACTCCTCGACGGTGATGACGCCTTCCTTGCCGACCTTGTCCATCGCCTCGGCGATGAGCTCGCCGATCTGGGTGTCGGCGGCGGAGATGGAGGCCGTCGAAGCGATCTGCTCCTTGGTCTCCACGTCCTTGGCCTGCTCCAGCAGAGCGGCGGAGACGGCCTCGACGGCCTTCTCGATGCCCCGCTTGAGGGCCATCGGGTTTGCACCCGCGGCTACGTTGCGAAGGCCCTCACGGACGAGCGCCTGGGCGAGAACGGTGGCGGTGGTCGTACCGTCGCCGGCGACGTCGTCCGTCTTCTTGGCGACTTCCTTGACCAGCTCGGCGCCGATCTTCTCGTACGGGTCCTCGAGCTCGATCTCCTTGGCGATGGAAACACCATCGTTGGTGATCGTGGGCGCGCCCCACTTCTTCTCGAGGACGACGTTGCGGCCCTTGGGGCCAAGGGTGACCTTGACGGCGTCGGCGAGCTGGTTCATCCCGCGCTCGAGACCGCGCCGTGCCTCCTCGTCGAACGCGATGATCTTGGCCATGTGAAGTGGTCCTCCCGGACAGGGGTGGATTTCTCCGGACCGAGTGGCGCCCGCGACGGACGGCCTGCCTGCCGGGTGGTTCCTTGCCCCACCAGCCTGCGGGCCTCACCGGCCCGGTCCAAGTTCTGTCACTCTCACCTGGAGAGTGCTAACGCCAATGATTAGCACTCGACCCCCACGAGTGCAAGCGCCCCCGGCGGTTGCGGACAAGGCGCGAACCGGGCGACGGCGCGTGGGATGTCGTGGGGATGCCACGCGGGTGACGGCGGCACGACGCGTGAAGGGCCCGTCCCCTGGGGGTACGGACCCTTCATGCGTGAGTGGTGTCGTTGGCCGACCGCGCCGAGCTCAGCCGACGGCGAGCTTGACCATGTCCGCCTGCGGCCCCTTCTGGCCCTGCGAGATCTCGAATTCAACTCGCTGACCCTCTTCGAGGGTGCGGTACCCGTCCATCTGGATCGCGCTGTAGTGGACGAAAACATCCGCACCACCGTCGACCGCGATGAAGCCGTACCCCTTCTCCGCGTTGAACCACTTGACGGTGCCCTGAGCCATGCCTAACTCCCCTATTACTGGCCCTTGCACAGGACCGCACTTCGCGGGCCCGGGTCAGAACTCACCCCCCGACAGGAGAGGGTGCGTGCGCCGGAACGCGTCGACCGCGGCCGAATGTATCTGCCCAACTGCCCTCTGCAACAGGTCAATCGGACGAGAATTCTGGGCAGCACCGAACACCCGAATATGCGGAATTTATGCGATTCCAGGGCAACTCGGGCCGGGCAAAGGCCACTTATGACGCAAGGAGTTGGAATACTTTGGCTGCATCTTGTCGCGGGCGGGCGCATTCTCATATGCGGTCGGCACGGGCAGCGGAGGGGACTTCCCAACTGTACCGCGCTTAACCATGCAGAATTGCCCCCTCCGCTTACCTCGCAGAGGGGGCAATTCCGGTGACGCTGTGAAGTCGGCGGCGGGGCTACGGAGAGTCCGTGCCGGGGCGACGGAGGGTCAGCAGCCGCCCGCGACGGCCGGGATGATCGAGATGCCGGCGCCGTCCGGGGTGGCCGCCTCCAGGCCGCCCTCGAAGCGCACGTCGTCGTCGTTGACGTACACGTTCACGAACCGGCGCAGCTTGCCCTGGTCGTCCAGGACGCGCGCGGCGATGCCCGGGTGGTTCTGCTCCAGCGACTCGATCACCTGGGAGAGGGTCGCGCCCTCGGCCGGGACCTCGGCCTGACCGCCCGTGTAGGTGCGCAGGATGGTGGGGATACGGACCTTGACGCTCATGTGGGTGCCTTCCTTGCGTCTCGGGTGGACGTCACGGGTGGACGTCCGGGTGGTCGGGTCAGCTGCGGGCCAGGCCTGCGGCGCGGAACGCGTCGAGGCTGGGCCGGATGGTCGCCGTCGGACCGGTGGTCGGGGCGACCGCGTCCAGCGTCTTCAGACCGTCACCGGTGTTGAGGACGACGGTGGTGAGCGTCGGGTCCAGCAGGCCGGCCTCGATCAGCTTCTTCGTCACGCCGACCGTCACCCCGCCGGCCGTCTCCGCGAAGATGCCCTCGGTGCGCGCCAGCAGCTTGATCGCGTCGACGACCTGCTCGTCGTCCACGTCCTCGACGGCGCCGCCGGTCCGGCGGGCGATGTCCAGGACGTAGGGGCCGTCGGCCGGGTTGCCGATCGCCAGCGACTTGGCGATCGTGTTCGGCTTCTGGGGGCGTACGACGTCGTGGCCGGCCTTGAAGGCGGTGGAGACCGGGGAGCAGCCCTCGGCCTGGGCGCCGAAGATCTTGTACGGCTTGTCCTCGACGAGACCGAGCTTGATCAGCTCCTGCAGACCCTTGTCGATCTTCGTGAGCTGCGAGCCGGACGCGATCGGGATGACGAGCTGGTCGGGCAGGCGCCAGCCGAGCTGCTCGCAGATCTCGTACGCGAGCGTCTTGGAGCCCTCGCCGTAGTACGGGCGCAGGTTGACGTTGACGAAGCCCCAGCCCTCGCCGAGCGGGTCGCCGATGAGCTCCGAGCAGAAGCGGTTGACGTCGTCGTAGTTGCCCTCGATGCCGACCAGTTCACCGCCGTACACCGCGGCCATCACGACCTTGCCCTGCTCCAGGTCGTGCGGGATGAACACGCAGGACCGCAGGCCGGCCCGGGCGGCGGCCGCCCCCACGGCGCCGGCGAGGTTGCCGGTGGAGGAGCAGGAGAGAGTGGTGAAACCGAAGGCGCGGGCGGCCTCGACGGCGATCGCGACGACGCGGTCCTTGAAGGAGTGCGTCGGGTTGCCGGAGTCGTCCTTGACGTACAGGCCGCCGGTGACACCCAGTTCGCGGGCGAGGTTGTCGGCCTTGACCAGCTTGGTGAAGCCGGGGTTGATGTTGGGCTTGTCCGCGACATCGGCGGGGACCGGCAGTAGCGGCGCGTAACGCCAGATGTTGTTCGGCCCGGCCTCGATGCGCTTCTTCAGCTCGTCCGGTGAGCCGCTCGGCAGGTCGTACGCCACTTCGAGCGGCCCGAAACAGGTCGCGCAGGCGAAAATGGGACCGAGCTCGAAACGCTCTCCGCACTCGCGGCAGGAAAGTGCCGCGGCGGGACCGAGGTCGACAGCGTCGGCGGAAGAGTTGGTGCTCACTGCAACGGTCTGCGTAGCCATGATGGCGAGGCCCTTTCTCCTCATCTTCCTCGCGACGCATTTCGCCACGAGACGGAATTGGCACCTTCCCCACCTGACCTCGCGGTCGGCAGGAGGGTTGCCGGGACTTCAACGGGCCGTTCCCTCAGTCCCTCTGGATGAGCGCTGTGGCACTGGATCATCGATCCAGGCATTTATCGGCGGAGGGCCCCGGCATGCGAGGGCCATCCGCGTTGTTCAAGACTGTAACCGAAGCATCGGACGGTTGAGATGGCCGTCCGAACCGCGAGATGGATCACATACAGGGAGTATCGACCGTGCTGGAAGAGGTCGAACGCTGGCTGGCCAGGCGTTCCTGGTCGGCCGCCGACCGCCCGCTGGACCGGCTCGTCGCCGCCAGGGCCGGGGATCCGCGGCGCGGAAGTGTGAGCGTCGTGCTGCCCGCCCTCAACGAGGAGGCGACGGTCGGCACGATCGTCGAGACGATCCGGGTCGAGCTGATGGAGAAGGTCCAGCTGGTCGACGAGCTGCTGGTGATCGACTCCGGGTCGACGGACGCCACCTCCGAAGTCGCCCGGACGGCGGGCGCCCGTGTGGTGCACCGTGACGACATACTCCCGCGGATACCCGCCCTGCCCGGCAAGGGCGAGGTCCTCTGGCGATCACTCCTGGTCACCGACGGTGACATCGTCTGCTTCATAGACGCCGACCTGAAGGACTTCTCCGCGGACTTCGTCTCCGGCATCATCGGGCCGCTGCTCACCGATCCCGAGGTGCAGTTCGTGAAGGCGATGTACGACCGGCCGCTCGGGGACACGGCAGGCCAAGGCGGTCGCGTCACGGAACTGGTGGCCCGCCCGCTGCTCAACCTGCACTGGCCTCAGCTGGCCGGCTTCGTCCAGCCGCTGGGCGGCGAGTACGCGGTGCGGCGCTCCCTGCTGGAGCGGCTGCCGTTCCCGGTCGGTTACGGAGTGGAACTGGGCCTGCTCGTGGATGCGCTGCACACCGTGGGGCTGGACGCGCTGGCGCAGGTCGACGTGGGGGTCAGGAAGCACCGCCATCAGGACGGGCAGGCGCTGGGCCGGATGGCGGCGGCCATCTACCGGACGGCGCAACTGCGCCTCTCCCGCGGCCACTTGGTACGGCCATCCCTCACCCAGTTCGAGCGGGGCGAGACCGGCTTCGTACCGCGCACGCACGCCGTGGACACGGAGGAGCGGCCGCCGATGCAGGAGATCAGGGAGTACGTTTCGCGCCGCGCCGCCTGAGGTGGCCTGACTTCGCACGTTTGGGCGGTTCGCGATCGGGCTAGATTCCGCAACATGGTCTCCGAGCACGTGATCACGTCTGCTGCCCAGGTACTCGTCGCGTCCAACCGCGGCCCGGTCTCGTACGCACTGAGCGAGACCGGTTCGATCAGCGCCAGACGGGGCGGCGGCGGACTCGTCTCCGGGCTGAGCGCCGTCGAGGACAAGCTGTGGGTCTGCGCGGCGCTCGGCGACGGGGACCGGGAGGCGGTCCGGCGCGGAATCGCCGAGCCGGGCGTACGGATGCTGGACATCGACGCCGATGTGCACGCCGACGCGTACAACGGCATCGCGAACTCGGTGCTCTGGTTCGTCCACCACATGCTGTACCAGACGCCGCTGGAGCCGGTCTTCGACGCGGAGTTCCGCCGGCAGTGGGCGTCGTTCGAGGCGTACAACCTGGCCTTCGCGCAGGCGCTCGCCGAGGAGGCGGGCGAGGGCGCGGCGGTTCTGGTGCAGGACTACCACCTGGCCCTGGTCCCCGGCATGCTCCGCGACCTCCGTCCCGACCTGCGGATCGGCCACTTCTCGCACACCCCGTGGGCCCCGGCCGACTACTTCCGCCTGCTGCCCGACGACATCGCGGAGCAGCTGCTGCGCGGCATGCTCGGCGCGGACCGGACGGGCTTCCTGACCCGGCGGTGGGCGGACGCGTTCACCGCCTGCTGCACGGAGGTCCTGGGCGGCACCGGCCGGACCAGGATCGGCGTGCACGGTCTGGGCGCGGACGCGGACTTCCTGCGCCGCCGCGCGCACGAGGCGGACGTGGACGAGCGGATGGCGATCCTGCGGGAGCAGGTGGGCGGCACCGGCCGGAAGACGATCGTGCGGGTCGACCGTACGGAACTGTCCAAGAACATCGTGCGCGGGCTGCTGGCGTACCGGGAGCTGCTGAACACCCGCCCGCAGTGGCGCGAGCGGGTGGTGCATGTCGCGTTCGCGTACCCGTCGCGCCAGGACCTGGCGGTGTACCGGGAGTACACGGCCGAGGTGCAGCGGCTGGCGGACGACATCAACGAGGCGTACGGAACACCCGATTGGACCCCGGTCCTGCTGCATGTGAACGACGACTTCGCACGCTCGCTGGGGGCGTACCGGCTGGCGGACGTGGCGCTCGTCAACCCGATCCGCGACGGCATGAACCTGGTCGCGAAGGAGGTCCCGGTGGTCTCCGACCAGGGCTGCGCGCTGGTGCTGTCGCGGGAGGCGGGGGCGTACGAGGAGCTGGGCGCGGACGCGATCGTGGTGAACCCGTACGACGTGTCGGCGACGGCCGTCGCGTTGCACGAGGCACTGACGATGCCGGACGGGGAGCGGGCGGAGCGGTCGAAGCGGCTGGCTGCGGCGGCGACCGCGTTGCCGCCGCAGCGGTGGTTCCTGGAACAGCTGGAGGCGCTGCGGCGGGACTGACCGTTCGGCGGCGGTCGTTCAGAGGCGCCGGGCGAGGGCCGCGAGGAAGTCGACCACGGCCGGCGGACCCGACAGCAACAGGTCCGCCCGCTCGGCCAGTTCCGGTACTTCCGCGCTTCCGCTGCACACCAGCAGACCCGGGATGCCGTCGGGGCCCTCCGTGCGGAGCTTCTCCACCGCGGCGTACGCGGCGAGGTCGCCCAGGTCGTCCCCCGCGTACAGGACGGACTCGGCGTCCATCTCCCGCACGTACTTCGCGAGCGCCACGCCCTTGTCCATGCCGGGCGGACGCAGTTCCAGGACGAGGCGCCCCGGCTCGACGATCAGCCCGTGCCGGGCCGCGAGCTCACCCAGCGGGCCGCGCAGCGCGTCGAAGGCGGCCTGCGGGTCGGCGGCGCGGCGCGTGTGGACGGCGAGCGCCTGCCCCTTCTCCTCGATCCATGTGCCGTGCCAGGAGTCGAACCGGTCCAGCACGCCCGGGAGTTCGGCGCGGACAGCTGCCACACCGGGGTGCGGGGCGGGCGCTCGAACGGTTCCGGAGACGGCGTCCCAGCGTTCGGCACCGTAGTGGCCGAGGACGACGAGGTGGTCGAGGCCCGGGACGCCCGCGAAGCCGCCGTGCCGGACCGCGACGCCGGCCGGGCGGCCGGTGATCACGGCGACGGACGCGACCTTCGGGGCGAGCGCGGCGATGGCCGGGACGGCGCCGGGGTGGGCGCGGGCCTGCTCCGGGTCCGGGACTATGTCGGCGAGGGTGCCGTCGAAGTCGAGGGCGACCACGGCACGATCGGGGCGGGCCAGGATGGCTGCGAGGCCTTCGCGGCCGGCCGGCGTGGTGGGGGTGGGGAGGAGTTGCTCTGGGTTGCTGCCCATGTGCCGAGCCTATCGGGGGTGCCGGAGCGCGGCTACGGCTGCGCCTGCGGCTGGCCTGTTGCCCTGCCCCGACCCTGTCCGAAACCCGCGGCTCCGCCGGACCCCCGCTCCTCGGGCACCGGAGGGCCGGTCCTCAGGTGCGGCACCCCGGCTACCGCCTCCCCCGCCGGGCCTCCCGCACCCGCCGCAGCCGGTTGACCGTCACCGGGTCCTCCTCCAGCGCCCGCCGGTCGTCCAGCAACGCGTTCAGCAACTGGTAGTAGCGCGTCGGCGAGATCCCCAGCCCCTCGCGGATCTCCCGCTCCTTCGCCCCGGGGCCGGGCCACGACCGCCGTTCCACGGCCAGCACCGCACGCTCCCGCTCGGAGAGCCCCGGCTGCGTCGTGTCCGGGGTCTCCGCACCCTGGGCGTCGTTCTCGGAGGCGGTCATATCAGCCAACATAACGCCCGCCCCGCATTGCGCTACTCCGCCTCCTCCGCCGTCGCCGCCCCCCGCGCGATCTCGGCCAGCACACCTGCCGGACTGCCGCCCGGCTGCACCGCCTTGCCGATGTTCTGCTTGATCAGCTCGCTCGTCCGCGCCCACGACGTCTTGCCGACGGGGTAGAACTCCGAGTTCGGCAGCGCCTCCAGGAACTTCCGCAGCGGCTTGTGCTTGGCGTCCGTCTCCATCACCGCGGACGCGCTGTCGGTGACCGGCAGCAGGTCGTACTCGTCGGCGAAGGCCACCACGTTCTTGTCCTCGAACATGTAGTCGAAGAATTTGCCGATGGCTTCGCGGTGGTTGTTCTGCTTGAAGCCCATGATCCAGTCGGCGACGCCCATCGACCCCTCGGTCGGGCCGTTGATCCCGGGCAGCGGCACCATGCCGACCTGGACGCCCTTCTGCTCGGCCTCCTGCATCAGCGTGGGGTGCCCGTTGAGCATCCCCACCTTGCCGCTCGTGAACGCCTCGAACGCCTGCGCCCGGTCCAGCTTTCCGGGCGCCACCGGGCCGACCAGCCCCTTGTCGACCAGATTCGTCTTCAGCCAGTCGAAGGTCTTGACGTTCTCGGGCGAGTCGATGTCGTACGAGCCGACGTCGTCCGTGTAGCCGCCGCCCCCACTGAGCAGCCACATCATGGTCTCGGCCTGGGACTCCTCCTGACCGAGCGGCAGCGCGAACGGGTAGGTGACACCGCGCTGCTTCAGCACCACGGCGTCGTCACGGATGTCGTCCCAGGTCTTCGGGGCGGCCAGGCCGGCCCGGCTGAAGTACTTCTTGTTGTAGAAGAGCAGCCGGGTGCTGGCGACGAACGGCAGTCCGTACTGGGTCTGGTTGTACTGGCCGGCATCGGCCAGCCGCGGCAGGAAGTTCGCCTGCGTGCGGATGGCGAGCATGTCGTCGGCGCTGTAGAGCTTCCCGGCCTTGGCGTAGTCCGCATAGGCACCGATCTGCGCGATGTCCGGGGCCTGCCCCTTCTTCACCATGTCGGCGACCTTGCGGTCGACGTCCTTCCACGAATAGACGTTGACGTCGACCTTGATGCCCTTGTGGGACGCCTCGAAGTTCCTGGCGAGTTCGTCCCAGTACTTCTTGGAGCTGTTCGCCGCGCTGTTGCCGTAGTCGGCCGCGACGAGTTTGAGGGTGACGTCCCCCGCTGCACTGTCGGCGCCACACCCCGACAACGTTGCCGCCATGCCCAGTGCGGCTACCGCCGCGGTCAGTCCCAAGTAGTGCCGCTGCACAGCCAGTCCATCCTCATCGATTCGGTGACCACCCGACCGTCCGGATGAGCTGCGATTTTTACCCATGTCGCCAAGGGCGGTCTACACCAGAGAAGTATCGCTTCTGCAACGTAACCGGACCTGTGTCCGGTTGGTCCGGGGTGTCATTGCACGGGAACGGGACCGGCTGTTAAGTACATCTCGGCACACGGCACTTCGTGGTCCGTACCTTTCCGTGCCCGCTGTTCTGCACCGTCCCGTCGTCACCGTCCCCACGCACCGAGGAGCCGTCCAGCATGTCCCGTACCGCATCAGAGATTGCCACCCAGCCCAGCTGCTGGCGGCGCGCCGCGGAGGCGGGGGCCGAGTTCGACGGACTGCCGCGGCCGGGTGAGCGGGTCGCCGTCACCGGGTGCGGCACCTCCTGGTTCATGGCGATCGCGTACGCGGCGCTGCGCGAGGCGGCCGGGCAGGGCGAGACCGACGCGTTCGCCTCGTCGGAGTTCCCTGCAGGGCGTCCGTACGACCGGGTCGTGGCGATCACCCGCTCCGGCACGACGACGGAGGTCCTCGACCTCCTCGGTGAGCTGCGCGGCAAGGTGGCCACCGTCGCGCTGACCGCCGACCCGAGGACGCCTGTCATGGACGCCGCCGACGCGGTGGCCGTATTGGACTGGGCGGACGAGGAGTCGGTCGTCCAGACCCGGTTCGCCACCACCGCGCTGGCCTTCCTGCGGGCCGGCCTGGAGGCGGCGGGTCCGCTGCCGGCGGGGGTGAAGACGGTCGCCGAGGCAGCGGTCGACGCGGAGCTCGCGGTGACGGAGCCGCTGGCGGAGGCGGTCTTCGCGGCCGAGCAGTGGACATTCCTGGGGCGCGGCTGGACGTACGGGCTGGCCCAGGAGGCCGGGCTCAAGATGCGCGAGGCGGCGGGCGCCTGGACCGAGTCGTACCCGGCGATGGAGTACCGCCACGGACCGATCTCGATCACCGGGCCGAACCGGGTCGCGTGGGTGTTCGGCGCACTGCCCGAGGGGCTCGCGGGCGAGGTCGCGGGGGTCGGCGGCACGCTGGTGGCCCATGCCACGGCCGACCCGATGGCCGATCTGATCCGGGCCCAGCGGCTCGCGGTCGAGATCGCGGAGTCGAAGGGGTACGACCCGGACCACCCGCGCAATCTTTCGCGCAGCGTGATCCTGGCTCCCTGAGCCATCGGCCGCGCCGACCGCCCGTCGTCATTTTGTATGTACGCGCAACAAACAGCGATAGTGGACTAGACCTATCGGGGTCCGGCGGGCGAAACTGTGTCCGTGAAACACGTCATCGCCCTCGATGTGGGCGGCACCGGAATGAAGGCCGCCCTGGTCGGGGCCGACGGCACCCTGCTGCACGAGGCCCGGCGCGCGACCGGCCGGGAGCGCGGACCCGACGCCGTCGTGGAGTCGATCCTCGCCTTCGCCGCGGAGCTGCGCGCCCACGGCGAGGAACGGTTCGGCGAGAGCGCCGCCGCGGCCGGTGTCGCCGTACCCGGCATCGTCGACGCGGAGAACGGGATCGCGGTCTACGCCTCGAACCTCGGCTGGCGCGACGTACCGATGCGGGACAAGCTCGGCGAGCGGCTCGGCGGAGTGCCCGTCGCGCTCGGCCACGACGTCAGGACCGGCGGCCTCGCCGAGGGCCGGATCGGCGCGGGCAAGGGCGCCGACCGCTTCCTCTTCGTGCCGCTGGGCACCGGTATCGCCGGGGCCATCGGCATCGCGGGCACCATCGAGGCGGGGGCGCACGGGTACGCGGGCGAGATCGGGCACGTCGTGGTCCGGCCGGACGGGCCGGACTGCGGCTGCGGACAGCGCGGCTGTCTGGAGACCCTGGCCTCCGCCTCCGCGGTCAGCCGGGCCTGGGCCGCCGCGTCGGGCGACCCGGAGGCCGACGCGGCGGACTGCGCGAAGGCCGTCGAGTCGGGCGATCCCGCGGCCGTACGGGTCTGGCGGAACGCGGTCGACGCGCTCGCCGCCGGGCTGGTCACCGCGCTCACGCTGCTCGACCCGCGCATGCTGATCATCGGTGGCGGGCTCGCCGAGGCGGGGGAAACCTTGTTCGTACCACTCCGTGCGGCCGTCGAGGAACGCGTCACGTTCCAGAAGCTGCCCCACATCGTCCCGGCGGCCCTCGGGGACACCGCCGGATGCCTGGGCGCAGGGCTGCTCGCCTGGGATCTTCTCTCCACGGAGGTATCCGCCTGATGGCCGGACGCGCAGACAGCACGGTCCTCGCAGGGGCCAGGGTGGTTCTTCCCACCGGGACCGTCGAGAACGGGCGGGTGATCGTCGAGGGCACCCGGATCGCCGGCAGTGCGCACGAAGGCGCCCAGACCGTCGATCTGACCGGCCACTGGGTCGTGCCCGGCTTCGTCGACATGCACAACCACGGCGGCGGCGGCGCGTCCTTCACCTCCGGCACCGTGGACGAGGTCCTCACCGGCGTCCGCACCCACCGTGAGCACGGCACCACCACCCTGGTCGCCTCCACCGTCACCGGCGAGATGGACTTCCTCGCCCAGCGGGCCGGCATCCTCTCCGAGCTCGTCGAGCAGGGCGACCTGGCCGGAATCCACTTCGAGGGCCCGTTCATCTCGCCGTGCCGCAAGGGCGCGCACAGCGAGAAGCTGCTGCGCCACCCGGACCCCGCCGAGGTCCGCAAGCTGATGGACGCGGCCCGCGGCACCGCGAAGATGTTCACGCTCGCCACCGAACTGCCGGGCGGCATCGAGTCGGTGCGGCTGCTCGCCGAGCACGGGGTGATCGCCGCGATCGGGCACACGGACGCGACGTACGAGCAGACCGTCGAGGCGATCGACGCGGGCGCCACCGTCGCCACCCACCTGTTCAACGCGATGCCGCCGCTCGCGCACCGCGAGCCCGGCCCGATCGCCGCGCTCCTGGAGGACGAGCGGATCACCGTCGAGCTGATCGACGACGGTACGCACCTGCACCCGGCCGCCCTGGAACTGGCCTACCGCCACGCGGGTGCCGCCCGCGTCGCGCTGATCACGGACGCGATGGACGCGGCCGGCTTCGGTGACGGTCAGTACCAGCTGGGTCCGCTCGCCGTCGAGGTCAAGGAAGGCGTCGCCCGGCTCGTCGAGGGAGGCTCGATCGCGGGCTCCACGCTCACCCTGGACACCGCCTTCCGCCGGGCCGTCACCCTCGACAGGATCCCGGTCGACGACGTCGTGCAGTCCATCTCCGCCAACCCGGCGCGCCTGCTCGGTGTGTACGACAAGGTCGGCTCGCTGGAGCCGGGCAAGGACGCCGACCTGGTGGTCCTGGACGAGGGCTTCACGCTGAAGGGCGTCATGCGCAAGGGCGATTGGGTCATTGAGCCCCATCTTGGGTGATTCAGCCCATTATTGACGACGGGTCGAATACGTAACGAAGAGAAGGCGGTTGGCCCCGAGGTCTGGGCCGACCGCCGTCTCTTTGGCATGAT
The DNA here is from genome assembly GCF_042872425.1 of Streptomyces sp. NPDC005262. Classification (NCBI taxonomy): domain Bacteria; kingdom Bacillati; phylum Actinomycetota; class Actinomycetes; order Kitasatosporales; family Streptomycetaceae; genus Streptomyces; species Streptomyces sp. NPDC005262. The sequence goes on from NZ_JBIAKK010000027.1 coordinate 35,647, forward strand.
CGCTTCGTAAACAGCAGGGAAAGCGCGTTCTGGCAAGGGATCCGCGCTCCGGCACGGATCGAAGGGGTGACCGAGGTGATCCTCACGGTCACGCTGAACACGGCACTCGACCTGACGTACGGCGTACCGGCGTTGGTCCCGCACACCAGCCACCGCGTCGGCGACATCTCCGAACGCCCCGGCGGCAAGGGCCTCAACGTGGCCAGGGTGCTCTCCGCGCTCGGCCACGAGAGCGTGGTCACCGGCTTCGCCGGAGGCGCCACCGGAGCCGTCCTCCGGGACCTGCTGGCCGGCCTCCCGCCGCGCGACGCACTCGTCACCGTCGCCGGGAACACCCGCCGCACGATCGCCGTCGTCGACGCGTCCACCGGCGACACCACCCAGCTCAACGAGCCGGGCCCGCTCATCACCCCCGGCGAATGGGCCGCCTTCCTCACCACGTACCGGAAGCTGCTCGGCGAAGCGGACGCGGTCGCCCTCTGCGGCAGCCTGCCGCCCGGCATCCACGTCGGCGCGTACGCCGAACTGGTCCGCCTGGCCCGCACCGCCGACGTCCCGGTCCTCCTCGACACCAGCGGCGAACCGCTGCGCCGGGGCATCGCCGCCCGCCCCGACCTGATCAAGCCGAACGCCGACGAACTGGCCCAGCTCACCGGCTCCCGCGAACCGCTGCGCGCCACCCGCGACGCCCGCCGCCGCGGCGCGCACGGCGTCATGGCCTCGCTCGGCGCGGACGGCATGCTCGCCGTCACACCCGACGGCACCTGGCGGGCCGCACCGCCCGCCCGGGTCGCGGGCAACCCGACCGGAGCGGGCGACTCCGCGGTGGCCGGGCTGCTGTCCGGGCTCGTCGAGGGCCTGAACTGGCCGGACCGGCTGCGCAGGGCGGTGGCACTGTCAACGGCGACGGTGCTGGCTCCCGCGGCCGGGGAGTTCGACCGGGTGGCTTACGAGGAGCTGCTGTCGCGCGTCGATGTCGAGGAGTACGCACCGACGACGGCCTGAGCCGCGGTACCGCCCGGCACCATCCAGCACCATCCAGAAGTCTCAGGGGGCAGCATGCCGCTCGTCAGCACCGGTGAACTCGTCTCGGCCGCCCAGGCCGACCGCCGCGGGATCGCCGCCTTCAACGTCATCACGCTGGAACACGCGGAGGCCATCGCCGCGGGCGCGGAGCGCGCCGGGGCGCCCGCCATCCTGCAGATCTCCGAGAACGCCGTGAAGTTCCACGGCGGCCGGCTCTCCGCGATCGCCGCCGCGACGGCCGCCGTCGCCCGTGCGTCCAGCGCGCCGCTCGCCCTCCACCTCGACCACGTCGAGTCCGTCGACCTGCTGCACCAGGCGCACGCGGAGGGATTCGGCTCGGTGATGTTCGACGCCTCGAAGCTCCCGTACGAGGAGAACGTGCAGGCCACGGCCGACGCGGTGGCCTGGGGCCACGAGCGCGGGATCTGGATCGAGGCGGAGCTCGGCAAGGTCGGAGGCAAGGAGGGCGAAGCCCCGCTCGACGCCCACGCCCCCGGCGTCCGCACGGATCCGGCCGAGGCCGCCGCCTATGTCGCGGCGACCGGCGTGGACGCGCTGGCCGTCGCGGTCGGCTCCTCGCACGCCATGACGGAACGCACCGCCGCCCTGGACCACGCCCTGATCGGGCAGCTGCGCGGCGCCGTCACGGTCCCGCTGGTGCTGCACGGTTCCAGCGGCGTCCCGGACGACGAGATCCGCCAGGCGGTCGCCTCCGGCATGCGCAAGATCAATGTGGGCACGGCCCTGAACACGGCCTTCACGGGCGCGGTGCGCGCCTACCTGGCCGAGAACCCGACGGGCGTCGACCCGCGCAAGTACCTCGTCCCGGGCCGTGGGGCGATGGCCGCGACGGTGGCGGGATTCCTGACGCTGATGGGCTGAGGAGCCACGAGGCGGCCGGCACAGAAGAAACTGCCCTACGCCTTCGTCCGAACCGTCGCGGTTCGGACGAAGGCGTAGGGCAGATCGGTTCCGGGAGTGCTCAGCCCTGCGCCGGCGTGACCTCGAGCCAGTCGAGAATCACGTCGCACTGGTTGCCGGTCTCGCACGAGATCTTGATCTCGTTGTCGCCCTGGTTCAAAGTCACCGGCGCCCACGTGGTCTGCCAGTTCTTCTCCCAGTTCGGGTCCGAGGACTTCACGAAGTTCTTCAGACCGATGGGCTGGCTGTTGGCCTTGCCGTTGACCGTCAGCGTGGCGTTGGCGTCCTTGGCCGGGATGGCATACCGCACAGTCAGCCGGTACGACCCGCCCGTCTTCATGGACGCCTTCCAGGTCACCGAGGACCCCGGCTGGTTGAAGCCGGTGACGTACACGCCGTCCGCGCCCTCGGCGCCCTTGATGGTCTTCTCGACGGTGGCCGTGCCACCCAGCTTCAGCGTCGCCGCGTCCTGCTTCGGCAGCTCCACCGGATCTTCGGAGGCCGCGCCGGTGTCCTTCGGCTTCGGGGACTCGTCGGCCTGGCCTGCGGCACCGGCCGAGGTGGCGGCCTCGTTCTTCTTGTCGTCGTTGCCGTCGCCGGTCATCAGCGCGGCACCGATGCCGATGAGCACGACCGCGACGACGGCGACCGCACCGATCAGCAGACCTCTGTTGTTCGGACCGCCCTTGCCGGGGCCACCGGTCCGGCCGTGGCCGCCCTGCGCCGCGACCGGTGCGGTGGGCGCACCACCCGGGTAGGTCTCCGGGGCGGCGTACTGCGCATTCGGCGCGCCGTAGGGAGCCTGCGGCTGACCGTACGGTGCCTGCGGCTGGCCGTACGGCTGCTGCTGCGGCACCTGCTGCCCGTACTGACGCTCGCCGACGGTCCGAACCTGGTTGTACGAGGTCCTCGGCACGCCGGGCTGCGAGACGGGACCCGGGTAGCCGTATCCGCCCTGCCGCGGCGCCTGGGCGCCGGCCGCCTGTCCGTCCTCGTACAGGTAGCCGAACGGATCGTCGTCCTCGGGTGTGTTTGCGCCGTTGTTCCCGGCCGTCATCCCTGGGTCACTCCTCACCATGTCGCCAGCCGTCGCCGAAAATTGCCAGCCGTGGCCGACCGGCCGAGCCTACCTCGAACGGAGCACACCACGAATTGCCGGTGGCCTCCGGGGTCACTCACGGACCGTGGCCGGGGTACGACGACGGATGCCGGAACGGACCTGTCGTGAACGTCAGCCGGCCCTGCGGTGAACCTTCGACCGGGACCGTTTTTCCACGTACATCCGCTGGTCGGCGGAGCGCAGCACCTCTTCGACGGTCATGCCGCAGCCGGCCCAGCCGATCCCGAAGCTCGCCCCGACCCGCACCGCGCGACCATCCACCCGAATGGGCGGAATGATGGCGTTTCGTAGACGCACCGCCAGATCCGCGGCATCTGCGGCACCGAGTCCGTCCGCGAGGACGACGAATTCGTCACCCCCGAGCCGTGCGACGGTGTCGCCGTCGCGCACACAGGTGGTGAGCCGGCGGGCGACCTCGATCAGGACGGCGTCACCGGTGTGGTGCCCGAAGCGGTCGTTGATCGACTTGAAGCCGTCGAGGTCGCAGAAGAGGACGGCGAGCCCCTTCGCCCCGTCGTCGCTCTCGTCGTCGGGTGCCACCGCGTGCACATGGTGGTCGTACGGGCCGCCGGCCACCGCGTCGGCCTCGAAGCCGTCGGCACGGAAGCCGTGCACGCGGCCCTCCGCGTCCTCGACGTCGCCGTACGCCGCGTCCAGCGCCTCCACGGCGGTGGTGGTGGACGCCGCGTGCGGACGCTCGCAGAGCCGGGCACTGAGCCGCGCGCGCAGCTCGGCACTGTTGGGCAGTCCGGTCAGCGCGTCGTGCGACGCGCGGTGCGCCAGATGCAGCTCGTGGCGCTTGCGCTCCTCTATGTCCTCCACGTGGGTGAGGAGGAAGCGCGGGCCGTCGGCGGTGTCCGCGACGACGGAATTGCGCAGCGACACCCAGAGGTACGAGCCGTCCCGGCGCCCGAGCCGCAGCTCGGCGCGGCCGCCCTCGGCGGACGTCCGCAGCAGGGTGCCGACGTCCTCGGGATGGACCAGCTCGGCGAAGGAGTAGCGGCGCAGCACGGAGGCGGGGCGGCCGAGCAGCCGGCACAGGGCGTCGTTGGTGCGCAGCAGTCTGCCGTGCTGGTCCCCGCCCATCTCGGCGATGGCCATGCCGCTGGGGGCGTACTCGAAGGCCTGGCGGAACGACTCCTCGCTGGCCCTCAGCGCCTGCTGCTCGCGTTCGAGCCGGACCAGGGCGCGCTGCATGTTTGCTCGGAGCCGGGCGTTACTGATCGCAATGGCCGCCTGCGACGCGTACATCTGGAGAGCCTCGCGGCCCCACGCGCCGGGACGGCGGCCGTTGCGCGGGCGGTCGACGGAGATCACGCCGAGGAGGTCCTGGCCGCCCCCGGACGCGTACATCGGGGCGTAGAGCCTGTCCTGCGGGTGCCACTCGTCCTCGAAGCGGGGCTCGGGGCCCTCGGTGTGCCACTGCGGTACGTCGTCGTCGAGGAGGACCCAGCCGTCGGTGTGCGGTATGAAGCGGAGGCCGTCCCAGCACTCACCCATGACCAGACGGCGGTCCCACGAGGTGCGGGAGCCGACGCGGCCGGTGATCAGGGCTTCGGCGGCGGAGTTGCCCGCGAAGGCGGCGACGACGAGATCACCGTCGGGGCGGACGAGGTTGACGCAGGCCAGCTCGTATCCGAGACCGGCGACGATTCCGTCGGCCACGGCCTGCAGTGTGTCGGCCAGGCTCCGCGCCGTATTGAGATCGGCGACGGCCTGATGCAGCTGCCGCATCGTCGCCAGGCGGACGTACGGCTCCGACTCGGCCTCCATTGCTCGCACTCCCCGAGACCTCGACAGCACTCCAGGTTTCATATCGACGTACTTGTTCGCAGTGTCACCGCCACTGAATCACAGTGAGCTGTGCACCCGGTACACAGGGTCAACAAATATTGCGCTCTGTGACTCAAGTCACAACAGATGATGAAGGGTTGTGAGCAGCCCACCGAGCCGGCCCGTCCGTTTCTTGAACGCAAATCCGTACGTTGCAGTACGTTGCACCGCGCTCCCGGCACGCCCCGTCAGCCCGGAGTCCTAGGACCCCTCTGGTCCCCTGGCCCGATGCGGCGGCCCGCGCCCGCGGCTAGCGTGCCCGTTGTGTTGCAGACGAAGCCCCCCACCCCCCGGTCCGAGCCCATCCCCCATGCTGAGGGGGTGAGCAACGACGAGTTCCGCGGCGCCCTCGCCCGGCTGGCCGCCGGCGTGGTCCTGATCACCGCCCAGGAGCCGCCGCTCGACGAGGACGGGCGCGGCGAGGACGTCGGCATGACGGCGACCGCCTTCATGTCCGTGTCGCTGGACCCGCCGCTCGTCCTGGTGAGCCTGCGCAACGGCTCCCGGATGGACGACCTGCTCGACGAACAGCCGCTGTGGGCGGTCTCCGTGCTGTCGGAGAGCCAGCGGCACGTCGCGGGACGGTTCGCGATGAAGGGCCGGATCAGCGACCGGCTGCTGTTCGAGGACATCCCCTACGTACGGGGAGAGGTGTCGAGCGCACCGCTGATCGGCGGGGCCCTCGCCACCCTGGAGTGCCGCACGGAGCAGCGGGTGCCCGCGGGCGACCACACACTGGTGATCGGACGGGTGCTGAGCGCCGCACTGCCGAGCGCGGACGGCGGGCCGCTGACGTACTTCCGGGGGCGCTACCGGCAGCTGGGCTGAACCCCGGCGTCCGGGTTCACCAATCGCGGCCGGAGCGGCCGCGCTTCGTGTCGCCGCGCTGCTTCTTCTCGCGCAGCCGGCGTTCGTTGATCCCGCGCGGGATCCTGGTCTTGCGGCGCGGCTTGGGGGGCGGCGCCGTGGCTTCGGCCAGCAGGGAGGCGAGGCGGACGAGGGCGGTCTCGCGGTTGCGCCACTGCGACCGGTGCTCCGACGCCCGCACCGTGACCACGCCGCCCACCAGCCGGCTCTCCAGCCGCTGGAGCGCCCGGTCCTTCCACACCTCGGGAAGCGCGTCGGTCGCCGCGAGGTCGAAGCGGAGCTCCACCTGGGAGTCACTGGTGTTGACGTGCTGACCGCCGGGCCCGGAGGACCGCGAGAAACGCCACATGAGCTCGGCCTCCGGCAGGGAGACCGAACCGCGGATGACATAGGGCCCGGACATGACACCCATGTTCCCTGGCCGCCGCACCTCCCGTCACCTCCTTTTGCCGCATCCGCTCACCCGTTCGGCCGACAGTTCGGTAAAGAAAGTAAAGGGAGCAGGAACCTCCCGGTCCTCTGCCTGCGTTATGACGTGTGACGGTAGCTTCGTGATGGCACGAAGCCCGCACACGACGATGAAAGGGACTTCCCATGGCAGTAAGCCTGTCCAAGGGCGGCAACGTCTCGCTCACCAAGGAGGCCCCGGGCCTGACCGCCGTCACGGTCGGCCTCGGCTGGGACGTCCGTACCACCACCGGCACCGACTTCGACCTCGACGCCTCTGCGATCGCGGTCAACCCGGGCGGGAAGGTCGTCTCCGACGGCCACTTCGTCTTCTTCAACAACAAGTCGACCCCGGACCAGACCATCGTCCACACCGGTGACAACGTCACGGGCGCGGGCGAGGGTGACGACGAGCAGATCAACGTCAACCTGGCGGGCCTGCCGGTCGACGTCGACAAGATCGTCTTCCCGGTCTCCATCTACGACGCCGAGACCCGCAGCCAGAACTTCGGCCAGGTGCGCAACGCGTTCATCCGCATCATCAACCAGGCCGGCGGCGCCGAGATCGCCCGCTACGACCTGAGCGAGGACGCCGCCACCGAGACCGCGATGGTCTTCGGCGAGCTGTACCGCAACGGCGCGGAGTGGAAGTTCCGCGCCGTGGGCCAGGGCTACGCCTCGGGCCTGCGCGGCATCGCCCAGGACTTCGGCGTCAACCTCTGACGCAATAGGTCTCATGGCCTGACCTGACGGACGGGAGCCTCCGGTCGATTCCTTCGGCCGGGGGCTCCCGTGCGTCATGCCGTCGGACGGCCACGCCCGACCGCATGACGCACGACGGACGCTCACGTCTGCCATGCCGTCAGAAGGCCGCGTACGAGCGCATGGCACACGACGGACGACTCATGACCTCACCGACGGAACGGGCCCGGTCGAACAGTTGACGCGCCCGTCCGACTCGGCGCGTCGTCCGGCCGTTCCACGACGGCCTCCCCGCAAGTTGCCGCCCTACGGGTGGCTGCGCGCGGCGCCGACGCACGACGGCGGCGCGCGCCCGCATAGGCTGCGCCGCGTGATCATCGAACCGCTGCTGCCGGTGACCGGTGCGCTTCCCGGCCCGCTGCTCGCCGAACTCACCGCGCTCTACGCGTCCGATCCGACGTTCCAGCAGATCAGCGGCGACTTCCCGGACCCCCACGACATCCGGCCGGAACAGGTCGCGGCCTCGCTCGCCGAGGAGCTGGCGAACCCCGACACCGAGGTGCTGCTCGCTCGGTCGCAGGGGCGGCTGGTCGGCGTGGCCATCACCCTCGCGCACCATCCGGACCCGGCCGACCCCGACCCGTGGATCGGACTGCTCATGATCGACGCACGGCAGCACCGCTCCGGTTACGGACGACAGCTGGCCGGGCTCGTCGAGGAGCGGTTCCGGGCCGCCGGGCGGGACGGAATCCGGCTGGCCGTCCTGGACGACAACCCCGAGGCGCTCGCCTTCTGGACAGCGCTCGGCTACGAGGTCATCGGCCACCGGCCCGACCGTCAACTGGGCCGCCCCTGCGCGGTGTTGCACAAGCCGTTGAAGCCTGCCGAATAACGGACACGAAAGCATCCCAGTCGGACAAGAAGTGGTCAAAAGAATGTGAGGCAATTGTCAGCACACCGTCAAACTCGGTCATGCGGTGGCACGCTCTCCGCTCGTAACCCCCCACGGAACGAACAACGGAGAACGCATGACCCCCCACATGAACACCCGTCGCGCCGCAGCCCTGGCCGCCGTGGCCGCGATGGTCGTCGTCGGCGTGCAGTCCGGTGCGGCGACCGCGGCCCCGGGCAACGGCCGCGACGGCGCCTCCGCCACCCGTACCACCGGCACGTCCGGCGCGAGGACCGCGATCGACCCGAACACCGCCTCGAAGCGGACCGCCGCGATCAAGTCGGCCCAGTCGGACGCCTCTTCGACGGCCGACGCGCTCGGGCTCGGCAGCCAGGAGAAGCTGATCGTCCGCGATGTGATCAAGGACGCCGACGGCACCGTCCACACCCGATACGAGCGCACCTACGCCGGACTGCCGGTCCTCGGCGGCGACCTCGTCACCCACACCACCGGCAGCGGGAAGCTCAAGAGCGTCACCAGGGCGACCGACGCCCGGATAACGGTGCCGTCCACGACCCCCAAGGTGAAGACCGCGGCGAGCGCGCGCAAGGTGATCTGGGCGGGCGGCGGCAAGCCGGTCCTCGCCTTCGAGACGGTGAGGACCGGCGTGCAGAAGGACGGCACGCCCAGCAGGCGTCACCTCATCACGGACGCCGTCACCGGCAGGACGCTGCACAGCTACGAGGCGATCGAGACCGGCGTCGGCAACAGCCAGTACAGCGGCAAGGTCACCCTGTCGACCACCGCGAGCGGCTCCGGCTTCGAGCTGACCGACGGCGACCGCGGCGGCCACAAGACGTACGACCTGAACCAGGGCGAGAGCGGCACCGGCGCGCTCGTCACCGACGACGACGACACCTGGGGCGACGGCACCGGCGGCGACCGGCAGACCGCCGCGGTCGACGCCCACTACGGCGCCGCCATGACCTGGGACTTCTACAAGTCCGCGCTGGGCCGCGACGGCATCGCGGGCGACGGCAAGGCCGCCTACTCCCGGGTCCACTACGGCAACGCGTACGTCAACGCGTTCTGGGACGACAGCTGCTTCTGCATGACGTACGGCGACGGCGCCGACGACAAGAGCGCGCTCACCAGCCTCGACGTCGCGGGCCACGAGATGAGCCACGGCCTGACCGCGGCGACGGCCAAGCTCGACTACGCAGGCGAGTCCGGCGGCCTCAACGAGGCGACCAGCGACATCCTCGGCACCTCGGTCGAGTTCTTCGCCGACAGCAGCAGCGACGCCGGCGACTACCTCATCGGCGAGAAGATCGACATCAACGGCGACGGCACCCCGCTGCGCTACATGGACAAGCCGAGCAAGGACGGCGGTTCGGCGGACTACTGGAGCGCCGGCGTCGGCGACCTCGACGTCCACTACTCCTCCGGCGTCGCCAACCACTTCTTCTACCTGCTGTCCGAGGGCAGCGGCCCGAAGACCATCAACGGGGTGGACTACGACTCGCCGACCGCCGACGGCTCGACCGTCACCGGCATCGGCCGGGACAAGGCGGTCCAGATCTGGTACAAGGCGCTCTCCGCGTACATGACCTCGTCCACCGACTACGCGGCCGCGCGCACGGCCACGGAGAAGGCGGCGACCGACCTGTACGGGGCGGGCAGCCCGGAACTCGCGGCCGTGGACGCCGCCTGGTCGGGCGTCAACGTGAAGTAGTTCCCGGCGGGTTCCCGGGGCCGGTCAGCTCCTTTCCGGGGCGGGCCGGCCGTGGCCGTACAGCCAGGTGTTCCACAGATCCGTCAGGTCCTTCCCCGTCGCCTTCTCCACGTACACGGTGAAGTCGGCCGTCGACGCGGTGCCGTACCGATGGGCCTTCGTCCAGCCCGCGACGAGCGCGAGGAACCGCCGGTCGTCACCGACCGCCTGCCGGATCTTGTGGATCACCATCGCCCCGCGCTCGTACACCGGGTCCTTGGAGATGTCCGCGGCCGTCGGCGGATCGGCGGGCGGAAACGCCCAGTTGGCGTCGTCGGCGAAGGCGGCGTCGAAACTGCGCCGGACGGGAACGCCCTCCTTGTCCGCCTTCCACAGCCACTCCGCGTAAGTCGCGAAGCCCTCGTTGAGCCACATGTCGCGCCAGCCGGCGGGCGTGACGGAGTCCCCGAACCACTGGTGGGCCATCTCGTGGACGAGGAGTCCGACGGTCGGCGGCCCGGGGAAGTACGGCCGGTTCTGGGTCTCCAGCGCATACCCGGAGTCATGCGGACGGCCGACGATCGCGCCGGTCGACGAGAACGGGTACGGGCCGAAGCGCTCGGCCTCCCACCGCACCACCTCCGGGATCCGGGCGAGGGTCCGGGCACTCGCCGCGGCCACCTTCGGGTCCACGGCCGTGAACACCTTGATGCCCTCGGGGGTCGTCGACGCCTTCAGGTCGAAGCGGCCGACGACGAGCGTCGCGAGATAGCTCGCCATGGGTTCGGCGGTGTGCCAGTGGTACGTGGTGGTGGCGCCGGAGACCTTCCGGGACGTCAGCTCACCGTTGGAGACGGCCGTCAGACCCCGGGGGACGGTGGCCGTGAGGTCGTACGTCGCCTTGTCGCTCGGGTGGTCGTTGCCGGGGAACCACGCCATCGACCCGACCGGCTCGCCGAGTGCGACCGACCCGTCCGCCGTCCTCAGCCAGCCCTCCTTCGACCTGTCCGGGTCGGTGAGGGTCAGCGGGGAACCGGAGTAGTGGACGACCGTGCGGAAGGTCCTGCCCTTTTGCAGGTGGCGCTCCACCTCGGCGGCGGGGCGCAGCGTCAGCTCGTGGCCCGCCCGGTTGACGGCGGCCGGACGCCCCTCGACCTTCGCGGAATCGACGGTCAGCCCGGCCAGGTCGAGGTTGAAGGCGCTGAGGTCCTGGGTGGCGCGCGCGGTGATCACGGCGGTGGAGCGGATCCGCCGGGCGGCCGGGTCGATGTCGAAGGTGAGGTCGTAGTGAGTGACGTCGTACCCGCCGTTACCGGCCTTCGGGAAGTACTGGTCGCGCAGACCGGCGGCGCCGGGAGTGCCCTCCACACCACCGGTCCCGCCGGTGCAGCCGGCGGCGAGGGAGACGACGGTGGCGGTGACGACGGCCAGGACCAGGGCGGTGGGGCGCACGGAATAATCCTATGTGCGCCATGTCGGATCGAGGGCTCGGCGGATGCTCACCTCAGGTCCGGGTTCCGCAGCAGCGCCGCGATCTCCGCGAAACCGCGCCGCTCCGCATGGACCAGCGCCGTTACCCCGTCGCCGTCCGGCAGACCGGGGGTCGCGCCCGCCGCCAGCAACAGTTCGATCCTCGACGCGCGCCGCCCTCGATCGCGGTGCGTGCGGCATCGGTGTCACCGGTGCGCGCGGCCCGGAGGAGGTCCTGATCGAGGGGGTTCATCCGCGGTTTCTCCTGTGGTCGCTGTCCTACTTGGCGAGTGCGGCGACGCCCGCCCGGGCGAACTTCTCGTCGAGGTCGCCGCTGGGGGCGCCGGCCACTCCGATGCCGGCCACCGGTGCGTCCTTGACCTGCACCGGGGCGCCGCCCGCGAGGAACAGGGTGCCAGGGATGTCCTTCAGGTTCGGGGCCTGCGCCAGGCGGCCCGCGAGCACGGAGGTGGGGGCGTTCCAGGAGACAGCGGTGTACGCCTTCTTCTCGGCGGACTCATACGCCTGCGGGCCGGAGCCGTCGCCCCGCAGCGTCACGACGGTGTTGCCGTTCCGGTCGACGACGGCGACCGCCACACGCTGGTTCTCCTTCTCGGCGGCGTCGAGGGCGGCTCGCGCTGCCCTGGTGGCGGCGGCGACGGTCAGATGGGTGGTCTGCTGGAGGTTCCGGTCCGCCGTGTCGGCCGTGACGGCGGCGGCAGTGGCGGCGGCGGGTGCGGAGGCGCTCGCGGACATGGCACCGAAGGTTCCGGCACCGAGCGCGGCGACGGCACCGGTGAGGACACGGGTACGCAAGGGCATCTTCTTCATGGTGGGGCTCCTCGGCGATTCGAAGGTGTTCCGCCCGGCAGATCCGATCAGGCGGTCTCTGCGATCGATCCTCCGGCCGGACCCGGCCCCGTGACGTCGACGTACCGGCTCGACACCGCGCGCAGGACGGCTGACGGACCCGTCAGCCGATCGGTTGATGCGGGGGTGGCCGCACCGGGTCACCATGGATGTGTCCGCGCAGGTCGAGCAGCGGCTCTTTCGGCAGTCGGCAGTCGGCAGGGAGTAAGAGGTACGAGGTGGAGCACCGGACCGAAGCCACCGACCCGGACGCCCGGTGGCTCGCGCTGCTCATGCACGCCGCGTTCTTCCTGCTGCTCGGCGCGTCCCTGGCCCGCTTCCTGCTCCGTCACCCGGGCGAGGACCGCACGCCGTGGATCATCGCGCTGTCCGTCGCGCTCGCCGCGCTGTATCTGCTGGGCCCGGTGCTCGGTTCGCGCCCCACCCCGCGCCGGCTGGCCCGGCTCGGCGTGCTCGTGGCCGTGTGGATGGTGCTCGTCGTCCTCGCGCCGAGTTTCGCCTGGTGCGCGGTACCGCTCTTCTACACCGGGCTGCGGCTGCTCCCGCCGCGCGCCGCGTACGCCCTCGTCGCGCTGCTCACCGTGTTCGTCGTGGCCGCGCAGTTGCGGCTGGCCCACGGCTTCGACCCGAATCTGGTACTCGCGCCCCCTGCCGTGGCCGCCACCGCGACCGCGGTCTTCGTCCACATGCAGCGCCAGGCCGCGCGCCAGCGCGAACTGATCGACGATCTGCTGCGTACCCGCCGCGAACTCGCCGCCACCGAACGCCGCGAAGGCACCCTCGCGGAACGCCAGCGGCTGTCCATGGAGATCCACGACACCCTCGCGCAGGGCCTGTCCAGCCAGCAGATGCTGCTCCAGGCCGCGGACCGCACCTGGGACGCCGATCCGGCGACCGCCCGCCGCCATGTCCGTACGGCCGCCGGCATCGCCGAGCGCAACCTCGCCGAAGCGCGCCGCTTCGTCCACGACCTGGCGCCGGCGGATCTCGCGGCGGGTGGCGGCCTGGAGGCGGCGCTGCGCGCACTGGCCACCCGCGAAACGGCGCAGGCCCAGGGAGTGTTCACGGTCCGCTGCCATGTGGAGGGGACGCCGCACGCGGCACTGCCCGACCGGGTGCAGTCCGCGCTGCTGCGCATCGCCCAGGGCGCCCTGGCCAATGTGAGGGAGCACGCGGACGCCACGGAGGCCGCGCTGACACTGACCCACCTGGACGACCGGACCGTCCTGGACGTCGCCGACAACGGCCGCGGCTTCACCCCGCCCGCACCGGCGGTACCCAGTGGAAGCCACACACCGGCGCCGGCCCACCACGCCCCCCGGCGGCGCCTGCGCCGTACCTGGGGGGCGGCCGCCCCGCGTCCGGCAGCAGGCGTCCGCGGCCATGGACTGCCCGCGATGCGCGCCCGGGTGTATCAGCTCGGCGGCACGCTCACCATCGAGTCGGCACCGGGCGAGGGGTCCGTCGTCTCCGCCGAGGTCCCCCTGTCCGCCCCCTCGTCCTCGCCCGCCCCGTCGCCCTCGCCCGCCCCGTCGCCCTCGCCGGAGGAACCCTCATGACCCCGCTCGCCGTACGGATCCTGCTCTGCGACGACCACGCCGTCGTACGCGCCGGACTGCTCGCCCTCCTGGGCAGCGAACCGGACATCGAGGTCGTCGGCGAGGCGGGCAGCGGCGAGGAGGCCGTCGTCCTGGCCGCCCGGCTGACCCCCGACGTCGTCCTGATGGACCTCCAACTGGGCGAAGGAGTCGACGGAGTCGAAGCCACCCGTCGCATCGCGGCCACCGGCGTCCACGTCCTCGTCCTCACGACGTACGACACGGACGCCGACATCACCCGCGCCATCGAGGCGGGCGCCACCGGCTATCTGCTGAAGGCGGAGCGCCCGGAGGAACTGTTCGCCGCGATCCGCTCGGCGGCTCAGGGCCGCACCACGCTCTCCCCACCGGTTGCCAGCCGTGTCATGGCCCGCATGCGCAGCCCCCTGCCGACGCTCACGGACCGCGAACGCGACATCCTGGGCCAGCTGTCCCAGGGCCTGGGCAACCGGGACATCGCCCGGGCCCTGTTCATCAGCGAGGCCACGGTCAAGACGCACCTGGGCCGCATCTACGACAAACTCGGCGTCGACACCCGCGCCGGCGCCGTGTCCGTGGCGAAGGAGCAGCGGCTGCTGCCGTGAGCCGGGCCGCCCCGCGGCCCCGGGGCAGTGAGGCAATGGGGCACCCTCCGCTCCGGCGTCGACGCGCCCCCGGGCATGACACCATCGAACTGTGCTCGACATCGGCTACTCCCTCTCCCGACGCTTCCCCGATCCCCCGCAGACCGACTACCGACGCGCGGACGTCCACGCCCTGCGGCACGATCTCTTCTCCGGGGACGTCTACCTGGCGGACACCAAGGCGGACCGCGAAGTATCCACAGCCTGGGGATGGGTTCCCGTGCTCGACTTCGCCTGGGCGCTCTGCGACATCGTCGAGCAGATCGACCAGGACCCCCGCGGCAGCCGCTCGCACCGGCGGCAGTTCGCCGAGCTCGACTTCACCGAATCGTCCGACCGGATGCTCTTCGAGCGCCGCTTCGGCTGGGTCGACGTCGAGGCCGACTGGATGCCCGGCGACGAGCCCCCGCTCACCTTCGGCCACTCCCTCCTGCGCCGCGAGGCCCGCGACTTCCTGCACGACCTGATCGCGGACCTCGCCGACATGCACGAAGGGCTCGCCGACAACCCCGTGATCTGGGACCTCCAGGCGCGCTTCCCCCGCGTCTGACCTGCCCCGAAGGACCGAGGCAACCCTCTACGCCTCCACCCGCACCCCGATCTGTGCCGCGAAGGCCGGCGCCAGCTCCATCAGCTGCAGCGGGCTGATCACCGCCCCCGCCAGCCGCTCCACCCCCCGCGCGATGTCCAGCTCGGCGGCCGACCGCAGATCCACCGCGTCCATCCGCGCGGAGCTGAAGTCGGCCCGCTTCAGCACACAGTCCCGGAACTCCACCCGCACCAGCTGCGCGTCCCCGAAGTCCGGCTCGGACAGCACACAGCCCTCGAAGACCACGTCCGTCAGCCGCGCCTTCCGCAGATTCAGGTAGTCGATCTTCCCGCCACGCACATGCACCCGCTCCAGCACCGCACCGTGCAGCTGCACCCCGCCCAGCCGTGCGTCCACCACCTCCACATCGCGCAGCGACGCCCCCGCGAGGTCGGTGCCGACACCCCGCACCCCCGTCAGCACCGAGTCGATGAAACGGGCCCTGACCAGCTCCGTACGGTCGAGACCGCACTTCTCCAGCGCGCAGTCCATAAACCGCGCGCCCGGCCCCGACCCGTCCGCGAGATCCACCCCCTCGAACCGCACACCGTCGTAGTCGCCGTCCGGCTCCAGTCCCTCCCCGTCGTAGGGGACGAGCGGCGGCAGCCGCACCTCCGGCCGCCGCGCCGCCGCCACGACGCCCTTCCCGCCCGCGCCATCGCTCCTGCTGTTACGTGCCATGGGCCCCATCGTGACCCACGCCACTGACAACGCCCCGCGCCGATGTCACACATCGGCGTTTCCGGCCGTCCCCTTCATGACGCCTTCTTCGACCGAAGGGACCGGAACTCATGCAGCGCATCCACATCATCGGCGGCGGCCTCGCCGGGTTCACCGCAGCGATCACGGCCGCCGAGTCCGGTGCCCTGGTGACCGTCCACGAGGCCCACCACACCCTCGGCGGCCGTGCCAGGACCGCCGAAGGCCCGTATCGCACCAATGACGGACCCCACGCCCTCTACCGCCGCGGACCGCACTGGACCTGGCTCGGGCAGCGGGGTCTCCTCGGCCGGACCGTCACCGTGCCGCTGCGCCAGGCCGGCAAACTCCGCTTCCGGCTGGACGGCGCCCTGCGCAGGACCCCGCCCCTCGCCCTCCTCCGGCTGACCCGCCGCCGGGCCGAACACGCCCCCGTCGACACCGATTTCCGCACCTGGGCCACCGCTCAGGTCGGCGAGGAGGGCGCCCGCACGGCCGCGCATTTCGCCGCTGTCGCGCTGTACCACCACGACCCCGGTTCGCTCTCCGCCGCGTTCGTCCAGGAGCGGCTGCGCCGCGCCGCGGCACTGCCGCCCGAGGCCCGCTACCCGGTCGGCGGCTGGGCGCAGGTCATCGACCGGATGGCGGCGCGCGCCTGGAACCTGAGCGTCCGGATCGAGACGGCGACCCGGATCGACCCGAGCGACCTCGACGGCCTGGCCCGCAGCGGCCCGGTCGTCGTCGCCACCTCCCTCGACGCCGCCCGCAGCCTGCTCCGCGACCCCACCCTGACGTGGGACAGCGGCAGGAGCGCCCTGATCGACCTGGGGCTGCGCACCCGGCGCGGCGACGCGTTCGCCGTCTCCGACCTGGACGCCCCCGGCTGGACGGAACGCTTCACCGCCCAGGACCGCACCCTCGCCCCGACGGGCCGACAGCTCGTCCAGGGCCAGATTCCCGTAGCCCCCGGCGAGTCGAAGGCAGCCGGCATCGCCCGGGCCGAGGACCTCCTCGACCTCGGCTTCCCGGGCTGGCGCGACCGCGTCGAGTGGCGGTGCGAGGCCCTCGCCACCGGCCGTACGGGCGCGGTCGACCACCCCGGCACCACCTGGCGGGACCGGCCGGCCATCGACCGCGGCAACGGCATCTACCTCGCGGGCGACCAGGTCGCGGCGCCCGGACTGCTCAGTGAGGTGTCGTTCAACAGCGGGATGGAGGCCGCCGTGCTCGCGCTCGGAGCGAGCGAACAGCCACGGCCGACCCGTCGGCCGCTTGACCTCGAGCGGAGTTGAGGTCGGAGGGTGAGCCCCGACAGCCAGTCGACCCGGGGAGCCCGCCATGCACGCCGTCCGCCTCCACACCTTCGGCCCCGCCGAGAACCTCACGTACGAGACGACCGACGATCCCGTACCCGGCCCCGGCCAGGTCCGTATCGCCGTCGCCGCGGCGGGCGTGCACCTCCTGGACACCGCCCTGCGCGAGGGCATGACAGGCCCCTTCCCGGCCCCCGCCGAGCTGCCCACCGTCCCCGGCCGGGAAGTCGCCGGCACGGTCGACATGCTCGGCGAGTCCACCGACCCCGCACTGCTCGGCAGCCGCGTCGTCGCCCATCTCGGCACTGCCCCCGGCGGTTACGCCGAACTCGCCGTCACCGACGCCGACAGGCTCCACCCGATCCCGCCCGGCCTCGACGAAGCCGAAGCCGTCGCCATGATCGGCACCGGCCGCACCACACTCGGCATCCTGCAGTTCACCGACCTCGGCCCCGACTCCATCGCCCTGGTCCCGGCCGCCGCGGGCGGCATCGGCACCCTGCTCGTGCAGTACGCCAAGAACGCCGGGGCCACCGTCATAGGCCTGGCCGGCGGTCCGGCCAAGACCGCCGCGGTCAGGGCCAACGGCGCCGATTTCGCCGTCGACTACACCCTCCCCGACTGGCCCCGGCGGGTCCGCGCCCACCTGGATGGCCTCGGCCGCCGGGCCACCGTCGTCTACGACTCCGTGGGCGGCGTCACCGGCCGTGCGGCCGTCGACCTCCTCGGCAGGGGCGGGCAGCACATCGTCTTCGGCTGGTCCGGAGAAGGACTCCACAACGGGTCCCCGCTCAGCTTCACCGACGAGGAACTCGCCGAACGCGGCATCACATCCCGGAGCGTCCTCGGACCGGCGATGATGCAGAAGGCGGGCGGTCTGCGCGTCCTCGAAGAACGCGCGCTCGCCGAAGCCGCCGCCGGACGCCTGCGCCCTGCCGTCCAGCGGTTCCCCCTCGCCGCGGCGGCCGCCGCCCACCGCGCCCTGGAGACGCGCGGCACGATGGGCAAGGTCGTCCTCGTGCCGTAGGAAGTGCCCGGCAGAGGTCAGCCGCCGAGCTCCGCCAGCGCCCCGTCCGTCAGCCGGTACACCGTCCACTCGTCCTGCGGCCGCGCACCCAGCGACTCGTAGAAGGCGATGGACGGGGCGTTCCAGTCCAGCACCGACCACTCCAGACGCTCGTAACCACGCTCCACACAGATCCGCGCCAGCTCCGTCAGCAGCGCCTTCCCGTGCCCGCCACCGCGCCGGTCCGGACGTACGTACAGGTCCTCCAGGTAGATGCCGTGCACTCCGCGCCACGTCGAGAAGTTCAGGAACCACAGCGCGAAGCCGACGATCTCGCCGTCCTCGTCGGACTCGGCGATGTGCGCGTACGCTGCGGGCCGCTCACCGAAGAGTGCCTCGCGCAGCTGCTCCTCGGTGGCGTTCGCCTCATGGAGCGCCTTCTCGTAGTCGGCGAGCTCGCGGACCATCGTGTGAATGACAGGGACATCGGCAGCGGTAGCGGTACGAATCATGAGGGCAGCGTAAACACGTGTCCGTCCTGTGCCGCCGCTCGCCCCTGCCCCTCCCTCACTCCCCCCGCCCCAGCAGCTGCCGGGCGATCTCCACCTGGTCCGGAGGCAGCCGGTGCTCGCCCTCCGCCACACCCCAGAGGCCGTTCTGCAGCGCCCGCCCCAGTGTCCAGGACCGCGCCCGCTCCCGGTCCAGCCCCATCACCTCCGTCATCAGATCGAACCTCCACCGCACCGCCGACACGTCGAACCGGTTGGCCAGGGCGGGCATCAGATCGAACCCGGGGTCCCCGGCCAGCGGCTTCGGGTCCAGTGCGATCCACTCGTGCGCCCGGCCCTCGTCGGCCCGGCCGGCGAGGATGTTGTCGTAGTGCAGGTCCCAGTGGAGCAGCCGGTCCCCCGGTTCGCCCGCCACCTCCCGTACCGCCGCGGCGCAGTCCCTCAGCAGCCGCCGCTCCTCCTCGTCCGCCAGCCCGGCCGCCGCCCGCGCCGCCCCGTCCAGCATCCGCTCCGCGGCATCCCCGAGCCGGCGCAGTCCGTCCGGCGCGGGTACGGACGTCAGCCGGGCCAGCAGCCCGGCGAGCACCTCGACCGCCGCCCGCTCATCGGCCACCTCCGAGAGCGGCCGCTGCTCGTCCAGCCGTTCCAGCAGCATCGTGCCGGTCCCGGGGTCATGGTCGAGCAGCTCCACCGCTCCCGCACCGGCCTCGCCCCAGACCCGAAGCGCGACCGGCTCCCCCGCCGTCTCCTCGTCCTGCGCCTGAAGCTTCAGCGCCGCCCGCCGGCCGTCCGAAGCGCGTACCACCGGCAGCACCAGCGCACACACCCCGTACATCGCGGCGCCGTCCCGCCGCAGCCCCCACTCCCCGAGGAAACGGTCCGCGAGCCCGGGCAGCGCGGCCACGAACGCCCGCCCGGCCTCCCCGTTGTACTTGGACTGGGTGGCGATCAGCGCGTCCGGAATGTCAATCACGCACCCGATCGTAGGACCGTGCATCAATCGACTATGGCCCCGAGCAGCCCTTCCCCACCCGCCCCCCCGGCCGCTGCGCGAACCGTCCGCGCCGTCGGCGCCTGGATCCGCAGCGCCCCCGGCACCTACATCTGGCTGACGATCCTCTTCGCCACGACCTTCGTCGTGCACCAGATGTCACCCGACTTCGAAGAGGACTTCCTGCGCCAGCGCTCGACCAACATCCACGAACTCGTCCGCGACCCGGTACGCGTCCTCATCTCCAGCGCCTTCTGGATCGAGGGCGGCCACTGGCTCACTTACGCCTTCCTCTTCACTGTCTTCCACGCCCCCGCCGAGCGCTGGCTCGGCACGCTGCGGTGGTTCGCGGTCGCCGCGCTCGCGCACGTCCTGGCCACGCTCGTGAGCGAGGGCGTCCTCGCCTGGGCCGTCCGCCACGGACAGGCACCCGTGTCCGCGGTCAACACCTTGGACGTCGGGGTCAGTTACGCACTCGCGGGTGTGGTCGCCGTCCTCACTTACCACGTGCCCCGCCCCTGGCGGCTGGTGTACCTCTTCGCCGTCCTCGTCGTCTACGGCGTCCCCCTGATCACCGGCCGCACCTTCACCGACCTCGGTCACTTCACCGCCGCACTCATCGGTCTCGCCTGCTACCCGCTCACCCGGGGGACGACGAAACCGCCCCTCGCCCAGTAACGTCCCGCCACACAGGAACTCGGGCTTCACACGGCCCCGGGCTTCACACAGACTCGGCTTCACACCGGACAAGCAGGGGCAACATGAGCACCGTCAGCACGGTCAACGGCGGAATATCGTTCTGGTACGCGGATCAGGGCACCCCCACAGCCCGCGAACCCCTGCCCGGCGACAGCACCGCCGACGTCTGCATCGTCGGCGGCGGATACACCGGCCTGTGGACCGCCTACTACCTCAAGAAGGCCGTCCCCTTCCTCAACATCACCGTCCTGGAAGCCAAGTTCTGCGGCTACGGCGCCTCCGGGCGCAACGGCGGCTGGCTCTACAACGGCATCGCGGGGCGCGACCGCTACGCGAAACTCCACGGCCACGACGCCGCCGTCCGCCTCCAGAAGGCGATGAACGACACCGTCGACGAAGTCGTACGCGTCGCCGCCGAGGAGAACATCGACGCCGACATCCACCGGGGCGGCGTCCTCGAAGTCGCGTACACCCCCGCCCAGCTGGCCCGCCTCAAGGACTTCCACTCCGTGGAGATCGCCTTCGGCGAGACCGACCGTGTCCTGCGCGGCGCCCGCGAGACCGCCGAACGCATCCGCGTCACCGGAGCCGTCGGCTCCACCTGGACCCCGCACGGCGCCCGCCTGCACCCGGTCAAACTCGTCAAGGGCCTCGCCGACGCCGTCGAAGCGCTCGGCGTCACCATCCACGAATCGACCCCCGTCACCGAGATCAAGCCCAAGCACGCCCACACCCCGTACGGCACCGTCCGCGCCCCGTACATCCTGCGCTGCACCGAAGGCTTCACCTCGGGACTCAAGGGCCAGCGCCGCACCTGGCTCCCCATGAACTCCTCGATGATCGCCACCGAGCCGCTCCCCAAGGAGATCTGGGACACCATCGGCTGGGACGGCCGCGAGACCCTCGGCGACATGGCCCACGCCTACATGTACGCCCAGCGCACCGCCGACGACCGCATCGCGCTCGGCGGCCGCGGCGTCCCCTACCGCTACGGCTCCGCCACCGACAACGACGGCCGCACCCAGCCCGCCACCATCGAGGCGCTCCGCGACATCCTGGTCCGCTTCTTCCCCACCACGGCGGGCGTCCGCATCGACCACGCCTGGTCCGGCGTCCTCGGCGTCCCCCGCGACTGGTGTGCCACCGTCACACTCGACCGCTCCACCGGCCTGGGCTGGGCCGGCGGCTACGTCGGCTCCGGCGTCGCCACCACCAACCTCGCCGCCCGCACTCTGCGGGACCTGATCCAGCAGGACTCCGGCCAGGCGGGCCCCACCGACCTGACGACTCTCCCCTGGGTCAACCACAAGGTCCGCCGCTGGGAACCGGAACCCTTCCGCTGGATCGGCGTCCACGGCATGTACGCGGCCTACCGCAGCGCGGACCGCCGGGAACTCACCTCCCCCCGACCCGGCACCGACCCCGTCGCCAAGGTGGCGGACCGGCTGGCGGGGCGTCACTGACCGACGGAGATCCCGCGAAGATGTTCTGGAGATCCCGCGAACCCGCGAACTCACGATGGCCCGAATATCCGCTTCACACGCCTTTGATCACGCACGGTCGTGCCATAGGCCGGTCACGGCCGGGATCGCCGGTTGAACGGGCGCGCCGGGTTCGCAAGGATGGCGTCCTATGGGATCACTTGGCGTGGCAGGGGGAAGCGAATGAAGTTCGACATGGGGGCGCAGGTTCTGTCGAATCTGACGTCGAAGTCGCGTGGTTCGAGTGATGACTTGGGCACGTTGATCCGTCAGCTGGTGCAGGCGGGTGCGCCGTTGGAGGGGAAGTTCAACGGTGCGGGGCGTGCGGCGTTCGATTCGTTCAAGAACCGGTCGGACGAGATCACCGCGGCGTTGAACGGTTCGCTGTCGGCGCTGCTGGGTGGTCAGTCGGGCATGGAGCAGGCGTTCGGCTCGGGTGATCAGGAGCAGGGTGACAACGCGCGGCAGCAGATGGGCGCGGCGAACTTCGACGCGGCCCGCTTCGGCGGACGCTGAGCATTAGGGGTTGGGGATTCTGATGGCTGGTGGCAGTGATCGTCGGGCGTATGACACGGGTGCGTCGGCGGATGCGCAGGGCAACATCCAGGTCGTGATCGCGCGTCTGGAGGAAGTGATCGCGGCGCGTGACGGGCAGGTGAAGGCTGCGATGGCGGACTTCACCGCGGACGGTGTGGCGGATGAGTACCACGGCAAGGAAATGCGATGGAACCGGGCCTCGCAGGAGGTCAAGAACATCATCCAGCTGCTGAAGACGACGCTGGAGAAGAACGACGGGACCGCGCAGCACACGATCACGCGCGCGAAGGCAGCCGTCGACAACATCGGCTGATACGCGGGCGGAAGCCGTGGTGGACAACATCGGCTGACTGGGTGCGGTTGGGCGCCGGTCGGTGACGGGGAGCATGGGGTAGGGCATGGCCGGGTGGGATCTGAAGCCGCAGGGTATTCAGGGTGTGCTGAAGACGACGGGTGAGACGGCGGGGAAGATCGAGACGTACGCGAAGTCGTACGGT
>NZ_JBIAKK010000028.1:0-57883 GCF_042872425.1 Streptomyces sp. NPDC005262
AAGATCGCCCGCCGCGGTGTCCCGCACGGCTCCGGCCTGGGCAAGACTCGCTGGGTCGTCGAGCGCACCTTCGCCTGGCTCCACCAGTTCAAACGGCGCTGTCACGTTGGCTGACCGGGTGGGATGATCTTCGTGTTGATCACGCTGGGGAGGGGATCGCTGGTGTCGTCTGTGCCGCCGTCGTACAGGGGGCACCGGTACCCGGTCGAGGTGATCTCCCATTGTGTGTGGCTGTACTTCCGGTTCTCTCTCAGCTTCCGTGAGGTGGAGGAGCTGATGTTCCAGCGCGGCGTGATCGTCTCCCACGAGACCATCCGCCGCTGGTGCCGGAAGTTCGGCCAGGCCTACGCCAACGGGCTGCGTCGCCGCCGGCCCCGGCCCGGCGACAAATGGCACCTGGACGAGGTGTTCATCAAGATCAACGGCGAGCTGAAGTATCTGTGGCGGGCCGTCGACCAGGACGGCAACGTCCTCGACATCCTCGTCCAGAACCGACGGGACAAGGGTGCGGCCAGGCGTTTCTTCCGCCGTCTGATGAAGAGGACCCGGGCGGTGCCGCGGGTGATCGTCACGGACAAGCTGCGTTCCTACGGCGCCGCCCACCGCGAGGTCATGCCCTCGGTGGAGCACCGCTCGCACAAGGGCTTGAACAATCGGGCCGAGAACTCCCACCAGCCGTCCCGGCAGCGTGAACGGGCGATGAAGGGCTTCCGCAGCGTTGGTGGAGCGCAGCGGTTCCTGTCCGCGTTCAGCGGCAT
The DNA here is from genome assembly GCF_042872425.1 of Streptomyces sp. NPDC005262. Classification (NCBI taxonomy): domain Bacteria; kingdom Bacillati; phylum Actinomycetota; class Actinomycetes; order Kitasatosporales; family Streptomycetaceae; genus Streptomyces; species Streptomyces sp. NPDC005262. Next base: position 759 of record NZ_JBIAKK010000028.1, read on the forward strand.
CTCACCCCACTTCCGCCCCCGCCGCCACCTGATGACCGCACCCGAACACCGCGCCGAAATGACCATCCGCTTCGCCATCTGGGACCAGGTCACCGGCGTCACCGGCCGGTCCACCACCGCCTGAGCACAGGTCGGCACCCCGGTCCACCATGCCCCGACACGCCGACAGACACCCGCACACCCAACAACGTGACAACGCCCTCGCGTGGTCGCATGATCCAGCCGGTGATCTTCCTGGGGCTGGGGATGTCGGCTCGCACGCGTTCGGCGTTGCCCGCGCGGAGGGTAGCGAGGTGTTTGCGGACGACCTGGCAGCTGCCGCGGTAGCCGCGTTCTCGGATTTCGAGGAAGAGACGGCTGCCGCTGGCCTGGCCAAGCGACTCCGTGAACCGGGTGTTGAGATACGGCTTGAACGGCTCCAGAACGCCTGCCGGGCGCCGCTCGTGGGCGGAAGCGAGAAGCTGGTCCAGGTCGGTGTCACGGAAGCGCCGCACGGTCTTGCGGTCGAGGTTCAGGCGCCGGGCGATGGCACTGATGGTCCAGCCAGCGGCCACGAGGCGGTGGATGTCCGCGTGCCGGTGCCGGGTCCGCTCGATGATCTGCGTCCGGGGCAGCTCAGGCAGTGGTAGGTCCATCAGTGGTGGCGCATCGGGAAGCCGGGCGGTCTCCTCGTCGGCGCGTTTGCGCAGGCAGGAGCGGTGCTGGTGGCAAGTCTTCCCGACCGCTGCAGCCAGGTTCTGGAGCAGGTGCCAGCGGTCCGCGCCCTGCTCCGTTCGAGGGCGATTACCTCACCGCCGAACACTCAAAAATCTATGTTGGCTGGAGTAGACATTGGGTGGTGGTGTGGTTATGGTTTCTCTCGTAGCCGAGATCAACAGGGCCCGGCAGAGATGAACTGGCGGGCAGCAGTACACGCAGTTGCAGTACGCAGGACGGTGCGGTGGTGGAGTTCCGAAGCCAGAGCGGTTGCAGGACGGCGACGGGGCTGACGGCCGGACCGGGTGGCCCGCAGTGATCAGGGGCCGCCACGAGCGGTAACCGCAGTGGCAGTACCAGTAAGTGCAGTGCGCAGTACCCAGCAGTGAAGTCAGTGAGCAGCACCTCGGTGAAGGCGTCGGCTGCGGACGCGCGCACCGGGAGGTTCGGCAGTGGGGTTCTAAGCCAGAGCAGACGCAGGACGGGCGACGGGGCTGGCTGCCGAAGCGTGGCGCTGTCACAGGCCACGCAGCAGTACGCAGGAGAGCAGTACCAGCAGTAGGTAAGTGATTGATCCCAGAGGGAAAGAACGGAGGAGCCAGGCGCCATCAGGATCGCCCGGGCGGATGTCTGAGCCCGGGTACCGCAGGACATCGATAGTGAGGTGGTCTCCGGTCAAGCAACCGCGATCCCCGCACACGCTCTCATCCCCCGTGAGTTGGTGCGGATCAAGAAGGCCGGCGCAGTACCAGGGCCGGCAGATGGTGTAGAAGTTCCTTCGGGGCCCTGGTGCCAATGGCACCAGGGCCCCTCCAGCGTGGTCCACAGAGAGGTGCAATGACAGCAGACGACTCGTTCGGCCGTCTCGATGACGACGACTACCCCGCCTACACCATGGGCCGGGCCGCCGAGATGCTCGGCACCACCCAGGGCTTCCTCCGCGCCATTGGCGACGCCCGCCTGATCACCCCGCTGCGCTCCGCGGGCGGCCACCGCCGATACTCCCGCTACCAACTGCGCATCGCCGCCCGCGCCCGGGAGCTCGTCGACCAGGGCACTCCCATCGAGGCCGCGTGCCGGATCGTCATCCTCGAAGACCAGCTCGAAGAAGCCCAGCGCATCAACGTCGAATACCGCCGCGCCGCAGAAGCGTCCGGTCCGCCCGCGGCATGAGGAAGTGCGCCCGCCGGGTACCGGCGGGCCGCCGGCACATCGCAGCCGGGTGGGACGCGTGGTCATTTCCTCTGGTGACAGGGTGTGTGGCGTGTAGCGTTTGCGTCAGCTGTCATGGTTCGGAAGTTCCCCTTCGCCCACGTCTTCGGCGTGGGCGTTCTGCTGTGCTGTGACGCAGGACCAGGGCGATCAATCACCTATGCCTTCCGCACGTTGTGGGGGCGTTCATCGACTGGAAGGCAAGACATGGCTACGGGAAGTGTGAAGTGGTTCAACGCGGAGAAGGGCTTCGGATTCATCGCCCAGGACGGCGGTGGCCCGGACGTGTTCGCCCATTACTCCGCGATCAACTCCTCGGGCTTCCGTGAGCTCCAGGAAGGCCAGGCCGTGACGTTCGACGTCACCCAGGACCAGAAGGGCCCCCAGGCCGAGAACATCAACCCCGCCTGACCTTCCCGCCCGCGCTCGGAGCGTATGGCTGCCTCCGGGCAGGCCCTGCTGTCCGACTGGTTCACCCTCCGCGGGCGCCGGCCTTCAGGCGACGGTGGTCGGAATCTGGGCGCACGTGATCAGGGCCGCGCAGCAACAGCTGCGCGGCCCTGATCTGTGTCGAGACCGGCTACAGGCCGATGGGGTCGACGTTCTCGATGGCAGTCGCGGCCCTGTCGATGTCGCTGGCCGGTCGCCCGGTGGCCGGCTGCACGTGCCCGACCCAGCCGTCGCCGTGCTCCAGCACATCGAGCACCGCACCCGGCAGCGGCCCGGCAGGGGAGGCGATCTCCCGCTCCCACATCCGTCATCGGCCCTCTTCCCGTAGATCGGCCCTGAACCTTCCGTTGTACCGACCGCGACGCGCAGATGGGCGGCGTAGGGACTTTTGGGCCGCAACCGGTTGGGCGCCGATGGCCGCGGTCACGGGGGTCCAATCCTGGGTGGGTTGAGGACGATCTCGCCCGGCGCGCGGTGGGTCAGCGCGACTACGGTGTCGGCGTTGTGCCGTACTTCGTCCCAGCGGTGTTGGTAGGTGCAGTAGGCGATGGCGTCGAGGCCGATGTGGATGAGGTAGGCGTGGAGGCGCTCGTGCAGGTGGGTCGGGAGCGGCCCGGTGGCGTGCCAGTGGGTGAGCAGTTCGGCGTGGATGTCGATGGTGCGCCATTGCGGGTACCAGGGCCACCAGTAGATGAGCCAGGCCGCGTCGTAGAGGTGGTCGCCGTACAGTGCGTTGCCCCAGTCCAGCACGGCGGTGACGGTGCCGTCGGCAGCGAGGACATTGCGGCTGAGCAAGTCGCCATGGATCATTTGGCGCTCGTTGGGCAGGTACGGCGCCAGTGTGGCGATTGCGGACAGCCCGGCCTCCACCGGCCCGGGCCCGATCTCGGAGTTGGCCAGCGTTGCTCGCCAGCCAGGTACCCGGGTCGTCTCGGTACCGATGGCCAGCAGCGCGTCCACCCAGGAGTCGTACGGCGCTCGCCCGTCCGGAGTCCAGATGCCGTAGCCGGCGGTGCCGACAAGGTCGATCCTGCCGATGGCGTCGAGCGCGGTCAGCAGGCTCGGCAGCGTCAGCGCCACGTCGGCAGCGGAAAGGTCGTCGAACCCGGTCCCGTGCGCGCGGGCCGAGATCGCGTACTGCCAGTCGTCGAACACGCCCCTCGCCAGCACCGGCGGGACCGGCAGGTTGGGTCCGGCGCAACGGGCGGCGATCTCGTCCTTGGCGAAGTCTGTACCGTGCGCGCCGATACGCAGGACCATCTCCATGCCGTCGATGGTCAGCTCGAAGGCCTGAGACCAGGCGCCGGCCGCCAGCGGCTGTGGTTCGGTTGCGCGCGCCCTGAAGGTCGTGCGCACCAGCCGTCGGGCCAGGTCCGCCAGCGCGACAGGGTCAGGATCGGCAGGCATCCGAGCATGCTATTGCCGTGACCGCGCGGCGGGCTCTGCCTCCGCTCGAAGGGAGTTCCGCGATGACTGAGTGAGTGTCTGGAAAGGCGGGGCACCGGCGCCGGGGGCCCAGACAGCAAGGGTCGGTAGTCGACGGATGAACAGGCCTCGGGGGAACCTGCCCGACGTCGTATCTACTCGGCAACGTTGATGCTGTTCGGGGGGTTGAATACGCAGAACTCGTTGCCCTCCGGGTCGGCCACGACGACCCAGCGAAAGCCGTGTTCGCTGAGTTCTTCAGAGAGCCTCACAGCGCCGAGCCGTTCCAAGCGATCAACCTCGGACGCCAGGTTTTCGGTGCCAAAGTCGAGGTCAAGGTGCATGCGGTTCTTGCCCTGCTTTGGTTCTGGGACGTGCTGCAGGAGAACGGTCGGTGCAGGAGCGGGCCCGATCAGGCTCAGGTAGGGAGGTCCATGGAAGCCGCGCCGATAGTCCAGCGGGGCGAGTGCGGCGAGCCAAAAGTCCGCTTGGGCTTCGGTGTCGACACAGTCCAGCGTCACAACGATCTGCATGGCGGAACGGTAGGAGGCTTGGTCCGACCTGGCGATCTATTTTTCGGCAGCACCCTGGTGCTGACCTTCAGGCTCAAGCATCCTCTGCGAGCCGAGATGCCGTCGAGCGCTTCTTCGACCAGTCCTTGCGAGGACCGCTGCGGGTGATCCTCCGGGTCATCAGGGTGATGAGTGCCCAGGTCAGGTGCGCTTCTGAGTGCTGAGGGAGACGTTCGTAGTCGCGGACGTCTCGCCGGGCTTTCATGATCCAGCCGAGGGTGCGTTCGACTTTCCAGCGGCGGGGCAGGACGACGAAGCCCTTGGCTCCGCGGGGGCGGGAGACCGTCTTGAGCGTCATGTGCAGGAAGTCATCAGACCAGTTGATGAGCCGGCCGGCATTGTGAATGGGTGAGGTGGTGGCAGTGGTTGGTTGTCAGCCGGTGATGGTGTTGGGGAGCGGGTGTGTTCCTTCGCTGATGGCGTCTACTTCGTTGGGTGTGAGGACTGGTGCGGTTGGCCATTTGAATTCTTGGGGCTCGGGCCAGAGCCTGGTGGGTGTGGTGCCGGTGGGGTCGAGTTTCATGGCGAGTTCCGTGTGAAGCGTCGGTGAGTCGGCTTCGACGATGAAGAGCGCGATGTGGTTGATGACGATTGTTGTGATGTGGCCTTTCGACTGGCGGTTTTCGACTCCGATGATCCAGGTGTCGCCGTCTGGGTCTGTGAGCCCGGCCGGGGTGCTGCTGACGGTCTAACGTGGCAGGCCCAGCCCGTCACTCACCGCACGGGATGCCCGCCTTCTGCATCGGTGTGGGTACTACCACGAGGCGTTCGGCGAGCGCGGCCAGCTCCGCTGCCGCGACATAAATCTGGGAGACGAGCGCTGTGGCTGCCAGTGCTGCCTGCTCGGCGGGGTAGAGGCCCGTTCCGCTCCGACCACACCGGGCGGCCCCGTGGTCCCGTGCTCATTGAGCGGCTCGCCAGCGTGGTGCGTCGGCTGGGGGACGAGGGTGCGCCGTTCCGCTCGCCATCTCTTCTCGTGTTCACGGTTTCAGCGTGAGATCAATGATCAGGTGGCCAGACTCGGCATCGGCCAACCGGTCAGATGCCTGCGCGACCAGGGTGACGGCGCCCTTCAGCAGGAGCGCTTCGTCGCCGGGTGCGGACTGCCGGGCCGTCCATGGCAGTCAGTGTCTGCTGGACCCTGGTCAGGTACTACTACCGCACCAGTGATGGTTTTTCCCGCGAACGTGTAGATCGTTTCCAGGCGCCGAGGTGAGCCGCTCGTACGGTCCGGTAACCGAAACCTTCAGTATCGTCGTCCCGGCAACGTCCATGACCGGGTCCGACGGTAGCGGGCAGGGTGTCGACACGTTCGCCCTGACCGATCTCGGGACCGTCTTCGCGGCTTATGAGTCCGTACCGTTGCCCTCGTCGTTCGAAGAGTCTCGCTGCTTGGTCTCGCCCTGGCCGGAAGCGTCCTTGTCCTGCTCGTCCAACAGCTCCAGGAGCGCAGCGTCTGCCTTTTGCCGGTCTTCCTTCGTCAGTTCGAAAACTGCGTTGTTGTAGACGGTGTACCGCTCGGGATGAATGATGTTGGTGGCCCTCAACGTGAACGTCAGAAGCGGGCGCCACCCCTTGCGGTGGCCAACCATCACCTCGATTTGGACCTTGTAGTCACGGCTCTCCGGAACGAACGCAAAAAAAGGTGCCTCGAACTCGATGAAGTGTTGTTGCGCTTCTCTGCCGCCCACAACGAATCCGGCCGGCAAATCCGGTTTCTCGTCCGGCCCGGGTTCGAGACGGGATGGTGAACACGTCCACAGAAATGGCAGATGAGAGGCGGGCTCATCAGGGAAGGTTACCCTGAGATCCTGCACGACTATCGGCTTGGCACCGGTGTTGTGAAGGACGAGCGGAAACCGCAGGCGAGCCGTGGAACCGTGGGCAATCGCTGCAAAGGAATGAGGCTCCCACGACTTCAGGCGTCCTTGTCTGGCGTTGAGCCACCAGAATGATGCGACGGTGAAGACCAATGCGGAGACCGACACGATGGCGGCCCCAGAAATCGATGAGGACGCATTTTGATCAGCAGCGGTCATCAGCAGAGACACAATTTCAGTGTGCCAGCCTCAGGGTGAGCACGCTAACGTTGCTCATCGGGGCAACTGCAGCTCCGTCATGTCCCCCGGTTCGAAGTGCTGGCCTTGTGGCTGGTCAGCGGGAGCCACGCCCCTCTCAAGGCCATGGGGTTCGTCCCGGACGGGTAGGCCGAGCGTATGCCGCCCGCCGCTGAAGCTCGCGGTGCCGTCCAGGAAGCCGCGCCGGATGCCCGTAGCCGATCGAAGAGAGCATTCGGCCTCTTGTGCGCACCCCTGCTCTTCACGGGGGACACGCCGGCCGCGCGCCTTCGTAGAGCGCACGACCGGCACGCCCACGCGCTCGATCGAGTCGTCAGGGAACGAGGATGAGGCGGATCGGATCGCCGATCTTGTGCTGTAGGCGGTGGATCGCCTCGGGGGCGTCGGCCAGGGGGATGTGGTCGGTGATGGACGGGGCCAGGTCGAGACGGCCGCTGGAGGCCAGCCGGATCAGCTCGTAGACGTGGTCGAACGAGGATCCGTAGTGTCCGAACACCTTCTTGTTCTTCAGGTTGAAGGTCATCTTCTCGGAGATTGTCAGTGGCTCCGTGGTGATACCCACCAGGACCAGCGAACCGTGGTTACCGAGGAGGGGCGACGCCTGTTCCCGGACCCGGGGAACGCCCGCGAAGTCGAAGGCGTAGTCCAGCCCCAGTCCGCCGGTGGCCCGCAGCACGGCCTCGGCGAAACCAGGGTCGGCCGGGTCGAGCGCGATATCGGCGCCGAACGCGAGGGCTCGCTCCCGTGCGTTGCGCAGCGGGTCGACGGCAATGATCGGCGCGGCACCCATCATGCGGGCCAGCCGAACGGCATGAGCACCCACCCCGCCGACTCCCCAGATGCCCACGGCCTGGGCGGAACGCACCTGCACGGTCTCGACCAGGGCCGCGTACGAGGTGGAGACGGCGTCCGGGATGATTGCCGCCTGGTCGAAGGGGAGCGTGTCGGGGATGGGGACGACGGTGTCCTCACGGGCGATCGTGTACTGGGACCAGCCGCCGTCGTAGTCGACGCCGCGGCCGCGGAACGACGTGCACGTGCCGCCCCTGACGCAGGTGGCGCACTCGCCGCAGGGCTGTCCCGCCTGCAGGGCGACCCGCGTGCCGACGGCCAAATGCCGCTTGAGGCCGGGTCCCAGGGAGTGGACGACACCGGAGAGCTCGTGCCCGAGGGTGAGCACGTTGGACTTCAGGTGAACCGGCGAGATGCTTCCGTCGATGAGGTGGAGGTCGGAGAGGCACACGCCGGCCGCCTTCACCTCGATGAGTACTTCGCCCGGTCCGGGTTCGGGGATCGGGATCTCCTCCAGGAGGAACTTCTTCGTGTCCAGGTGGACGCGTCCTGCCAGCATGGTGTCCATCGTTTTGAGCCTTCTTCAGTAGTGGTTTCGGGTTCGGGGGCTGCAGCGGTCCCCAGGACGACAAAGGGGTGAGCGGCGCTGCGAGGGTTCAAGGGGTGCGGGCACCAACCGGTTAGGCGTCAGGAACATTTGCCCCTGGTGGGCTGGTGCGGGGTCGGCCGAACGGGCACCCCTGTGCGTCCGGCCGACCCCGTCCGTGCCCCATAGCCATCGGCGCTGCTGCTCAGCGGCTACGGGGCAGCCTGTGCAACCCGGTTCTGCGCGAGGACGGCGCGCTGGAACAGGGCATGGGAACGGGCCGTCTGGCGGAATGTGAGGTTCTGCAGGGCCATTTCGAGCCCCTTGTCGGCGTCGTCACCCACGGTGAGCCAGAAGTCGGCCGCGTGGTCGGCGTAGGCCTCCGGGTGACACTGCACCAGTTCGTCGTAGCGCGCTGCCGCGTGCTCGCGCCACTGTTGCGCCTCATGGACGCGGTTGACTGAGTGCAATGTGGCCGCGAGGTGGGCGGCGTACTCGGGGTCGTCGCTGGTCTGCGTGAGGGGACGCAGGAGGGCGAGGGCTGCCTGAGGGGCTCCACGCAGCAGCTCCACCTCGGCCAGGTGGCCGCGCGCAGGAGCATAGTCGGGCACCCGGCGCCGGGCGGCGTTGTACCACGAGCTGGCCTCGTCCAGATCGCCCTCGCGGTGCCACATCACACCGCGTCTGAAGTCCAGTTGAGCGAGCGGAAACGGCGAGGTCCCCTGATAGTGGCGCCGCGCCTCGTCGAACAACCGCGTCGCCTCGGTGACCTCTCCGCGCTCCGCCTGGAGTACGGCGAGCGCGCCGAACGTTGTGAAGTCGCTCTGCCGCTGCGCCGCTTTGCGGATCAGGGCGATGGCCTCCGTGTAGCAGCCGAGGGCCTGCAAGACGACAGCCCGTTCGGCGTCCAGTGCGGCCGCGTCTGCGCCGCTGCGGCCCGCCGCGCGGAGGTCGGCAACGGCCTCGGCGAAGCGGTGCAGGGTCGCATACGTCCTGGCGCGGGCTAGCAGGGCCGTGCTGTCCTCGGGTGCAGCGCGCACGAGCCGCTCAGCGAGGTCCGCGGCCTGCTCGTAGTCAGCGACGCGGCCCAGGATGTGGCCTCGGAGGTTGAGGAGGTCGATGAGGGCCGCTCCTTGCGTCACCGCCAACGGAGCGTCCGGCGTCTCACCGGTACCGGCACGGCTGAGTTGTACGGCCAGGCCGTCGATCTGTCCGTGCAGATTCACCATGGCGATGGTGCCGTTCGTGGTGACCGGTTCGCTCTCCTTCGGAGACGCCCCAGTCATGCCGCTTCCTCGCGGGGAGGCATCTGTGCGGCCAGGCGGGCCATCAGGTCCGGTGGGGTCGGGTTGGGAGCGTTCAGGTAGGGGAAGGTGCGAGTGGCCGGCTGGGTGGCCTGGTCGACGCCGTCACTGAGGCGTTCGCTGTCGACGCCGCCCACCAGCAGGGTGTAGAGCGTGTCGACGATGTCGTCGTTGAGTGACCGGCCACCGCAGGTCGTGTGCGGGCGGCCGGCGACCAGGGCGGTCTCGATCTCGAAGCAGCCGTCCTCGGAGAAGGGCTTGGACAGGTCGACGACGAGAAAGTCCGCCAGCAGCAGTTCGGTCAGTGGGTGGGCGCCCTGCTCGTCCAGCGGCCAGGCGGTCTTGCCGTCCAGATTGTCGAGCCAGGCCAGGTTGGCGTTGAACCGTGCGCGGTAGGCGCCCGCATAGTCGGGCCGGATGTTGAAGGTGTCTTCCTCGTTGTAGAGGTCGCGGATCTCCAGATCGCGGTTGACGGTGTCGAACCTCTTGCTCGACAGGATCACGTTCTTGATCTCCGGTCGGCCCATGCGCTCCAGCTGGATCGGGCGTCCACCACCGGACGTCAGGGTCTCGCCGACGACCGCCACCAGTGAGCCGGCGGCCGGGCCGAGCACCGCGGCGTCGACCTCGAGGACGATGCTCAGTGCGTTCAGGCCCTCCAGGGCATTGCTGGCGTCAGACCTGAAGGACAGCTTCCCCGTCGCATCGGTGGTGATCACGCCCACGAAGTCGATGAAGAACGGGTCGAGCCGCGACCCGGCGAAGATTTTCAGCCCGTCGGCCTCGGTGGGCACCTCGTTGCCGACCTGGAAGGTGACCTTCCGGCCGCCGGGGGCCTGGCACGTGCCTGTCTGCACCAGGGTGTCCGTGCCGTCGATCTGCTGGGGGGCATCGAAGGTGAAGTCGAAGACGTACTCGTCCTCGCCGACATCGAACGCCGCGGTGGTGCCCTCGCTCACGGACGTGATCGGCCGGACGCGGAAACGGTGGGTGATCGCGTCGGAGAACAGGGCCGTGGGGGCACTGGCCGGGAGCACGTTCAGGACGAGCCCCAGGTTCCCCGGCCGTTCCGGGCTCGGGAAGGCGTACACGTCGCAGATGTCGGACGCAGGGTCGGCGATGGCACGCGGCCCGGAGAAGTGGTCAGCCATGAGAAACGCTCCTTGTCGTGTGGTTCGTGGGAGATGTCAGGTGTCGAGGTCGGCGAGCCAGCGCAGCGCCGACAGGCCGGGCATGAAGCAGTACTCGCCACCCCGGTTGACGACGAACGGTGGCAGCCCCTTGAAGCGGCGGCGGATCGGCTTGCGCGGGACGGTGAACTGACCGTCGTCGTTCACGCCGATCAGCGGGTCTCTGTCCGCGGGCGCCCCGATGAACTTGCCGTCGTTCACCCACTGCCTCTGGACGAACTCGAACTGCCGGTCCAGGTGCGCTCCGACAAAGGCGAACATGATGCCGCGGTCGGCGCCGTCGTCCTCCAGCACTCCCTTGGGCAGCGGCGGGCCGTAGGTCGTACCGCGCCTGATCATGCGGTGCAGACGTACCTCGCCGGTGACGACCGCATCCCGCGGGTTCATCCGCCGGGCGTGGGCGCCCACGGGGCACTTGAGGCCCTCCGAGTCGTCGCCGTACATGAACGCGTTGTTGCGCTCGGGATCGGCACCGAGTTCCGGATCGTCCTTGTCCGGCGTCAGTGCCAGCGGGGCACCACTGGGCCAGCGGCCTACGAACTTGGCCGCCAGCAACTCCTCGTCGGCGGCGTCCGTGGCGCGTTCGTGGATGTACTTACGGAAGTCGGCCACTCGCGTGTACAGCTTGCGGAAGGCCACGTACGTTCCGTTGCGCCCGAGCACCTCGGGCTGCGGAACGGGCGTGATGCCGTGGGTCTCGTCCACGTATCCGGTGACGAACTCGCCTGCGCTGAGCGGCTCTTCGTGCGGATTGGTACCGGGGATACCTGTGCCCTCGATCGCCGGCTGACCGATGCCGTCCCGGAAACCGAACGGCTCCTTCTCGTCCGGTCCGACGTGCACGTCCTGCTGCCAGACGGAGGCGACGCCGGGTAGATCGCGCAGGGCGTCGCGGACCAGGAGGAGGACCGTCTCCAGACGGGCGGTGTCCGGGGCGAGTCCGGCCAGGATGAGGTGCACGTCCTTTGAACCGAGCGGGCCCTCCCAGTTCTCCGGCGCGCTCTCCCCGACGTCCCCGATATAGGCCGCCCGCGCGGCCATGCCCTCGCGAAACTCCTCCGGGAAGGTGGCCAGCGACTCCTCGGGCACCCCCAAGGCCTTCAGGCCCTGGAAGCTGAGTGCCACCGCGAGCGAGACCTGACGCTCGGGGTCGAACGAAGCGACCGAGTCGAGGGCGGGAGTGAGCCGCCGCAGCAGCTCCCGCCCCTGTCGCCGGTCGTCGATGCGCAGGGCGAGGTAGGAGCCCGCGTAGGGGGTCGGCCGCGGCTGGAGAGCAGCAGCCTGGATGTCATCGAGTTCCGGGGCGCTGCGTGTCTTTGTGGTCATGGTGCCTTCCGAAGCTTTTGTGCGTGGAGCAAGTCGTCACGCGGGTCCCGGAGGGGTGGGGGTGCCCCTCCGGGGTGTGGGGAGGGGTCAGCTGGCGGCCTGGGCGAGGAGTGGCTGGAGGGCGGGGTGGGAGAGGGCTTCCTCGGCGGCGGGGTTGTCCAGGACTTCCTGGAAGGCGGCGTTGATCCGGTGGGCCTTGACGATCTCGGGCATCGTCAGGGAGCTGACCGGGTTCCAGTAGGCGGCGGCCTGTTGCTGCCCGTCCTGGAGGATCTGCTTCATGCCGGCCATGTTTGCGAGGATGTGTTCCTCGAAGCCTTTGCGTGTCTTGTCGCCGGTGAGTGACTCAAGGCCGCCGGACTGCTCGATCCACGGGGCGATCTTGGTGTCCCACTCGGTGGTGTGCTGCATCCAGGCCACGAAGTGCTCGAAGCCGACGGTCAGGAACGCGTCGTCGATGTAGGGGTCCCACTCGGTCTCGAAGGTGGTGGCCCACAGCAGTTCCGTGCCGTTGTTGAAGATCACGTGGCGGGTGTCCCGCAGACCGGTCTTGATGGTGTCGGCCATGGTGCCCTGCGCCAGGGCGTCGCACATCTGCCGGCAGGCCGCCGCGCATTCCTGCTCGTGTCCCGGCTTGATGTGGAAGTAGGTGGCCAGCTCGGAGACGACACCGTCGGTGCGGCCCTTGCCGGCCTTCTTGGTGATCGTAGAGGTCATGGTTTCCTCCAGTAGAGACCTTGTGCGCTAACGCAGCGGCATTTACGACATCTGCGGATAGTCGCGAAAGCTGATCTTTCGCGACCCCCTATGTGAGACAGATTGACTCACAGTCAATCTATGAGTCAACTTGTCTCATAGTGACCTGCGCCACATCACCAGAAGCCTGCGGCCTGTCTCAGGGCGCTGTGGCAGAGGCTTTGCTGCAGGTGGAGCTGCAGTTCAAGGCAAGCGGGGACTCATGGTCTGCTGCCGGCAATGCCAACGGGGCCCGGCGCGCGGCCGGGCGGAAGAAGGGCCGACCGTCCTGGTCGACCCCGGTTGAACGGAGGGTGACCGGCCGGGCCGGAGCTCACGGCCACCCCGGCTCGCCTTCGTTCACCCGGGACTCGGCGACGCTAGGACCAGCCCTGCAAAGCGGCATCCACGATGGCCTCCACGGTGTCACGTCCCAGGCGGTTCCCTGCGAGAAAGCGCTCGAAGAACAGGGGGCCCGCGGTGGCCATGGCGAACGTCTCGGGGGTGACCCCGGGCCGGAGCCGGCCACACTCGACGGCGGCGGCCACAGCGGGACGCAGGGCATCGGCGATCTGGCTCACCAGCGACTCCCGGAGGCGGCGCATGCCTTCGTCGTGCCGTGAGCCGCCGAGGACCGCGGCAAGGACGGCACCTGCTTGCTCGTCGTCCCACCGCTCGGCGAGCGCGCTCATATGGTGAACGAGCTCCGCTCGCGGATCGTTGCCTGAAGCGGCCCGAAGCTTCGCAGGCGCGGGAGGTAGCGGAGGCATGCCGGCTTCCAGTGCGGCCAGGCGGAGGTCGAGAAGGCCGGGCCAGTGCCGATAGACCGTGGCTCTGCCGACGCCGGCGCGGATGGCAACCGACTGATGCGTCACGGCCTCCAGTCCGCCCTCCGTGAGCAGCGCGGTGGCCGCCGAGACCATGGCGTCACGGCTGCGCAGCAGACGCGGGTCAGTTCTCTCTTCCAACCTATTGCACCCTTCTGTGAGACAACCCGGCTTACACCTTACTATGAGTCATACTGTCTCATAGGGGAGTGAGGGGGAAACCGAGGAGAGTCTGCGCGACTCCCGGGCCTGAGTTACATGTGAACGACAGGTGCGGCGTTCTCGTCCTGCTGGGGCGCACCCCGGCGGTAGAGCAGGGCGGTCACGACCAGGCCGATGACGAAGATGGCCGCCGACCACCAGTAGGCCGTGGAGTAGCCCTCGAGGCCGGCCTGGGCCAGGACGCCGGGGTCCTTGGGGTTGCGGCCGGAGAGGTAGTCGGTGACGGCGTCGGAGGCCATAGTGCTGAGCAGGGCGACGCCGATGGAACCGCCGACCTGCTGCAGGGTGTTGACGGCGGCCGACGCCACCCCGGCGTCGGAGGAAGCCACGCCGGAGGTGGCCAGACTCATCGCGGGCGCTATGACCGTGCCCAGCCCGATGCCGATGAGCACCAGCTGGGGCAGTACCTGCGTCACGTATCCGCTGTTCAGGCCCAGCGCGGTCATCCAGACCAACCCGGCGGCCGCGATGGCCATGCCCAGCGGCACCACCGGCTTGGGTCCGATGCGCGGCACCACGACGTTGTTGGCCACGGCGGAGGCGAACGACGATGCCACGATCATGGGCAGGAAGGCGAAGCCGGTCTGGAGGGCGGTATAACCGAGGCTCTGCTGCAGGTAGTAGGTAAGGAACAGGAACACACCGAACATGCCCGCGCCGACGACAAACAGGGCAGCGAAAGAAGCGCCGCGGTTACGGTCCAGCAGGACCCGCAGAGGCAGCAGCGGATACGCCGCCCTGCTCTGCCACCAGACGAAGACCGCCACCAGTACGGCGCCGGCCGCCAGCACGCCCCAGGTCGCCACCGAACCCCAGCCGTGCGTCTCGGCGTTCGAGAACCCGTAGACCAGGCAGAACAGGCCGGCGGAGACCAGCAGGGTGCCGGGAACGTCGAGCTTCGAGGACGTGTCGCGCGGGGTGCGGTGCAGGAGGGCCGCACCACCGACGAACGTCACCACCGCGAAGACCACGTTGACGTACATGGTCCAGCGCCAGTTCAGGTACTCGGTCAGAACCCCGCCGAGGATGAGGCCGATGGCCCCACCCGCGCCGGCGACCGAGCCCGCGACGGTGAAGGCCTTCGCCCGCTCGCGTGGATCGGTGAAGGTGGTCATCAGGAGCGACAGCGCGGACGGGGCCAGCAGGGCAGCGAACAGGCCCTGGATCGCGCGCGCGGTGACGAACATCCCGAAACCGTTCGCCGCGCCTCCCAGCATGGAGGCAGCCGCGAAGCCGGCCAGACCCACCAGGAAGGTCACCTTCCGCCCGAGAAGGTCTGCGACCCGGCCGCCGAGCAGCAGCAGGCTGCCGAAGGCCAGCGCGTAGGCGGTGACCACCCACTGCCGGTCGGCGTCCGAGAAGCCCAGGTCGAGCTGGGCGGACGGCAGGGCGATGTTCACGATGGTCCCGTCGAGGACACCCATCAGCTGGGCGAGGGAAATGACCAGCAGGATCCACCAGCGACGCTGGTGTGACGGGTCGACAGGCACATTCGCAGGTGCGGTTTCAGCGCCGTGAGCGGTGACGGCGACGTTCTGGGACATAGGACAGCCCTCCAGGTAGCGGACGGGGGTATGGCGGAGAGGGAAGGGACCAGACCGGTCCCCCTCAGGGGAGAGCGGCTCACGCTCGCTCGTCGGGCGGGGCCGGCGTGGCCGCCTCGGTGAAAGGGTCGCGCGGGTGCTCCAGTTCGATGAGGCCGACGGTTTCCCGCTTCAGGAGCGAGGCCAAGAACCAGTCCACGAACACCCGTATCTTGCGGTTCAGCGTCGGCACACGACTGCCGTGGTAGAGGCGGTGGAACCACCACGCCGGGCGACCCTTGATTTTGATCCTGTTGAAGAGGATCGCGACGCCCTTGTGGAGGCCGAGGCCGGCCACCGCGCCCAAGTTCTTGTGCCGGTACACCTTCGGCGGACGGCCGCGCAGAGCCGCGATCACGTTGTCCGCGAGCACCGGAGCCTGACGTACGGCGTGCTGCGCGTTGGGCGGGCACCATGCGCCCTCTTCAGCGGCCAGGTCGGGAACCTGGGCGTTGTCGCCCGCGGCCCACACGTGGTCCAGGCCCCTGACCTGGAGGGTGGGCCGGGTGTCGACGTGGCCACGCGGACCGAGCGGCAGGCCGAAGCGGGTCAAGGCGGGACTGGGCCGGACACCGGCTGTCCACACGATCGTGGAAGCATCCGTCTCGACACCGTTCGTCAGGATCGCGTGCTGGTCTACGCAGGACGCCATGGAGGTCTCGAGGTGCACGTCGATGCCGCGTGCCTGAAGCTTCTCCATGGTCCAGACACCGAGGTCCGCACCCATCTCGGGCAGGATGCGACCGGCGGCCTCGACCAGGATGAAGCGCATGTCTTCCCGGCTGACGTTGCGGTAGGCCCGGGCAGCGTCGCCGGCCATGTCCTCGACCTCCGCGATGGTCTCCACCCCGGCGAAGCCGCCACCGACGAAGACGAAGGTCAGGGCCTTGCGCTTCACCGTCTCGTCCGTGGCGGAGTCAGCGCGGTCCAGCTGGGCCATGACGTGGTTGCGCAGGCTGACGGCCTCCTCGACCGACTTCATGCCGATGCCGTGCTCGGCGAGGCCGGGGATCGGGAACGTGCGGGAGACCGAGCCGAGCGCGACAACGAGGTGATCGAAGGGCAGCTCGAGCGCGTCACCCGCCGCGGCGCGGACGTGGGCGACCTTGTCCGCCTGGTCGACGGAGACCATGTGGCCGGTGACTACCTCCGCGCCGGTCAGGACATCGCGCAGCGAAGCGACCAGGTTGCGCGGGGCCACGTTGCCGGCTACCGCCTCCGGCAGGAAGGGCAGGTAGGTCATGTACGGGCGGGGGTCCACGACCGTGACCCTCGCCTCGCCGCGGCGCAGCTTCTTCAGCAGACGCATCGCGGTGTAGAGACCTACGTATCCGCCACCGGCGATGAGGATGCGTGGCCTGTCCGGGACAGGGGCAAGGGCCATACCGATTCCTTGTGTGTGAGAAGGCGCGCGAGAGGGGGCGTGAGCGGGTCCGGGTGAGTCGGTCCGCGGGATGTGGTGGGTGCCGATGCGCTTGCGGAACACCCAGTAGCTCCAGGCCTGGTAGCCGATGACCAGCGGAGCGAAGACGGCGCCCACCCAGGTCATGATCCCCAGCGTGTACGCCGAGGAGGACGCGTTGGTGACGGTCAGACTCCAGGCCGGATTCAGCGTGGACGGCATGACGTCGGGATAAAGAGTCAGGAACAACGTGGCTGCCGTGGCCGCCACGGTGACGGCGGAGAAGGTGAACGCCCACCCCTCACGGCGAGCCCTGGTGCAGGCGAGCGCGAGGCCCCATGCGGCCAGCGCGAGGACCGTCGTCGCCAGGCTGCGGCCGTTGCCGCGGTCCACCTGCGTCCAGACCAGGAAGGCCGCGGCGGGCGCGGCGGCCAGAGCACCGAGTCGGAAGGCGAGTGTGCGAGCACGGACGCGGATGTCGCCGACGGTCTTGAGCGCGACGAACACCGCTCCGTGGACGGTGAAAACCGCCAACAGGGTCAGCGCGCCGAGCAGCGCGTAGGGGTGAAACAGGCCGCTCAGACCGCCGGTGTACACCTGCCGCCGGTCGATGGCGACGCCGTGGACGATGTTGGCGAAGACCAGCCCCCACAGCAGCGGTGCCAGCAGCGAGCACCAGAAGATGGCGTGCTCCCAGTTGCGCTTCCACCGTATTCCGTCGCGCTTGGGGCGGTACTCGAAGCCCACCGCCCGCACGATCAGACAGACCAAAACAGCGAACAGCAGGAGGTAGAAGCCGCTGAACAGAGTGGCGTACCAGCCCGGGAAGGCGGCGAAGGTCGCGGCGCCGGCCGCGATCATCCACACCTCGTTGCCGTCCCAGACGGGCCCGATGGTGTTGAGCAGCACGCGGCGTTCGAGCTCGTCACGGGCGAGGAGCTTGGTAAGCACGCCGAC
Organism: Streptomyces sp. NPDC005262; assembly: GCF_042872425.1. NCBI lineage: Bacteria > Bacillati > Actinomycetota > Actinomycetes > Kitasatosporales > Streptomycetaceae > Streptomyces > Streptomyces sp. NPDC005262. The sequence goes on from NZ_JBIAKK010000028.1 coordinate 18,116, forward strand.
ACCGAAGTCGAAGCCCTCCAGGACGAAGTAGCCCGTCCAGAAGAAGGCGATCAGCAGGAACCAGAAGTCTTGGAGGTGCATGGCTAAACGTCCTGACGGCCGGTCAGTAGGCGAAAGTGAGGATCTTGTCGTCCTCGGCGGAGGACGGATCACGCAGCCGGAGGTCAGGCTGCGGCGGCTGTTCGTCGAGGCGGGGGCCGGCCGTGGCGTACTTGACCATCAGCCTGACCTCGATGACGGCGAGGACGCCGTACAGGACGGTGAAGCCGATCAGGGTGGTGAGCATCTCCGCGGCGCTCACCCCCGGAGAGACGGCGTCCGAGGTGCGCATCAGGCCGTAGACGACCCATGGCTGGCGGCCGGTCTCCGTAAAGATCCAGCCGAACGAATTCGCGATCAGCGGGAATCCCAGTGTCCAGATGGCCGCTCGCCAGGCCCACTTGGTCAGGAACGGCCCGAGGGCCCGGTTCCTGGTGACCATCAGGTGCGGCACCTCGTCCGACCGGGTGACGAAAGCCGGGGCGATCCAGCGCTGGTTGCGGGTCAGCCACAACCCGGCCACGCCGACAGCGACGGAGGCCATCCCGAACATGATCATGAAGCGGTACGACCAGTACGCCACCGGGATGTTTACTGGAACTCCTGGACGAGGCCGGTGACCACACCCATCACCATGTTGATGAGGAAGAGCTTCCCCCAGAACTTGGTGGCGTGGAAATACTTCTCCTGCCTCGTGCGCACCCACGCCGTCTCCAGGCCGGCCGTGATGCCGGCCAGACTGATCGTCAGCGGCACGAAAAGGTAGTGGTAGACGGTGGTGATTCCGAACTGCCAGCGGGCTATCGCGTCGGGTGCCATGGCCGTACCAACTGCCTCTCCACGGGGTTCAGGCGGCTTTATGAAAGTGAATGCATTCACAAAGTTGCCTATGGCTAGCGGTCGATGCCCCGGAGGGGTGGGGGTGCCCCCTCCGGGGTGTGGGGAGGGGTCAGCTGGCGGCCTGGGCGAGGAGTGGCTGGAGGGCGGGGTGGGAGAGGGCTTCCTCGGCGGCGGGGTTGTCCAGGACTTCCTGGAAGGCGGCGTTGATCCGGTGGGCCTTGACGATCTCGGGCATCGTCAGGGAGCTGACCGGGTTCCAGTAGGCGGCGGCCTGTTGCTGCCCGTCCTGGAGGATCTGCTTCATGCCGGCCATGTTTGCGAGGATGTGCTCCTCGAAGCCTTCGCGCGTCTTGTCGCCGGTGAGTGACTTAAGGCCGCCGGACTGCTCGATCCACGGGGCGATCTTGGTGTCCCACTCGGTGGTGTGCTGCATCCAGGCCACGAAATGCTCGAAGCCGACGGTCAGGAACGCGTCGTCGATGTAGGGGTCCCACTCGGTCTCGAAGGTGGTGGCCCACAGCAGTTCCGTGCCGTTGTTGAAGATCACGTGGCGGGTGTCCCGCAGACCGGTCTTGATGGTGTCGGCCATGGTGCCCTGCGCCAGGGCGTCGCACATCTGCCGGCAGGCCGCCGCGCACTCCTGCTCGTGTCCCGGCTTGATGTGGAAGTAGGTGGCCAGCTCGGAGACGACACCGTCGGTGCGGCCCTTGCCGGCCTTCTTGGTGATCGTAGAGGTCATGGTTTCCTCCAGTAGAGACCTTGTGCGCTAACGCAGCGGCATTTACGACATCTGCGGATAGTCGCGAAAGCTGATCTTTCGCGACCCCCTATGTGAGACAGATTGACTCACAGTCAATCTATGAGTCAACTTGTCTCATAGTGACCTGTGCCACGCATGCCTCGAACTCCTCGCCCCGCAACGACCCTTGGTGGCTGCGACGCTCTGTGCTCGACACTTCCATACGTCGTATGGTACGAATTGAAGACGCTTCCATACGACGTATGGAACATCGTGGAGTGCCGTCTTACCGGTGGCCTCTGCTTCGAGTGGCTGCCGGCCCGACTCTCACCAGGAGTGAATCGCGCCGAGCGGCTACGCCAACAGATGGCGCATCGCATCACCTGCATGAGCAATCGCTGGGATCGCGGATCGCGCCCACTTGAAAGGAAACCCATGAGGAAGCTCACGAAGCGCATTTCTCTCGCTGCCGCCTCCGCCGCGGTCGCGGGTGGAGCCGTTCTCGGCGCCGGCGGCACTGCCTCGGCCGTGACTCCTGTATCCGCGCATGTCCAGCCCTCAGCCGTCAGTGTCAAGGCCGACGACAGCCGCTGGCACCACAACGTCGCCTACCGGCACAACCACGAGGAGAACTACTACTGCTGGGGCGACTACGGCAACCGCCATTACTACGACCCGCAGTACAGCGACTGCTACAACCACTGGTACCGGTACGACCGCCACGGTCACTTCTACCGCTGGGATGACGAGGACCGCGACTGGAAGCGCATCTGGAACTACCGGGACGACTGGAACGGGTCCCACCACGACTGGAGCCGCGGCAGGTGAGACCGGCGCCGGGTGCACCGCGGGCTCAGCAGTGCACGTCGTCTGAACGCGTATGAAGCGCCCGGTAGGCGGGAGCGGGTCAAAGACCCCTTCCGCCTACCGGGCGCCCGTGCGACGCCGCACGTCGCCACTGACCTGGCCCGAGAAGCGAAGGAAGGCCACGCATGACAGGCACGCACCCCGGCAGCCCCCTTCACGCTGGCGCCGTATATCCGGCTCGATGAGCCGTGTCGAGTGGGGCCGGCGCCGGAATGCCCACGTTTATCATCGCGCTGCATGTCATCGGGTGGTTCATGCTGGTGGCGATCGTGGTGCCGGAGCACTACAGCCTGGGTGCCAAGGGCTTCGGGATCGGCATCAGGGTGAGCGCCTACACCCTGGGCATGCGGCACGCGTTCGACGCCGACCACATCGCCGCGATCGACAACACCACCCGGAAGCTCATGGAGGAGGGCCGACGCCCCCTGTCAGTAGGATTCTGGTTCTCCCTGGGGCACCTCCAGCGTCGTATTCGGGCTGGCCCTCGTACTCTCCCTGGGAGTCAGAGGCCTCGCTGGACCGGTCCGCGACGACAACTCCGAACTACACCACGTCACCCAGCTGATCGGCACGACCGTCTCCGGGACGTTCCATGCGCTGCGGCCACGTCGACGAGGCCGCGCTGGAGCAACAGCTCAACAACCGCGGCCTCGTCAACCGCCTGCTGGGGCGCGTGATGAAGTCGATCACCAGGCCATGGCAGGCAGATGTATCCGCTCGGCCTGCTGCTCGGCCTTGGCTTCGATACCGCCACCGAGGTAGCTCTCCTGGTGCTGGCCGGCTCCGGAGCGGTCTCCGACCTGCCCTGGTACGCCACTTCTCTGCCTGCCGGTCCTTTTCGCAGCCGGAATGAGCCTGCTCGACACCATCGACGGTTCTTTCATGAACTTCGCCTACGAGTGGGCCTTTTCCAAGCCGGTACGGAAGGTCTACTACAACCTCACCATCACCGGCCTGCCCGTCGCCGCCGCGCTGATCATCGGCACCGCCGAGCCGCTGGGTCTGCTTGCCGACAAGGCCGGCCTGCACGGCATGTTCTGGGACTGGACGGCCACCTGGACCTGAACACCATCGGCTTCGCCGTCGTCGGTCTCTTCTTCGCCCCGTGGGCTGCTTCCCTGGCCGTGTGGAAGTTCGGACGTATCGAGGAGAAGTGGACCGCCGGGCTGCGCCCCGCCGAGCGGCAGGCCGACTGACAGCGGGTGACGCGTTGGCTCGGACGGAGAACGTCATCCCTTGTCGCGGTGGCGCACTGCTGTGCCGAACAGCCGCCAGCTCCGCCTGGCCGCCCCTCACCTCCCAGGTCTCGCCCGGCAGTGGACAAAGCACCGGCAAGCAGCGCATCCACGAACTGGTGCGGCTGGCCGCAGGCGTGGGAGAAGTAAGCGCCGGTACTCAAGAGAGTACCGGCGCTCACGTCATGGGGCCTCTCACCTCCACGCCGACCACTCTCGGTGCTCGGATTTCGGCTTCCGGGTGACCCGGCGGCAGGGGCCGTCAGGCCCAGGTGACGGCGTCCTCGACGGGCACGCGGGGCAGCCGCGGGAACCACGGGTCGGCGCCGGGGTGGCCGATGTTGACCACCAGATGCGAACGCCAGTTGGTACCGGTGAAGAACTCCTCGTCCACGCCGGCCCTGTCGAAGCCGGCCATGGGACCCGCCGCGAGCCCCGCTGCGCGCACCGCGAGCAGGAAGACCCCGGTCTGCAGTGCCGAGTTGTATGCTGCGATGCTCTCGCGCTTCTCGGCCTGGTCGGCGAAGGCCGCTCGCAGCATCTCGCCGCGGGCCGGGAAGACTGTCGGCATCTGCTCGTGGAAGTCGATGTCGTACGCCAGGATCGCCACGGCCGGCGCACTGAGCGTCTTGGCTCTGTTGCCCTCGTCGAGATGCCGGGCCAGTCGCTTTTTGCCCTCGTGGGTGCGCACGAAGAGCACGCGCAGAGGCTGACCGTTGGCGGCGCTCGGCGACCAGCGGGCGAGTTCCCAGATCATGGCGAGTTCGTCGTCGGCAACGGCCACCTCGGCGAAGGTGTTCGCGGTGCGGGCCTCGGTGAACAGCACCTTTCGTCCGGGATCGTCAAGGACGTCGAGGGTCTGCGGTTCGCGGTCGGTCATGCTCATCATTTCTCTCTTACTTCGGATGTGTGTGGTGCCGGGGCGGGTTGACCGCCCCGGCACCACCCCGTGGGGACGGGGTTTGCGGAGCCGGGCGGGGCACAAGGACCCGGTGCTGTCACGTGGGCCTGTGGTTCCCTGACCGACGTCATGTGTGGTGTGTTGAGCGTTTGTTCCGCTCCGCGCCCAGGCGGGCGAAGTAGGCGATCAGGTCGGGGTTGTCGACCGCCGCGGGGTTCAGGACCTGCTCGGTGGGGACGCCCTGGAGCAGGCGCTTGACGGGAACCTCGAGCTTCTTGCCGGTCTTCGTGTGCGGGAGCGCCGGCACGGCGAGGATCTCGTCGGGGACGTGGCGGGGTGAGACGCCGGTGCGGATCGCGTCGCGGATCCGGTCGCGCAGGGAGTCGTCCAGGCCGACCCCGTCGGCGAGGACGACGAAGAGCGGCATCCAGTAGCCGCCGTCGGGTTCCTCCGCGCCGATGACGAGGGCCTCGATGATCTCGGGTAGGCGTTCGACGATGTCATGGATGTCGGCGCTGCCCAGGCGCACGCCGTTACGGTTGAGGGTGGCGTCGGAGCGGCCGTGGACGATCACCGAGCCGTGCGAGGTGAGCGTGATCCAGTCGCCGTGCCGCCACACACCGGGGTAGGCGCCGAAGTAGGCGTCGTGGTAGCGGCTGCCGTCGGGGTCGTTCCAGAAATACAGCGGCATGGACGGCATGGGGCGGGTGACGACCAGTTCGCCGACCTGGTCGAGGACAGGGGTGCCCGTCTCGCCGTAGGCGGCCAGCGCCACGCCCAGGCTGGGGGCGGACAACTCTCCCGCCCAGACAGCGGTCGTGGTGGCGCTGCCGGCGAAGCTGGAGACGACGTCCGTGCCGCCGCTGGTGGAGGCCAGTTGGACGCCTGCGCCCACGTGGTCGCGGACCCAGGGGTAGGTGGAGGCGGGCAAAGCGGAGCCGGTGCAGCCGATGACGCGGATTGCCGACAGGTCGTGCGCGGAGGGTTCGATGCCCAGCTTGGCCATGGCCAGCAGGTACTGGGGGCTGGTGCCGAAGAGGGTGACCTTGTGGCAGGCCGCCAGCTCCCACAGGATGTCCGGGCGCGCCTGCGGTGCCGGGCTTCCGTCGTAGGTGCAGGTGGTGGCACCGGTCAGCAGGGTGGAGACGACCAGGTTCCACATCATCCAGTGGGTGGTGGTGTACCACAGCAGGCGGTCCCCGGTGCCCAGATCGCAGTGCAGGCCGAGCATCTTGAGATGTTCGAGCAGAACCCCGCCGTGCCCGTGGACGATGCCCTTGGGCACGCCGGTGGTGCCGGAGGAGAACACCACCCACAGAGGGTGATCGAACGGCACCGGGGCAATAGAGAGGTCCTCGGTGCGGGTGGCCGCGTGATCCCAGGGCACCGTCAGACCCGGGTGCCCGCCCTCGGGCCAGGCAAGGCCCACGTGTTCCACGACCACCGTGCCCTTCAGCGTTGGCAGGGCGGCGGCCAGTTCGAGTGAGGCGGCACGGCGGTCATGCGTAGTGCCGTTGAAGAGGTAGCCGTCCGCGCTGATGAGGACCTTGGGTTCGAGCTGGGCGAAGCGGTCGGCGGCGGCCTTGGGTGCGTAGTCCTGGCCGCACACCGACCACACCGCGCCCAGGCTGGCGGTGGCAAGGAAAGCGATGATGGCGTGGGGGGTGTTGGGCAGGTAGCCCACCACCCGGTCGCCCTGTCCGACGCCCAGGTCGCGCAGGGTGGCTGCGACGGAGGCGACCCGGGCGCGCAGTTGCCGGCCCGTGATTTCGTAGCCGGCTCCGGTCTCGTCCAGCGCGGTGATCGCGGGCGCGTCCGGGCGAAGGTTGCGCAGCGCATGGTGGGCGTAGTTGAGGGTGGCGCCGGCAAACCAGCGGGCGCCGGGCATGGTCTCCTCGGCCAGCACACACTGGTACGGAGTCGTCGCATCGATGTCGAAGTACTCCCACACCGCGGCCCAGAACCCCTCCAGGTCGGTGACCGACCAGCGGTACAGGGCCTGGTAGTCGGTGGGTTCGTGGGCGCCAGGGGCACCCTTGTGCCGGGTGGCCCATTGGGCGAAGTCCGCGATGCGGCTGTGCGCGGCCGCCTCCGGATCGGGAGTGAAGAAGGGTTCCGGGTACGGTGCGAGGTGCGGGGTGGTCATGGCGTGGTGCTCCTCGTCAGGGGACGGGCCGAACATCGGCGGTATGGCGGGCCGTGTGCAGCAGGGGAGCCCAGGCGGCGGTGTCCGTGAAGGCGCCGGTGCCGGCCGGGACGGTGTCCAGCACGACGCGGTCGGGGCGCAGCAGCACGGCGTCCGCCCGGCCGCGTGCCAGCCAGGCGGCCAGGGTGTGGTCGTCACCCAGGTCGTCGAGGTGGATCGTGGGTGAGCCCAGTGCTGTGGCCACGGCCGTCATCTGCGCGGTCGGCGGCACGGTGGTCAGGACGGCGAAGGAGTTGCCGAGCGCGTCATCGAGGCGCACTCGCCTGCCGTCGTGCAGTACATACGGTTGCGGGCAGAAAGTGCCGGTCAGTACGCGCCCGGTCAGCCGGGGACGGCGCCGTACGAGTGGGCCCGCGGTCAGGGCTGGGCTGAGGTCACGACTCACCGCCGCGGTCGCGCCGGGGATGCGACAGAGCGTGCCCACGACGGCCCGGCGGAACGCCGCACCGCGGTCCTGGCCGCCGGTCATGGCCCAGCCGACGGCGACCGCGACGCGGATCACATGGCGGGCGTGCGGTTTGCGCTCGCGCTCGTAAGTGTCCAGCAGCCCGTCGGGTGCGCCCTGTTGGAGGACGCGAGCGAGCTTCCAGGTGAGGTTGTGGGCATCACGCAGGCCCGCACACAGACCCTGCCCGACGAAGGGCGGGGTGAGGTGGGCGGCGTCGCCCAGCAGGAAGACGCGCCCTCGGCGCCACTGGTCGGCGAGGCGGGCCAGGAAGGTGTACTGCGCCTGCCGGATCACCTCGAAGTCGTCGCCCGGCGAGGCGTCGGGCGGCAGGTCCACCCACGGGGCGACCAGCTCGCGCAGGCGCTCCCACCCGTCCGGGCCGTCCAGGTGCTCGCTCTCGGCGAGCCGGAACTCCCAGCGGTAGCGGTCCTCCCCGACGCGCATGAACGTGGCCGGCCGGGTGGGGGAGCATATCTGCTCGGCGCCCTCCCAGGTGCGCACCGGGAGGCTGGTGCGCACGTCGATGACCCGCCAGGTCTCCTCGAAGTGCAGGTCCTCCCAGACGGCGCCGATGGCGTCGCGGGTGAGGCTGCCCGCGCCGTCGCAGCCGAGGACAGCATCGGCCCGCACGTGCTCCTCCTCGTCGCTGCCGTCGCGGCGGAAAGTGACCTGGACCGGACCCGTCGGAGCGTGTGATCCGTCGGCGTCCTGGGTGACGGACACGACCTCCACCCCGCTCCACAGCTCGCACTCCGGGCGGCGCGCCAGAGCCTCGCGCAGCAGGCGTTCCAGCTCCGGCTGGTCGAACATGCTGGTCTGCGGGAAGCCGTGGTGTCCGTGCAGGGACCGCGGGAACTCGGTGATCACGCGGCGCCGGGGGTCCAGCAGCCGCAGCCCGCGCGCCGGGCGGGCGACGGCGGCGAACTCCTCGTGGACACCGACGCTCTGCAGGATCCGGCGGATCTCGTCGTCCGCGACGACAGCGCGCGGCAACGGGTAGATGTCCGGGTGGCGTTCGAGAAGCAGGCTGCGCACTCCGTGCCGGGCGAGCAGGAGGGCGGCCGTGACGCCGACGGGTCCCGCACCGATGATCACCACCGGTTTCCGGGAAGTGGCGCTCACGTGGCGTCCGTAACGGCGTTCCGCTGTTCGCCCAGGTCGATCCGCCCGTCCGGGGTGGCGATCGTAGCGGTGATCAGGTCACCGTTGCGCAGGTAGTGCGGATTCTTGGCCTGGCCCTTGAAGAACGCCTTCCACTTCACCGCGGGCGGCAGCAGGGCACTGATCTTCGCGACCGGCTTGGGCGGAGCCTTGAGTGCGGTGCCGCCGGGCGTGCCGGTCAGCAGCAGGTCGCCGGGCTCGAGCGTCTGGAAGCGCGCGAGCAGGGTGAGGGCCTGCGCGGGTCGTACGATCATGTCGGCGAGTGTGCGGTCCTGGCGCGGCGCGCCGTTGACCGACAGCCGCAGCCGCAGGTTCAGCAGATGGGCGAAGTCCTCGGGCTCCAGCAGCGCCAAGTACGGCCCCGTGGGAGTGAAGGTCGGGTAGGACTTGCTCTCGTAGAACTGGGTCTTGGTCAGCTGGACGTCGCGGGCGCTGACGTCGTTGGTCAGGACAAGACCGGCGACGTAGTGCGGCAGGTCGCTCTCCTTGACGGTTGTGCCCACGGGCAGGGGTGCGCCCATGACGAGGCCCAGTTCCACCTCGTAGTCGAGGAACTTCACGTGCGCGGGGCGGACGACCTCCTCGTGCGGGCCGCTGATCGAGCCGGACGCCTTACGGAAGAAGGTGGGCGGTACGTCGCCGGTGAAGCCCGAATCGCGGGCGTGGCTGCGGTAGTTGACCATTTGGGCGACCACTCGGCATGGCGTGGTCACCGGAGGCAGCGCCACCAGGTCGGCGACGGGCGTGCCGCTCTCGGCGGAGCCGGCGGCTTCGCGGACCGCGTCCCGGTCGGCGAGCAAGTCGGCGGTGGTGACCGCCTTGGTCTCGATGCGGACGGCGCGTTCGTCCCGGACGACCCACCAGCCGTCGGTGGTGCGCAGAATATTGGTGCTCATGAGCTCATCGCTTTCATCAGGCCCAGCAGGCGTGCGGGGTCGAGTTCGTTGTCGCCGCGCAGGGCCGTCATGACCTCGCGCAGCTTGGCGGGGGACGGGTTGGTGCCCAGGAAGTCGCGGGTGACCGGCGGGCCCCACTGGGCCAGACCGCTCGCCGACATCGGCGCCCACCCGGGTTCGAGGTCGCAGGAGAAGAGATCGCCGTCGGCGAAGTGCTCCACCATGAAGTGGTCGGGGTCGCGCCAGTAGTCGAAGAGCTGGCTGCCCTGGATGTGCCGGCCGATGCCCCAGCTGCGCTGGTAGCCGCGCTCGGCCAGGTACTCGCCGCCGGCTCCGATAGCGTCGAGGTCGGTGACCTGGTAGGCGGAGTGGACGTAGCCGGTGCCGGGCCCCAGGTGCAGGGCCAGCGTGTGGTGATCGACTGCCATGCTTCCCTGGTCGCAGCGGATGAACGCCATCGTCGGACCGCGCCCGCGCTGTCCGTCCAGGAACAGGAAGTCGGACACGATCAGTCCGAGGGTGTCCAGGTACCAGTCCAGGGTGCGGGCGAACACTGGTGTCTCCAGCACCACATGACCCAGCCGCTGGATACGGGACGGTTCACGCGGCGGTCGCTGGGTGGCGTTCGTGCGGCGTTGATCGGTGCCGAAGTTGAGGACCAGCGGGGGCTGCTCGGGCAGTGCGGGCAGCTGTTCGGCGCAGTGCACGACCCGGACCGGAAGGCCCGAGGGGTCGAGCATGGTGACTGACTGTCCACCGCCCGGCACGTGGATGTCCCGGACCGTGCTGCCGGTGACGCGGGCCAGCCGGTCGAGATCGGCCCGCTCGGCCGCGCGGAACGCCGGCCCGATGAACCGGGACGCACGCCCGCGCCGGATGACCATGCAAGGTGGGCCCGCGAACGTGCCACGCAGCCACAGCTCCTCCTCGGTGCGGGCGGCGGTCGCGAACCCGAAGTCGCGCGCGAACACCTCGGCCCTGTCCAGGTCCGGCTTCTCGAACTCCAGCCAGGCCAAGTCCACCACCTTGATGACCGGGTTCCGTGAGCGTCCGGGATGCTCGCCGCGAAGGGCGCCCTGCTCGCTGTGGAGGTCTTGGTGGGGCGTCTGAGGAGCGGCTCTGTTAACGGGGGTGCGGGACATGGTGTCCTCCAGGCAACATTGCTGTAATGAGGAAATCATCAACTATGCGGTTTCTCGTCGTCAATAGAGTGAGACCAAAGAATTGATGCTTTCATCAGTGATGGCATACTCATCGCGACGGTTGTTACACTCGCCGTATGCCGACGTCAGCCCCGACCAAGAACCGTTTCGAGCGGCGCCGTGCCGAGACCCGTCAGGCGCTCATCCGTGCGGCCCGGCACATCCTCGCGGAGACCGGGGACACCAGCGCCAGCATCCAGGCCATCGCCGAGCGCGCGGACGTCGGTTTCGGCTCCTTCTACAACCACTTCGAGTCCAAGACGGAGCTGTTCGACGCCGCGGTGACGGACGCCCTGGAGGAGTTCGGGCAGATCATCGACGAGCACGTACAAGGGATCGACGACCCGGCCGAGCTCGTCGCGGTGGGCTTCCGGCTCACCGCCCAGATGGCCGACTCCCACCCGGAGCTCATGCAGATCCTGCGTGACCGCGGTCTGGCCTACATTCACTCCGACCGCGGACTCGCCCCGCGAGCCCTGCGCGACCTGGAGGTCGGCATCGCCTCGGGCCGCTTCACCTGCAGCAACGCGACCACCGCCCTGTCCGCCGTAGGCGGCACCCTGATGTCCCTCGTGGCCCTGCGGCTGGCCCGCCCCGACCTCGACGGCGACGAGACCGCCTCCGACCTGGCCGAAATGTCCCTGCGCATGCTGGGCGTCCCCCCGGACGACGCCCATGAAGTCATCCGGCGCCCTCTGCCCACCCTCGTCTGATGCGGCGTCGTCCAGGTCATGTCGACCGCGAGGGCTCGGAGCGCCGTCGATGCCCCTCTGCCGCACACAGAATGCTCCGGACGCGGAGCGCAGGCGACGAGAAGCATGGTCACGGCAGCCTCCCCTGTGAGATCCGCCGGGGTGGATACGACGACGTTCTCCTCGGCGAGGGCCAGCATCAGCGCTTTTAGCGCCAGCGCCAGCGCGAGTACGGGTGGCGGGGACGTGGTCCGCGAACATGCCTTCGTCCTGACCGTGGGCGGTCTCCGCTGTGCCGGAGGTGGATGGGCCGTGCGGCCGTAGGCGGGCGGACTGTGCGCCGCTTCGGGGGACGTCGGGTTCTGGCACTCAGCTACGAGTCGGCGGCAGCGGTTCCGCGGCCCGCGGCACAAGGGGTCAGCTCACTTTCCGAGCCGGCGATCGCAGCATCGAGCGCACGGCGAGGTCACCGGCGCCCGTGCCCGAGCTCACCTGAGCCGGAGTCGGCGGCCAGGCCGCCTGGATACCGGAAAGCCGTGGACGCCGGTGCCCCCTCAAGCACCGGCGCCCACTCACCCCTGCCCGAGGTGGTCTTGATGAACTTTCTGTTCAGTTATCAGGGGACGAGGATGAGACGGATCGGGTCGCCGATCTTGTTCTCCAGTCGGCGGACCGCGTCGGCGGCTTCGGCCAACGGGAGGTGGTCGGTGATGGAGGGGGCCAGGTCGAGGCGCCCGCTGGAAGCCAGCTGCACCAGCTCGACGACGCCCTCGGGGGTGGCACCGTAGTGGCCGCGCACCTGCTTCATCATGTAGTTGAAGGTCAGGCCCTCAGTGATGGTGAGCGGCCTGGGGGTGATGCCGACCAGGATCAGGGAGCCGCCCATGCCGAGCACAGAGGCGGCCTGCTCGCGGACGGCGGGCACGCCGGCACAGTCGAAGGCGAAGTCCAGGCCCTTTCCAGCGGTGGCCTTGCGTACCTGCTCGGCGAAGTCGGGGGCGGCCGGGTCGAGCGCGAGGTCCGCTCCGAAGGACAGGGCGCGCTCGCGGGCGCTGGGCAGCGGGTCGACGGCGATGATCGGTGCGGCGCCGGCCAGGCGGGCGACGCGGACGTTGTGCGCGCCGACTCCGCCCACACCCCAGATGCCGACGGACTGGGCGGGTCGTACGCCTGCGGTGGCGACGACGGCGGCGTAGGGGGTGGAGACCGCGTCGGGGATGATCGCGGCCTGGTCGAACGGGAGGTTGTCGGGGATGGGTACGAGGGTCTCCTCCGGGGTGACCATGTAGTGGGCCCAGCCGCCGTCGTAGTCGATGCCGGCGGTACGAACCTCGGTGCAGGGGCGGCGGCGCACGCAGCCTTCGCACTGGCCGCAGACCTTGCCGGCCTCGATGGCGACGCGGGTGCCGACAGTCAGGCCGCGCTTGAGGTCGGAGCCGAGCGTGTGGATGACACCGGCGACCTCGTGGCCGACCGTGACCGCGTCGGACTCCAGGAAGAGCGGGGCGAGGGAGCCGTCGAGCAGGTGGACGTCCGACAGGCACACGCCTGCGGCCTTGACCTCGACGAGCACCTCGCCCGGGCCGGGCACCGGGACGGGGACCTCTTCCACGACGAACTTCTTCGAGTCCACGTAGAAGCGTCCGGCGAGCATGGTGTCCATGGTGAGCTGCTTTCTGTGAGCGGCACTCCCGGCGGTTCGGGCCGATCGGTGCCGTGAGTGGTGTCTGGCGGGCTTGTGGTGGCCGGGAGGCGTGCGGGGTCAGGACCGCCGCACGCCCTCCCGGCGTCGGGGGATCAGGCGAAGACGTCCTGCTGGTAGCGCTCGTCGGCCTCGAGCTGGGCGAGCCACTGCTGGGCGGCCTCGTCGTCGGCGCCGGTCCGCTGGCGGTAGATCGCGGCGAGGGCCTCGCGCACGGCGGGCGCCATGCGGCGGCCGTCACCGCAGACGTAGATGTACGCGCCGTCTTCGATGGCCTGCCACACCGTGTCGGCGGTGTTGGCGATGGCGTTCTGCACGAACCGGGCCGCGTGGCCGGTCACCGCGGAGTAGGCGGTGTGGACCTGGGCGATCCCGGACTGCTCCCAGTTCTGCATCTCCTGGCGGTAGAAGTAGTCGTGCTCCGGGTGGCGGCAGCCGGTGAACACCTGCGACAGGCCCACCTGCGTGCCATTCTCGTGCTGCCAGGCGCGCTCCTCCAGGAAGCCGCGCAGCGGCGCGATGCCGGTGCCGGGGCCGATGAGGATCAGCGGCGTGGCGGGGTCGGCCGGCGGAGCGAAGGTCGGGGAGGGCACGCGCACGTAGCCGTAGAAGACGTCACCGGGCTCGAGGCCCGCGATGTAGGAGGAGCAGGTGCCGCGGTACTGGCCGTCACCGGACAGCGCGGGGCCTTCGAGGAGGCCGACGGTCAGGCGCACCTGGCGCGGGTTAGCCAGCGGGGCTGAGGAGATGGAGTAGAAACGGGGACGGATCGGGCCCGTCATCTCCAGGAAGACGGCCAGCGGCAGCTCGACCGCGGGGAAGCGCTCCAGTAGGCCCAGCACGGAGACCCGCTTGCCCAGGATCTCGCTCTGGTAGCGCTCCTCGGCTTCGGTGGTGTCGGCGATGTAGGCCTGCAGCTGCGGCCGGGTCCACGGGCACTCGGTGTACTCGGCCAGGGCCTGGATCTGGGAGCGGGTGGCCACGTCCTGCAGCTCCAGGAACTCAGTGAACAGCAGGCCTGCGGTGACGGGGGTGCCCACGGGCAGGTGGGTGCGGCCGCCGGCAGGCTGGTCGAGCCGGAGCACCTGGTCGCGGTCGACGCCGAGCCGGGCGAGTGTGCGGCCCACCAGCGCCGGTTCGTTCTTGGCGAAGACGGCCAGGTGGTTGCCGGTGTCGTAGGTGACACCCTCGGGGAGCTCGATGGTGATGGACTTCGCGGACGGGCGCGGCGGCTCGATCTGGAAGTCCCACAGGCCGGTCGCGTCGGCCACGAGTTCCTCGTTGGCCACCACCGTGAGGGGGTAGGCCTGTTCGGAGACGATGGCAGGGCGCACGTCGGCCTCGGTGAGCAGCTGGACCTGGTAGCGCGGGCCGCTCGCTTCGGAGGTGTCTGCGGCGTACTCCTCGGCCAGGGTGGCCCACAGGGTGTCCATCCAGCGACTCGCCATGCCATCGAAGTCACCAGCGGCATCGGCGATGCCGCGCTCGATGACGGGGGTGGCGCCGGCGGCCAGCAGGCCTTCCTCGATCCGCTTGGGGAAGGCCTGGTAGGTGGCCACCCACTGGGTGTTGCCGGCGCCCAGCAGCGCGAACCGCACGTTCGACAGTGAGCCCTCGGGCAGACCGGCGGCGAGCAGGTCGTCGAAGCGCTGGGCGTTGTCGGGGGCCTTGCCGTTGTAGCTGGCGGCGACGACGGCGAGCAGGCCCTCGGTGGGCAGGTTGTCGCCCATCTCGTCCAGGCTGATCAGCGTGGTGCCGAACCCGGAGCGCTCGCCGCGGTCGGCGATGGTGCGCGCCAGGTCCTCGCAGGAACCCAGGCTGGAGGCGTAGGCGACGGTCAGGTTCACCCCGACGCCGCTGACCGCGGTCTGCCGCTGAGTGTCGTTGGTCTCCAGGTCCGCAGCGCCGAAGACGGTCCGCTCGTGCTCCTGGCGGGTGCGTACGACGAGATTGAAGTCGCCGGGCTTGCGGGTCAGCGCTTCCCGGACGTCCATCTTGTAGTCGTTGGGGTCGGAGAACTTGAACTTCTGCAGGACGAGCGCGAGGGCGAGGCGGGCCTCGGTGAGCGCGAACTGGCGGCCGATGCAGGCACGCACGCCGTTACCGAACGGCTTGTAGGCGTGCGGGTGCTGCTGGACCCGGTTCTCCGGCAGCCACCGGTCGATGTCGAACTCGTGCGGTCGGTCCCATGCGTTGGGGTGGGTGTGCAGCGGGCCCATGAGGAGGTTGACCCGCGTTCCCTTCTTCAGCTCGTAGCGGCCGCCGATGACGGTGTCCTCCAGCGGGGCCTTGCTGATCGCCGGGATGGGAGCCCACAGGCGCAGGGTCTCCTCCAGGATCCGCGGGATGACGTCCATCTGCATGACCGTGTCGTAGTCCGGGACGGTGTCGCCGGGCAGCAGGCGGTCCACCTCGGCGTAGGCCTGGGCCAGCACGTGCGGGTTACGCATCAGCGAGTAGGTGGCGAATGACAGCAGACCGCTGGTGGTCTCGTGACCGGCGATCAGGAACGTCACTACCTGGTCGCGGACGTTGTCGTCGTACAGCCGCTCGCCGGTCTCCGGGTCGACCGCTTCCAACATCAGCCCCAGCAGGTCCTCCTCAGTGCTGCCCTGCCCCTCACGGCGCTCTTTGATCACACTGCCGACCAGGTCCTGCATCAGCTGGATGTTCTCGCCGTACTTCTTGGCGTCGGCCTTGCGGAGCTTGGTCATCATCGGTAGCTCCTGGGAGCGCCGCAGCGACTCGATCAGCGACTCGAGCAGCGCGTTGAGGAAGGGGTGCAGCTCCTCCTTGGCGAAGGAGTCGAATCGGTAGCCGAACCCCGTCAGGGCGATGGTGTCCAGGGTGAGCCGGGTGTAGTCGTCGGTGATGTTGACCGGCTGGCCCTCCCTGCTCTCCCACTTGCCCACCAGGTCCTGGGCGATCTCCAGCATCTGCCCGTAGTAGTTCTTCATGGCGCGCTGGCTGAAGGCCGGCAGGAGGATCCGGTGCGCCATGCCCCATTCCTCTTCGCGCTGGTGGGCCGTGAACAGGCCCGCGCCCGTGAAGTCCCGGACGTGCTGCAGCGGCGTCTTCTCGATCTGCTTGAAGAATCGTGTCTCGTCGGAGACTTCGGCGATCAGATCCGGGTCGTAGACGAAGACCTGCTCGATGCCCGCGATGTCCATGCCGTAGAGGCCCTCAGGGAACTGCTTGGACAGCTCGCCGAAGTACGCAACCGGGTTGGTGTCGGGGATCTGCGGCGTGTGGCCGAGGAGCGGGATCCCGCGCGGGGACCGAATGGGGCGAAGGTCGTTCGCGGAGTTCGTGGTCATGGCTTGTTCCTCTGTGTGGAGGGATGGGCAGGGGCGCCGGTCGATGCCGCGGTGCACCACAGAAACGTACGCCGTATGGAACATTCACCATACGGCGTATGGAAAGTTGCACGCAACCCGGACCGCTCGAGCGGCCGCTGCGGTCCGGCTCAGTTCCATACGTCGTATGAAACTGATACCATACGGGGTATGGAAAAATTGAAGCGGCCCTCGCGAGGAACCAGGAAGAGAGATGTGCCTCTGACCGAGGCCGGGATTTATGCCGCCGCCCTGCGGCTCATCGACACGGACGAGGTCGAGACACTCACCATGCGCAAGCTCGCGACCGTGCTGGACGCGAACCCGATGTCGCTGTATCACCACGTGCCGAACAAAGAGGCCGTGCTGCGCGGCGTCGCGAGAATGGTCGGCACCCAGTTCCGCACCGTGACGCTGGAGAACGCTCCCTGGCAGGAGCGCATCCGCCTGCTCGCCACGGATTTCCGGACGCTGGCGCACCGCCACCCCAAGCTCATGGCCTACTCGTTCAGCCACCAGCCGGACTTCATCCAGCGTGAAGACCCGTTCCTGGCTGCGCTCACCGCGATCCTGGGAGCCGCAGGGGTGCCGCTCCCGGAGATCCCGGAGACCGCTGCTCTCGTGTGCGCCGTCGTCACCGGTGTCCTTACCGCCGAACTCAACGGCGCGCTCCACCAGTGGGCGAACCTCAAGCCCCCCACCCTGTCCACTGCCGACGAAGACGGACACGCGAATCCAGGCCCCGATGAGGACCGCGTCTTCCGCCTGGTCCTGGACACGCTCATCACGGGCCTGGAAAGCCGGCTCGCAGCCGACGGTGACAGCCATGCCAGCCATTGAGTCCGTGGCCCCAAGACATTGCAGCCCGAGGGCCGCATAGACGCCTGGCTTTGTCCAAGAGAACGGGCTCTGGCTCAGCTTGTGTGATCCGTGCACTGTGAGTGACGACTGAACTCTCTGCAGAGCCTCGGGAAGTTGCCTCAAAACGAGCAGTGGCAAGAGTGATCGGGCCGACAGTTCGGGGCTGTGAATGAGATCTTGCTCCGGCTGGAGGAGTTGTTGTTCCCGTCGATCGCGGATGTCGCCGTACTGTCGGTCGACCTGAACATCGCGATAGTGCGCGTTGATGTGCAATGCACCGCAACAGGCGCCTCGCGTCCAGGGTGCGGAGCGTGGTCCGCCCAGGTCCACGGCTCCTACCTGCGGTATCCCACCAATGTTCCGAGTGCGGGACGAAGCGTCGTACTCCAGCTGCGGGTCCGCCGGTTCGCCTGCCGGACAGCAGAGTGTTCGCGCCGCACGTTCGTCGAGCAGATACCCGGTCTGACCCGAAGGCATGGCCAGCGGACCGAGCGGCTCCGCTCGACCCTGGCCGCGATCGGCCTCGCCCTCGCGGGCCGGGCCGGCCCCGCTTGGCCGGCATCGTCGGTGCGTCGGTCAGCCGCAGCACCGTCCTGCAGCTGGTCAACGCACTTCCCGAGCCGGAAGTGCCAGCCCCTCGGGTGGTTGGCGTCGACGAGTACGCGACCCGCAAGGGCCGCCACTACGGGACCGTTCTCGCCTCGTCACCGATGCCGGGGCCCATGAGAGAGACCATGACGGGCCGACGTCCGTCGATGCCCCCGGTGTCGGCGATGCCAAGGCTCTCCGCGTGAATGTTCAGGTCGTACTCGTCGACCCGCTTCTCTTCAAAGTGAGATGAGGAACGGACAAGGAGATCCCGGAGCCGCCGGATGGATTCGGGTGGGACGGGCTCCGCCAACTCAATCACCAACACCGGTCCACTCATGACGAGAGCCTAGCCAGCCTGGGGTTCATCCCCAACCGGTTACGCAGCGGGCTCCCTTCACGCAAGCTGAGCCAGAACCCGAGAATGGGCAGCAGATGTTCACCACTTCGGGAGGCGCCACAGGACACCGAGAATTCGAACACTGAGTGCGTCGCTTGCCGTAGTCGGAAGCGGCGGCTGGCACTTGCCCGCGCGGCGTTGATACTCCACGACGGTGGCGGGTGCCGTTCCCGCAACGGATGAGAAAACATGTTGGCTGGCTGCCGGCGAGCTGCGACGATGCGTCTGTTTCCCAGGCGGAGGACATTTGTTCGTTTTCGTGTGTGCGGGATGCGGCGCCGAGTTGACCACCCCGCTGTCCCAGGTCTCACTGCCAGTCCACGCCCGTCAGAAGTACGGGAACGGGGCCCAGCTTCCGGTGCTCATGGAGTCCGGGACGTTCGCCCTCGACCCGGACCCCTGGGGAGGGCCGTGGCGGATGTGGGACGAGATCGATCCGGGCGAGGCGGAGGCACGCGGCATCTACGCGCCGGTCCACGCCCTGTCCGACAGCACGCCCGGGGCGAGTGTGATCGCGCCCGGTGATATCCGTGGAACCCGGCTGATTCCTGAGAAACGCGGCGGTGCCTGCTGCGGCCTCGACGGAGCCGACGGGCCCAACATGGCCTGCGAGACATGCGACCTCCCCGTGGCGACCAGGGTCGACGACTGTTCACTCTGGCAGGCAGTGCGGCTCAGCCCGGACGCCGTGCACCGCGTCCCCGTTGACGGTATCCACGCTGCGCCCCTCTCCTGGGCGGAGCTGGCAGAGAAGGGGGAGAAAACGCCCCCGTTCGAGCCGATTGCCACGTGGGGAGGACGGCTGGGGTCGAACCACTACTGGTCGTGGAGTCCGCAGTGGGAGGCGGCAGCCGGCCGGGCGCTCGCCCACCTGCTGGCAGCCTCGGATGGTCGGCCGGTGACGGTCCCGCACGGCCTGATCGCGGAAGTGTTCCAACGCGCCCTTGATGCCCTGTTGCCTGCGGGCCCGCCAGCGCGGCGCGCCGTCCTGGCCGGACCGGGACTGTCCGTCCCTGACGTGGACACCGACATACTCCTTCTGCCGACCCACCCGCAGACAGGGGAGCCCTGGAGCCCGACCGGCCCGGCCGCATCGGCATACCCGGTGCCGCTGCCGTTCGGGGTGTGGATGTGGCTGGCTTTCCCCGAGCCGCGCCTACACCTGCCCGCGTCGGGCACCATGCCCGACGGCGTTCTCCGCGACGACCCGCCCCCGCCGCGTCCCCATGACCTATTCCGGGCCGACGCGGGAACCTTCCAGCACACCCTGGTCCGGCTGCCGGCCGTCCGCAGCCCATGGTTGCGCGAGATCCTCGAGAACCTCACGCAGTACATGCGCACAGGCGTGTTCTAGCCGACACAGTGGGCGTCCGTGCTCACTCTCCGAAGCTGCCGCAATCGAACAGTGCCGAGCAGTGGCGCCCGCCATGGAACTCACGCAAGCGACCGTCAATGACCTGTTGACCCAACTCGGCCCGGGGGACAGCTACATGTACCTGCCCAGCTACCTGGGACCGCAGGACCTGCCGACCTGCTCGACAGCAGGTACGGCGCTCCGCGCACCCTCGTCCTCGACGGCTTCACCGATCCGACGGTAGACGAGTCCAGGGGTGCGGCTCTCCTCGTCCCCTTCGAGGACCGGGTCGTGAAGATAAGAGCGTGGGTGTACGGGGACCAGTGGATCGGCACGGGTGCGGCGCGGGACATCGAGGGGGCCGAGCGGCCGGTGTTGGCGGTGGCTCACAGGGGGGTGCCAGCACCCTTGGCGGTCGCTCCGCACGAGGACGTCGACTGGGTGGAGCGGCTCAAACGGATCACCGGCTGGACACAGCCTGCCCAGCGGCCGGACGTGGACTGGGCTGAGGTGAAGTCGCGCCTGGGCGCCGTGCTGCCGAGCGACTACAAGCGCATGGTCGAGACGTTCGGCGAGGGTGTCTTCGACGGATTCCTGGACTTGAACCAGGAGCCGTGGACGCATCTCAGGGAGGGCGGTCTGCTCATCTGGGCTTAGAACTCCTAACGAAATGATCTCCGAGGTGGTTGGATCACTCGGGGACTATCCGGGGGTGCTGAGTGGCTCGGCCAAAGCCGTGGCATGTCGATGACGAGCTGTGGGCGGTGGTTGAGCCGCTCTTGCCGAAGGTGGAGCGCCGGGCTCGGCACCCTGGACGCAAGCGGCATCCGGACCGGCTGGTGTTCCAGGGCATCCTGTTCGTGCTGCACACCGGAATCGCTTGGGAACATCTGCCACAGGAACTCGGCTTCGGCTCGGGCATGACCTGTTGGCGCCGCCTGGTCGAGTGGACCGAGGCCGGCGTGTGGCCCCGGCTGCATCAGGTACTCCTGGCGAAGCTGCGTGGAGCGAACGTCCTGGACTTCTCCCGGGCGGCTGTCGACGGCTCCCACATCAGGGCGCTAAAGGGGGGCCCAAGACGGGACGAAGCCCTGTTGACCGGGGCAGGACGGGCAGCAAGCACCACCTGATCACCGATGCCACCGGCATCCCGCTTGCCGCCACCCTGACCGGCGGCAACCGTAACGACGTCACCCAGCTCATCCCGCTGCTCGAAGCCGTTCCGCCGGTGCGAGGCAAGCGTGGCCAGCCCCGGCGCCGCCCGGATATCGTGCTTGGTGACCGCGGCTACGACCACGACAAGTACCGCCGCCTCGTGTGGGCCCTCGGCGTGAAGCCAGTGATCGCACGCCGGGGCACCGAGCACGGCTCCGGCCTGGGCACCCAACGCTGGGTGGTGGAGCGCGCGTTCGCCCACCTGCACTGGTTCCGCCGCCTGCGGATCCGGTGGGAGATCCGCGACGACATCCACGAAGCCTTCCTCACCCTCGGATGTGCGCTCATCTGCTGGCGCCGTCTGAATGCACCCTGCCGTATACCGGCCGAGGACACTGTTGCAGGATCCTGAGGTCGGGACCCAGCGCCGGGAGGCACGCCATCACCATCATCACGCACGAGGACCCGATCGGCCGGGGCCCGTCCAACTACATGATTCACGCCGATCTGTCCGAGCGGGAGGCCGGCTGGCGCGAGCAGTTGTGGACCCGCCAGATCGACGACGGCAGGTTCGAGGTCGCCTGTCTGCCCTTCTTCAGCTACGGGATCTGCTACCGCGATGTAGTGACCATCGACAGCAACCACCTTGTGTCCGCTGTGGTGCAGAAGTCCGGCCACCGCACCCTTCGAGTCGCACTCATCGCCGATCATCAAGACCGGGACCGACTGCACGAGCTCCTGCACGGCAAGGTCGCCGAAACCGACCTGCCCCATGAATGGCTCCAGGGCACCTACCTCGCAGTCGACCTCGCCCCCGGCGCAGACCCAGCACACCTCGTGGCGGTGCTGGAACCCCCCGCCCAGGTAAACGCCCTTCACTGGGAGATCGACTCCTGAGCCACGGCTCATTCCGATAGGAGTTCTTAGTTGACCGCTGCTGACCGACGTTCGCCAGCCCTTCTGGCACGGCTATGGCATGGGACCTCTTCGTCCCGCAGCAACTTGGGATCCTTGCTGTCCTCGGGCCGATGCGCTTGTGACCTTGGCTAATGGCCCGCTGACGTTTGCGGTTGTGCGGCGCCGTTGCCACGCGGTTAGACACTCAGTGTGCTTACTCGTTGCGAGCCTGGTTGGCCGGCTGGACCCCTGCTTCGGACTCGTGCAGTGCGGCGAGTTCTCCCATGTCGTTACCAACCATGACTTGAGCGAGTCGTCCGGCGACGGCCACGACCTCCGGCCAAGCAGCCGCCTGGAGGTACTCCGCGTCGGTGTCGTTGGGCGCTTCATCTGCGGCGGCGTTGAGCGCGGCACCAAGCTCCCTCATGAGGGCGACCTCTTCTTCCGTCCTCAGGCTCATTCCGAGGTAACGCTCGGGTTCGTCGGCGTCGCAGAAGTCGTCGAAGAGCGTGTGGAAGATGTGATCCAGGTTCTCGAACGTTGACGGGTCGAGCCACACGGCCCGTTGCCACGGCGGGTTGGCCAAAGCCAGGACCGCGGGCACGAGGTGGACTCGGAAGTTCGCCAAGCGTCGGGCCTCCGCACTCATAAGCGGAGCCTAGCGACCGGGTTGACGCGTCGTTGCGGAGAGCACCGCATTAGGAGCGAGGTGGGCTGGCTGTGACCAGCACGGCCCCGACACGCAGTGGCATGCCTCAGCCTTCGTCCAGCACCGCCCGGATCACATGCCGGGCGTTGTGTGCCATCGCGGGGTTCGTCCTGCGGTAGTACGGCAGCGCGATCAGCGCCTGCGAGAGTGTCCGCCCCCGGCCTCGGACCCAGGTCGTGTCGTCCACGGCGAGCGCCTCGCGGAAGACTTCTCTTGCATCGGCCGGCAACAGATTCCACGCCGGGAACAGATCGCAGGCCGGATCTCCCACCCCCGCGCACCCGAAATCGATCACCGAGGCCAGCCGGCCGCCGTCGACCAGCAAGTTGCCCGGCATCAGATCGGCGTGCAGCCACACCGGCGGCCCGTCCCAACCCGGCGCCCACAGCGACTCCTCCCATACGGCCGCCGCGGCGTCGCAGTCGACGTCCTCCTCCGGGATCCCGCGCAGTTCCTTGATCGCCGCCCGAGTCTCCGCGTCTTGCGAGGCAACCGGCCCGCCACGGTGCGCCTTCGGCGCAGCCGGCAGCGTAATGCTCCGCATCGCCGCCACGAATGCCGCCAGATCCTCGGCCAGCAGCACGGGCTCGCTCAGCGCCCCCGCTTCGGGAAGCTCTCCCGGCAGCCACTGGTACACCGACCACGGCCACGGATACCCATGGGCGGGCTCCCCGGCCCCGAACACCTGAGGGATGCGCGTGGGCAGGTGGGGCGCGAGGCGGGGCAGCCACTCCTGCTCCATCGACACGTCCTCGGCCCCGCCCTGCACCAGCGGCAGCCTTACGACCATGTCATTGCCCAGCCGGTACATGGCATTGACCGTGCCACCGGACGGCCATCGCTCCACCCTCCGCCCCGCCCACTGAGGGAACTGTCCGGCGACCAACCTTCGTACCAGGCCGTCGTCAATGGGGTGCATACCGGAATGCATTTGTCCTGCGCTCATGGGCGGCACCCGACCACAGGACGCCGACAGGCGTCAAACACCTTTCCGCTCGGCTCCTGTCACCGCAGGGGTGAGTCGGGGGTGGGCGTCAGCACGGACTCGACGACGCCGACGATCTGGCTCATGTCAAAGCCCTCCATGTCGGCGTGGAATTCGGCGCTGGACAGGTACGCCAGCAGTCGCTCCTGCACGTCGTCGGTGTCCTTGTAGGAAACGAGGGCGTACAGCTGGGGCGCCGCCTTGCTCCCGTGGGCCGCAGGCTCCGTCCAGACACCGTGTGTAGTGATCCGGTGCTTGGCCAGGCCGAGGATGTGCTTGGACCAGATGTTCTCGTAGGCGGCCAGCGCCTCAGGGCTGCACAGTGTGTAGACACGAAGCTGGTACTGGGACATAAACACTCGTTCCTTTTCTTCTAATCGTGATCGTCAGTGGTCGGGGGTGTGACGCAGTTGAGGCCGTATCCTGATCTTCCGTCTGGCGACAGCGGACGATGGAGCACGCAACGGGCGTATTTCGCTGGGAAGTTGGGGTTTTTTCTCAGTGTTCCGCGAGCAGGTTGGCCAGTTCGATGCCCCAGTCGATGCGTCCGGGCTCGGTGCCCAGCGGCACCAGGGCTTCCGTGTTCTTCAGGAAGCTCTTGACGTCTTGCACGGGGACCTCGAGCAAGGCGGTGCCCGCGGAAGACCCGAGGGCGATGTGCATCGCTTGGTCACCACGGCCAGCGGCCGGCCAGATTCGGACGTTCCCGTAGCCTGCGGAATCCCTCAGGCCATCAATCAGAAGATCACGCCCCAGGACCCATTCGACCGGGTCGTCACCGTGGGCGAAAAAGTCGGCACGGATGACATATGGATCAGTGGGCTCGTACCGCAGGCGCATGCACATGGGCAGCGAGTAGTCGTGCGAGACGACAAGCCGCGCAGACAGCTCCTGCACCACATTCCTCGAAGACTCCATCGACTTTCACTCCAGGACGCCTCTGGCTGCGAAGAGGCAACAAGGGAAGAGGGGTTACGGCACAGGGCTCGGGCACTGGCCGGCGTCAGTGGACCGTCCGATTCGTGGCGTCGCGGCAGCTGGGCGACGCGATCCTGCGACTCATGGTGGGCGTCCGTAGGCAGGAGAAGGTCAGACCCTCACTCAGCCGACCCCCTGGGCGGCGGTGCGGAGCGCCGATCCCTCAGGGGCCGAGCCCCCTGCCGCCGACAGGCATCACGGACAGGCACGGGCGCATGCGGCCTCTCTCAGCGGTCGCCAGGGACCCGGACCTCGTGCTCGTAGCAGCTCCAGTGGTATCGGTCCGAGCTGTCGGACTTCCGGCCGCGTCCCGCCCCGTCCCAGCGGTCGAAGTGACCGTCACGGCCGTACCGGGCCGGTTCGGTGATGCGGCCGTCGTGGTGCCAGCCACGGACTTCGTCGAAGGAGCAGCCCTGCTCGAGCAGGTAACTGACACCGTGGTCCCAGCGGTAGAACTGACCCTCACAGCCGTACCGGGCCGGTTCGGTGACGCGGCCGTCGTGGTGCCAGCCACGGACTCCGTGGGAGGAGTAGCCCTGCTCGAGCAGGTAACTGACACCGTGGTCCCAGCGGTAGTCGTCGGCGTTGATGCAGACGGCCGGGCGCTGAACGTGCACGGACGCAGGAGTCGCGGCCGAAGCGGCATCCCCGGCTCCGAGGACGGCGACACCGGCGACCGCCACGGCGGAAGCGGTGGCAGCGATGCGCGTCGTGAGCTTCTTCATGGTCTTACCTTCCTGGTTGGTGCGGTCTGCGCCAACGGCTGTTTGTGCAGGCGATGCGGGGCGCCTGGCGTGTCCGAGCGAGCTTTTCCATACGATGTATGGAAGCGCCTCACCATTATTACCATACGATGTATGGAAGTGTCGAGGAGAGGCAATGACGGCAATGGCAGCCTGTGCGGCCGGCGGCGACCGGAAGGGCGTGGGGGCGGGGCATGCGTACCTGCCGCTGCATCCGATGCCGGTAACCCACCGCCCTTGCCGCCAAGGCTGTCCGCACCGTCACCTCCAGCGAGTCAGCGCCTGGAATGCGGGCCGCGGCGGACGCCTGCTGAACCGATTGGCCTGCTTTCTGCGTCAAGGCGGCGATCGGCACTTACTGGCTGGAAAGGTGTCCATGGGGAGTGCGCCGCGCGGCGCCAGTCACCCGAGCGGTGCTGGTCCGGATTCACGCCGGAGACCGGACAGGGCCCAGATTGTTTCGGAATACGTGATCAGGGGGGGCCTTTTGCGTGACGAGGGCGCGCCGCTCGACGCGCCGGAGGGCCGCCGATGCGGCGGGAGCCCGGTGTCCATGTACTGCGTGGACCGCTTTCGTGTACCGTACACAGTATGGAAACTCGACGGAAGGCCCCGCGGGGGACGCGAAAGAGGGACGTACCGCTCACCAAGGACGGCATCTACGCCATGGCACTGCAGCTCATCGACGCCGATGGGGTAGAGGCGCTCACCATGCGCAAACTCGCGGCCGCGCTCGATGCGAACCCGATGTCGCTGTACCACCACGTGCCGAACAAGGATGCTGTGCTGCGAGGCGTGGCCGAGCGCGTCGGCTCGCAGTTCCGCGCGGGGGAGCGAGAGGGTATCCCCTGGCAGGACCGTCTGCGCGAACTGGCCCTTGGTTTCCGTGAGCTGTGCCACCGTCATCCCAAACTGATGGGGTACTCGTTCGCTCGCCCCGATTACATCCAGCCGGAGGATCCCTTCTGGCTGGGGCTCACCGACGTCCTGGCCGCCGCGAAACTGCCGGTTTCGGAGATCCCGCGCGTCGCTGCAACCCTGTGCGCCATGTTCACGGGTCTGCTGTTCGGCGAACTGAACGGGGCATTGCAGCGGTGGACCACCCTGCCGCCGGCACCAGCCGACCCCGACGGGGAGGACGCCCCCCTGCCCCCGAAGGACATGGTCGACACGATGTTCAGCTGTGCGTTGGACGCCGTGATCGTCGGTGTGGAAACCCATGTCGCACGACTCCGCGAGGAGGTGTGACAGAACGGAGCCGCTCCGCTCCGCAGGCGCTCCGTTCACCTCAAACCGGTCTGATGCCCCTGCGATCGGGCGATCGGGAAGGACACAATGAGAGGCAGGAGCAACAGGAGGGTGCTGCGATGTCCGGCGCAAAGACACAGCACAGGTCCCCCCGGTACCTGCCGATCGCTGATCACGGCTTGATCGGGGATCGGCACACGTCGGCCCTGGTGGGCATGGACGGGACGATCGACTGGTACTGCTGCCCCTCCTTCGACTCCCCGAGTGTGTTCGCCGCCCTCCTGGACGCGGACCGGGGCGGGTCCTTCGAGCTGTCGCCCGCCGTTCCGGCCGACACCAAACAGTTCTACTTCCCCGACACCAATGTGCTGATCACCCGGTTCTTCACCGAGGACGGGCTGGGGGAGATACAGGACTTCATGCCGGTGGGGGACGTCGCCGATACTGACCGTCACAGGCTGATCCGGCGGGTGGTGTGCGTCCGCGGAAGGATCCCGTTCCAGGCCCGGGTGGCCCCCCGGTTCGGCTATGGCGCCCACCCGCACAGCGTGCGGATGCTGGACCAGGCCGCCCTGTTCACGTCCGAGGCACTGTCGCTGACACTGACCTCCACCACACCGCTGAAGTGCGACGAGAATGACGTGTGGGCTGAGTTCGAACTCTCCCAGGGGGAGACAGTGGTCTTCGCCCTGGACCGAGTCAACGAGGAGACACCGCCGCGCGGCTACTCCCAGGCCGAGGCGGAGTCGGAGTTCACCGCCACGGTCGCCTTCTGGCGACGGTGGCTGCAGCAGTCCCAGTACCGCGGCCGCTGGCGGGAGATGGTGCACCGCTCCGCGCTCACCCTCAAACTGCTCACCTACGCCCCCACCGGCGCGATCGTGGCAGCCCCCACCACCAGCCTGCCCGAGCAGATTGGCGGCGGCCGGAACTGGGACTACCGCTATGCGTGGGTGCGTGACTCCGCGTTCGCCGTCTACGCGCTGCTCAGGCTCGGCTTCGCCGAGGAGGCCGAGGCGTTCATGCGCTTCCTCACCCACCACATCGACCGGCGCGAAGGGCCTTCCGGGCCACTGCAGATCATGTACGGCATCGACGGTCGCGCCGAGTTGCCCGAGTGTGAACTCTCCCACCTGGAGGGCTACCGTGGCTCGGCGCCCGTTCGAGTCGGGAACGACGCCGTCATCCAGCTCCAGCTGGACATCTACGGTGCCCTGCTCGACTCCGTGTACCTCTACGACGAGTGGTGCCAGCCCCTGACCAGCGGCCAGTGGCGCGCTGTGTGCGACCTGGTGAACTGGGTGTGCCAGCACTGGGACCAGCCGGACGAGGGTGTGTGGGAGACCCGCGGCGGGCGCAAGAAGTTCCTCTACTCCCGCCTCATGTGCTGGGTGGCCATCGACCGCGCCATCCGCATCGCCCTGCACCGCGGCCTGCCCGCCGAGCTCATCCGTTGGGGCCCGGTCCGTGACGCGATCTACTGGCGGATCATGGACCATGGCTGGTCGCCCGCACGGCAGGCGTTCGTCCAGTACGAGGGTGGCGACGTGCTTGACGCCGCGGTGCTGATGATGCCGCTGACCAAGTTCATCGCTCCCCACGACCCTTTGTGGCTGTCCACCCTAGATGCCCTCGGCAACGAACTCGTCTCCGACTCCCTGGTCTGGCGCTACGACCCCAAGGCCAGCCCCGACGGCCTGGAAGGCGATGAAGGCACGTTCTCCATCTGCTCCTTCTGGTACGTCGAGGCCCTCGCCCGCGCCGGACGCCTGGACGAAGGCCGCCTGGCCTTCGAGAAGATGCTCACCTACGCCAACCATCTCGGCCTTTACGCCGAGGAGATCAGCCACACCGGCGAGCAACTGGGTAACTTCCCGCAGGCGTTCACCCACCTCGCCCTCATCAGCGCCGCGTTCAACCTCGACCGCGCACTGGACTGACGACTGACCGGCGGCGTCCCTCGGGCAGCCGCCGTGCGACTGCCCCGGTCTCCGCCACGCTGGAGACGAACAGCGCCGCGGCAAGCCGGGTCATGGCTCGTCAGCATCTCACCAGAGCACCTTGGCGCTGCGGGAGCGCAGCCATTCGCTGAGTGCTTCGGCCTGCGAGTCAAGGCGCAGCATCGAGGTGGCGCGCCGGTCTCTCGAAGGAGGAAGTTGACCGCGCCGACGTTGAACAGTTCGTAGCGCGAGGTCGCCACGTCGCGTGTTTCGGGAAGAAGGCGTCGCGGTTCGTCGATGGCGAGGGTGGCCTTGAGCCAGTCCCATGCCTCGCGGTCACGACGACGGGCGCCGCCCCCGTACCGAGAGCCAGTCCGCCCCGGCTCGGGGGAGCGCCGAGGGAGCGGAGATACGCCTGCTCACGCCGGTGTGGTCCGGGGCTGCTCGGCGCGTGGTGTGCATCCGCCACCATCTGCCCCATCCCCCGCAGAATCGGACTCCGCCCCGCCACGGCTCTCCCTTCGCGCTGCAGCGGGAAGGGGCCGCTGGGCGATGTCGCGGGCCTCGTCCGCGGAGAGGCCGAGCATGCGCAGGAGCATCTCTGCCATGCTGTCCGAGGCCTGGCCGTTGTCCACCTCGGGCTGGGTGAACCACAGTTCCAGGAGCGCCAGCAGGCTGCCGTTCAGCGCGACCAGAACGACGACCGGGTCGGCCCCGGTGAAGCGGCCCGAGGCTATGCCCTGCTCCACGTCGTGCCTCGCGCGCGGAGCCAGTCCGCGGCCGGTGTAGATACGGCCGAGCCCGCTGTGGCACAGGATGCGCATGATCTCTGGGTGCGCCCCAGCCAGGCGGGCACTGAGCCGCACGCCGCGGGCGAGGCGCTCGGCCGGATCATCGAGGCCGTACAGACGCTCGTCGATGGCCAGGGCGTATTCCTCCAGGGCGTCGGCCACGGCAGCGTCGAACAGGTCCGGCTTGCATGTGAAGTGGTTGTAGAAGGAGCCGAAGCCCACGTCCGCGAGCTCCGCGATGGCCCGAATGCTGGTGCTGGTGTCACCGGACTCGGCCAGGATCGTCCGCGCGGCGCGGACGAGTGCCCGCCGGGTCTCGGAGCGACGGCGTTCGAAGCGATTCCTGCGTGAGGCTGACATCGTCATACACCACAAATGAAAGCACCAATTCTGATGCTTTCATCATTACATATATCCCCGGCCGTCTGTACCCCGCCCCTAACGGCGTGCCGTCGGCTGGCCGCACTCGACCATACGTCTGATCATTTGATCAGCTTTGAGGGTCTTGACATTAGAGCGCTCGTATCTGACTATTTCATCAGAACTGGGCAAAATGGCACTAAAGTGACATGTGCTGTACCGCAGGCCGCCCCCCCGGACTCCGCCGGTCCACCACGGCTGCGGATCGGGCCTCCGCGCCCCATGCCGACGCTCTCTCACCTCCGCACCGACGGGATGACCCTCATGACGAACACCGGCCACACCCCACTCGCCGAGTCGGCGGGCCCCCGCGAGACACCCGACGCGGCGATAGCGATGACCGACGCGGAGGGGACCGTGATGGGGTGGACGCGTGCCGCTCAGCAGCTTGTCGGGTACTCGGCCGGGGAGGTGGTGGGCCGATCCGCCGCACACGTACTGCCGCCCCCCGAGGACGCCAGGAGGGCTTCGGCGTTCGCCGAGCAGTGCCGTGCCCAGGGTGGCTGGTCCGGCACTGTGGCGGTCCGCCACCGCGACGGCCGCACACTCACCATGACGCTGCGGATCTCGTTGCTGTGGGGGCAGGACGCCGACACCCGGTGGCTGGTGTCCGTGACCGACATAGGCTCCCTGTCCTCGGGGGCGACCAACGGACCGGTGCGGGAATCGCTCCTTGCCCGCGCACCGATCGGCATCGTCGTTCATGACCTGCAGTTGCGCTGTGCCTGGGTGAACGACGCCATGGAGCGTCACGACGGCGTGCCTCATCACCGACGGTTCGGACGCCGCCTGAAGGACTCGCTGCCCGCCCTCGAGGCCGAAGCGCTCGAGGCGGTGATGCAGCAGGTGCTGGAGAACGGCAGCACCATGGTGCACGAGTACCGGGCGTGGCCGCCGGCGGCCACGCGCCGTGAGCATGCATTCTCGGCCTCATTCTTCTGCCTTCAGGGCGCGGACGGCACACCACTGGGCGTGTGCTCCATGGCCGTGGACGTCACCGGCAACCGGCGGGCGCGCGAGCGCCTTGCCATCCTCAGCGAGGCCAGCACACGCATCGGCAGCACCCTCGACGTCATGCAGACCGGGCAGGAGCTGGCCGAGCTCGCCGTACCCCTGCTGGCCGACCACGCCATCGTCGACCTGGTGGAGCCGGTCTCGCTCGGCCTGGAGCCCTCGGCACGGATCGGCACGACGAGCGGCCGCACCCCGCCGCTGCGCCGTGCCGGCCTGGCCACCATCGACCCGGATGTCCCGGAATTGCCGTTTGTGCGCGAAGAGGTGATCCACCCCCACCCGAGCTCGTCATTCGCCGCCGTCCTACGCACGGGCAGGTCTCACCTGGAACCAGTACTGGACACCCAAGCCGGCCCCTGGGTCGACCACGACCCGGTGCGGGCACAGAAGGTGCGCGACAGCGGAATCCACTCGCTCATGGTCGTACCCATCCGTGCGCGGCGCTGCGTGCTGGGACTGGCGCTGTTCGCCCGCTCCGAGGAACAGACGCCGTTTCAGGAGAACGACCTGCTCCTCGCCGAGGAACTCGTCACCCGGGCCGCGCTCTGCCTGGACAACGCCCTCCGGTACGCGCGCGAACGCACCGCCGCCCTCACGCTGCAACGCGACCTGCTTCCCCGCCGTGTCCAAGGCGGTGCCGCCGTCGAGGTTGCCTCGCGCTACATGCCGGCCGACATGGACCACGGCGTGGGAGGTGACTGGTTCGACGTCATCGAACTGTCCGGCGCCCGGGTGGCCCTCGTCGTCGGCGATGTGGTCGGACACGGCATCAACGCCGCAGCCACCATGGGCAGACTGCGCACCGCCGTGCGCACGCTCGCGGACCTTGACCTGCCCCCCGACGAACTGCTGGCGCACCTCGACGACACGGTCCGGCGGTTGAACGACGAAGACGCCAACGCTTCCGACGAGGTCCCCGCGGTGCTGGGAGCAACCTGCTTGTACGCCGTCTACGACCCGGTCACTCGACGGTGCACGGTGGCGCGGGCCGGGCATCCTCCGCTCTTGATCATCGACGTGCAGGGCCAGGTCACCGTCCCCGACCTGCCCTCCGGAGCCCCACTCGGCCTCGGTCTAGGCCTGGTTCCCTTCGAGTCCGTGGAACTGGAGCTGCCCGAGGGGAGTCTGCTCGCGTTCTACTCCGACGGCCTGGTCGAATCCCGCGACGACGACATCGACGTCGGCCTGGCCCGCCTGGGCGCCGCTCTCGCACACCCGGGCGCATCCCTGGAGGACCTGTGCACGCGAGCGATGGAGACCTTGCCGACCCAGGCACCGGCCGATGATGTCACCTTGCTCCTTGCGCGCACCCGCGCGCTCCGACCCACCCAGGTCGCCTCCTGGGACCTGCCGAACGAGCTGACCACCGTCCCGAACGTCCGGCACCTGGTCGCTCGTCAGCTCAGCAAATGGGGTCTGGAGCCGCTCATGGCGCCAGCGGAGCTGATCGTCAGTGAACTGGTCACCAACGCCATTCGCCACTGCGACGGCCCGAGCCGCCTACGGCTCATCCAGCACCGGGTCCTGACGTGTGAAGTCTCCGACACCAACACCAGTCAGCCACGCCCCCGCCAGCCCCAGACCCTCGACGAGAACGGCCGCGGCCTCTTCCTCGTCGCTCGCCTCTCGCGCAGGTGGGGCTCGCGTCCCGGGACGGACGGCAAGGTGGTCTGGGCCGAACAAGACCTGCCCCCCACAGCCGCTGCGACGTGAATCGTCGCCCTATGCTCCTGCAAGAAGGTCTTCAAAATGGCTATCCGCAACGCAAATGACACCGACTCAGTAAGCGCCCGGGAAGAGCTGAGCGTCCCCGACCCCCACTCCCTCGGCAACGCGCACGTCTTCGCGGGCCTGGCAGCCGCCGTGCTCGACAACCGCGGCTCCGTGGTGCGGTGGACCGAGGCAGCAGCGGAGCTAACGGGGTTCACCGCCGAGAAGGTATGCGGCCGCCCCGTTCAGCAACTGGTGGCCGACCTCCCCGACGAACTGCGCAGCACCACGACGATCCCGGCATCCGGCCGGGTACGACTGTGGCATCAGTGCGGCAACACCGTCGACGTCGCTTTCCGCACCACCAAAGTGAACGGCTCGGCCGAGTTCCTCGTGCTGGCGGCGCCTGCGCACCACGTCGCCGACCACGAGCACGCCGCAGCGCTCCTGCGCGCCCTGTCCTCACAGAACCGGATCACGGTCGCTCTGCACGACACGGACCTCACCACCGTGCAGACGAACGCCACGCTGGGCATTCCCGGCGGCCGTCCGGTACAGCCCGGCACCCGGCTGTGCGACGTGCTGTGCGCCGAGGACGCCGAGAACCTCGAGACAGTACTGCGCCAGGTGCTCGAGACCGGCGCCTCAGTGGTCCGCAGCAGCCTGCAGGTGAGCTGGCGGCACGACCCTGCACGCCGGCACGCTCTGTCGCTGTCCGCCTTCCGGCTGGAGGACGCACGAGGACGCCCCACGGGGGTCGCAGCCCTGTACATCGACGGCACCGACCAGCTGCGCGCCCGCCGTCATCTGGAGCTCGCCCGCGAGGTGGCCGAGCAGGTAGGAGGGTCCCTGGATGTCGTGCACACCGCGCAGGACCTTGCGGACACACTCGTACCCGCGTTCGGAGATCTCGCCGCAGTCGACCTTGCAACGTCCGTGTTCGACGGGGACGAACCTTCCGAGCAGTTGGGCGGTGGAGATCCTCATCTGCGCAACGCTGCCCTGGCACCAACCACCGCCGTGTGGCCGCCCGGCATCAGGCTCGGCAACTCCATCCCCCCACTGTCCGACCACCCCCTCCTGCGCAGCTCACAACACGGCCAGACAGTCATCTACGGCCGTGAAGACATCGTCGCCCTGATCGGCGACCCACAGTCGGCCGAGAATTTCCTCCCGCCAGACGCCCATGCGGTGATGGTGGCGCCGCTGTACGCCCGCGGCCTCACCCTCGGCAACATCGTGGTCTGGCGCACCGGCCGATCCGACCCATTCGCCGAGGACGAGGCCGACCTCATGAGGCAGATCGCCTCACGCAGTGCGCTCGCCATCGACAACGCCCGCCGTTACACCCGCGAGCACCGGGCGGCCGTGGCACTGCAGCAGAGGCTGCTTCCTCCCGCCACGACCGACACTCCGGCAGCCGAGACCGCCGGCGTCTACCTGCCCGCATGCGACGGAGCGGAAATCAGCGGCGACTGGTACGACGCCATCGCTCTGCCCTCCCTGCGGCTGGCCCTTGTCGCCGGCGACGTGGTCGGCCACGGCATCGCCGCCAGCGCCACCATGGGCCGCCTACGCACCGCCATCCAGACGCTCGCGGACCTCGAACTCGAACCGGATGAGCTGCTCACCCGGATCGCAGACCTGGTCCAGCGCCTAGCAGCCGAGGCCCCACCCGGTGACCACGACTTCGTCGGCGCCACATGCCTGTACGCGGTGTACGACCCCGTGAGCTGCCGCTGCGCCATGGCCAGTGCCGGGCACCCGCCACCCGTCCTGGTCCGGCCTGACGGGACCGCAGAGACCGTCGGGATCGCGCCGGGACCACCGCTCGCCCTCAGCGGTATGCCGTACGAGACCACCACCATCGACCTCGAGCCGGGCAGCGTCCTCGTTCTCTACACCGACGGCCTGATCGATCGGGGCGCGGACGACACCGACGATGGGCTCCAGCGGCTGACCCATGCGCTCGCCGCGTCCTGCCGCCCGGACCGTGCTCTGGAGGAAACCGGCCGGGCGCTCCTCATCGACCTGGTGGACGAAGCGCCGCGTGACGACGTGACCCTGCTGTTGGCACGCACCCGCGCCATACCCGCGGAGGACACCACACACTGGGAAATCCCGGTCGATCCGGCTGCCGTCTCCGAGGCTCGCGAATGGGCAGCCCGCCAACTCACCACGTGGGGGCTGGACGACCTTCTCTTCACCACCGAACTCATCATCAGCGAACTGGTCACCAACGCGATTCGCTACGGTCGTCCGCCGGCGGAGCTGCGGCTGATCCGCCAAAACGTGCTGGTCTGCGAGGTCACCGACTCCAGCAGCACTCAGCCCCGCCTACGACGTGCCCGCACAACCGACGAGGGAGGACGCGGCCTGTTCCTCGTCGCCCAACTCGGCGCGCGATGGGGCTGCCGCCACGGCCAGAATCGCAAGACGATCTGGTCCGAGCAGCTCATCGAGTGACCCGACCGGCCTTGCCCATGACATAGACGGGCACCGCCCATCGCACCCGAGAGCCGTGACCCGCGACGCTGCACTCCTCGACGGCGGAACTCCCATGAGGGCACCGGGGGTCTGACACTCAGTACTGGAATGCCGTGGGCGCCGGTGCCCTCTCAAGCATCGGTGCACACCCACTGCTGCCCCGCAGTGACTTTGATGTCCTCCCGAACGGGTGCCAGAGACGAGGATGAGGCGGATCGGGGAGCCGATCTTGTTGTCCAGGCGGTGGGCCGCACACGCCGTATGATTTGCTGGCGCCATGTTCCATGCGGCGTACGGAACATGGAGCAGTGCATGCCTGATGCCTGTTCTCCCCACCACCGCCACCGCGGCAGCCGCCCGACACCTCGCGAGACCCTTCCGCCCGAGGGGCGACTCATGACCGACATCCACTGCATACCGGCGCCGCGCGGCGCCCCCCTCGCCGGAAACACGCTGCAGGTGCTGTCCGATGGGCCGCCCGGTACTTTCGCCGACCTGAGCCGTCAGTGCCCGGAGGGTACTTACGGCCTGGGTCTGGACTTCACATTCGACTGCGCAGGCTCGCCGCTCGTGCGCGAGCAGGCCACCGCCGTCCAGGGGCGGCCAGGCACCCTGGCCCCGACGCGCATCACACCCCAGCCGCCGACCGTCTCGCAGAGCCTGGGCTTCCACTACATGAAGAAGTAGATGCTTCAGTACAGCTCAGGTTGAGCTCGTGCGGCTGGGTTCCCGCGGCCGCCTCAACCTGGTGCCAGCCTCACAGACCACATCCCGCCGGTGGAGGTCGACAGTTGCCCACGGCGCCCGCGGGCGCGCTACCGGCCCCTCGGCCTCCGCGATGACGCGCATACGCGGTGGATCGGGGCTCAGGGCGCGGGTTCCTCTTCCCGGAGCCCATCGAGAATGATCGCGGAGATCTCGCCGAGCTGATGGAACTGCTCGGCCGTTAGACGGTCGACGACCAGCCGCCTGACTTCCTCGGCGTGGCCGGGGACGGCCCCTTGGAGGGCCGCGCGGCCCTGCGGGGTGATGGCGGCGTACATGGCGCGCGCGGGACCGCTTTGGCGTTCTGCGAGGCCGCGCCTGCACATGCGGGTGAGCTGGTGGTGGAGGCGGCTCTTCTCCCAACCGAGTTCGCGACTGAGTTCGAAGGCCCGCAGTCGGCCCTCGGGCGCTTCCGAGAGGGCGACCAGCACGGTGTAGTCGGCGTTGGAAAGGTCGCTGCCGGCCTGAAGCTGCTGCTCGATGCGGCCGCGCAGGACCTCCTGCATCTGGAAGAAGACCCGCCAGGCGCGCATCTCGCGCTCATTGAGTCCCTGCTGCTCCTGTGCCACAGCCATCATCATAACCCGAGTTGACATATCACCTCGGGGTCGTACATCTTGAGGTGACACATCAACTCGATGGTCATCCGAAGGGAGGCACGCCATGGAAGCGCGATGGCCCACAACCCGCCGGACCGTCGTCCGGGTCGAGGACAAGATGCGCCTGGGGCCGGACACGCAGGTCGATGACAAGAACGTGATCATCGCCCCGATGCGGCCGGAGCAGACCGACCCGTTCCTGCTGCTGAGCGAGGACTGGTTCTCCTCGCCCGGATTCGAGTGGCATCCGCACCGCGGCGTGGAGACGGTGACGATGGTTGTCGACGGCGTCCTGGAGCACGGGGACAACACCGGCAACGCCGGTGCCCTCGCCACCGGGGACGTGCAGTGGATGACCGCCGGGCGCGGAATCATCCACCGCGAACTCGCCTACCGCGACGAGCGTGCGCACACCCTGCAGCTGTGGGTGAACCTGCCACGCGAGATGAAGATGGTGGACACCCGCTATCAGGACCTGCGGGCGGCGGATCGGCCGGTGGTCGAGCGGGCCGGCAGCCGCGTCGACCTCATCTCCGGGACCGCCGACGGCATCACCGGCCCGGCCCTGAACCACTGGCCGATCTCCGGCGCGGTGATCACGCTGGAGCCGAACCAGACCCTGGAATACCTGTTGCCCGGCCGCGACCGCGCCTTCTTCTACGTGCTCGCCGGGCAGGTCGAGGTCGCCGGGCGCACCGTGGGTGAGGGACAGACCGCGTGGTCCGACCCCGCACCGCAGGCCGACGGCTCCGTGATCACCTTGCAGACCGGCGACGGTGACCGGCCCAGCGTGGTGATGGCGTACAGCGGCGAGCCGATCGGCCAGCCGGTCGCGATGGGCGGCCCGTTCGTGATGAACAGTCCGGCCGAGATCGAACAGGCCTTCCGCGGCTTCCACAGCGGCTCGTTCGGGGCCATCCCCCGCCAGGCCCGCCTCCAGTACCGCTGAGCCGCTCCGCAGGCCCGCACCCGGGCCCACGGAGCACCCCCGACACGCGTGCCAGGCCCCACCCGGCACGCGCCCCCACCGGCCGGGGCAGTCCGAAACCACCGGCCACGAGAAAGGCACACCATCATGTCGGACACCCGTACCGCCACCGAGATCGCCGCGGCCAACCGCGAGCTGGCCCGCAAGTTCCTGATCGGAGAGCTCGGCTTCGAGCTGTTCGCCGACGACGTCGTCCTGGAGTTCCCCTACGGCCCCTCCCTCGGCATGCCGGACCGCTTCGAGGGCAAGGAGGTCGCCGTCACCTACCTGACGCAGATGCTCTCCCAACTGCAGGATCTGCAGATGCGGGACGTCGTCTCCCACTCCGTCGACGCTGACCCGAACACCGTGATCAACGAGTACGAGGGCGACGCGGTGACCAAGAGCGGCAAGGCCTACACGCAGATCTACATGAACAAGATGCGGTTCCGCGACGGGAAGTTGGTGCTCTTCCGCGAGCTGTGGGACCCGATGCGAGTCGCGGCGTCCACCGACGGCGCCTACGAGGGCAACGTCACGGCCTGACCGTGCCGGCCCCGTCAGCGGCTGCCCGCCCTACATCGGGCTGAGCGCCCCGCCATCCACACGGGCCGTGCGCCGGGCAGCCTGATCTGCCCGGCGCAACACGCACGCGCGCAGCGGTGCCTCGGCAAGCGGTACCGCCAGCCGGCACCACTACCTGGCCAGGCAGTTCGACCTCCAGGACCAGCTCCCTCGCCTCCGGCGCAAAAGCCGCGCGACGCCCACCGCGAAGACTGTCGGGGTAGCCAACCTCACCGAGTGTTTCCTCCACGCAGGCGGTCAGGCCATCGAAGCCCCCTTCGCTGAAAGCTTCTTCCATCCGTAGTCGGTGCGCGTGAAGACCCTCCGGCCGCGTGCGGAGCACGGACATCAGGCAATCCACTTGCGTCTCGATCTCGGCTGTCTTGAGAATCGCCTCCTGACGCAGACGGTCGCTCATCTCCTGCTTCGCACGCCGATCTGCCGCCGCCTTCTCACGCGCTTCGGCCCGCTTCCTCTGCTCAGCCTCCTTGGCCCGGGCCGCCTCACGCTTCTCCCCGGACGATCTGCTCGGCCTTCCGGGACTCGGCGGAACGCTGAGAATCCTTCTCCTTCTGCGTACGGACCCAGGCCTGCGCCCGCTCCCGCTCCTGCCTGGCCTTTTCCTTGGCGCGCTGAGCAGCCTCCCGTTCCGCTGCGCGGGCCTGACGATCACGCTCCGCGTCGGCCCGCTTGGCAGCAGCGGCCTTCGCCTTCTGCGCATCGCGGTACGTCTGGACCAATTGCGCCGCCAGAGACTTCCTGCGAGCCATCCGCCCTCCTTGTTGCAGACCGAAGAAAGAGAGCTGCCCTGCGGCACCGGCCGTCAATCCGAATGACTTGTTCGATGGCTCAAGAAGTGGCTTGGCGGGCGACTTTGAGACATGCAGGGGAGGCCTGTGCGTGTCCGTCGGCGGTCCGGACGGCCCAGCGACCGGACACATGCTGTCGGTCAGTCAGGCACGCCCTTAACGGTTGCTTGCATCTGACGTGAGACAGATCGGCACGGCGACGGCTCGTGCTGCATGTCAGCACGTCATAAATCTTTCATTCGCCTGTTGTTCATTGCGTGCCACGTGGTCGTTCATTTCGTGCGGCAGCTTTTCGGTCTCCTAAATCGGTCCTTCTCCTTCGTTGGGGCCCCAAAACTCCGTAGTGTGACCTGGGTCACTATTGACTTGTGCGATTGCCCGGTTACGGTCAGCGTCATATTCGTGATGCATGTGTGACGCATGGGGTGGGGCTGTGAATTCGCACAAGGGGGGCCGGGTTTCGCGTAGGCGGAATCCGGGGGCGCGCCATGCTGTTGCCAGACTTTTGGCGTGGACGTTGCTTGTCGGCGCTACGTGCATGGTGAATTCACCGGCGGTTCACGCTGCTACGACAGCGGCGCAGACGCCGTCCGAGGAAGCCGCAGCATCGGGTGAGCCGGTCGAGGTCACATCCGAGCGGACCGAGTATTCACAGACGTTCGCGAACCCGGACGGGACGTACAGCCTGAAACAGGCGACGTCGCCACAGCGGGCACAGGACGCCTCGGGCCAGTGGCATGACATCGACACGGCGCTCGTGCGCCGGGCCGACGGCACGATCGGGCCGCGGTCTGCGCCGTGGGTGAGTCGTTCTCGGCCGGCGGCAGCCAGACGATGGTCCGTCTGGAACGCGACGGGCGCGATGTCAGTTCGGGGGAGGGCGGTGGCTTGAGCCGAGACCGCATGTCGGTGAGACCCTGTAGGTGGACAGTCCACGTGATTGATGTCCTCCGTGAAGCCCTCCAGGACATTCGCCCAGTGGTATTCCCCCTTCGACCGCGAGCTCGGCACGGAAGGACACGAGATACTCAGTCGGCCGCGACAGCAGGTGCCGTTCCAGCACCTCACGGAACTCCGCGATCACGCCAGCGCAGTCCGCCAGCAGATCATCGGCCCCGTGCAGCCCGGCCGCGCGTTCCATGATCTTCCCGGCCAGGGCACGCGCCTTTGCGGTGCCTGGCGCGAGGCGCGGCATAGCGGCGAAACTGGCCGGGGAAACAAGGTCATGCTCCAGGACGAGCTGGCAACCCAGCTCCTTCCACGCTTCAGCGTCGTCCGCCCGGCGTCGGGGGAGTGGTGCGCCGTGAGCACCAGTGCGGTCAGACTGGTGTAGGCAAGGCGCGCAGCCGTGGCCGGGAGACGGCGCTGTCACGTTGGCTGGCCGGGTGGGATGATCTTCTGATTGGTCATGCTGGGAGGGGTCGTCCGTGGAGAGTGCGTCGCCGTCGTACAAGGGTCACCGGTACCCGGTCGAGGTGATCTCCCACTGCGTGTGGCTGTATTTCCGCTTCCCGCTCAGCT
>NZ_JBIAKK010000029.1:0-51650 GCF_042872425.1 Streptomyces sp. NPDC005262
CCCGCGGAGCGGGTACCACATCGCTCCGCGATGTGCAAGCGAACCACCGTGCTTCGCACGGTGGTTGCGCACCCCTGCTTCGCAGGGGTGCGAACTCTGGTGCTTCGCACCAGAGTTGACTCCGTTTCACGGAGTCCGGGGTTCGCTTCGCTCACCCCGGCCCGGCTAAAGCCGGGCGTGCCCCTCCGCTGCGCTCCAGGGCAGGGGCCGGCCCGCGATGCGGGCCGGTGGGGCCGCTTCGCGGGGTGGCCCCGCGGACAGCTTGTCAGTTACCGATTAATGGGGCTTATGTGGCGAAGTGTGAGAACTCCACCCTCCCGCTCCCCTGAGGGTGTGTCCGCTGCGCTCCCCCACCCTCGGTCCTTCCGCCTCCAGGACCTAGACCCGCTGCGCGGGCCTGGCTGACTAGGGGGCGCGGTGGTTTCTGCGGTGGATGCCCCAGAACAGCACAGCTCCCGCAGTGCTGAGCAAGATTACGCAGCTGGTCACCACAGCCTTGAAGCTGTGGTCGTCCTGTACGGCCCACACGAGTTTCACCAGACTGCCAAGTGTCAGAACGGTCAGGTAGACCGCCACCCGGAACGGGGTACCGAAAAGCGTACGCTCTATCCATGAGCGCCGTTGTTCTGCCTGCCTGCTCACGCATCCCCCTGTGATGAACCGCCAGGCGTCATCAGAAGCCCTGGTCTGGCAGCACCCTAAGGGGTGACCCACGCCAACGGGACTGAGGCCCTCCGCTTCGCCCCAGGCCCCCGTGCCCTTCCAGCCCCAGGAAAGGACGTCGGGTGTTCGGGCTGTTGAGTTGACGGTATATCGGTGAGTAGCGCCTGTGGCGAATCTGTGCTTCAAAATAATCTACTGATAGAGTCTGGAATTATAGAGGGTCACTAGTGGGAGAGCTGTGAGAGGCGTGAGCAGTTTCATGGATCTGCGTGACTGGGGCATGGAAATGGCTCGTCTTGCTGAAGGGTTCACGGCCGGCTTCGAAGCGGTCCACGGGTATCCGGCCGGGGCGCACACGGTGTGTACCGGCCCGGCCGCAGGAGGCGCAGTGTCTGCCGCGGCCTTGGCCCGCCAGGGCGTGGCCGGCCCGCTCCTGGAGTACTACTCCCACCTCGGCTCCGTGGAGCTGCCTGACCTCGACACCGGGATCTGGATCGATGACGCCTCATCTCTCACTGCCCAGGTCAAGGCGGGCAACTACCCCAACCGGCTTACCGGTGCCGTTGATGACATGGTGTCCGTCTTCGCCACAGACGGCGGAGGAGCCATGTACGCCCTCAGCCACACCACCGGATGCGTCTACCACCTCATCGCCGGAGCCCTGATCGGCAGCACCTACGACCTCGATGAGACCGGCTACCGCATCGCCGCCAAAGACCTCTGGGACTTCCTTGAGCAACTGCACGCTCATCTCGCCGCGGCCCTCGAAGCTCAGCACGCCGCACTGAGGGCGGCATGCGGCCGTTAGGGGCGGACACTCACCTTCGAGAAAAAGGGGACGCCTCGATGGAAAAGAAGACACTACGCCCGCATCAGAGAGAGGCCGTCGATGCGGTTATCCGCGCTCTCGAATTGTCTGCAAGATCACTCGTGCCCGAGCGAGGGCTCCGGACTCAGGTGATCATGGCCACCGGGTCCGGGAAGACTCTCGTGGCGGTGCGCAGTGCGCAGGAGCTGCGTGCGGGTCGTGTGCTGGTGCTCGTGCCCTCGCTGGACCTGCTGGCGCAGACCGAGGCCGCGTGGCGTGAAGGCGGCCGCACGGGCCCGATGATCGGGGTCTCGTCCCTGCGCGGGGAGGAGGCGGGGTTCCCCAACACCACGGACGTGGACGAGCTGGTGGAGTGGACCCGCCACCTGGAGCGCGTCACCGTGTTCGCCACGTACGCCTCCCTGGGACTCGGCACGCTGGAGCGCGCGCACAGCGCGGGCCTTGCGGGCTGGGACCTGATCGTCGTGGACGAGGCGCACCGCACCTCCGGGCGGATCGGGAAGCCGTGGGCGGTCGTGCACGACAACCAGAAGATCCCGGCCCTGCGCCGGCTGTACATGACAGCCACCCCCCGGCTGTGGCAACTCGGGAACGAGGACCAGGGCGAGGGCGCGCCGGGTGAGCTGGTGGCCTCGATGGACGACGACCCGGACGGCCCGTTCGGCAGCCGCTGCTACACGTTGACGCTCTCGGTAGCGATCGACCGGGGTATCTGTGCCCCCTACCAGGTCGTATGCGTGGACGTCACCGACACACAGCTCCAGGCCGCGCAGCTCCTGGGCACCGAAAGCCGGTCGGACGAGATGCGCGGGGCCCGGCTCGCTGCCCTGCAGACCGCGCTGGTGAAAGCCTCCGCAGAGGAGAACTTCCGGCGCACGCTCGTCTTCCACCACGTCGTGAAGGAAGCCGAAGCCTTCGCGGCCGGCCTCCCGGACGTCGCAGCTCAGCTGCACACCTCCGACCCCGAGCTGTACCCGGCCACAATCTGGGCCAACTGGCTGTGCGGCGAGCACAAACCGCTCCACCGCCGCCGCGTGCTGGCCGAGTTCGCCAACGGGATCACCACGGACGGCACCGTGGTGGAGAAGGGGTTTCTGGGCTCGGTGAAGGTGCTGGGCGAGGGCGTCGACACCAAGAACTGCGACTCCGTGTACTGGGCGGATGTACGCGGCTCCATGCCCGACCTGGTCCAGGCCGTGGGGCGGGCACTGCGAATGCAGCCAGGGGAAGGCAAGACTGCGTCACTCGTGGTGCCGATCCTGCTCGGACCCGGCGAAACACCCGACAACATGCTCACCAGCCGGGCGTTCGGCGGGCTGGCCCGCCTTCTTGAAGCCCTCCGCGCACACGACACCCGCGTCGTAGAGACCCTCGCCGAGCAGCAAGCCCCCAGCCGCTCCCCCAAGGCCCGCGGACACCGAGCCGAAGGCGAAGAGCCGGGCGCAGCCTGGGCAGGCGTCACTGCCCCCGCCAAGGCCCTGCTGAAGTTCTCCACGCCCCGCGACCCAGCCGCCCTCGCAGCGTTCATCAACCTACGGGTCCTCAACCCCGAACACGAGCACTGGCGCCGCGGCGTGGAGGCCGCCGTCATCTACGCCCGCGAACACGGCGACCTACGCGTCCCGTTCACCTACCGCGTCCCGACCGGGAACAAGGCCGAAGCCGAAGGGTGGCCGCCCTCCCTCGCAGGCTTCCCGCTCGGGCAGTGGACCGCCGACAACCGCCGCTTCTACGCCCGAGGCGACATGGACCAGGACCGCATCATGCAGCTGGAGAAGCTCGGCATGATCTGGTCCCACTACGACGTCGCCTGGGAAGAAGGCCTCACCGCCACCCGCGGATGGGCCGCCAAGGCGGGCCACCTCCTGGCCCCGCTCGACGCCACGCACCAGGGCTACAAGGTCGGCATCTGGCTGAAGAACGCCAGGGCCGCCGCCCGCCGTGCTCTGGAGCTCGAGCAGCGCCAGGCCGAAGGGCTGCCGGTTCAGTCGTGGGCTGGCGCCCTGTCGGAGGAGCGGCGCGAGCAGTTGGAGGAGCTCGACCCGTCCTGGTGCCCGGTCTGGCCGGTGGAGTGGCAGCGCTGCTTCCACCTCACACGGCTCCACCTCGACAGAGGCGGAGCGCTGCCCACCACAGCAGGCGACGTCGTACACCAAGGCGAGGACC
Organism: Streptomyces sp. NPDC005262; assembly: GCF_042872425.1. NCBI lineage: Bacteria > Bacillati > Actinomycetota > Actinomycetes > Kitasatosporales > Streptomycetaceae > Streptomyces > Streptomyces sp. NPDC005262. The sequence continues at coordinate 3,659 of NZ_JBIAKK010000029.1, forward strand.
TCGGACGCTGGGTGAAGTCGGTGCGGCTCAAATGGGACCAACTCACCACCGTCCAGCAATGGATGTGCGAACACATCCTCGGAATCGAACCCGCGGGCAAGGACGAGAAGCCCAAGCCCCGCACGAGCCAGGCGCAGAAGTGGGCAATGCACCTCGCCGCCGCCCGCCAGTTCTACGAACGCGAAGGACACCTTCGGGTGCCGCGCAAACACATCGAAACCATCACCGTGAGAGGAGACGGAGGCAAGAACCAAGAGCAGCGGGACGTCACGCTGAAGCTGGGTGCGTGGGTCGGGAACCAGCGGTCCCGGGCCGCGACGCTGACCCCGGAGCGGGTCGAGCAGCTCTCCAAGATCGGGATGCGGTGGGCGTGATGGCGTACCGACAGGCAGCGGGGCCGCGCCTACCTGGTGGGGATGGGTGAAATGGGTCAGGAGCCTGTACCGAGTCGGCTGAAGGCCCAGCGTAAGACCTCCTGGTCGAGGCGGGCGCGTCCTGTGCGGTCAAGGGCGGTCTGGGTGTGGGCGGTGAGCCTGGCCCAGTTGCGGAAGTTGCCGTGGGCAGCGTGCTGGTCGGCGAAGGCGATGTCGCCGGGGTCGGCATCTGCCCAGAGAGGGTGGTAGAGCGGGATGACGTCCAGGGCCTCGTCGGGAGTGAGGCGGATGAAGCGCTGCCAGATGGAGATACGGGAGGACAGCATGGGTTCTTTGCGCAGTGTGGCGTGACAGCCTTCGCCACCGACGAAGACGACGGCAAGCTGAGTACAGGGGTCATCCCAGAGATAACGGATGTACTCCAGCAGGTCTCCGCTCAGCCATTGGGCCTCGTCCAGGACGAGAGTGCGTGGGTGGGTGGCGAGCGTGTTCTTGAGAAGGTGGTCGAACTCTGTGGCGTAGCGCGGGGGCTGGCCCGGCAGGTCGAGGGCGGTGAACAGTTCGTGGCGCACCGCGTCGGCGGCTGGGGCGCCTGGAGCAGCCTCATGGAGTATCGCCAGACCAGTCCCAACGGCGCGGGCCGTACAGGGCCCGAGGTATCCAGTCTTTCAATGGCTCCTGTTCTCTTCTCGGATCATGCGTCGGAGGCTGGTGCGTGCCGCGCGCAGGTCAGCCTCGAGGCTCGTCACCCGCCTGTGGAGCGCGTGGTTGTCTTCGGTGGCCTGGCGAAGCGTGTCTTCGAGTCGCTGATTTTCTCGGGTGAGCTGGTCGACGTGTTCAGTCAGGTCCTTGGTGCCGAGGGCCTCGAGTTGCTGTCCGAGCTGATGCCGGAGGGCCTGACGCATCCGCTCCTTTTCTTCCCGCAGGTCTCGGACCTCCTGCCTTGGTCCGATCGGGCCTTCCTTGCCGCCCTCCTCCACCGACTCCCCAGGCGGCAACTACGGCAGCTGCACCTGATCGTCTCCCCCGACACCGTCCTGCGTTGGCACCGCGACCTGCTCCGCCGCCACCATGCCAAGGCGTCCCGCCCGAAACGGCCAGGCCGGCCATCCACCGTCCGCAGCATCCAAGCCCTCATCCTGCGCCTGGCCGGAGAGAACCTCAACTGGGGCTACCGGCGCATCCACGGCGAGCTGGCCGCCCTGGGGATCACGATCGCCCCCTCCACGGTGTGGGAGATCCTCAAAGCCCACGGGATCGAGCCCGCGCCCCAGCGCGACCAGCAGACCTGGGCCGGCTTCCTGCGCGGCCAAGCGCACGCGATCCTCGCCGCCGACTTCTTCGAGACCCGCACACTGACCGGGGCGCGGCTGTACGTCTTCGCCGTCATCGAGCACGCCACCCGCCGTGTCCACATCCTGGGCGCGACCGCCCACCCCACCGCGGACTGGACCACGCAATTGGCGAGGAACCTGGTCATGGACCTGATGGACGCCGCGGTCACGATGAAGTACCTGATCCGGGACCGCGACAGCAGGTACACCCAGGCGTTCGACAACGTCTTCCACAATGAAGGCATCGCCATCGTCACAACCGGCGTCCGCGTACCGCGCATGAACGCGATCATGGAGCGCTGGGTGCGCTCATGCAGAGCCGAACTCCTCGATCGAACCCTGATCTTGAACCAGGCCCACCTCCTGCACGCGCTCCGCGAATACGAGAGCTTCTACAACGAGCACCGACCCCACCGGGCCCTCCACGCCGCAGCACCTCTGCGCCCGCTCCCCCAACCGATCACCGAACCGGACCGCCTCGACCACCTCGACATCCGCAGACACGATCGACTCGGTGGCATCTTGCACGAGTATCAACATGCGGCTTGAGCTGCACGGATGAGGTTTTCGGCACCTACAACCTCGCCCCCGGCATCCTTCAGATGCCGATGCAGCACCGCCACGTTCCCGCCCGCCTGCGCCAGCACCTCCCACGCCTGGTCGGACAGCTCCAGTCGGGCCCGAGGCCTGGGCTTCACACGGCCCTCCGTCCGCGCCGCATCCAGCCAACGCCACACCGTCCGCACGCTCACCCCGCCGACCTGCGCGCCCGCACGCACATGGGCCGTCGTCAACGCCCCGGCCGCATCCAGCTCCAGCAGCCGCGCAACCAGCACCGGCCTGGACACTCTCAGCCCCGCCGTCACCTCACCCCACGCGCCCGGCTCCCCCACCGAATAACCTCCCGTCGCAGATACCAACACCCACCACGGTGCAGCCGCACAACCACCGCAGGAGAGGAAATCTGTGCTACGCCGAGGAACGTCACCACTGGACAGGGCGGCATGAAGCATTACATAAATCCACAATCTACAATGTACGGCTTAATCAAAGCATTACACTATCAAGAGCGCAACCAGCTTCAATCGCGACAATTCGGAATTAATGTGGCAACCTATGCGAATGAGGTCGGCTGGACCCGCTGGCGGCACGCATCGGACATCTGGACCATTGTCGAGAGTCCTTGCTCGGATCAAATGGCGTCGTTAGGGTGTGATCTGATGGGGAACCAGGTACTTCGTCGCCGGTACCTGTAGGCCTGGGGGGGTCGTCGCGCAGTAAGAGCCCATTGCGCTTTCGCGTCGCCGTATCGGCGATCGGAAATCTTTTTTCGAACAGAGCCTTTCGCCGGGTGATCACCCACATCGAAAGCTATATTTCCTGAGCAGCCTGGGGGATGCTTTTCCATGTCCATTTCCATTTCCTCGCCGGAGGCGGACGACGTCGTAAGGGTGGTCGAGGACCTGTCGAAGCGGGTCCTGAACGTCTACCGGGCGGATCCTGGTCACGTCCTGGAGCACGCGAACAACGAGCGGCGCATCACGCAGGGTGGCTACGGCGAGCGACAGATCTACGAGCTCGTCCAAAACGGCGCCGACGAGAACATGGAACGCGCGCCCGGAGTCGTGGGCACGATCCACGTGCTTCTCACCGACACCCACCTCTACTGCGCCAACACCGGCACGCCGATGACCCCGGCCGGTGCCGACACGATCCTGCGTATGGCGGTATCGCGGAAACGGACCGGGAAGATCGGACGCTTCGGGGTCGGTGTCAAGTCGGTGCTGAGTGTGTCGGACACACCTTGCTTCTACAGCGCCTCCGGCTCGTTCGGCTTTGACAAGAAGTGGTCGGCCCGCGTCATCCGGGAAACGGTCCCGGACCTTTCGGTGCAGGACCCCACCCCGGTGCTGCGGATGGCGCAGCCGCTGGACCTGGACGCGGAGCGCCGGCGTGACGAGCGGCTCGACGAACTGATGGCATGGGCGTCGACGACGGTGGTGCTTCCCCTGCATGACGGTGCGGACGGGCGGCTGGGTCGGGACATCGTCAACTTCCCGGCGCACTTCATGCTTTTCTCCCCCCACGTGGACCGCCTCGTCCTTGAGGACACCCGTGCCGGCCACAAGCTGTGCCGGGAGATCACGCAGGAGACGCGGGGCGTCGAGCACCGAGTCGTGGAGCAGCGCAACGAGGCGCTTCACAGCAGCGAGCGCTGGTTCGTCTTCAGCGTCGACCACGAGCCCAGCCCCACCGCCGCGCGGACGGCGGGAGAGTTGCACGATCGGCCTGTCGTCACCATTTCCTGGGCGGTCCCCGACAAGGGTGTCCCGCAGCGCGGGAAGCGTGGAACCTTCTGGGCCTACTTCCCGACCCACTACGACACGACCCTGACCGGCATCCTCAACGCTCCGTGGAAGACGCCCGAGGATCGCCAGAATCTGACCAAGAGCGACTTCAACGAGGAGTTGGTGACCAGAGCGGCGGAGCTCGTGGTCGACTCGATTCCGAATCTGTTCGAGGAGAAGGACCCGGGGTCCCACCTCACGCTGCTCACGGCGCGTGGCCGGGAGGCCTCCCAGTGGGGCGACGAGATGCTGAGCGAGAAGGTGCTGCAGGTGGCCGCCCGCCGGCCCTCTCTGCCGGATCAGGACGGATTTCTGCGACTCCCCAAGCAGCTGCGGCTGCCCCCGGAGAATCTCGCGCCGGTCTGGCTCGAACAGTGGGCGAGTCACCTGGGGCGTCCCAAGAACTGGTGCCACCACAGTGTGGAGAGTCGTGAAAGGCGATCGAGGGCACGGGACATCCTCGAACAGGCCCACATCGCCCCGTCCTCGCTGCGCGAGTGGCTGGAGGCACTCGTCTCGGACCGCAGCGTGGAAGGGGCGACGTGTGCGCTGAAGCTGGCGGCCTCCGTCGTGGAAACGGGCAATCAGCTTCAGGCGGCCGAGGCGCGAGACGCCAAGATCCTGCTCACCGAGCGGGGCGACTTCCGCGCGCCTTCCGCCGGCAGGGTATTCCGCCGGCACGGTGGCGTCCGCCTTCCCAACGAGACCACGGTGTACCTGCACGACTCGATCGCGCAGGACCCCGAGATGCTGCACGCGCTGCAGGTCTTGGGCGTGGAGGAGGCCAACGCGGCCGGACGGCTGCGGGCCGCCGTCACCTCGGGCTTCGCCCGGTACCGCAACAACGACTGGGAAGACTTCTGGGCTCTGGCACGTACGGTCGAGGGCGACGAGATGGTCAAGGTCGTCAAGGAGCGCCACCCCGAACCGGAGAGCGTGCTCAAGGTGCGCACCGCCACCGGTCAGTTCCGCTTCGTGCGCGACTGCATCCTGGCGGGACCTGTGGTGCCCGAGAACGGGCGGCGCGATGCCTCGGTTCTGGTCGACCCGGTCTTCCATGCGGCCGACACGGAAGTACTCAAGGCCCTGGGCGCGGTGGATCGCCCGCTGCCCCGGATGAACCCTCGCTCGGACGCCTGGTTCAACGACTACAGCGGCGTCGTGTACAACCGGTTCTGCGCTTCCCTCCCGCCGCAGGTGTCCCGTCCTCGGCCGTCCTCCGTGAGCCTGATTGGCCAGGATCCCCCCGGCCCCCTGCACCTGCTGCCGGAGCTGTCGGCGGACGGTAGGGCCGCCTTCACACGGGAGCTGCCCGACCTTGGGATCGTGCCCGACTGGCGGTGCATGCGGACCACCGGTCAGGGTGGCGTCCTGCGCGTGGAGTCGCCCCTGGTCTGGATGCTCCGTGAGCAGGGCATGCTTGCCACCTCGATCGGCGTGCGGCGGCCGCATGCCGCGGTGAGCCCCGAGCTGGATGTGGACGGCCGTCTCCTTCCCGTCGCCGAGGTTGCCGTCGCATACGCGCGTGCGCTCGGGCTGCCCTCCAAGATCCACGATGTGCCCGCCGGCTTGTGGAGCGAACTGGCCGAGCGCGCGGACTCGGGGACGGATGCCGCCTTCGTCGGAGGTGCCTACGCTTTTCTGGCCAAATCGGCCCCTGCAGGCACTCTCGAGGACGGGGGGCGCCTGTTCCGCTGCCGGGTGGGCGAGAACTGGGAGATGCAGCACAGCAAGAGCATCGCCGTCACGTTCGAGGAGGATCAGTACGAGGTCTTGCTCCGTGAGCGCGTGCCGGCGCTCCTGGTCCCCACAGACACCGACGCGCATCTGCTCGTCGACCGGTTCCGTTTCCGGGTCCCCTCCGACCTCCTGGTCGAGGAAATCCACTCCGTCCCGCTGACGGAGCCGGTCCCGGTGACGGACGTCTTTCCTCGGCTGCGCCAGGTGCTTCCTCGGGGAGCGGCCTGGAAACTGGCGCACTGCTCCGAGCTGGTCAGGATTGTCCGTGGCCCGGAGGAGGGGCGACGCGAGCAGGCACTGACCGAGACGCTCGACGGGCTCACGGTGTTGCTGTGCGGGGAGCGTGACGAGGAGTCGACCCTGCAGGCCGTGGACCGGCTCCTCGGGCTGCGGCTGGGGGCCGAGGGATGTCGGGGGCTCCTGCGTCAGCAGGCACGTGACCGTGACGACAAGAGGTTGCTGATGGTCCGCCAGGAGGCGGACCTGTCCAGGAAGCTCCTGCTCGCCGTCGGCGAAAGCCGGTTGATAGACGAGCTGCCCCCGGGGCTGGCGCTCGCCGATGCGGAGCTGCGCAAGGTCCCGGTCGACGGCCTGCGGGCGGCCGAGCTGCTCCTGGCCGCTCACGGGGAGGACGTCCTGCGCGTCCTTGCACCGGCGCTCGCCGACGCGGGTTTCAACGTGCCGCAGATGTGGACGGGCGGTTCGACTGCACGCAGTTTCGTGCGCACGTACGGCTTTCCGGAGTCCTGGGCCGGTGACCCGCAGACCCCCGGCAGCCCGAACCCGTACGAGACGGTCCCGGGCCCGCGCAAGCCGCTGAAGTTGCACGGCTACCAGGAAGCCTTGGTGCAGCGCATGTACGAGCACCTCGCCCAGGGCGAGGAAAAACGAGCCATGCTGCAGATCCCCACCGGCTCAGGCAAGACGCGGATCGCCGCCGAGGCCGGCGTCCGGGCGCTGCGCGACGGCCTCCTCGAGGGGCCGATCCTGTGGATCTCCCAGAGCCAGGAGCTGGCGGAGCAGGCCGTCGAAACCTGGGCCTACGTCTGGCAGACCGAGGGAACGGACCAGTCGCTGCGCATCACCCGCTTGTGGGGCGGCATCCCGGACGCCGTTCCCGTCGCCGACGGGCCGCAGGTGGTCGTCGCCATCGACGACACCGCCGTCAACCGGCTCCCGAAGGAGGACTACGCCTGGTTGCGCGAGTGCGCCCTGGTCATCGTCGACGAGGCCCACTTCGCCGTGCCGAAGACCTACACACGGATCCTCGACGCCCTCGGCATCGACCAGTACCGGACCTCGCGCCACCTGATCGGCCTGACGGCCACCGCCTTCCGCGGGGACAGCGACGACGAGACGCGGACCCTGGCCTCCCGCTTCGGGCACAAGCGCCTCGACTTCGGCGTCTTCGACAACGACGACGCCTACCGGCACCTGCAGTCGCTGAAGGTTCTGGCCGAGGTCGAGCACGAGGAACTCCTCGGCGGCTCCTACGTGCTGTCGTCGAAGCAGGTGACCGAGATACAAAGGACGCACGCGATGGCCCTGCCGGCGGATGTCGTCAGTCGCCTCGCCAAGGACGTCGAACGCACCCGGCGCATCGTGGACCGGATCGAGGAACTGCCCTCCGATTGGCCGGTCCTGGTCTTCGCCACCTCGGTGGAGCACGCCCAAGTCCTTGCCGCCCTTCTGCAGGACCGCGGCATCACGGCGGCCTCGATCGAGGGGCGGACGCCGCCGAGCATCAGGCGGCGCCGCATCGCTGCGTTCAAGGACAACAGGATTAGGGTTTTGACCAACTACAAGGTGCTGACCCAGGGATTCGACGCCCCGGCCGTCCGTGCCGTCGTGGTCGCCCGCCCCACGTTCAGCCCCAACACATACATCCAGATGATCGGCCGGGGCCTGCGCGGCGAGCTCAACGGGGGCAAGGAATCCTGCTTGATCCTCAACGTGGCCGACAACATCGAGAACTTCGGTCGTGGACTCGCCTACACGCGCATGGAGCACCTGTGGCACGGGGCAACCCGCTGACCGCATCCACGGCCGTCACAGCGGACTGACGGATGCCCAGTGCCGCGGCGTCGAAGAGGCGGCGCAACGCACGACGTCGTCACCGTAGGTGTCAAACCGGCCAGGCCTTCACGCTGGTCAGGCGGATCGAACACCTGATCTTGGAAGGTCTCGCCGGCGGGGACCACATCGTCCCTACCCTCGCGCACGCCGCCTCGGTCGGTTGCGGGAGCGACTGCGGTCGCCGGAGTGGCCCGCACCCGAGGCAGCTTGAGCTCCCAGCGGCTGGGCCAGGGCCTCGCCCCTACCCGAGCCGGGGCCCTCCTCCCCTTGCCACCCGAGTGGTCAGTACAGTGATCGCCACGATCGACGGTGGAGGTACGGGGGGGGGCGTCATGGCGCGGCTCGGCATACACCGCGACTTCCTGATGGAATTCGCGGGACTCGAAAAGCACGTGCAAAAACGCGTCTTCGAGGTGTTCGAGAAGTTCGCCGCCGCCACACACGCCGGGCTCCACCTGGAGAAACTGACGCACCAGCGCGATGCGCGCCTGCGTACCATCCGGATCACAGACTTTTGGCGCGGTGTCGTCCTCAAATCCGATCAGGGGGATGGCTACCTGCTGCTGAAGGTGTTGCCGCACGACAAGGCCAACCATTGGGCGGCAAACCATCGTGCCTCCGTGAACGCCGCCAGTCAGGGCATCGAGATCCGTGACGACGTGGCCCTGGAGCGGGCGACCACCCAACTGTGGGCGGCGACACGGCAGGATGGCACGCTGCTGTTCGCGGAGTCGGCGTACCCGGACAAGGTGTTGCGCAGCCTCGGCATCGACGCCGAGATCATCCCCATTGTTCGACTCATCCCCGACGAGGCCCACCTGGAGGCCCTGCATCGGGTCCTTCCCGAGCAGCAGTACGACGTCCTGCTCGGGCTGGCCAGCGGGATGTCCCCCGAGGCCGTGGACCGCGAGGTGGTGCAGGTGTACACGGCGGCCACTCGGGATGCGACCGACCAGGCGGCCGATCCCCTGGATGCGGCCATGGCCCACGCGCGCGGCCGCATCGCCCTGGTGTCGGGCACGGACGAGCTGCACGAGATCTTGGAGAGGCCGTTCGACACCTGGCGCGTGTTCCTGCACCCCAGCCAGTACCGGATCGCCTACCAGGAGTCCTACCGCGGTCCCGCCCAGGTTCTCGGGGGTCCGGGCACCGGGAAGACGGTGGTCGCCCTGCACCGCGCCTTGCACCTGACCCGCCGGCTGCCGGCCGACGCGCCGGACGGCAGCATCCTGCTCACCACCTACACCCGGGCCTTGGCGGTGGAACTGGAGCGCTGCCTGGGCCTGTTGATTTCCGACGACCGGCTGCGGGCGAAGATCACCGTGATCAACGTGGACGCGCTGGCCTACGACGTCGTGCGCGGCACGCACGGCGGCAGCCCCGTCAAGCTGGTCACCGACCAAAGGGAGATCAAGGCCCGCTGGGCACGCATCATCCGGCGGCTGAACCTCGACTTCGCCGACGTGTTCTTGGACCAGGAATGGCGCCATGTCGTCCTGGCCCAGGACCTGCGCAGCCCCGAGGCCTACCTCAAGGCCCCCCGCCACGGACGCGGCACGGCCCTGCCGCCCATCCAACGGCTGCAGGCGTGGCGCGCCATCGAAGCGTTCGAACAGCAACTGCACCAGTTGGGCGAGCGGACCTTCCTGCAGATCTGCGCCGAGGCCACGAGCCGCCTGGCCGAGCAGGCCGAACCGCCCTTCCGTCACGTGATCGTGGACGAGGCACAGGACCTCCACCCGGCCCAGTGGCGCTTTCTGCGTGCGCTCGTCCCGGAGGGGCGCGACGACCTGTTCATCGCGGGCGATGCCCATCAGCGCATCTACGGCAACAAGGTGTCGCTGCGGTCCCTGGGCATCTCGATCACCGGGCGCTCCCACCGGTTGCGGATCAACTACCGAACCACGCACGAGATCCTGGACTGGGCCTCGTCCCTGCTCACCGGTATCCCCGTCGACTCGGTGGACGGCGACGCCTCGCTGGCCGGCTACCGGTCCACTCTGCACGGCCGCCACCCCACCCTCGCGCCGCACCCTTCCAAGGCCGAGGAGATCGCCGCGGCCGTCGCCCGGATCGCCGAGTGGACGGCTTCGGGGGTGGCCCCCGAGGACATCGCCGTGGCCGTGCGCTTCATCCAGCTGGGCCGGGACGTGGCGACCGCGTTGGATCAGGCCGGCCTGCCCACGCACGTCCTGGGCAGCTCGGCACCCGGAGCAGGGGTGCGCATCGCGACGATGCACCGGATGAAGGGGCTGGAGTTCCGCTGCGTCGCCGTGCTGGGCGTCAGCGAGGGCATCGTGCCGATGCGTGCCGCTATCACCCCCACCGACATCGACCCGCAACAACACCAGGAGGACATCGCCACCGAACTGAGCCTGCTGTTCGTGGCCTGCACACGCGCTCGAGAGGACCTGCTCGTCTCCTGCCACGGAACCCCGAGCCCGTTCCTCGCTCCCGTTACCGACGACGGGATGGGAGCAAAACGGTGACCGCCGCAGCCAAATCGTGGTCGGCGAGCACGACCTGCCCGATGACGAAGAAGGTGCCGTCCTACATCTCGAACACGTCGTGGCAGTTGTCGTAGCCGGTCGACCCGCGCTCTGCGGGGGCGGACCCGACGCGGCGCAGGGAACTCCCAGGTGACAGGATCGGCGCCATGAGCACCGAGACCAACTGGGTGTACCGCGTGGACCTGGCACTCCCACGGCGACGACCCGGAACGGTGGCGGGGGACGATCACGAGCGTCAACCCGGCCGAGGGCGCCCAGCACGCCGCCGCCCTCGTCGTCACCGACCTGATGACCGAGTGGGACCGGGAAAACTGCAAGTCCGGAAAGCACGTCCAGGTGCTCGTGTGGGAAGGCGTGGAGGGAAGCAAGGAGGACGTCGCCTTCACGGCGGAGATCCGGCCGGACTTCCGCGGAGGGTGACTGAGGCGTGCGAGTGGTCGCAGGTCTGGCGATGTCGTGCGCTGCGATGCCGACCCTCGTGATTTTGCGCCCTCCGTCTGAGTACGTGCGTGCAACCGCCCGGACCCCGTACCGGGGGGCGAGTCACCACGACAAAGAGCCTCTACGAGAGGGGAAGGCCCGGGAGGGGTCTTGGCTCAGCTCAGGTTCCCGGTTTCGGCCAACTCCGCCAGCGCATCCTCGGCGCGGCGCAGCACGATGCGGCCGTCACCGGCACTGTAGGCAAGGACACGGGTGCCGGGGGCCAGGCCGGCCTCGACCAGGATGCCCATGGGGATCTCGGCTCGGCCGTTTTCGTCGATCTCCACTTCGGAGGGTTCGCGCAGCATGGAGCCAGTCTTCCACCAGGGCTGTGTCCTGTTCGACTGCCGGGCGGCCAGGAGCGGGGCTTGCATAGGTGCGTCAGACCGGTCCCATGGCCGCGCCACCCATCGACGGATGTCGGGCTAGTCTCGGCATCGTCCGCCAAGATCCCTATGTTGGTCTGGAGAGGTGCACACGGCATGACGATGGCAGAGTTCGACGACGTCGAGAAGCCGGCACCGCCACAGCATGCCGACCGCCTCATCCCGCGGCTGCGCTCGTTGGAGATCTGCGCCGGTGCGGGAGGGCTCGCGCTCGGCCTGGAACGTGCGGGTTTCGACCCGGTGCTGCTCTTGGACAACCGACCGGTGGCCCGCGAAACACTCCGCGCAAATCGCCCCGAATGGGATATACGACTCATCGATCTGATGGCCTTCGATCCCGCGGAAGAGCAGCAGGTGTACGACGTCGACCTCCTCGCCGGCGGCCTTCCCCGGGTCAAGGGGACCGCGGCGGTCAACCGCAGGCGGGGCAGCGAGGTGGAACTGGGCTTGTTCAAGGCGGCCATCGAGTTGGTGTACGGGGTGCAGCCGCGGGCTGTGTTGTTGGAGAACGTGCCGGATGTGGTGACCAAGGAGGCGTATGCGCCGTTGCGGGATTTCGTGGCGGCGGAGCTGGGGCATCTCGGCTACGAGCACGCGTGGTTCGTCCTGAACGCGGCCGACTACGGTGTCCCGCAGGACCGGGAGGAAGGGGTGCTCGTCGCCTTCAAGGGCGAGGGTCTGGGCCGCTTTCCCACCCCCGAGCGCCTGCTGGACCCGCCGCTCACGGTGGGAATGGCGTTGGGTGAGTCGATGGCCGCCGGCGGGTGGGACGGCGCGGCCGGGTGGGCCGCGCAGGCCGACCGTCTGGCCCCGACCATCGTCGGGGGGTCGTGGGAGCGCGGTGGTCCCGATCTCGGGATGACGGGTTCCAAGCGGGCGTGGGCGCGCATGGGTGTGGACGGCGGCACGATCGCGGATGCCGTGCCGGGGCCGGACTTCCACTGGGATCCCGCATTGGGGCGCGAGGGCATGATGGCGCTCACCGTCGAGCAGGTCGCCCTGCTGCAGGGCATTCCCGACGACTGGACGATCATGGGGCGCAAGACCGCCCGCTACCGGCAGGTGGGCAACGCAACCCCGCCTCCGCTCGCCGAGGCCTTGGGACTGTCGATCCGGGCTGCCCTCCTGGCTCAATGAGCAGGTGCGGCCCCGCCGCCAGTCAGGTCGCTATACACTCTCAGATCATGACCGCCGCACAGCCTCACCAGTCCTCATCTGCACCTTTGCACATCGTGGACTTGTTCGCGGGCCCCGGAGGTCTGGACATCGCCGCCAAGATCCTCGACCTCGAGACCATCGGCATCGAGTGGGACCACGACGCCTGCCAGACGCGCAAGGCCGCCGACCTGCTCACCGTGCCCGACGATGTCCGTAACTACGGTCCCAACAGCGATGAGGTACGCGGTGCGACCGTGCTGGCGGGCGGGCCACCGTGCCAGACATTCACCGTGGCCGGCTCGGGCGCCGGGCGCCGGGCGCTCGAGCAGGTCTTGTCCCTAGTAGACAAGCTGGGCAGGGCAAAGGACGTCTACGGTCTCGACCTCGTCATCAAAGAGGCCGAGGCTTGCGCTGAGGTATCCGGAGGCGACGAGCGGACCGCGCTGGTTCTGCAGCCGCTGAAGTGGGCGCTGGAGGCCCATTTCCGGGAGCAGCCGTACAAGGCCATCGTCTTGGAGCAGGTGCCCGCCGTGCTTCCGGTCTGGGAGGCGATGGGCGAAGTTCTCGAACGGATCGGCTACCAGTTCCCCCTGGTCGAGGCGGCGGCGCCGGAGGAGGATGGCCAGCTGCTTTTGGGCGAGGTCACCGGTGCGCGCCGACCGGCCAAGCCGTCTCCGCGCGCCTTCGTGCTCCACACCGAGGAGTACGGGGTGCCGCAGACCCGCCGCCGTGCCGTGCTACTGGCGCGCCTGGGTAAGCGTCCGCGTTTTCCCGAGCCCACCCACCGCCGCTACCGCAAGGGCGTTGGGGCCTCCGTAGGTGCTCCAAAGCTCGAGCCGTGGGTGTCGATGAGGACGGCGCTGGGGCGCAAGGACCACTTCGTGGTCGTGTCGAACTACGGGACCGGCGGGGATCCCAAGGCGCGTGGCCGGCGTGATGCGACGATGCCGTCGGCGACGGTGACGGGGAAGATCTCCCGGAACCGGTTGCAGACATCGGACGGCAGGGACATCGGCCGCTTCACCCATCAGGAGGCGGGCCAACTCCAGTCGTTTCCACGGGCGTACCCATGGCGCGGCGGTGCCATCGCCCAGCAGATCGGGAACGCCATCCCGCCGCGGCTGGGCGTGCACATCCTCAGCGCCGCTCTCAGGCTCGATCCACCTGGCAAGGAGGTGTGGAAGCGCTTGGAGGAGTGGACCCCTCCCGCGTCTTCCAGCCCTGAGCAAGCACCGCGCGCGGCAGGTTGATCACAGGCTGTGCCGCTGGGCCTCGGTCGCCCGCTGCGGGATGACGCCGGGGCCCGTCGGTCGCAGGGTTGGCCGCTGTCTCCTGGGCGCCTCGGCCAGGAGTTTGTCGAACAGTGCGACGAGGGTGTCCACGGACTGTGCGCTCACGCGTCCGTCGTCGGGCCCGTCCGGCAGCCGCTCGAAGGGCACGGCCGGGGCGTCCTGGGCCTGGTCGATCCAGTCCAGAACGGCTTCCCCCTCTCCCCCGGGGTCGGGTGCCAGGACGTCGTAGACGAGGGTGCTGCCCGCGGTGTTGACGGCGGAGGACAGCGCGTTGACGTGATCGCCCGGGCGTGGGGTGCCGTCGGCGATCAGGCGGTCGAGGATCCGCACGATCGCCAGGGCGGTGGGGCGGTGGTCGATGACGTCCAGCCGCAGGGTGGTGTTCAGGACGTCCTGCACGCGGCAGGCGGTTTCCACCGGGCGGTAGTCGGCGCCGTCGCGGAAGAGTTCCGCCGCCCACCACAGGCGGGAGAAGGCCTGGGTGTAGTGCGCGCCGCTGAAGCGGGAGGTGGCGGTGGTTTCGGTGCCCCGGTGCCGCCAAAGGACGTAGTCCGGTGCGACGAGCAGGGCGAGGTAGTTCCACAGCCGGCCGTCGGCGGCCTCGGCCCGGGTCAGGCGGAGGGTGGCGTGCAGGCGGGGGGCGAGCCATGCGTCGGCGGCGGTGCGCTGGTCGTCGAAGCGTCGCATCGCCTCCTCCAGCAGCTGTCGGAGGGGGGCGGTGTGCCGGCGTGCCTCGGTGGTGGGCAGCAGGGTTGCGGCCTTGCGCAGGGCGACTTGGGGCGGTGTCTCCTGCCCGGATTGAATGGCGTGGCCGAGGTATTTGGCCACGATCGTGTCGGGGAGCAGGCCGAGCACCGGGGGGATGTCGTGGGGGGTGGCCGGGGGCATCAGTTCACGCCCTTGTCCGTGCGGTCGACGGTGCGCACCGCGTTGGTCAGTTTCTTGGTGACGCGGCTGCGTTTTCCGGCCGCGTACTGGATCGCGCTCTGTAGTTGGGACCAGCCGAATCCCTGGGTGCGGCGCTCGTTGATGTCGTAGAGGGCGTCGGTGGGTTGGCGGCCGGGCAGGACGTCGGGGAGCATCGTGCGGACGACGGCCTCACGCCAGCCGGTGGATATGACGGGGGTGCCGTCCTCGTCGACGTCGAGGTCGCTGATGGCGGTGTGGAACATGGCCGTCCAGGCGTCCTGGGCGATGTGGCTGGCGGTCATGTCGCGCAGCACGCGTTCGGCCGTGGTGCCGCCCTTGGCGGTGAGGACCTCCATCAGGCCTTCGACGGCGGTGGTGTTGAGGTAGACGGTGGGGGTGTCGGCGCTGGTCTCGACGATCCAGGGTGCCTCGTGGAAGGGGCGCAGCCACTCGTGTGGGCCGTCGCGGAAGTCGACCTCGACGATGTCGATCTCGCGGCGTCGGATGGGGGTGGACTCGCGCAGGTCCACGTACCAGTCCTGTTCGGCGGATCCGACCAGTCGCCCCGCTATGCCCTCGACGGTGGCGATGGCGTGCACGGTGAGCGTGGCGCGGCGCAGGTGGTGGTCTTTGCCGAGGTCGATGGTGCCGTGCCAGTCGCCGCCGGGCGTGCGTGCCAGGCGGGCGGTGGTGCGCGTGTTGGTGGCCTTTTCGATGAGGACGGCCAGACAGGTGACGTCCGTGAAGGGCCCTTCGGCGAGCTCGGGCTCGGGGAGGTGGGCCTTGAGGTAGAGCGTGGCCCGCGTCCAGTGCTCACGGCCTGATCGGTGCAGGGCGACGGTGCGTTCGGTCGTCGACACTTGCGCGTACGGGAGCGGGGTGCCGTCCACGGTGACGGCAGTGATGTCGAAGGCGATGTCGCCGAACAGGGTCGGGTAGGGGAAGACGGATTTCACGCGGCGCCTTTGCGGGGCTGAAGGATGTCGATGGCCAGGCGTGCGAAGGCGCCCTTGACGGGGTGGGTGGCGGGGTCGGTCACGCCGGTGAACACGGCGGTGCGCACGCCGGGTTCGACGATGATGTGACCGTCCTCGGAGCGGCAGCTTTCCGAGCCGACCAGCAGCGACCAGTCGATGGTCGGCCTGCCGCCGGAGCGTACGTCGAATTTGGCGACAGGGGTGAGCAACCAGGGGTCGTCGGCGTCGGGGAGTTTGAGGGTGACCGTGACGTTCCAGGCCCCGGTGTCTTCCAGGTGGGCGCTGACGGTGCGCACCGTGGGGAAGGACTGCGTGCGGCGTGGGCCGGCGCCCGGGGTGGTGTCGGTCTCGAGGGTGAGCAGTTCACGCAGGACGCTCGGCCCGCCGCTGCGGGTGGCCTCGCGGCGGACGGCGAGGGAGCGTGCCGCCTTGTCGATGCCGTGGCGGAACTCCTTGATGCGGCTGAGCGCGCCGCGCTCGTAGCTGGTGGTGAGTTCCTCGGTGCGGTCCCAGCGGTCGTGCTCGGGCGGTTCGGAGGCCCGCAGGAACGCCTCCGCCAAGTCGACATCCTCGCTCGTGCGACCGGTCGCGTATCCGGCCAACAGGACGGCCTGGAACGGCATGGTACCCAGCGGCAGGTCACGGGGCCGCTGTTCGGTGATCGTCATGCGGTTGCCGCGCATGCACACGATGCGGTTGAAGCGCTCGTCGGTGTCGTCGGCCGGGGTGAGCAGCAGGACGGCCGGGTGTTCGCGGCCTTTGTCGCGGACGCGGCCGGTGCCTTTGAGGGGGGTGACGAGGAGGGGAACCTCGGCGTGGGCGACGTGGTCACCGGCGGTGAGCTCGGGAACGGTCTCACCGTCGAGGTAGGCCTGCAGGGCACGGGCGAGGGCCGGGTGGTGGGCGTGAGGGTCGACGCGCTCTTCGGGTATGACCACCTGTCCGTTGCGCAGCGTGGTGACGCGGGCCTCCAGCAGGGGGCCAGCGTCGCGCCCGCCGATCATCGCGGCCCAGAAGCCGTCGGCGAGGGAGCGTACGCACTTGTCGTGCATCTCCTGCAGCGTCTCCGCGTCACCCGAGGCGTCGTGGGCGCCCACGACGAGGAACGACGTGCCGGGCTCGTCGCTCATGCGCTCCAAGTGCAGGTCGCGCACGGTGGATTCGTCGGCCCACCAGGATCGGGCGACGTCTTTGCGTTCGGGATCGGTGTCGGGTTCACCGAACCAGGCGGGTCCCGCGAAGGCCTCGCCGCCAAGGGTGTGCCACGGCAGGTCCAGGCGCCCCACGACGCGGCGGTGGGTGCGGCCCTCGTGTGCCTCGCCGAGCGTGGAGTTGACCAGGACGAGTCCGAAGCGACTGCTGGCCCAGAGCGTGGCTTTGCCCAGTCCGTACGAGCCGCCGGCGCGACCTCCGGCACTCTTGTGCGAGTCGAGGGTACGGCGCACGACCGCGGCATAGCGGCCATCGCCGTATTCGGGGCCCGTCAGGCCAAAGGCGTTGTAGTCGTCGATGCGCAACAGCAAAAGGGAGCGGCTGTCCGCCAGTTCGTCGAGCGCGGCGCGAAGACCGCGGGAGACCTTTTGTCCGCCGGCGGCGGCCTGCTCGTAGTGCACGCTCAGCTCGTCCCAGTGCACGGCCTTGAGGAAGGCATCCAGGTGGTCGCCGCTGAGTTCGTGGAGCATGTAGTGCACGCGCACCGGCTGTTGCGCCTCGAAGCGCTCGTCGAGGGAGTTCTGCGTGGCCTCGCGCGCGAGGACGGACAGGTCGGCGTCGAAGGCGAAAGCGGCGACGTTGCCGTACTCGCGGCCACCGTCGGCGTGGGCCGGCCTGTGCCGCCACACCAGGGGCAGGTCGAGGGGGACGTCGGCCGTCCTGGTCACCAGGGAGGCCAGATCGGTGCCGAGGATCTGCGCGATGTGCGTCTTGACGTCCTCGCGCGGCTCGGCGCGTCCGGTGATCCACGCGGAGACCGCGGCGCGTGTCTTGCCCAGCTCGACGGCGAGCTGGGCCTGCGACATGCCCGCGCGCCGCAGTTGCCGTCCGAGCCACGGCCCGAACGCTTCTGCCTGCTGCCCTGTCATGGCGGTGGGTCGACCTCCGTCGGTCTTGTCGGTTCGTCCCAATGCGGGCATGCCGGCGATGCTACCAGGCATCTTTGACAGTCACTCGCGTGTCAAAAATCAATAGACGACGGCCCTGCCGATGGCCCCATAGCAGGCACCACTGACAACGCCACTCCGAGTTGACGGAATTTCAGAAGGTGTCAAAAGCGGCTGGACATCGCAGGCCACACTGGTATAGCTTCCCGGCGACGACGAGGAAAGCACTCCGATCGGGCTTGGGGAAGCCCTGGTGGTGCACTGCTCCCGTCGGTATGCCAACACACGGCTAAGGGGGGCCTTACTCGTGCACGACCATCGATTCCTCGCACGACCACTTCGGCGACCGTCGGGCTGCCTCGCGCTCGCGTAACTACCACAGATCCGACGCTTCACGCAACCACATGCGCACGGCAGGCGCGCCCGAGCCGCACGCTCTCCCTCACGGGAGTTTGAGCCGCCCGTCTCGAAACACCTTCCCGGCACCTGGCCCTCGGCCCGCTACGTGGTCGACGGCTCGTGCCGGTGTCGCCACACGTCTTCGAGGAGTACACACCTTCGTGAACAGTCATGCGGACAGAGCCGTCCTGACGAAGATCGCCGAGCTCACCGAGCTCGCCCTGGGCACCTACGCCTTCAATCCCGACCGTGTCGAGGAGGACGCCAACGGCGAACGCCGTATCCACCAGGGCGGATACGGGGACCGGCAGCTCTTCGAGCTGGTGCAGAACGCCGCCGACGAACTGCGTGAGCAGCAGGGCGGCAAGATCCACGTGATCCTCACCGAGGACCACCTGTACTGCGCGAACGAGGGCACTGCGCTCACGCCGGACGGCGCGGACACCATCTTGCGCATGGGCGTCTCCCGCAAGCGTGGCGGACAGATCGGCCGTTTCGGGGTGGGCGTGAAGTCCGTCCTGTCGGTGACGCGCACCCCGCAGTTCTTCAGCACCTCCGGATCGTTCGGATTCGACGCGGACTGGTCGGCGGCCGAGATCCTCGCTGCCGTCAACAAGGGACGCGCCGAGCGGGGACTCGCGTCGGTGGACACGGTCGGCGAAACGCCGGTGCTCCGCCTGGCCCGGCCCCTGGACGTGGAATGGGAGTGCGCCCGAGACGAGCGCCTGCGCGAACTGCTGTCCTGGGCCACGACCGTCGTGCGGCTGCCCCTGCTGCCGGGAGCGGCGGAGCGTTTGGGCCTGGACATCCATCAGGTGGGCCGGGGACGCAACGACGGTGCACGCGAGGAGTTCCCGCGCCTGTTCCAGCTCTTCTCCCATCATGTGGGCACGGTGGTACTGGAGGACGTCCGCGTGATGCCGAAGGTGCGCCGCGAGATCACCGTGGAGCACGACGGCGTCTTGCACACCGTCCGTGAGGCGCGCGGCGGCTCCCACGCCCAGGTGGAGAGATTCCGTGTCTTCACGGTCCCCCACCAGGTGACGGACGAGTCCCGTGGGACCGCCGGTGAGCTGCACGCCCGCGTCACCATCGACGTCTCCTGGGCGGTACCCGAGTACAAGGTCAACGACCAGGGAATCCGGCAGGTCCCCAACGAGCGCGGATGGTTTTGGTCGTTCTTCCCGACCAAGTACGCCACCACGCTCAGCGGAGCGCTCAACGCCGCCTGGAAGACCAACGAGGACCGGCAGAACCTGCTCACTGGCAGCGCGCTCAACGAGGAGCTGCTGCGGGTCGCGGCCAACCTGGTGGTCGGCTCCCTGCCGGAACTGGCCGAGCCCGAGGACCCGGCGGCCTACCTGCCGCTGCTGCCCGGCCGCACCAAGGAGTCGCCGAACTGGGCGTGTGCCCGACTGACCGAACTGGTATGGAGGTTGACGGCTCAGAACCCGTCGCTGCCCGACCAGGACGGCACGTTGCGCATCCCGGCCGAGCTGCGTATCCACCCGGAGGGGCTGCCGAAGGAGGCGCTGGACCTCTGGCGCGCGTATCCCGGTCGTCCCCGCAACTGGGTGCACCACTCCGTGGAGGCCGGTGGGCGCCGCGGCAAGCTGACCCACTTCCTGACCGCCGCGGACAAGCCGGTGGAGTCGGTGCGCGACTGGCTGGAGGCGCTGGTCGAGGACAGCACCGTCGAGGCCTCGGCCGCCGCGATCCGTCTGCTGTCCCAGCTCCTCGACAAGCTGCCGTCCGATCATGCGCAGGACGCCCGCCGCGCGCGGATCGTCCTGACCGCCGGTCACGGTTTCGTCGCGCCCGTTGCGGGCAGCGTCTTCCGTAACTCCGGCATCGACGGCCTGCCCGACGACCTGGTGTACGTCGACGAGCGGATCGCCTCCGACCCGTCCCTGCTCCTGCACCTGGACCGTCTGGGGATCCGCGACGCTGACAGCCGCGGCCGGTTCCAGAGCGTGCTCGACCAGGGCTTCGCCGGCTACACCGCCAACTCGTGGGCCCGTTTTTGGGAGTTGCTGCGCAGCGCCGGCGGCACCGCGCAGGTGCTGACCGTCCGCGCGAAGGTGCCGAACCTCGACCAGACGCTGCACGTCAAGACGGTCGCCGGTGCGTTCAGCTCCATGAAGGACTGCCTGTTGCCCGGCAAGGTCGTCCCGCCAGACGGTTCGCGAGATGCCGAGATCGCCGTCGACCTGTCCTTCCACGACGCCTCCGTCCTGCGGGAACTAGGCATGAAGGACCGCCCCACACGGGGCCACCACCCCGAGCAGGACCCCTGGTTCGAGGCCTACCACCACGCGCTGCACGAGGAGTACCTGGAGAGCCTCGACAAGAAGGCCAGCCGTGTCCAGATGCACACCGTGCTCCTGGAGGGCTCGCCGACGGCCGGTCCGCTCCACCTCTTCGAGCGGCTTTCGCCGGAGGGCCGGGCCGCGTTCCTCGACGCCATGCCGACCGAGGGGCTGGTGGAGTCCTGGACTCGGCAGATCGGCCGCAATGTGAGCACCCGCACCCGGGTCCTCTCCCCCATCCTGTGGCTGCTGCGCCGGAGCGGGACAGTGCACACCTCCAAGGGACTGGTGTCGGTGCGTGAGGCCGTCGGCCCGCAGCTTGCCGCCTACGCGCACGTCCTGCCCGTCGCAACCAAGCTGGAGCAGGACAAGGCGCGCCGTCTGGGACTGCCCAGCTCGGTGGAGGAGGTCGCGCCGCGACGCTGGTCCCACCTTCTGGAACTGGCCAAGAGCAGTGAGGACGACGCCCTGCTCGGCCGCACGTACGCCACGTTGATCCGCGTCGCCCTGGAACTGGTGGTGGTCGAGGAGACGGTGCGTTGCCGGGTGGGCGAGGAGTGGCAGATGCGCCCGGACAACGAGATCGCCGTGGCCCTGACGCGCGCCGAGTACGAGGAGCTGATCCGGGAGAAGCACCCCGCGCTCCTGGTCGACGCCGAAGGCGACCGCGAGCAGGCCGAATACATGATCACCGAGTGGGGGATGCGGCGGGTTTCGGACGTCCTCGAAAAGCGGGTGCGCGCCGTGCCAGTCGGCCCGCCGGTGCCGCTGGTCGACGAGTACCCGCCGCTGCGTCAGCGCCTGGGCAGCCGCTCCAACGGTCTGATGTTGCAGCGCTGTTCGGAGCTGGAAGAAGTCGTCCGCACCCCCAACGGCAGCCGGACCAAGCCGCTGGACGGGACCCGGCAGGAGCACACGGTGCTCGTGCCCGACCATTTGTCGGTCGAGGAGGCACTCGTCATCGCCGACCGCGAGTTCGGCTGGCACATGGGGGTCGCCGGGTGCCGGGCCTTGATCCAGAAGTACGAGGCGGACAAGGCCGACCGCGTCTTTCAGGCCCGCCTGGCCGCCATCCGCCGCAGCGACAGCGTCATCGACAAGATCGCCATGATGATCGACGAGGAGGACATCAAGAGGGAGCTGCCCACCGGGCTGCTGGCCAGTGAGATCTCCGAGACCGGCCGTAAGCCCGATGCCCGCAGGCTTGCCGAGATGGCCTACAACGCGCACGACGAGTCGGTGCTGCGGGTGCATGCCAAGGACATCGCCGCCCAGTACACCAACGCGCCGCGCTACTTCGACGGCAGCGCCTCGGCGCTGCGATTCGTGACCGATCTGGGCTTTCCCGACTCCTTCGCCGGCGCCCGGGTGCCCTCCCCGCCGGCCAGGGAGGAGGCGCAGGGACCCACGGAGTTCCCCGCTCTGCACGCCTACCAGGAGCGTCTGGCGTCGAAGCTGACCGAGCTGTTGACGCTGCCCACGCCGCAGCGGGCCATGCTCAGCCTGCCGACTGGAGCGGGCAAGACCCGTGTCACGGCCGAGGGCGTCATCCGCTGGATCCGTGAGGCGGGCACCCCCAGGGGACCGGTCCTGTGGATCGCGCAGACCGAGGAACTGTGCGAACAGGCCGTGCAGTCCTGGAAGTTCGTGTGGGAGAAGGTCGGTGCGGACCAGCCGCTGGTCGTCGACCGACTGTGGAGCAGCAACTCCGCCACCCCGGTCACCGGCCGCCCGCATCTGGTCGTGGCGACCGATGCAAAGTTGCGGGTGTGCCTGCACACGGACGAGTACACGTGGCTGCGCCGGGCGTCCCTGGCGCTGGTCGACGAGGCGCATGTGGCGACGTCGCCCGAGTACACCAAGATTTTCGAGCAGCTCGGCCTGACCCGTTGGGAAACCTCCCGTCACCTGGTCGGTCTGACCGCCACCCCGTTCCGCAACGACGCCGAACGCACCCGGCAGCTCGCCCAGCGCTTCGGCAACCGCCGCCTGGACGAAGGGGTCTTCCTGGGCGAGCCGATTCCGAGCCTGCAGCAGCTGGGCGTGTTGTCGCAGGTCGAGCACCGCGAGCTGGCCGGCGCGCAGATGCAGCTCAGCCCCGACGAGCTGCGCAGCGTCGAACAGTTCAACGGCTTTTTGCCCAAGGGCGCCGAACAGCGTCTGGCCGAGGACGAGACCCGCAACCAGATGCTCCTCGACGAGATCGCGGCGATGCCCGACGACTGGCCGGTGCTGGTGTTCGCCACGTCCGTCTCGCACGCCAAGTTCCTCGCAGCCAAGCTCGGCGACCGCGGCATCCGGGCGGCGGCGATCGACTCGGCGACTCCGACCGCCGAGCGACGCAAGCGCGTGGAGGCCTTCCGCAAGGGCCAGATCCGAGTCATCACCAACTACGGCGTGCTCACGCAGGGATTCGACGCGCCGGCGACGCGGGCCGTGGTCATCGCCCGTCCCGTCTACAGCGCCAACAGCTACCAGCAGATGATCGGCCGTGGTCTGCGCGGGCCCCGCAACGGTGGCAAGGGCACCTGCCTGATCCTCGACGTGCGCGACAACATCGTGAACTACGACGCGGGCCTTGCCTTCACCGAGTTCGAGTACCTGTGGAAGAAGGGACAGCAGTGACTGTCGCACACGGGGTGGGCCTCTCGCTCACCCCCGCCCAGCTATCCGTCGTGACCAAGCCCTGGGACGCCAGGACGCTCGTCACGGCGGGCGCGGGCGCGGGCAAGACGACCACCCTCACCTACCGGCTCGAGCACCTGACCGGCGCCGAGGAGCTTTTGGCGGGCGAGATCCTCGTGTTGAGTTTCTCCCGCGCCGCCGTGCGCGAGCTGCGGGAGCGCGTCGACAAGCTCGCCACCACCGCCCGCCGGGTGCGGGCCCAGACCTTCGACGGCTGGGCGCTTGCCGTGCTGCTGCTGGAAAACCCCCAGCGCGACGACCTGGGCGGCACCAGCTTCGACCAACGCATCACGATGGCCACGCAGGCCATAGAGCGGGGCGTGCTGGATGCCTCGGAGCAGGGTGTGCCCGCGCACGTCGTCATCGACGAGGTGCAGGACCTGGTGGGCGTACGCCGCGACATGGTCGAGTCGCTTCTCGACCGATACGCGGACAACTGCGGCTTCACCGTGGTCGGCGACACCGCGCAGGCGATCTACGGCTTCCAGGTCGCCGACCCCGACGAGCGCGCGAACGAGACGAATCTCTTCTTCCGCTGGGTGCGCGTTTCGTTCGGCGAAGACCTGGTCGAAGTGACCCTCGCCGACAACTTCCGCGCCCGCACCAAAGAGGCCCGTATCGCGTTGCCGTACGGGCCGCGACTGCAGACGCTGCCGGCCGGCCGGGGCGAGGCGGCCAAGGCAGCAGAGGCGGTGTATCTGAAGCTGCGCTCCACGCTCGCCCTCGCCCCGGACTTCGGCCCCCTCGACGATGCGTTCACCCTGGCCTCGCTGCGGCAATTCGAGGGCACCACCGCGATCCTGTGCCGCGACAACGGCCAGGTCCTGCACCTGTCGGAACGGCTGCACACGCTGGGGGTGGATCACCGTATCCAGCGCTCGCCCCGCTCGCGTCCCACACCGGCGTGGGTGGCCCAGCTGCTGCTGGCCACCAGCGCCGCCCAGCTGACCGAGGACCGTTTCCGCGACCTGGTCGTGCTTGCGCCCACCTGGGATGCGTCGCGCATGTGGCATGCGCTGCGGCGCTGCGCCGCCGGTGCCCGAGGCGCCCTCGACCTCGAGGCGCTGCGCCGGGCCGTTGCCGAGGGCCGGCTGCCCGACGAACTGACCGCACCCCTTTCCCACCCACTCGTCATTTCCACCGTGCACCGAGCCAAAGGCCTGGAGTTCGACCGTGTCCTGATCGTCGAGCCGCCCGCGCCGTCCGAATGGCGCGGCGAACACGCGGACCCGCCGGCCGAGGCGCGTCTGCTGTACGTGGCGATGACTCGGCCGCGCGACGACGTCTACCGGCTCGCCCGCCCCCACACCTGGATGATGCGCAAGCACAAGCCCACCGATCGGTGGTACGTCGGCGGCCGACAGTCCTACGCCCGCACCGGAATCGAGGCGGGCGACCTGGACGTGTGCCACGAGACGCCCGCAGGTGCCGACGATCCGGTCGGCGACCCCGCGCTCCTGCAGCAGTACCTGCGCGAGCGGGTGCGCGGCGGGGACTCGGTGGAGCTGCGCCGGCTCCACGACCTGCCCGCATCCGACGTCGAGACCCCGCCGTACGGGATCTTCCACGACGGCCGGCCGATCGGAGTCGTCTCCGAGCGTTTCCGCCACGACCTGTGGCGCCTTTTGAAGATCAATGCGGGGTGGAAGGTCGAGCGGTGGCCGTGCCGCGTCACCGGACTGCGCATCGACACCGTGGAGAGTGTCGCCGGTTTCCCCGCTCTCACCGAGCGCCTGGACCTGGGCGACAGGGGCGTCTGGCTTGCCCCGCGCCTGTGTGGCTTGGGCCGCTTCGACTGGACCCACGCCGAATCCGTCCCGGAAGGACACCACCACCCGTGACCGCACCGTCGCCGCACACGGCGCACTACCACCTGCGTTCTGACCTGCGCACCGCGCTGCGCAAGGACCTGCTCGGCCCGCACGGGGCCGAGCAGGAGGTCCTCACCGACGACGCGCCGATCACCGCCTATCCGATCGGCGTCCTCTTCCCCCAGCCCTCCGCCGACGACATCGACACGCAGCAGCCCCTGACGCTCGACGAGGAGGACGGCGTGGACACCCCGCCCGACGTCGTTGCCGGCGACGACGTCGAGCAGGGCGCCACCGACCTGGGCATCGCGCTGGCCAATCTGCGCAAGCCCTCCTCCATGGGCTTGACCTTCGCCGTCGATGCGACGGTGTCCCCGCAGGTGACGGTCACGGTCACGGCGGCCCGCTACGTTCCCGAGGACGAGGCGGGCCACCGGATCGGGCCGCGCCGCAGCGAGGCCCGCAGCACCGAGCGGCAAAAGGAGCGCTGGCGTCGCGAGGTGCTGGTGTGCGAGCCGGGCGAGTTCGACGTGCGATGGCCGGGTTCCGTCAAGGGCGAGCTGTGCGACGGCCTGGAATGGCGGGCTCTGGTGCGCCCTGCCGTCGAGGGCACGGTGCCGGTCACGGTGACGGTGGTGAACACGCTGACGGCCGGCGAGTTCGACCTGCAGGACGCCTACTGCTTCTTCCAGCCGGAGGTCAGCGTCCACGGCGAGGAGGGCACCCGTCCCTTCGTGGAGCGCCCCACCCGCCGCGGCCCGGTCGACGACGAGCAGGCCCTCAGCCGACTTCTGCACCGCCACGCCCCCGTGTTCGCCACCGGCCACGGCACATCGGTCGCCTGGGACTGGCAGGCGCCGCCCCTGGGCACCCCCATGCCCAAGCCAGCCGCGGTCGCATCGGTGCGCACCGAGTTCGTTCCCACGCACGACGTGCTGCTGACCGACTCCAACCCGCACATCGACGACCGGGCGCTGACCATGCACGGCCTGGGCCAGGGAACGCAACAGGACGTGGTGGCCGCCCTCACCCGCCTGCTTCAGGGCTATCAGGAGTGGATCGAGGCGCGCGAAGAAGAAGCCCGCGCCCTGGCCGGCACACCCCACGAGGCGGCGGCGCGGCGGCAACTGGAGCTGTGCCGCCTCGCGTTGGGGCGGATGCGGCGCGGCGTGGCCTTGCTGGGCGACGACCGCAAGCCGAACGTCTTTGCCGCCTTCCGGTGGGCGAACCAGGCGATGGCGCAGCAGCGGGCGCGCACAGCCTGGATCAAGCAGGGCAGAAGCGGCCAACCGCAGGTCGAGAAAGGCAGGTGGCGGCCCTTCCAGATCGCGTTCATGCTGCTGTGCCTTGAGGGCATCGTCGATCCCAACCACGAGGACCGCGAGGTCGCGGACCTGCTGTGGTTTCCCACCGGCGGCGGCAAGACCGAGGCCTACCTCGGGCTGATCGCGTTCACCACGTTCTGGCGCCGACTGCGCGACGGGGCGCGCGGTGGTGGGGTGACCGTGGTGATGCGCTACACCCTGCGTCTGCTCACGCTCCAGCAGTTCGAGCGGGCCGCGGCACTGATCTGCGCGATGGAGCAGGTACGCGCCGAGCACGAGGCACAGTTGGGCATCGAGCCCATCTCGCTGGGCATGTGGGTGGGCAAGTCGGCCACCCCCAACGATTTGGAGAGTGCCCAGGACCGCCTGGACAAGTTGCGCCGCGAGCCGGGCAAGTCCCTGCAGAAGGAGAACCCGGTCCAGTTGCAGGCCTGCCCGTGGTGTGGCCAGCCGCTGACCGCCTTCGACTACGAGGTCCGCGAAAGCGCCCACCGCATGATCGTGCGATGCCCGAGCACGAGCTGCGCCTTCCACACCGGGGAGGGACTGCCCGTCCACCTGGTCGACGAGGCGGTCTACGACGCGCATCCCACCCTCGTGATCGCGACCGTCGACAAGTTCGCCTCGATGCCGTGGCGTCCGGCCACGGCCGCGCTGTTCAACCGGGACGAGCCGGGCGGCCCGCGCCCGCCGGAGTTGATCGTCCAGGACGAACTGCACCTGATCTCCGGACCGCTGGGGACGTTGACCGGCTTGTACGAGACGGCCGTGGACGTACTGGCGGACAAGCCCAAGGTGGTCGCGTCGACGGCGACCATCCGCCGCGCAACCGAGCAGGTCGGAGCCCTGTTCGACCGTCACACGGCCCAGTTCCCGCCCGCCGGCCTGGACGCACGCGACTCCTGGTTCGCCGTCGAGACCCCGCGCAAGGACAAGGCATCCCGCCGTTACATCGGGCTGCTCACCCCGAGCACCAGCCAGGCAACCCTCCTGGTGCGCACCTACGCCGCCCTGCTGGACGCCGCCGCCCGCGCGGAGGCCGATGACGCGGTCAAGGACGCGTACTGGACCCTGGTGGGCTACTTCAACAGCCTGCGTCTGCTGTCGGCGGCCGAGCTGCAGGTCCTCGACGACGTCCAGGACCGCCTGGAACTGCTCGGCACGCGCGCCTCGGCCACACCCCGCCTCGCGTCCCAACTGATCGAGCTCAGCAGCCGGGCCGACTCCAGCGCCATCCCCCGTCATCTGCGCCAGCTGGAACGACAGTTGCCCGATGCGGACACCCTGGACGTGCTGCTCGCCACGAACATGATCTCCGTCGGGGTCGACATCGACCGGCTCGGTCTGATGGCGGTCATGGGCCAGCCGCAGACCACCGCCGAGTACATCCAGGCCACCAGCCGCGTCGGCCGCCGCCACCCCGGCCTGGTCGCGGTCATGTACAACTCGGCCCGCTCCCGGGACCGTTCGCACTACGAGGGCTTCCCCGCCTTCCACTCGGCCCTGTACCGCGAGGTGGAGTCGACCAGCGTCACCCCCTTCTCCTCACGCGCCCGCGACCGAGGACTGCACGCCGTCGTCGTCGCCCTGGCCCGACTGATGCTGCCCGCCGCCCGCCCCAACGAGGCGGCCGCCCACATCGCGGGATTCGTCGACGATCTCAACGCCCTCGTCCGCCCGTGCATCCTCGCCCGCGTCGACGCGGTCAACGACCTCGAGCACAAGGCGACGGCCCAAAGCTTCGACCAGTTCGTGCAGTGGTGGCTCGACGAGGCAGCCGACCACCCCGAGCTGGTC
Source organism: Streptomyces sp. NPDC005262 (assembly GCF_042872425.1). Lineage (NCBI taxonomy): Bacteria > Bacillati > Actinomycetota > Actinomycetes > Kitasatosporales > Streptomycetaceae > Streptomyces > Streptomyces sp. NPDC005262. The sequence goes on from NZ_JBIAKK010000029.1 coordinate 31,668, forward strand.
TACGAAGCCAAGCGCCGCTCCCACCAATCCGCCCTCCTCGCCGGCTTCGACGACGAGGACCCCGAAACGCCCGGCTGGTCCACCCTGTGGAGCCTGCGCGACGTCGATGCCGAATCCACCCTCTTCCTGGAGCACTGACCACCATGACCCCGCCCCCTCCCCCGCGCCGCCGACACGGCACCGGCGCCGCTGTCGTCCGTCCCCGCAAGCTCGGCGGCGTACGCCGGTCCCAGATGGTGACGACCTACGGCGTCGGCGCGATGATCGCCGTGGACAACGAGTCGTTCATCGTCGCCGGTCTCGACTCCTGGGACGTCTCCCAGGCCCCCGAGGTCCTGGAGCGTCGTCTGGCCCGCCTGCTGAAGGTGCGCTCCTTTCGCCAGCCGCCCGCCCCGGACCCGGACCGGGCAACGGACGGCGTGCACGTCCGCCGATTCCCAAACATGTACTCCTGCCCCAAGTGCGCCACACTCCAGCCGTTTTACAAGTTCAACTCCCCGCCCCGCACGGCCCGTTGCGGGACGTGCGAGGAGGACCTCGTACCCTCCCGCTTCGTCCTGGCCTGCAACAACGGACACATCTCGGACTTCCCGTACTGGCGGTGGGTCCACCGCGGCAGCGGCCACACGGGCGGCCTGTGCGGCGGCACCCTCTCCCTGGGCACCAACGGCAACACGGCATCCCTGCGGTCGATCGTCGTCTCCTGCAGCTGCGGCGTGCCGGACGTATCCATGGAGGGCGCCTTCCGCAGCCGTGTCCTGAAGGATCTCGGCATCCGCTGCGAGGGCGGCCGCCCGTGGTTGAAGGACGCACCCTCCGAGGGGTGTGACCAGGCACCGCGAGCCATGCAGCGAGGCTCCTCGGCCGTGTGGCATCCCCAGGTCGCCAGCGCCCTGTCCATCCCCCCGTGGGGCGAGGGCCTGCACAAGCTGGTGGAGAAGCACAAGCTGCTCGGCGCCTCCGAGGACACCATCCGCTGGTTCGCCAAGAACCACGCCACCCTACTCAAGAGCGTTGACGCGACGGCAGAAGACATCATCCATCTCGTCCAGGCCATCGAGGACGACGACGTACAGGCCGACCAGGACGACACTCCCACGCCGAAGGCCCGCAGCGCGCTGCGGCAGGAGGAGTACATCCGGCTGATCCGCGGCAACCCTGAGCAGTACACCGCCGAATGGCAGCCCTTCGTGTGCGAAAAGCCGCTGGGCTCCCCGACCGTGCTGCAACCGCTGGGGCTGCGCGACACCATGCTGGTCAAGCGGCTGCGCGAGGTGCGGGCCCTGGCGTCGTTCATGCGCGGCGACCTGCCCTCCGAAGCAGACCCCGCCCACCGCATGGCGCCGCTAACCCTGTCCGACGACATCGACTGGCTTCCGGCCGTGGAGGTGATCGGCGAAGGCGTGTTCCTGCGCCTGGACGAGGACAAACTGCGTTCTTGGGAGACCGATGAGACGGTGATCGCACGCGCGCGGCGCATCCGCAACAATCACCTGACACTGCTCCAGCGCCGCGCCGCTGCGTCCAAGACCACAGGAGAAGGGCAGCAGAACGCGGAAGAGATCAACTCACCGGTCACCCCCCGCTACCTCCTGCTCCACACCCTCGCGCACATCCTGATCAACGAGTGGAGCCTGGACGGCGGCTACCCGACCTCCGCCCTGCGCGAGCGCCTGTACTGCGACGACGACATGGCGGGCCTGCTGCTCTACACCGCCACCAGCGACTCGGCCGGCAGCCTCGGCGGCATCGTCGCCCAAGGCGAACCCGACCGCCTGGCCCACACCCTTAAGGCCGCCCTCGCCCGCACCGCCTGGTGCTCCAACGACCCACTGTGCATGGAATCCGAGGCCGCCGGCGTCGACAACGTCAACCTCGCCGCCTGCCACGCCTGCGTCCTGCTGCCCGAGACCAGCTGCGAAACCACCAACAGCTTCCTCGACCGGGCCATGCTCGTCGGAACGCTGACCGGCACGGTGCCCGGATACTTCCACAACCTGGTGTAAGCCCCGGGGGGTGGGGCGCGGCGAAACCCGCCGCACGCCCCGCCCCTCGTAGGTCGGCCTCAGCGTGGCCGGCGCCGCTCTTCCACCACCGCACGCACCCGCTGCGCCGCCTCCAGCGGCGACTCGTGCTCCCACACCCGCACCGCCAGCCATCCGGCCTGCGCGAGCCGCACATCGGTGTCCGCGTCCCGTACCCGATTCCCCTCGATCTTGCCCCGCCAAAAATCCGCGTTCCGCCGCGGCCAGGTGGCATGCTCCGGACACCCGTGCCAAAAACAACCGTCCACGAACACCGCCACCCGCGCCGGCCCGAACACGATGTCCGCCTCCCGACGCACCCCCTTCACCGGCCGCCTGTGCACCCGAAACCGCAGGCCCGCCGCATGCAACGCACGCCGCAACGCCAGCTCCACCTGGGTGTCCCGGCTCTTTTGCCGGCTCATCCGCGCCCGGACCTGTGCCGTCGACTCCAACGCCTCCACCTAAACATTGTCCGCCCGCCCTCCCCCACGGCGCGCCCCACCTACCCGACGCTGCGGGTGCCGAACAATCATCCGGCGAGGTCAGGCGGCATGTCCGTACTCGTGGAGGGTTCCGCCGAGTCGATCTCGCCTGCGGATCCTCAGGCGTCTTCTCCGCGCCGGGATGTCGATCACTTCGGGCAGCGGGCGGAGTGGAGCGGCCTGGCCCAGGGCCCGGTGTGGCCGATGTCCATTGTAGAAGGTCTCGAACTCGTCGAGCACGTGCAGGAGATGGTGCTGGTTCCAGATCAGGGTGCGGTCGAGGAGCTCGCGGCAGCAGGTCTGGATCCAGCGCTCCATAATGGAGTTCATTCGCGGTATTCGGATTCCGGTCTTGACCACTTCCAGACCCGCCTCAGCGAACAGGGCGTCGAAGCCGGCGGTGAACTTCGCGTCCCGGTCCCGAATGACGAATCTGGCGCGGCTGCCGGCGTCCTCGAGGTCCATGAGCAGGTTCCGTCCGAGCTGGACGAGCCAGTCCGCCGGGGCGTGGGCGGTGGCGCCCAGGATCCGGATGCGGCGCGTGGTGTGCTCGATGACGGCGAAGACGTACAGGCGCGCCCCGGCCAGGGTGCGGACCTCGAACAGGTCGCAGGCCAGCAGCGCCTCGGCCTGGCCGCGCAGGAACTCGGCCCAGGTCGTGCTCTGCCGCTCGAGCGCGGGCGGAATGCCATGCTCCTTGAGGATCTCCCAGACGGTGGATGCGGCGACCTTGATCCCGAGGGCCGCGAGTTCGCCGTGGATCCTCCTATACCCCCACGGCGGGTTTTCCCTGGCCAGGCGCAGCACCAGGGCACGGATCGACCGTACGGTGGGTGGTCGTCCTTGGCGATGTGGTCGGCTCACCGCGGCGTGGCGGCGTGGCGGCGCTTGAGTAGGTTGCGGTGCCACCGCAGGATCGTGTCCGGCTGCACCGACAACAGCAGGCGTCGGAGTTTGTCCGTCGGCAGGCGGTGAAGGAGGCCGGCGAGTACGGCGCGGTCGGTGGCGGTGAAGGTGGGCTTGCCGGCCTGGCGCTGCAGGACCAGCAGTTGATGGCGGAGCGCGAGGATCTCGATGTCCTTCTCGTGTCCGCTCATCGTCAGCAGGCGCAGGATCACCGGGATGTCGGTCGCAGCGAGGTAGGACCAGACGCAGCAGCACGACAGTTCATGATGCCGTCCCGGCGCCGAGCAAGCGACCACTTCGCGATGATCGCCCCGAGCCGCGTAGATCAGCGATCAAGGCAGTGACCTCGGCGGATGATTATTCGGCACCCGCAGGTCGGCGGTGGCGATCGCCTCGCCCGGGGTCTGTCGGTGCTGGTGCTCGCCGCCTCGTTCGTCCTGGCCGTCGTCCCTCGCCCGCCGCGCCCAGGCGCGGCCGTCCCGGCGTCCAGCCGGCTCCCCGGTCTGCCCGCCGGCCGGTCATCGGTGCCGTGCCAGACCCGCACGTCGGGCCCAGCCGTAATCACTCCGAAACCCCGAGGTGTTGCCAGGGGAAAAAGTGGATGCAAAAGTGTGTGCACTCTCCCGCCGCACAGTCGCACGCTTCACGCCACCCCGGGCGCCGCCCAGGGGACGCGTGCTCCCGCCATCCGCACAGGAGGTCCCATGGGTTTGCTCGATGGACAGGTAGTGGTCTTCACAGGCGCCGGTTCCGGCATTGGCCGGGCCGTGGTCAAGCGGTATGTCGCCGAGGGGGCCCGGGTGGTCGCCGTGGACGTCTCGGAGAGAGTCAAGGAGCTCCCGGGCGAACTCGGTGACCTCGGTGGGCCCCATGAGCTCGGTGGCCGCCGTGATCTCGCCGGCGCGGTCATCCCTGTCGTCGCGGACGTGTCGACGTGGGAGGGCAACGCCCAGGCCGTGACGGCCGCTCTGGACAGCTGGGGGAAGCTGGACGTCTTCGTCGGCAACGCCGGCATCACCGACGGCGCACAGCCGCTCGAGGACATTCCCGGGGAGGTCCTCCCGGCCGGTTTCCACGAGCTCTTCTCCGTGAACGTACTGGCTCCGTTGCTCGGCGTCCGCGCCGCGCTCGACGCACTGATCGCTTCGCGCGGCTCGGTCATCCTCACCGGTTCGTTCGCCGGGTCCAACGCCGCGGGCGGAGGCGTCCTCTACACGGCGTCGAAGCACGCCGTGGAGGGCCTGGTCCGCCAGCTCGCCTATGAACTCGCCCCGGACGTAAGGGTGAACGGTGTCGCCCCCGGCGTCGCACCGACCCGGCTGCGCGGCACCACCGCCCTCGGCCAGAGCATGTCGGACTCCGTCCTGGACGGTACCCGCGAGGCCCTGCCGCTGCAGGAGGTGCCGCCCGTGGAGTCGTACGGGGGCATCTACACGCTGCTCGCCTCCCGCACCGAGGCCGCGATCATGACCGGCACCATGATCACCGCCGACAGCGGCCTGGCGGTCCGCGGCATCGCCCGCCCCGGCGGGCGCGTCGGCCGGAAGTAGCGCACACGCCGGCCCACTGTGCCGGCTGCGCGGTGCGGGCTGCCCGGGAGTCGGTCCCGGGCAGCGCCCCGCCATGCCCGAGCGCACCCCGAAGGGGCAGCGTCATCGCAGGTCAGGGGTATTTTTTCGGCAAGAAAAACTGCATGCAGACGGGTTGACGACACCCCGGCACCAAAGAGTATTCATTTCTGCATGCACTTAGGACACGGTCTTCACACGGTCCTTTCGGTACCCCCTCCTAGAGATCTGGAGCGACCATGTCGCTGGCACCGGAAACCACCACGGACAGTCCCCCTCTCAGAACGCGCACCACCGACGACCCCGCGGTCGTGGCCGAACAGCAGGCCGACGACTACAGCAACCACGTCGTCCCCACCACCGCCCGCGTCGGACGCTGGCAACTGACCATGTCCTACTGGTCGTTGCTCAGCGCGATGGTCTGGCTCTTCTACGGCGCCCTGGCCGCCACCCTCTACGGCACCACCCAGGCCCTGATCGCCATCGGCGTCTCCGTCGTCACCTACTCGCTGATCAACAGCCTGCTGACCGGCTGGTCCCGGCGCAGCGGTCTCAACAGCACCCTGCTCTCCCGCCGGATGTTCGGGGTGCTCGGAGCGTCGCTGACGGCGCTGCTGATCGCCGCGAACACCACGTACTACGCGGTCTTCGAGAGCAGCACCCTCGCCGTGGCGTTCCAGCACTACACGCCCGGCTGGGACATCCGGATCTGGTACGCGATCGTCGCGGTCGCCATGCTGCCGCTGATGTTCGGCGGGGTGCAGACCTGGATGGCCAAGCTCAACGGGATCCTGCTGCCGCTCTATGTGGTCGGCATCGTCGCCGCGGTGGTCGTCGCGGCGGTCCGCTTCCCGGACGGCGGTGCGTGGCTGTCGTTCGAGGGCATCGTGCCGCCCCAGGCCCGGCCCATGCCGGGCTGGCTGCTCGGCACCGTTCTCTACATGGGCATCTACCTGTCGATGGCGATGACGGTGGACTTCGGGCGCTTCGCCAGGGCCGAGGACGAGAAGTTCCACCGCCGTGTGACCTTCGGCTGGGTGTTCTACGGCTGGCTCTACGCGGTCAACGGCGTGGCCGGTATCTTCCTGGTCCGTGCCGTCATCCCCGACCAGCCGGCCGCCGAGACCGGCGTGGTGATGGCCATCCTCTCCACCCTGGGCGTCGCCGGGCTGATCCTGATCGTGGCCTCGCAGGCCCGTATCAACAGTCTCAACTACTACCAGGCATCCGCGAACTGGGAACGCCTGATCGTCAACGTCACCGGCCTGAAGCTGGGCCGCGGCCCGCTGGTCGTCGCCACCACGGTGGTCGTCTTCCTGCTGATGCTCACCGATGTCTTCAGCTATCTGCAGGACGCCCTGACCTGGCAGGGCGTGTTCCTGGTCAGCTGGGTGGGCATCACGTTGACCCACTACTGGCTGGTGCCCGAAGACCGCGCCCACGGACCGGAGTTCAGGGCGCTGCGGCTGCCCCGGCTGACGTGGGGCCTGGGCGTGTGGGTGCTGTCGGCGGCCGGCGGCATCACCCTGGCCGAGGCGCCCGGTGTGCCTGCCCTGCTCGCCCAGGGCGCCCCGGTCGCCGCCCTGGTCATGAGCGTCCTGCTCTACGCGCTCACGGTGAAGCTGCGCCCGGTGACGACGTCCCTCGCACCGGACCCGCGTGCAGAGGTCGACGACCCGGCCGCGGTGCGGGCCGAGTGCCACCTGTGCGCCAAGTCCTATGCCGTCACGGAGATGGACCGGTCGCACGCCCAGGGCCATGCGGCCGTCTGCGACGCCTGCGCCACGACGAGCCGCCTGCGCGGCCGAGCCTGATCCGCCCCTCGCCCCACCTACCAGAGAGGTCTGTCCTTCCCATGGCCTTCGACCAGCTGTTCCAGCCGGGCACGATCGGATCACTGAAGATCCCCAACCGGGTCATCAAGTCCCCCAACACCACCGCGACCTGCAATCCCGACGGCACGGTCTCCCAGCGGACCGTCAATCACTACCGTGCGCTCGGCGAGGGCGGGTGCGGCCTCGTCATGGTCGAGTACACCTATGTCGACGACGACGCCAGCCAGTCCATTCACGGCCAGCCCGGCGCCAGCAACCAGACCCACGTCAGCGGCCTGGGCTGGCTCGCCGACGAGATCCGTGCCACCGGCGCCCGCGCCGGTCTCCAGCTGGTGCACTCCGGCCGCCAGCGCTTCCTCGGCACCGCCCCGATGAAGTCGGCCTCGGCCTCCTCCTGGAACGTCGCCGAGATGCCGTTCGGTGTCACCCCGACCCCGTTGACGACGGACGAGATAGCGCAGGTGGTCCGCAGCTTCGGTGAGGCCGCCGCGCGGGTCCACGGGGCCGGGTTCGACCTGGTGGAGATCCACGCCGGCCACGGCTACATGATCACCAACTTCCTCTCCCCGCACACCAACGACCGGACCGACCAGTACGGCGGTTCTGCGCAGAACCGGGCCCGCGTCCTGCTCGAGATCGTCGACAGTGTGCGCGCCCATGTCCCGGCCGGCTTCCCGGTCAGCGTGCGCCTCTCGGTCACCGACTACGAGGCGGACGGCATCGACATCGAGGAGACCGTCGCTCTGTGCCGGATGCTGCAGGAGCACGGCGTAGACGTCATCCACGCCTCCGGCGGCCATCACGCACTGATGGAGTACGAGGTCAGCGGCTGGTTCATGCCGCGGCAGCCGCACCGCTGGGGCTGGGAGAAGATCAAGGAGGCCGTCTCCATCCCGGTGATCGGCTCCGGCTCGCTGGTCACTCCGGAGATCGCCGAGGAGATCGTCACCTCGGGCAGCGCCGACTTCGTCTCGCTGGGCCGGGCCATGATCGCCGACCCTCAGTGGGCGAACAAGGCCCGCACCGGACGCCAGTTGGAGATCGTCCCGTGCATCCGTTGCAACGACGGCTGCCTGGACCGGGGCCTGGACCTCAAGCGCGCCACCGGCTGCACCGTCAATCCGCAGATGGGCGAGGAGGGCCGGTTCCCGCTGGGCACCGCGGCCACGCCGAAGCGGGTCGCGGTCGCGGGCGGCGGTCCCGCGGGTCTGCGGGCGGCCGCCGCCCTGCACGACCGGGGACACACGGTGGTCCTGTTCGACCCGGGCGAGCTCGGCGGCGCCCTCAACCACGCCGTGGGCTCCACCGTCAAGCAGGATCTCGCCGGGCTGCGTGCACACCTGGTGCACGAGGTGGAACGGCGCGGCATCGAAGTGCGGGCGGTGGCGGCCGGCCTGGCCTCGCTGAGCGACGGCTTCGATCATGTCGTGCTCGCCACGGGCGCGCCGCAGCGGACCTTCGACAAGCCGGTCTCCGACGTTCCCCTGGTCCTCGGCCCCGGCGAGATCTCCGCACACCGCGCCGAGCTGGAGGGGCTGCGGGTGGTCGTGGTCGGCGGCGGGTTCCAGGGCTGCGAGTCGTCCCTGCGGCTGGCCGAGATCCCCGGCACCGAGGTGACCGTCCTGGAACGCGGTACGGAGCTGATCCGCGGCGACGAGGTGAAGTACGACCGGATGTCGGTACCCGGGCGGATGGCCCTGGCGGGCGTCGGAGTGCGCCTCGGCTCCGAGGCGGTCGCCGTGGAGGACAAGGAGGTGCGCCTGGCCGACGGCGCATCGGTGCCGGCGGACGCCGTGGTCCTCGCGCTGGGCCGGGAGCCCTCGGGCAGCACCCTGGAGAGCGAGCTGGAACACGCGGGCGTGCCCGTGGTGTCGATCGGCTCGGCCGCCAAGCACGGCCGGGTCCTCGACGCCCTCCACTCGGCGTACTTCGCCGCCCGCCTGGTCTGACCCGGCCAGGCGCCTCACAGGGCTGACCGCCTCGAACGAGGCGGTCAGCCCTCGGGGCAGCCCCTGAGCCGGCCGCGGCGCTCCTCACGCAGGCGCAGGCGCCCTCGTGCGCCCCCGCAGGCGTGTCCGCCACGGCCGGCTCAGCCCTGCCCACCTGCACGGATTGCGGTCCGGAGCCTTCCCGTTGACGTGATCCGTGCGGATGACACAGATATTTCAGCCAGCCTCTTGTGGACGCCAAAAGTGCATGCAAAAGTGTGTCCACTTGAACTTAGGGGTGAGACGGATGGACTCCACAGGCTCCACGCTGCCTCGGATCACCGCGGACACCGCGCTCTACGCGGAGGTCCTCGACTGGATCCACACCGAGGCCGAACTCCTGGACGAACTCCGGGAACGCGAATGGCTCGAGACCATGATCAGCCGCGATATCACATACGCCGTACCGCTGCGGCAGACCGTGGAACGCGCTCGCGGACGCGGGTTCTCCGAGGACACCTTCCATCTTCTGGAGACGTACGGCTCACTGAGCAGCCGCGTCGCCCGTAACGAGACCCAGTACGCCTGGGCCGAGGATCCGCCGTCCCGGATGCGTCACTTCGTGACCAATGTACGTGTCAGCGCCACCGAGGACGCCGATGTCCTCCAGGTCAAGAGCAACCTGCTCCTGCACCGTGCCCGCCAGGACCAGAGCGTGCCGCAGCTGCTCTCCGGCGAGCGGGTCGACCGGCTGCGCCGCGAGGACGGACGGCTGATGCTGCTGCGCCGCGACGTACTGCTCGACCTGACCGTGATCCGCACCCACAACCTGGCGATCTTCTTCTGAGCCACCGCCAAGGAGCGACCATGACGACTCACACCGACGAAACGGCACGGCTGCTGGACGCCGTGGCCGAGGGTGTCGAGCGGGGATCGATTCCCGTGAGCATCTTCGGCAACGCCGACCTGCACAAGCAGGAACTGCGCAACGTCTTCGGACGCTGCTGGACCTTCATGGCCCACGAGTCCGAGATACCCGCCAAGGGCGACTACGTCCTGCGGAAGATCGGCGAGGACAGCTTCATCGTGGTCCGCGACGACGAGGACGGCATCAACGTCCTCTTCGACGCCTGCCGCCACCGCGGTGTGCAGGTCTGCCGCGCCGACTCCGGCAACACCAGCCACTTCCGGTGCCCCTACCACGGCTGGACCTACAACACCAAGGGCAACCTCGTCGGCGCCCCGCTGTGGCGCAACGCCTTCGGCGGCATGTCCAAGGAGGGCAACGGCCTGGTCTCCGCCGCGAAGGTGGAGAGCTACCAGGGGCTGGTCTTCGCGACCCTGGACCAGTCGGCGCCGCCGCTCAAGGAGTACCTCGGCGGCATGGCCTGGTACCTCGACCTGCTCTTCGGCCTGAACGAGCACGGCATGGAGATCCTCGGCCCGCCGCAGCGCTTCGTGATCGACGCCAACTGGAAGTCCGGCGCGGACAACTTCTCCGGCGACGACTACCACCTGGGAACCCTGCACCGCTCGGTGTGGGAGATCGGCGCCTTCCCCGTCCCGTTCCGCGAGAACATGATGGGTTACCACATCCAGGCGTCCCCCGGGCACTCGCTCTCCTTCTCGATGGCACCCGACGAGAACGAGCCGGGCCCCAAGTTCTTCGGCTTCCCCGACGAACTCGCCGCGTCCTTCAACACCACCAACCTCAGCCCCGAGCAGCTCGACGTCGCCCGCCGCTCCCGTGTCATGGTCGGCAACGTCTTCCCGAACTTCTCCCTGCTCGCCCTGCCGATGACGGAGGACGGCGCCCACCACGCCCCGGTCGGCATCCTGACCCTGCGTGTCTGGCAGCCGCACGGCCCCGGCCAGGTCGAGGTCTGGAACTGGTTCGCCGGCTACAAGAACCTCACCCCCGAGCAGAAGGACCGCGCCTACCGCGCGGGCCTGGGCACCTTCTCCATGGGCGGCGCCTTCGAGGTCGACGACACCGAGCCCTGGATCACCGTCGGCCGCACCGGCCGCTCCACCGCCGCCGAGCTGCTCGACTTCCAGCTCAACTACGAGATGGGCATGCCGGGCATCGGCATCTCCGAGCCGGTCAAGGAATGGCCCGGTCCCGGCCGCGTCCAGTGGACCCGCTACGAGGAGGGCGTCCAGCGCAACCTGTACGCCTTCTACGCCGACATGATGCGCGCCGCACCCGGCGAGTGGCCGAGCTTCTCCTTCCCCGAGCAGGACGCGCCGGCCGCCGGGCAGGAAACCGCGGAGAGCGGCGATGGCCCGGGCGCCTGAGCCGGGCGAGGCGGCCGGGGCGCGCGCGGAGCACACCCGCGCGGACCGCGCGCCGTCCGCGCGGGCGGCGGTGGCCGAGCTGTACGCGGCCCGCGGTCTGGGCGGACGGCTCACCCCGGGCAACCGCCCCGTGGTCCTCGTCGTCGACCTGATCAACGGCTTCACCGACCCGGCCTGTCCGCCCGGCAGCGACCTGGACGCCGTGGTCACCGCCACCCGCACCCTGCTCGTCAGGGCCAGGGACCGCGGCGTCCCCGTCGTCTTCACCACCATCGCGTTCGCCCCCGACCGTGTCGAGGGCTCGCTGTGGCTGCGGAAGATGCCGGCCATGAAGGTGCTGACCGAGGGCAGCGACTGGGTCGAGACCGACCGGCGGCTCGGCCGCTCGGCCGGCGAGCCGGTGGTGGTCAAGCGCGCCGCGTCCGCCTTCGCCGGCACTGGACTCGCCACGATGCTGGCCACCCTCGGCGCCGACAGTCTGATCGTCACCGGCGCGACCACCTCGGGCTGCGTGCGGGCCACCGCCGTCGACGCGTGCGCGGCCGGATACCCGGCCTTCGTGGTGGCCGACTGTGTGGGTGACCGCGCCGTCGGCCCGCACGAGGCCAGTCTCTTCGACATCGACGCGAAGTACGGCGACGTGATCGACCTCGCCGAGGCCCTCGACCTGCTGACGGGGCCATCCGGCGGCCACTGGGCCGAACGGCCCGAAGAAACGTCGGACGAACCGACGAGAGGAGGGTCCACCGCATGATCACCGCTCCCCCGCTCCACCGTTCCGTGGCCGGCCACGGCACGGATCAGGACACCCTGCCGCGAGCGGCGGCCCACCCGGCGATCCACCCGCGACTCGTGGTGCCCGGCAGTGAGGACGGCCCGCTCGGCCTGGCCGCCGAACGCGCCCTGGGCACCTACGACAAGGGCCGCTACGGCACCGACCCGGCGCTGCTGATGGACACCCTGGAGGCGTCCGGCCTGCGCGGACGCGGCGGGGCCGCCTTCCCCGCACACATCAAGTGGCGGGGCGTGGCGGCCGGCGACGGCCCCCGGGTCGTCGTCGCCAACGGCGAGGAGGGCGAACCGGCCTCCTTCAAGGACCGCTGGCTGCTCACCCACCGCCCGCACCTGGTCCTCGACGGCCTGCTGCTCGCCGCCCGGACCGTCGGCGCCGGCCGCGCCGTGGTCTACCTCTCCCATCCCCTCACGGTGGCGGCGGTCCGTACGGCTCTTGCCGAACTCGCCGAGCACGACGCCGAGTCGGCGGCACGGATCGAGATCCACACCGTGGAGCCCACCTATGTGGCGGGCGAGGAGAGCGCGGTCTGCCAGTCCGTCAACGGCGGTCCCGCGCTGCCCACCGCCAAGCCCCCGCGCCCCCACGAGTGCGGCGTGGACGGCCGGCCCACCCTGGTGAGCAATGTCGAGACCGTCGCGCACGCCGCCTGGATCTCCCGGCACGGCGCCGACGCCTACCGGACCGAGGGCACCAGGACCTCCCCGGGCACCATGCTGGTCACCCTCTCCGGAGCCTGCGCCCGGCCCGGCGTCTACGAGGTACCGCTCGGCCTCACCGTCGGCAGTCTCTTCGCCGAGGTCGGCGGCGGTCTCAACGACGGTGTGCACGGTTTCCTGATGGGCGGCTGGTTCGGTGGCGTCGTCGGCCTCGAGGGCACCGGGACGACCGTCTGCTACGACGCCATGCGCGCGGCCGGCAGCGGCCTGGGCTGCGGCGCGGTCACCGCACTCGGACCCGACGACGACCCGCTGCGGGTGGCCGCGCGCATCGCCGCCTGGTACGCCGACGAGTCCGCCGCCCAGTGCGGGGTCTGCGTCAACGGCACCAAGGCGATCCGCGACACCTTCGCCCGCCTCGCCGACGGCACCGGATCCGCCGCCGACCACACCCGCCTGGCCCGTTGGGGCCTGACCCTGTCGGGCCGCGGAGCCTGCTCCTTCCTGGACGGGGCCGCCACCCTCGCCCGTACCACCACGGCCGTCTACTCCGCCTCGTTCCCGACGAGCTGACGCCCACCACCACCCTCACGACCGGAAAGCGAGTCCCTCATGAAGGCAGCCGTCGACGCGACCAAGTGCAACGCCTACGGAACCTGCGCGGAGATCTGCCCCTCCGTGTTCACCCTCGACGAGTGGGGTTACGCCGCCGTCGAGGGGGACGGCACCGTCCCCGCCGACGCGATCGAGTCGGCGCGGGCCGCCGCCCTCGGCTGCCCGGAGAAGGCCATCACCCTGACCGACGCCTGACCCGGCGCCCGCACCCGTACCGCCCGCAAGGAGAAGCCCCATGGATCTCGGTCTCACCGGCAGCGTCGTAGCCGTCACCGCAGCAAGCCGCGGTATCGGCGCGGCCGTCGCCCGGCGTTTCGCCGCTGAGGGAGCGACCGTCGTCGCCGCCTCCCGCTCCGCACCCGCCGTGGAGGAGACCGCGACCGGTCAGGTCCTCCCCGTCAAGTTGGACCTCGACGACGCCGAGGCCACGGCACGGCTGGTCCCCGACGCCGTCGCCGACCACGGCCGCCTCGACGTCCTGGTCGTCAACACTCCCGGGCCCCGGCTCGGCCCGTTCCTCGAGACCACCGACGAGGACTGGACGCGCGGTTACGACCTGCTGCTGCGTCCCGCCGTGCAGCTCGCCCGCGCCGGTGCCCGGCAGATGGCCGCACAGGGCGGCGGCTGCGTCGTCTTCCTGACCTCCACCTGGGTACGCCAGCCGGCCCCCGGTGGCGTGCTGTCCTCCTCCTTCCGCGCCGCGATCGCGGCCATGGCCAAGCAACTCGCCTGCGAGGTCGCCCCGTTGGGCGTGCGTGTCGTGCAGGTCATGCCGGGCGCCACCGGCACCGACCGGATGCGGGACATCACCGCCGCCAAGTCCGCCGCCTACGGCAGCACTCAGGACGAGGAGGTCGCCAAGGTCGTGCGGGACATCCCGCTGGGCCGCTGGGCCTCCGCCGAGGAGATCGCCGACACCGTCGTCTTCCTCGCCTCGCCGCGGTCCTCCTTCACCACCGGCGCCTCGCTCGCCGTCGACGGCGGAGCGATCCGCTCCCTGCCGTAACCAGCTTTCGCCTCCCGATCCCGACCATCGCCATGGAAGGAACCAGCATGCCTCGCACGCTTCGTGAACTCTTCGTCGAGCAGCTGCGGCTGTGCTCCGTGAAGGCCGACGAACAGGTCGCCGTCATCTCTGAGCTGGGCCAGAAGACGGAGTACGTCGAGGCGGCCGTCGCCGCCGCCCGTGACCTCGGCGCCTCCGCGCTCGTGCTCACCGCCTCCAGCCTCTCCAACCCGATGCTGCCGCCCTACAAGGAGGACGGCCGTGAGGTCCCGGCGCTGCTCGCGGCGGCCGCCGAGTGCGACATGGTCGTCGACGTCACCGTCGGCGGTCTGATCCACTCCGACGTCCGTACCCGGATCACCGGCAACGGCAAGCGGATGCTCTTCGTCGCCGAGCCCGCAGACGTCCTCGACCGTCTGATGGGCGACGGCGAACTGCGCACCCAGGTCGAGGCGGGCGGCGACAAGCTCCGCGCCGGCCAGACCATGCACGTCACCAGCGCCGCCGGCACCGACCTCAGGGCCGACATCAGCGGCACCGACCTGCCCATCACTCACCAGTGGGGCTACGTCGACCAGGAGCACCGCTGGGACCACTGGCCGAGCGGCTTCGTCGCCTGCTTCCCGCACGACCGCACCGCCGAGGGCACCATCGTCCTGCAGCCCGGCGACGCCCTGATCCCGTGGCAGCGCTACGTCCGCGACGAGGTCGCCGTCACCGTCGAGAAGGGCTTCATCACCGGCGTCGACGGCAAGGGCGCCGACGCCCACCTGCTGCGCGACTACTTCGAGGCCTGGGGCGACGAAGAGGTCTACGCCGTCTCCCACATGGGCTGGGGCCTGCTGCCCCAGGCCCGCTGGTCCGCCTTCGACGTCTACGACCCGCGCAGCCTCTACGGGCAGGAACTGAGGTCCACCGCAGGCAACTTCATGTGGTCCACCGGCCCGAACCGGTTCGCCGACCGGGAGACGCCCGCACACCTCGACATCCCGATGCGCGGCTGCACCGTCGAGATCGACGGCGAGGCCGTGGTCCGCGACGGCAAGCTCGTCTGACCTGTCAGACCCGGGGCCGGGCCCACACCATCGCCGACGGCCCGGCTCCGGGCGCCCGGCCCCCACCCCTCCCTCCTTCTTCACCGCCCTTCGTACAGATCAGGAGCTCCCCCGTGGACAGCAAGACTCTGGAGCAGGCGATCCTCACCCTCGCCAAGGACCAGGACCTGCTCGCCTCCTTCCGAGCCGGTCCCGCCGAGGTCGGCGCGGGCCTCGGCCTGGACGCCGAGTGGGCCGGTGTCATCGCGGGCGGCGACCGCGACAGGCTGCGTTCCGCCGGTCTCGGCGACGCCCTCACGATCCTGGTCAGCCGCTGGTTCGCCGACGACCTCGGCGACTCCACCAGCAAGGGCGCCTTCCACGTCGACACCACCTCCCCGCTGCCCGAGCCGAACGTCCCGGCCAATCTCGTCTTCGCGGCCGGCGCCTCACACGTCCCCGACCTGATCGCCCGCCCCGAGATCGACCCCGAGGACGCCGTGGCGCGCCTGATGGCCGGCTACGAGCGGCTGCGGGCCGAGCTCGCCGCCGCCGACCCGGATGTCCTGCTCATCACGGCGGACTGCCACTTCCAGTCCTTCAGGACCGGTGCGTATGTCATCGGCACCGGCGCCGTCTACGGCGGCTCGATGGAGTTCTTCAAGCGCCCCGACCTCGATCTGAAGATCGACGGCGCCCCGGCTCTCGCGCAGGCCATGGTCCGTGCCGTGCGCGCCGAGGGCCTCGAGGTGGAGGAGAGCGATGACTTCCCCCTGGACCACGGTCAGATCGTGCCGCTGAGACTGCTGCTGCCGCGCTCCGACCTGCCGGTGATCCCGATCATCACCCAGCCCAACCGCTCCTTCTCCCCGTTCGGAGCGCGCGTCTTCGGCGAAGTGTTGCGCGAGGTCATCGAGAGCCGTGACCTCAAGGTCGCTGTGCTCGCCACCGGTGGCCTCTCCCACTGGCTGGACCCGGGCAAGTTCGGCAAGGCGGACGTCGAGTTCGACACGTACCTCCTGCAGATGCTCCAGGCCGGCCGTGGCACCGACGTCGCGAACCTTGAGCCGTACGCCCTCCTGGACCACGGCCAGTACGAGTTCCCCAACTGGCTGATCATGCTGGGCATGGTCGGTCCCGGAGTGCGCGGTGAGGTCTACGCGTACGAGCCGATGGAGGCGTCCGGCGGCGGCTGGGCCGTCGTCAACATGGTGCTGCCCGAGAAGACGGCGACGGCCGAGGTGAGCGGCGATGAGTGACCACCGCACCCCCCGCACCCTGCGCGTGGGCCTCACCCAGTGGCACGCCACCCGTGACACCGCCCGCAACACCCGGCTCGCCGTCGACGCGATCCGTGAGACGGCCGCGGACGGCGCCGACCTGGTGCTGCTGCCGGAGAACGGACTGATGCTCGGCTCCAACGCGCAGATGCGCGAGAAGGCCTTCACCCCGGATTCCCCGGAGGTCCTCGCACTGCGGGAGGCCGCCCGGGAGACCGGTGCCGTGGTCGTCCTCGGAGGCATGAAGCACCGCAGGCCCGACCGTGTCACCAATTCCGCCCTGGTGATCGACGGCAACGGTGCGATCATGGGTACCTACGACAAGGTCCACTTGTTCGACGCCCGGGTCGACGGGGTCTCCTTCGAGGCTTCCGGCGTGGAGCGTGCCGGGGACGAACTGCTGCTGCTGGAGGTGAAGGGCGTCACGATGGGCATCACCATCTGCTACGACGTGCGCTTCCCCGAGCTGTACCGCACGCTCGCCCGGGCCGGCGCCGAGGTCCTCCTGGTACCCGCCGCGTTCACCCGCACCACCGGCAGCGCCCACTGGGAGGTTCTGCTGCGTGCCCGCGCCATCGAGAACGGCGCCCATGTGGTCGCCTCCGCCACGGTGCACGGAACGGAGCCGGGCACCGACGCCTTCGAGACGTACGGGCACGCGCTCGCCGTCGCCCCCTGGGGCGAGGTGCTCGCCGACCTGGGCGAGGCGCCGTACGCCTGCCGGGTCGTCGAACTCGACCTGGCCCTCGTCGAGAAGGCCCGCACCACCCTGCCCGTCCTGGAACAGGTCCGCTCCGACGCCTACCTGCGCGCACCGGTCCGGATCGCCGCCTCCCACCAGCAGGAGCCCGTCTCATGAGCACGCACCCTGACCCTGCGGGGACACCCGGCCCCGACAAGGACGGCATCGTCCGGCACGGCGAATGGATCGGAATCGGCAACGAGTTCACCGGGGTGCAACTGCGCAAGGTGTTCACCCGGCAGGGAGAGCGCCTGGAGATCGTCGTCCCCCGGCGTGGCCACCGTATCCTGCTCGATGCCATGCAGCTGGAGATCGTCGCCGCCCAGGAACCCGAGAAGTTCAGCGAGTTGTTCGCCAAGCACCTCGGTGCCTACGAGGAAGGCGACGACTGATGGCCCGATCCGGGCGCACCGTCGAGGAGATCTACACCGAGCTGCGCGACCGCATCCTCGACGGCACCTTCGCCCCCGGGATAAGGCTCTCCCAGCAGGCCCTCGCCGACGAACTGAGCGTCAGCCGCACGCCGCTGCGCGAGGCCCTGCACCGGCTCGAGGCGGACGGACTGGTGATCTCCCATGCCAACCGCGGCATGGAGGTCTCACCCGCGAGCCAGGAGAACGCCGAGCAGTCCTACGCCGCCCGGCTCCTCGTGGAACCGCCGCTGGTCGCCGCCCTGATGGACGACGTCCGGGACAAGGACATCGAGCAGATGGCGACGGCCCTGGCGGCGATGGAGGCGTCGGCCGGCCGCACCAGGGACTTCCAGGAGTCACACTTCCGCTTCCACGCCTTACTGCTGGACCGCTATCCGCCGCTGCTCGCCGAACTCACCGTCCAGCAGCACTCCAGGATCTTCCGGCACCAGCGCCTGCACATGTCCCGCCCGGCCGTTCCGGCCGACTTCACCCAGGTCGACCGGCACTTCCTCGAAGCGGTACGCAACCGGGAGGGCGAGCGGGCCCGGCAGCTCCTCGAACTCCACCTGATCGACGCGGCGCTGGGCATGGCCCTCGACATAGACCCCGACTACTGCTTCGACTCCCTGCTCACCGCGGCCCGGGGCCTCGGCCTGCGCCTGGCCCACGAGGAGAACGGTTCGGTCCACCGGCCCATCCGGCTCGAGTGGGTCCGCCCCGGCGCCGTCGCCGTGCCGTACACCCGTACCGAGAACCTGGAACACATCCCGGGCGACTGAGCCCCGGCCTGCTGCCGCGCCCGCCGTATCGGCGGTGCGACGGCCGGCGCGGTCCGGCGGCACCGTCCACCGGCCGCGTCATTCGGCAACAGCCGTCGTCGCCGACCTTCGGCGGCCGTCGGTGCCGACTTCCGGCACCGGCCGTCGGCACCGTCGGTTCAGGGCCGGGCTCGCCCCGGCCGTCGTCACCGTCGGTCCGGAGCCGGGCTCGCCCGGGGTGCGACGGCCCCGAAACGGTGCCGGTGCGGACCCGGGTCGGCACCGGCCCCTCCGGTGCCCCCTTCACATCACCGCCTCCTGGACGCCGCTTCGCGAAGCGGACCGTCCGGCTGCGCGCCCGCGCGGCCGTCCGGAGGCACTCCCCCCGAAAGGCTTCCCATGACATCCCAGCACGCCCCTTACCGCGTCGGCATGATCGTCCCCAGCTCCAACACCACCATGGAGACCGAGATCCCGGCCATGCTCCGGGCCCGCGAGCTCGTCCGCCCGGAACGTTTCACCTTCCACTCCGCGCGCATGCGCATGCAGCAGGTCACGCCGGACCAGCTCGCCGCGATGGACGCCGCCTCCGACCGCTGCGCTGTCGAGCTGTCCGACGCGGACGTCGATGTGATGGCGTACGCCTGTCTCGTCGCGATCATGGCGCAGGGCAGCGGCTACCACCGGGAGAGCGAGAAGCGCCTTGCCGCCGCGGCCGCCGAAGCCGTCGGCGACCGCAGGGTTCCGTCGGTCCTCTCCTCCGCCGGGGCGCTCTCCGAGGCGCTCGACCACCTCGGAGCGAAGAAGATCTCCGTGATAACCCCCTACATGAAGCCGCTGACCGGCATGGTCTGCGACTACCTCCAGGCCGAGGGCACCGAGGTCGTCGACTCCCTGAGCCTCGAGGTCCCCGACAACCTCACCGTCGGCCGACTCGACCCGGCACAGCTCAAGGACCTCGCCGCCAAGGTCAACACCAAGGGCGCGGACGCCCTGGTCCTGAGCGCCTGTGTCCAGATGCCGTCCCTCCCCGCCCTGCAGGCCGTCCAGGACGCCTTCGACATCCCCGTCATCAGCGCCTCCGCCGCCACCGTGTGGCGCATCCTGCGGGCCCTCGACCTGGAGCCGGTCGTCCCGAACGCGGGCGCGCTGCTCACCGCCCGCTGAGCAGACAGCCAGACACGGAGCGGGTAACGGCCGCGGGGAGCCGGGGCCGGCAGGCCCACCGAGGCAACCCGGTGTCCTTGATCCGTCGGCGGTATCCTGGCGAAAATTCAAGGACCTGACCGGCAGTCCCGGTCCAGACGCATGGGCGGCGTCGTCGTGCCAGTCCGCGGCCAGGGCACGGATGTCGCGTTCGAGGCCTGGACGCGGTGATGGAGCTTCGCGCCGGTCAGCTCGGCAAACCAACACTCGACCAGGTCCGGCCAGGACTCGCCGGTCAGCAACGCAATCCAGCGGGAAGGCAACCGCTCCTAGCTAGGGGTGCAGCAGGAGGCCTTCCTTCCGGAAAGACCCCGGTCGTCGACATACCCCCGCCGCGTGCCCCCGGCCGGTGTGCGGGGCCGATCTCGGGCGGCTCCGCACACCGACCCGTCGACGGCTACTGCTCCCCGGCCGGCGTAGGTTCCGGGAG
>NZ_JBIAKK010000030.1:0-36013 GCF_042872425.1 Streptomyces sp. NPDC005262
GGAGATCCGCGACGACATCCACGAAGCCTTCCTCACGCTCGCATGCGCACTCATCTGCTGGCGACGCCTGAAGTCATTGCGATAGGAGTTCTTAGACCCCGACCGAGCCGGTTTCGTCCCGACGCCGTCAGCCGCATCACACATCTGTGATGCGGCTGACGGCGTCGGGTTTTCCGGGCGGCGAAAGCCGGCGGCATGGGTGGCCACTGGACGGGTCGTCAGTCCGGGCGATACGCTGCACACATGAAGATCAGAAAAGAATACACAACTTCCAAGGCCAACTTATCAGTTAACGAGCAGGAGCGCAAGCCATCCCGGCGCGCGTTGCACAGCCCACGTAGACCACCTGCCAACTCCCTGATCACGTGACGAAGTTGCCCTTCGTACGTTCCCAACTTCACCTGAAGGGTCCCCTCATGACCTCGGAGACGATCACCGCGACAACCTCGGGCAGCTGGAAGCTCGGTGACCTGACCGTCAACCGGCTCGGATTCGGCGCTATGCGCCTGACGCAGATCGGCAAGGCGTTCAGCGCCGACAGTCCGTCCAGCGATCGCAGCCGGTCGATAGCCGTGCTGCGCCGCGCGATCGATCTCGGTGTGAACCACATCGACACCGCCGCGTTCTACTTCTCGCCGCTGCGCTCCGCCAACGAGCTGATCAACCGGGCGCTGGCGCCGTATCCCGAAGATCTCGTCATCACCACCAAGGTCGGGCCGGTGCGGGACGTTTCAGGCGCGTGGCGCACGCCGGCGAGGCCCGACGAACTGCGCGGCCAGGTCGAGGAGAATCTGCGCCAGCTGGGCCGCGACCACCTCGATGTGGTGAACCTGCGCGTCATGGGGCAGGAGTCCGTCTCCGAGCACTTCGGCGCGCTGGCCGAGCTGCGCGAAGCGGGGCTGGTCCGCCACCTCGGAGTCTCCGGTGTCACACCGGAACACCTCGCCGAGGCGCAGGCCATCGCACCGGTGGTCTGCGTGCAGAACCGGTACGGCATCGACGCGCACAGCGCGGACGACGACGATCTCCTGCGGGCCTGCGGCGAGATGGGCGTCGCCTTCGTGCCGTTCTTCGCGATCGCCGGCGCGGGACGCGAGCAGGGCGCGAGCGCCGGGAACGACGACGAGCTGCTCGCCGTCGCCCGCGCACACGGAGCGACGGTCGCACAGGTCCGACTGGCCTGGACGCTGCACCAGGGCCCGCACGTCCTGGCGATACCGGGCACCGGTGATCCGGACCACCTGACCGCCAACGTGGCCGCCGGAGCGCTGCGGCTCTCGCGGGACGAACTGGCGGGGCTCACCAGGAACCGTTGACCCCATTGGGCTCTCTGGAGTCGCTGGTTGCACGAACACGGTGTGGTCTGACATTGCGCACCGCGATGAGAAGCGGGCGCCGGCTGGGGCAGCCCGTGCGGAGACGCCGGGACGGCTCCTGCCCGAGTACACCGAGAAACGGAGAAGTCAATGCCGCACAACGAGGGTCAGCGCGTGGAGTACCTGGACCAGGAGAACAAGCGGTGTCAGGGCGAGATCACCAAGGTCAGCGGCAGCGGACCGGCGACCACCTACACCATCAAGAACGAGAAGACGCACCGTGACGACAAGGTCCGCGAGATGCAGATCGAGCAAGATCTGTAACAACTCCTCTCCCCGCTGATGCGCCGCTCCCCCGGCCTACGCCGGGTCCGGGCAGGCTGCTGATCCTGGGAAAATGCGAGGGCGTCCGCACTCGCTGAAGCGGCTGTGCGGGCGCCCTCAACGCTGTCGCTGCGCCAGGAACTCTCCGGCGGAACCGCCCGGGCGCGGCTTGGGCTGTCAGAAGCCGCCGCCACCGAAGTCGCCGCCGCCGCCGAAATCGCCACCTCCGCCGAATCCTCCGCCGTCGCCTCCGCCGCCGAAGTCGGACGGGTCGAAGTCGGAGCCGGAGTAGTCACCACCCGAGTAGTCGCCACCGCCGAAGTCGCCGCCTCCGTAGTCCGCCGCGTAGGCCGGGGACGAGAGCATCGAGCCGAGCAGGGTGCCCACCAGCAGGCCGGGGAGGAGACCGCCGCCGAAGTAGCCGCCCGCCCAGGGGCCGTAGGCGGGGCCGGCCTCCCAGTACGGGCGGCGCCGGCCGTCGCCCGTGTCGACGGTGCGGCTCAGCGGGTCCTCGCCGTCGCGCAGCCGGATCTCGTCCACGCCGCAGACCGGGACCTCGCGCGCCGCGCCGCCGGACGGCGTCCACAGGGCATCGGCCACCGATGGTCCGTGGCGCGGGTCGAAGAAGCACGGTGGGCGACGGTCCGGGAGAGGGCTGCCTGTGCGGCGGGCCTCCAGGACGGCCAGGGAGAAGCGGCCGTCCTCCAGCGCCTGGGTGACCCCGCGCACGTCGGAGGGGTGCTGGGCCTTGTCCATACGGGACTTCGCGCTTTCGTACGAGTCGAGCGCCCGCTCGTAGTCGGCGCGCATCGCGTCGTCGGCTCCGGCCTCCGCCGGGTGGAAGTCGAGGCGGTCGAGGGTCTCGCCGTATGCGGTGATGTCCTCGTCCACGACGACCCTCAGCTTGCCGAGCGCCGCCCGTTCCTCCTCCGCCTTGCGGCGGCGGTTGCGGCGGACGATCGCGTACGCGGTCCCACCGCCGACCACGGCGAGCGCGCCGACCGTGATCAGTGCGGTCACGCCGGATCCCGTGCCGTTCGAGCCGCCGCTCCAGGAGGCGGGGGCGTGGCCGCGCGCCTGGGCGACGGCCTGGTCGACGAAGGTGGCGAGCTGGGTGTCGGGGTCCGTGGCGGTGCCGGGGGCCTGCAGCGCCACGGAGAGGTTCTGGCGGGCCGTGACGGACATGACGGACCGGTCCGCGCCCAGCTTGAACGTGTCGCCGAGGCGGATTCCGTACACACCGGTGATCCCGGTGTCGTTGCGCAGCGTCCGCAACACCGTGGCCTCGGGGTACGCGGAGGTCCGCGGCAGCACGGCCACGAAGACCGGCTTGTCCGCGTCCTTGATCTTCTTGGTCAGGGCGTCGGCCTGGCTCGCGGACAGCTGGTCCGTCGCTGCCGGATCTACGTACACCGGGCCCTGGCGCAGGGCCCGTGCCACATCGTTGATCGTCGAGGCGCTCGGCGCAGCCGGGGCCATGGCGAGCATGGCTGCCGACAGCATCAGCAGCAGGCCGGCCAGCAGGGTCGGGAACAGCCTGTTCCGCATATACCGACGCTAACCCAGGTGGGCGACAAATGCTCCGCCCACCCGGGTCAGCCCCTCTCTGTTACCGCTGTGCGGCCCGGTACGCCGTCCTCAGCTCGGCCACCGCCCCGGTCAGATCACCGGTGAGCAGCAGATGGTCCGCGTCGGCGAACGGCTTGGACACCGCCGCGGTCGGCTTCCCGCCGGCCTTCTGCTGTACCAGCAGGCGGGCCTGGTCGACGATCGCCTTGCCTGCCTCGGACTTCCCCAGTCCGGCCTTCTCCGCGATCTGTGCGGCGACGGCGAGCGCGCCCAGGGTCAGTTCGCCGCCCGTCGGGGCCTTCTTCAGCGTGGTCAGGCCCCAGCCGTAAGGGAACTGCGGGTCGTACGTCGCGTCGCCGACGTTGATCGGCAGCTGCGACTCGGACTTCGGCCAGGTGACCGGCAGCTGCCCGGTGAACGCGCGCTTCCCGTACAGCACGTCGGCCACTCCGTCGCCCTCGGTGCCCGGCAGCCAGGACGCGACGAGTGCGTCGATGTCACCGAGCCGGTCGCCGATGAGCTGCGGGCGGCCGGAGACCACCAGGACCGCGCACTTCATCGCGGCGCAGACCTTGTCGATCGCGGCCTTGTCGGCCGCGGTCAGCTCCAGGTCGTTGCCGTTGCCGACGTCACCGATGCCTTCGGCGTACGGGGTCTCGCCGACCACGACCACACCCACGTCGTAGCCGTCCGTGGATGCCGAGGCGTCCTTGGAGTAGGTGACCGAGGCCGCGTCCGTGGCGTCCTTCTTCATGGCCTCCAGGATCGTCGTGCCCGTGGTGATCCTGCCCGAAGAGCCCTGCCAGCTGACGGTCCAGCCGCCGGCCTGGTTGCCGATGTTGTCGGCGTTGGACCCGGCGACGTACACCTTCTGGGATGCCTTGAGCGGCAGCACTCCGCCGTCGTTCTTCAGCAGGACCTGCGACTTGGCCGCCGCCTCGCGGGCCACCGCACGGTGTCCGGCCGAGCCGACCTGGTCGATGTCGGACGTGTCCGCGTACGGCTTCTCGAAGAGGCCGAGGCGGAACTTCTGGGTCAGGATGCGGGTGACCGCGTCGTCGATCCGGGCCTGGCTGATCCGGCCCGCGGTGACCTCGTCCTGGAGCGTCTTCGTGAAGTCCTGGTACGCCGTCGGGACCATGATCATGTCGAGTCCGGCGTTGATGGACGTACGGACGTCGCCGGCGTAGTCGCCGGGGATCTGGTCGATGGCCTGCCAGTCACTGATGACGAAGCCCTCGAAGCCCATCCGGTCCTTGAGCACGCCGTTGATCATCTCGGCGTCGGCGTGCATCTTCACCGGGCCCTGGTCGTCGCCGAGGATGTCGAGCGACGAGTACGACGGCATGACCGTGCCGACGCCACGCTTGACGGCCTCCTCGAACGGGGCGAGGTGCACGGCTTCGAGCTCCTGCCGGGTGACCTTCGTGACGCCCTGGTCGATGGTGTACGAACCGGTGGTGGACGAGCCGAACTCCGTACCGCCGTCGCCCACGTAGTGCTTGGCGGTGGCCAGGACCTTGTCGTTGCGGTGCAGGTCCTTGCCGGACGCGCTGCCCTGCATGCCCTGGATGACCGTCTCCATGGACTCGACGAGTGCCGGGTCCTCACCGTACGACTCGTAGGAGCGGCCCCAGCGCTCGTCGCGGGTCACGCAGAGGCAGGGCGCGAAGTCCCACGGAATGCCGGTGGCGCGGACCTCGTCGGCGGTGACCGCGCCGGTCTTCTCGGCAAGCTTCGGGTCGCGGCCGGCGCCGATGCCGATGTTGTGCGGCATGATCGTGGACCCGATGACGTTGTTGTGCCCGTGCACCGCGTCCACGCCGTAGATCAGCGGGATCTGGAAGCGGGTCGCCTGCGCCCGGAGTTGGTAGGCGTCGACCATCTTCGCCCACGCCTCGGGCGTGTTCGGCGTCGGGACGGAGCCACCGCCGGAGAGCAGCGAGCCGAGGTCGTACGTGGCGATGTCACCCTGCGACTTCAGTGCGTTGCGCTCGGCCTGCGTCATCTGGCCGGCCTTCTCGGCCGGCGACATCCGGGAGAGGAGGTCGGCGACGCGCTTCTTCACCGGGAGCTTCGGATCGAGATACGGCAGCCCATGGGCGTCGATGACGACCTGCGGGTTCTCCTTGGGCGGCTTGGCGCCGGTGACGGTGAGTTCGAGCGGGATCGTCTCCGCGGACTCGGCTGCCCCGTCCTTCCTGGTGGCCACCGAGATCCGGTGCGAGGTCCCGGACGCGGTGCCTGCCGGGAAGGTGTACGTGCCGGTGACCGGCGTGTAGTCCTTGCCGGCCTCGGCGCTGCCGCCCTTGGTCTCGTACGCGACGGTGACGGGTTCCTCGATCGGTACAGAGCCGGTGGTGGCGACGGAGACATCGATGTCCGCCGTGCCGCCCTCCTTCACCGTACGGACCGCCGCGTCCGTGACGACGCTCGCCTTCAGGGCCGCGTCGGCCTTCCCGTACAGCTCCACACCGTCCATGGCGAACGAGCCGGGGGCCCCGGTCGGCAGCGTGACGGCGTAGCCCCACATCTCGTCGAGGCCGAGGACCTGGTCGATGCCGCCGACGGGCTGGTAGTCGGTGCGGTAGGTGAAGTCGGTGAACGGGATCTCGACCTGGTGCCAGCCCTCCCAGTCGTCGGTGAACGACGTGGTCCACAGCTCGGACGCCTCGCCGTTGGCACCGCCGTCCTTGATCTCGAAGTTGATCCTCTTGCCCGAACCGGGGGGCAGCGGCGCGGTGTTCTGGCCGTACCACCAGAAGCGGATGCCCTTGTGGGCCGACCAGTCGTGGGCGGGCTGGTCGGCGGCGAAGTCGTGGCTGAGGCCGCCGTAACCGCTGATGTTGTACGTACCTTCGAGGACCTTGGCGCCCTCGGGGGCGTCGGCGCGGTCCTTCAGGGCCAGGGTGGGCGGGTCGTCGGAGTCACCGCCCCAGGTGAAGATGCCGTCGGCGGGCTGGTTGGCGAACGGGACCTCGCCTTCGAAGCGGTCGACGAGGACGGGCGCCGGGTCGTCCGCCGTCGCCGCTGCGGTGGCGGCGCTGGCGCTCGGGACGGCTCCGGCGAGCAGACCGGCGAGCACGGTGACGGCGGCCAGTGCGGCCGTCGTCGGTCTGGCTCGGTGACGGGTGCGGTGGGTGCGTGGTGGCATTGCGGCTCCTTCGGACACTGAAAGTGCTTCTGCTACTTCTTCTGCTCGACTCGCATCCAGTCGCTCTCCGCCGTCACGCCTCCCCGCGCGATGCGGTCGGCGCCGGGCTGCGGGAGGCGCCGGCAGGGCTGGGAGACCCGGCTGTCGCCGCGGTTACGCGCCACGGGTGAGGCGGATCGTGTCGCGGTACCACTTGGCGCTGTCCTTGAGCGTCCGCTCCTGGGTGTCGTAGTCGACGCGGACGATGCCGAACCGCTTGTCGTAGCCGTAGGACCACTCGAAGTTGTCCATCAGCGACCAGGCGAAGTAGCCGCGGACATCGGCTCCTTCGGCGCGGGCCGCAGCTACGGCGGCGATGTGGTCGGCGAGGTAGGTGGTGCGGTCGGCGTCATGGATCTCGCCGTCCTCGGAGACGGTGTCGTCGAACGCGGCGCCGTTCTCGGTGATGACGGTCGGGATGCGGTAGTCCTCCTGCAGTCGTACCAGCAGGTCGGTGAGGGCGGTCGGGGTGATCTCCCAGTCCATGGCGGTACGCGGCAGGTCCCGCTCGATGCCGCGGGTGACCGGCAGGCCGTCGGCGCCCACCGGGGACCCCTCCTCCGTGACGCCGGAGAAGAGCGTGCCGCGGTAGAAGTTGACGCCGAGGACGTCGAGCGGGGTGGCGATGATCTCCAGATCGCCGTCCTGGACCGGGAGTTCGACGTTCTGCAGGGCCAGGTCGGCGATGACGTCCTCGGGGTAGGCGCCCTTGACCACCGGGTCCAGGTAGAGGCGGCGGCCGAGCCCGTCGGCGCGCCGGCAGGCCTCGGCGTCCTCGTGGCTGTCGGTCTCGGGGGTTGCGGTGCCGAGGTTGAGCGTGATGCCCAGTTCCAGGTCGTTGCCGCGGGCGGCGGCGGTCTCTCGGATGTACCGGGAGGCGAGTCCGTGGCCGAGCAGCAGATGGTGGACCGCGGAGATCGCCTCGCCGAAGTTCGTACGGCCGGGGGCCTGGTTGCCGTACGCGTACCCGAGCATGGCCGAGCACCAGGGCTCGTTGAGCGTGGTCCAGTGCTTGACCCGGTCACCGAGCGCGTCGTAGGCGAGGGCGGCGTACTCGGCGAACCGGTACGCGGTGTCGCGGGCCGGCCAGCCGCCCGCGTCCTCGAGCTCCTGCGGCAGGTCCCAGTGGTAGAGGGTGATCCAGGGGGTGATGCCCTTGGACTCCAGCTCGTCGATCAGCCGCTTGTAGAAGTCGAGGCCCTTGGCGTTGGCCGGGCCGCGGCCGCCGGGCTGGATGCGCGGCCAGGCGAGCGAGAAGCGGTACGTGTCGACGCCCAGGTCGGCGATCAGCTGCACGTCCTCGGGCATCCGGTGGTAGTGGTCGCAGGCCACATCTCCGTTCTCGCCGCGGACGACCATGCCCGGCACCCTGCAGTAGGTGTCCCAGATCGACGGGGTCCTGCCGTCCTCGGCGGCCGCTCCCTCGATCTGGTAGGCCGCGGTGGCGACGCCCCAGCGGAAGTCGGCGGGCAGACCGGTGACGGGCTCGGCGGCGATCTCGCGAGCGTATCCCTGGGGGATGACGAGGTTCATGGTTCTCCTGTGGTGTGCTGTGGGGTCGCTACGAACGGGGAGCGACGGTGGCCTGGGCGGGCTGATGCAGCCAGCAGGCCACCGTGCGGGAGCCGTCACCTTCCGGCCGGTCGAGCACCGGCACGTGGGTGGCGCACGGCTCGAACGCCTTGCCGCAGCGGGGGTGGAAGGCGCAGCCGGCCGGCATCGCGGACAGATGCGGCGGCGAGCCGGGGATACCGGTGAGTTCACGACGGGGGCCGTGCAGAGCCGGGAAGGAGTGCAGCAGACCGTCGCTGTAGGGGTGGCGGGGGTCCTGGTAGATGTCGGAGGCACCGGCCTCCTCGACGATCCGGCCGCCGTACATGATCGCGATCCGGTCCGAGAACTCGATCAGCAACGAGATGTCGTGCGTGATGAAGACGACCGAGAAGCCCAGCTCCTCGCGGAGCTTGACCAGCTGGCGCAGGATCTGGCGCTGCATGACGACGTCCAGGGCCGTCGTGGGCTCGTCCATGATGACGATCTCGGGCTCCAGCGCGAGCGCCATCGCGATCATCACGCGCTGGCGCATGCCGCCGGAGAGCTGGTGCGGGTAGGCGGAGAGCCGGTCCGCGGAGATGCCGACCAGCGACAGCAGCTCCTTCGCGCGTGCGGTGCGCTCGGCCCGGTTCATCTCGGGGCGGTGCGCCGTGAGTACGTCGGTGAGCTGGCTGTGGACCGTGTGCACCGGGTTGAGCGAGTTCATCGCTCCCTGGAAGACGATCGACAGCTCCTGCCAGCGGAAGGCGCGGAGCTCGGGGGCGGTCAGGGTCAGCAGGTCGAGCGCCTCGCCGTCGCGCTGGTGGTAGTGGACCTCGCCGCCGGTGATCACTCCGGGCGGCGAGAGGAGGCGGGTGACGGCGTACGCCAGGGTGGACTTGCCGGAGCCCGACTCACCAGCCAGGCCGAGGACTTCGCCCCGGTGCAGGGTGAGGTCGATGTCGCGCAGCGCGTGCACGGCGGTGTCCCCGGTGCCGTAGTCCACGTTCAGGCCGCTGATGGTGAGGACGGGCTCGCTCATGAGCGGGTCTCCTTGTCGTGCGTGCCGCGCGCCGCGGCATCGTGCGTACCGCGCGCCACGGGGGTGAAGCCGACCCGCATCCGGACCTTCCGGGACGCGCCCGTCTCCGTACGCAGCCGCGGGTTGACGAACTCGTCGATGCCGAAGTTGATCAGCGCGAGCGACATGCCGAGCAGGGCGATGCAGAGTCCGGCCGGGACGAACCACCACCACGCGCCCTGGGCCAGTGCCTGGTTGGACTGCGCCCAGAACAGGACGGTCCCCCAGTTCCAGTTGGAGATGTCGGCGACGCCGATGAAGGCGAGGGTGATCTCGGACAGGATCGCGAAGATGACCGTGCCGACGAAGCCGGAGGCGATGACGGCCGTCAGGTTCGGCAGGACCTCGAAGAGGATGATCCGCCAGGTGGACTCGCCGGTGGCGCGGGCCGCTTCGACGTAGTCCCGGCGGCGCAGCGACAGCGTCTGGGCGCGCAGGACGCGCGCGCCCCAGGCCCAGGAGGTGAAGGCGATCACGGTGGCGATCAGCAGGTCACCGGCGTCGGAGACGAAACTCGCGATGATGATGATCAGTGGCAGTCCCGGGATGACCAGGAAGACGTTGGAGAGCACCGACAGCAGCTCGTCGGCGGTGCCGCCGAGGAAGCCGGCGCTGACCCCGATCAGTACGGAGAGGATCGTCGCGAAGATCCCGGCGACGAAGCCGACGACCAGGACGCCGCGGGTGCCGACGAGGATCTGCGAGAGCACGTCCTGACCGGTCTGTGTGGTGCCGAACCAGTGTGCTCCGGAAGGCGGTTGGAGCAGCTCGTTGCTCATGGTGTCCGGGTCGTACGGAGCGATCCACGGCCCGATGACGGCGATCACGACGAAGAAGAGCAGGATCCCGAGCCCGACGACGGTCTTGCGTCCGCGCAGGAAGCGGAATCTGCGCTTACTGGGCGCCGGGGTCTCGGTCGCGTCGAGTACGGCGACCTCTGCGGCGGTGACGGCCATGTCCTAGGCCTCCCTTCGGGTACGGGGGTCGAGGACCATGTAGATGACGTCGGCGAGGAGGTTCGCCGCGAGGACCGAGAGCGTGATGATGAGGAAGACGCCCTGCATCAGGGGGTAGTCCTTGGCACCCACGCCCTGGAAGAGCTGGTAGCCGATGCCCGGGTAGGAGAAGACCATCTCCACCAGCAGCGTGCCGCCGACGATGAAGCCCAGGGAGAGGGCGAAGCCGGAGATGTTGGGCAGGATCGCGTTGCGTGCTGCGTAGCCGAACATCACCCGCCGCTCGGAGAGCCCCTTGGCCTGGGCGACCATGACGTAGTCCTCGCTGGACACCGTCACCATCATGTTCCGCATGCCGAGGATCCAGCCGGCCACGGC
The DNA here is from genome assembly GCF_042872425.1 of Streptomyces sp. NPDC005262. Classification (NCBI taxonomy): domain Bacteria; kingdom Bacillati; phylum Actinomycetota; class Actinomycetes; order Kitasatosporales; family Streptomycetaceae; genus Streptomyces; species Streptomyces sp. NPDC005262. The sequence goes on from NZ_JBIAKK010000030.1 coordinate 10,351, forward strand.
GCTGAGCACGATCGTGAGGCCAGGCAGGGCGGCGTGGTAGAGCGCGCTGGAGATGAACGGCCAGTCGAACGCGGGCACCAGTGCGCTGTCGTACCCGCCCGCGGCCGGGAAGAGCGGCCACTTCACGGCGAACAGTGCGATGGCGATCAGCCCCAGCCAGAAGTACGGGATGGCGGAGATGAACGTGGTGACGGGCAGCAGGCTGTCCATCCAGGAGCCCCGCCGCCAGCCGGTGAAGACACCGATGCCGGTACCGAGCACGAAGCTGATCAGGGTGGTGACGCCGACGAGCGCGAGCGTCCACGGCAGCGACTGGCCGATCACCTCGCTGACCGGCGTCGGGAAGAAGGTGAAGGAGAGCCCGAGGTCTCCGTCGAGCAGATGCGACCAGTAGTCCGTGTACTGCTCCCAGAGCGACTGGTGCTTGTCGAGGCCGAAGAGTGCCTTGAGCGAGGCGATGGCGCTGGTGTCGAGCTGGCCCTGGAAGCGGGCGATGAGGGACTGGACGGGGTCGCCCGGCATCAGGCGCGGGATCAGGAAGTTGATGGTGATCGCGGCCCACGCGGTGACCAGGTAGAAGGCGAGCCGTTGCAGCAGATACTTCACTTCGCAGCCTCCTTCTCGTGGTCATCGGCGGCTTCCGCGGCGTCGGCGTACAGCCAGCAGGCCGCCCACTGGCCGTCCGCCAGGTCGAAGCGCGGCGGCAGTTCGGTGCGGCAGCGCTCGAGCGCCTTCGGGCAGCGCGGGTGGAAACGGCAGCCGGCCGGCGGGGCGATCAGCGAGGGCGGTTCACCGCTGCCGGTCTCCTCCTGTTCCTCCTCGGCGGCCACCCGGTCCGGGTCGGGCGCGGAGGCGATCAGCAGCTGGGTGTACGGGTGCGCCGGGTGCTGGGTGACGGTCTCGCTGTCACCGCCCTCGACGATCCGGCCCGCGTACATCACCAGCGTGGTGTCCGCGAAGTAGCGGGCGGAGGCGATGTCGTGGGTGATGTAGAGGATCGCCAGGTGGAGGCGTTCCTTGAGGTCCCGCAGCAGGTTGAGGACGCCGAGCCGGATGGAGACGTCGAGCATCGACACGGGCTCGTCGGCCAGGAGGACCTTCGGGTCGGCGCCGAGCGCACGGGCGATGGCGACGCGCTGGCGCTGGCCGCCGGAGAGCTCGTGCGGGAACTTGTCGAGGTACTGCTCGGCAGGGGTGAGCTGCACCCGCTCCAGCAGTGCGGCGAGCTCGGTTTCGGTCGCCTCCCGGCCGTGGATCCTCAACGACCGGGTGAGGTGGTAGCGCACGGTGTGCACCGGGTTGAGCGAGGCGAACGGGTCCTGGAAGATCAGCTGGACCTGTCGTACGTACGAGCGGAAGGACCGGCCACGGCCCGCCTTCACCGCCTTCCCCGCCAGCTGGATCTCACCCTCGGTGAGCGGATACAGCTGGGCGAGCAGCCGGGCGACGGTGGATTTGCCGGAGCCCGACTCCCCCACCAAGGCCGTGACCGTGCCCCGCCGGAGCTTCAGCGAGACGTCGTCGACGGCGTGGACGGTGCGACGCCGGCGCGAGACGAGATCGCGGCCGGTGCGGCGGACGGGGAAGTGTTTGGTGACTCCGCGTGCTTCGAGCACGACGTCGTCGGTCCGATCGGTGGTGGTGGTCATGGCCGGTCCGTTTCCCCGTACTTACTTGGAGGGCTTCAGGTTCAGCACGATCTCCAGCGCGCTGGGCTGGGTGTGCTGCGGCGGGGCGTACGGGTCGGCCTCGGTGGGCCAGCCCACCCAGTTCTTCGTGGAGTACTCGGCCCCGATGGGGGCGGCGGCCGTCGGGATCATCGGCGCCTGCTCGACCATGATCTTCTGGAGCTTGTTCATGGCCGTGGTGCGGGTGGCTTCCTCGGTGGCGTTGGCGTAGTCCTTGAGCGCCTGGGTCGCCTCGGGGCTCTTGAAGCGGCCGAAGTTGCCGAGCTGGGAGCTCTTGCCGATCGGCTGGAGCAGCGCGCCGTCCATGATGTTCTGGTACATGTCGTACGGGGTCGCGCCGCTGTTGGTCCAGTGCAGCGTGGCGTCGAAGTTGCCGTTGGCGACGTCCGCGCCCCAGGCCTCGGCGGTCTGTGTCTTGACCTTCGCCTCGATGCCGAGCTGCTTGATGTTGTCCTTGATGATGGAGAGCCCGGTGATGTAGTCGTTCCAGCCGGCCGGGTCGGTCAGTGTCAGCTTCACCGGCTTGCCGCTCGGGTCCTTCAGCACACCGCCGGAGAGCTTGAACCCGGCGTCGTCGAGGATCTTCTTGGCGCCGGCCACATCAGGCGCGGTCGTCGCGCTCTTGTACTCGGGCGCCAGGAACGAGTCACCGGCGGGCAGCGGGATGCCGGTGGGGTTGGTGATCTCCGGGTAGAGGGTCGCCTCGGCCTGGGTGTAGATCGCCTTGCGGTCGACGACCATCGCCATGGCCTTGCGCAGCGCCGGGCTGTCGAACGGCTTACGGGCGGTGTTGAACCACAGTCCGTGGATGCCGAGCCCGGACGGGAACCACAGCTTGTGGTTCTTGGGGTCCTTGGCGACGTACAGCTGCTTGTAGTTCGGCATGAAGACGAACGACCACTCGACCTTGCCGCCCGCGAGCGCGGTGGTCGCCGCGCTGTTGTCGTTGTACGCGGTGTACCGCAGCTCCTTGACCTTGGTCTTGCCCTTCCAGTAGGTGGGCGTGGCCGTGAGCGTGGTGGTCTGCGGAGTGAACGTCTTCAGTTTGTACGGGCCGGAGCCGACCGGGGTGCGGTTGGGCCAGGTCTCCGGGTTCTTGACGCCTTCCCAGATGTGCTTGGGCACGATGAACTGCTGGATGATCTTGTTCTGGTTGACGTACTGGGAGTCCTTGAAGGTCAGGACGACCGTCTTGCCCTCCACCGAGACCCCGTCGAACGGAATGCCGTTGCCGTTCAGCGCCGGGTGCTTCTTGAGCAGTTCGAAGGTGTACGCGACGTCGTCGGCGGTCAGCGGCTTGCCGTCGGCCCACTTGGCCTTGGGGTCGAGGGTGAAGGTGACCTTGGTGAAGTTGGACTGCCACTTCCAGTCGGTCGCCAGCCACGGCTTCGCCTTGTCCGCGGGCTTGATCTGGTTCGTCATCGCCAGCGGCTCGTAGATCATGAAGCGGTAGCCGAGCGTGGCGCCGGCTGAGGTGCTGAGGAACGGGTTGCTGTTGTTGGTCTGCGGTCCGTCCGGCTTGCCCAGGGTCAGCACGCCGGAGGCGCCGCCACCCCCTTTGTTGGCACCCGAGTTGGCGGACGAGCAACCGGTGGCGAGAGCGACCACGACGGTGGCTATTGAGAGCGCTCTCAGTGCGGGGCGGCGGCGTGCGGACATGGCGACTCCAGGAAGGACTGCGGGTCCGGAGGATCCGGGACGGAGGGCGGTCGGCGCTCGGCGCGCCGGGTACGGATGGTGCGGTTGATGCCGGTGGTGCCGTTGCGCAGGCGGTGCAGTTGGTGCCGAGGGTGCGCGGGGAGGCGCGTAGGCGACAAGGGGCGCGGCGGCCGGGAGGGAGCCCGGCGGGACCGCTACGGCGCCGAGAGGCGCACGACCAGTTCGGTGGGCAGCACGACCGGTCCGTCGGGGGTGGCCGTGCCGCCGAGATGGGAGAGCAGCAGCCGCGCCGCCGTCTCACCCATCTGCCGGGTGGGCTGGCGCACGGTGGTCAGCGGTGGTTCGGTGTGCTCGGCCATCGGGATGTCGTCGAAGCCGACCACTGCGATGTCGTCGGGCACCGACCGGCCGGCCGCGCGCAACGCCCGCAGCACGCCCGCCGCGCTGATGTCGTTGTGCGCGAAGACCGAGTCGAACTGCGCGCCTTCGGCGAGGAGTTGTTCCACGGCCTGCCGGCCGGACCGTTCGGTGAAGTCCCCGTGGACGACGAGATCGGTCGGCAGGACCGTACGGAATCCGTCCAGCCGGTCGCGTACACAGCCGAAGTGCTGGGGGCCCGTGAGGACCAGGGGCCTGGTACGTCCGGCGGCCAGCAGATGGCGGGCGGCGGACGCGCCTCCTTCGTGGTTGGTGGTCACGACGGAGGGGAACTCGGGGTGGTGGCCGCGATCGTCGATGAGCACGATCGGCAGCCCGCCGCGGTGCAGTGCGGTGAGGTGGTCGAGGGTGTTCTCGGGTTCGACGACGACGAGTCCGTCGAAGGCACGCGCCGACACCTGGCTGGTGAAGCGCTCCACCGACTCGGCACCCCGGTTGCAGGTGAAGAGCAGCAGCCCGTAGTCGGCGGCCTCGACGGTGTCGACGACGCCCTGGAGCACTTCGCCCATCCACGGCCAGGTGAGCGAGGGCACCAGCATGCCGACCGTACGGCTGCTGCCGCGGGCCAGTCCGACGGCGCCCGAGCTGGGTACGTAACCGAGTTGTGCGATCACTTCGCGAACACGGGCTGCGGTTGAACCGTCCACCTCGCCCTTGGCGTTGATGACCCGGGACACGGTCGTCTTGCTGACGCCGGCCTCACGGGCGACATCGGCGATGGTGACACGCATCGGGGGCCTCCGGGACAAGGCGGAACAGGGCGCGGTACCGGTACCGCAACCGGTTCCGGAACCGGTACCGGCGTTGCGGCGTGAGTTAACCCCGCTGGAACAGTGCCGTCAATACTTCACGTCGACATTGGTCCGTACCCATATCCCCAGCAGGCAGGACGTGTTGTGCGTTCAAGTTGTGAACACGAACCCCCTTGACGCCGGCCCACAACAGCAGTTCACTCACGCCTCGATCGACGGCACTCCCCCACATCCCTGCCGAGAAAGGCAGCAGCCCATGATCAGATCAAGCAGAGCGGCTCACGCGCTGGTCGCCGCAGTGCTCGCGACCGCCGGTCTCAGCGGGCTCTCGTCCGGTACGGCGCAGGCCGCCGGTGAGACCGTGAACATCGCGCTGACCACGACGGACGACACCGGTGGCCGGCATGTCACCCGTGGCCTGCAGGCCCAGGCCCCGATCGCCTTCGGCGCCGGGAACGGCGGCAGCGGCACGAACATCACGGTCGACGAGAACACCCGCTACCAGACGTTCACGGGCGGCGGCGCCTCGTTCACCGACACGGCCGCGTACTTGATGAAGAGCAGCGGGGCACTCAGCCAGGCGACCCGCGACGCGACGATGAAGAAGCTGTTCTCCCCCACCGAGGGCATCGGGCTCTCCTTCGTACGCAATCCGATGGGCGGCTCGGACCTCGCAAGGACCGGGTACACGTACGACGACGTACCGTCCGGCCAGACCGACCCGTCTATGGCGAAATTCTCGATCGCACATGATCTGGAGGACGTGCTCCCACTGACCCAGCAGGCCAAGCAGCTCAACCCGGCACTGACGACGGTCGCGTCGCCGTGGACCGCGCCGGCCTGGATGAAGGACAGCGGCCAGCTGAACGGCGGCTGGCTGAAGGCGGAGAACTACGGCACCTATGCCGACTACTTCGTGAAGTACCTCCAGGCGTACCGGGACCGGGGTGTTCCGGTCGATTACGTCACCGCGCAGAACGAGCCGACCTGTTGTTCCGGCTATCCGTCGATGAGCTGGAACGGCTCGGGGCTCGCCTACTTCACCAAGAACGAGCTGCTGCCGAAACTCCAGTCAGCCGGCCTCGCCACCAAGGTCCTCGCCCACGACTGGAACTGGGACACCTACGACGCCTACGCGGCGGCCACGGTGGACGACCCGGCGGTGCGCAACCACCCGAACTTCGGCGGGGTCGCCTGGCACGGCTACGGCGGTGACGTCACCAAGCAGACCACCGTGCACAACCAGTACCCGGCGATGGACGCCTTCCAGACCGAGCACTCAGGCGGCACCTGGATCGCCGACCAGCAGCGCGAGGACATGCTCAACATCGTCGACTACACCCGGAACTGGGCGAAGTCGGTGACCAAGTGGTCCCTGGCCGTGGACCAGAACCGGGGTCCGCACAACGGCGGCTGCGGCACCTGCGACGGGCTGATCACCGTGCACAACGGCGACAGCAGGAGCGGGCAGGTCGACTACAACATCGAGTACTACACGATGGGTCATCTGACGAAGTTCGTCCGGCCCGGCGCCCAGCGGATCGCCTCGACGGCCAGCTCCGCCGTGCCCAATGTGGCCTGGCGCAACCCGGACGGCTCGAAGGCGCTGATCGCGTACAACGGCGGTACCCCCGCACAGCAGATCACCGTCAACTGGGGCGGCCAGAAGTTCAGCTACTCGCTGCCGGGCCGCACCTCGGCGACCTTCACCTGGTCCGGCAGTCCGTCCGGCTCCACCGGTATCTCGGGCGTCTTCTCGGGCCCTGCGGGCAAGTGCCTGGACGTCGCGGGCGGCAGCAGCACCGACGGGACGGCCGTCCAGCTCTATGACTGCAACGGCTCGGCGGCTCAGCGCTGGACGGTTGCGGCGGACGGTTCCATCCAGGCGTTGGGATCCTGCCTGGATGTGACGTCCGCGTCGACGGCCAACGGAGCAAAGGTGCAGCTGTACACCTGCAACGGTTCCTCCGCGCAGCGCTGGACGTACGACGCCGCGACGGGTGACGTCGTCAACACGGCCGCGGACAAGTGTCTGGACATCACCGACCAGTCGACGGCGAACGGGGCCCGCGCCCAGATCTGGACCTGCACCGGAGCCGCCAACCAGAAGTGGCATCTCCAGTAACAGGGCCGGGTCCGTCCGGGGGGAGGGGCGGGCCCGCGGAGTGCTCCGTGGGTCCGCCCCTGGCCGGGGCGGCTACTCGGCTACTCCGTGGGCTCGACCCCGGCCCGCAGCAGGCCGTAGGTGTACGCGTCCTCCAGCGCCTGCCAGGACGCCGCGATGACGTTCTCCGCGACCCCGACGGTCGCCCAGTCACCGGTGCCGTCGCCCGTGGTGATCAGCACCCGGGTGGTGGACTCGGTGCCGGTGCGGCCCTCCAGGATGCGGACCTTGTAGTCGACCAGCTCCAGCTTGGCGAGCTGCGGGTAGATCCGCTCCAGGGCGACGCGCAGTGCCCGGTCGAGTGCGTTGACCGGGCCGTTTCCCTCGGCCGTGGCGACGAGACGCTCGCCCTTGGCCCAGAGCTTCACGGTCGCCTCGTTGGCGTGGGTGCCGTCGGGGCGGTCCTCGACGATCGCGCGCCAGGACTCCGTACGGAAGTAGCGGCGTACCCGGCCCTCGGCCTCGGCGCGGAGCAGCAGTTCGAAGGAGGCGTCGGCGGCCTCGTACGTGTAGCCCTTGAGCTCACGCTCCTTGACCCGCTCGACGACGCGCCCGATGAGCTCGCGGTCGCCTCCGAGGTCGATGCCGAGCTCCTTGCCCTTGAGCTCGATGGAGGCGCGGCCCGCCATGTCGGAGACGAGCATCCGCATGGTGTTGCCGACCAGCGCCGGGTCGATGTGCTGGTAGAGGTCGGGGTCGACCTTGATGGCTGAGGCATGCAGCCCGGCCTTGTGGGCGAAGGCGGAGACACCGACATAGGGCTGGTGCGTGGAGGGCGTGAGGTTGACGACCTCGGCGATGGCGTGCGAGATGCGGGTCATGTCGGCGAGTGCGCCGTCGGGGAGGACGGTCTTGCCGTACTTCAGTTCCAGGGCGGCGACGACGGGGAAGAGGTTGGCGTTGCCGACCCGCTCGCCGTAGCCGTTCGCGGTGCACTGGACGTGCGTCGCGCCCGCGTCGACGGCGGCCAGGGTGTTGGCGACCGCGCAGCCGGTGTCGTCCTGGGCGTGGATGCCGAGCCGTGCGCCGGTGTCGGCGAGGACGGTGGAGACGACGGCCTGGATCTGGGCGGGAAGCATCCCGCCGTTGGTGTCGCAGAGGATGACGACATCGGCGCCGGCGTCGGAGGCGGCCCGGACGACGTTCTTGGCGTACTCGGGATTGGCGCGGTAACCGTCGAAGAAGTGCTCGCAGTCGACGAAGACGCGGCGGCCCTGTTCGCGCAGGTAGGAGACGGTGTCGCGGACCATCTCCAGGTTCTCGTCGAGCGTGGTGCGCAGCGCGAGTTCCACATGCCGGTCGTGCGACTTGGCGACCAGCGTGATCACCGGGGCGCCCGACTCCAGCAAGGCCTTGACCTGCGGGTCCTCGGAGGCCTTGCCGCCCGCTCTGCGGGTCGCGCCGAAGGCGACCAGCTCGGCGTTCTTGAACTCGATCTCCTGCTGCGCGCGGGCGAAGAACTCCGTGTCGCGGGGGTTGGCTCCGGGCCAGCCGCCCTCGATGAAGCCCACGCCGAAGTTGTCCAGGTGCCGGGCAATGGTCAGCTTGTCCGCGACCGTCAGGTTGATGCCTTCACGCTGTGCACCGTCGCGCAGTGTGGTGTCGAAGACATGGAAGCTGTCATCGGTGGCCTTGGCCTTGGTGGTCATGCTGATCTGACTCCTGTCGGATGAGTGGATCCGGACGATCGGGCTCCACTTGCCCCCATCATCGCGCGCGCATCGGCCCGGCCGAGGTGAGGGCCGGAAAACGAAAAAACCCCTCGCGGGTGCGAGAGGTCTGCGCGCGGGTCTGGGGCACGGTGGCCGCTCCGCATCTGGTGGTACGGGACGGTCACTGCGGACCGGCGCGCCTGCTGCCAATAATCATGACGAACAAGGACACGGAGGCAGTCTCGCACAGCACCGCCTCCGTGCCGTCGCCCGTCTCAGGATGCGGGCGTGACGCTCGTCGCCCCGGACGGCTCCGTCCCCTGCCCGGTCCTCCGGTCGGCCGCGCCGACCCGGCCCAGGTCGATGTCGCGGGTCTCGCGCATCGTCAGATAGACGACGAGGGAGACCGCGGCGCAGCCGGCCACGTACCAGTAGAAGCCCGACTCGATGCCCGCGTCCTTGAACCAGAGCGCCACGTATTCGGCGGTGCCGCCGAAGAGGGCGTTGGCGAGGGCGTACGGGAGGGCGACACCGAGTGCGCGGATGCCGGTCGGGAAGAGCTCGGCCTTCACACAGGCGTTGATCGAGGTGTAGCCGGTGACGACGACCAGGGCGAGCAACGCCAGGCCGAACGCGGGCCAGAAGGTCCCCGCGTTCTTGAGCATCGTCATGATCGGCACAGTCAGGAAGGTGGAGCCGACGGCGAAGGTGATCAGCAGCGGGCGGCGGCCGACCCGGTCGGAGAGCATGCCCGCCAGCGGCTGGATGCACATGAAGACGAACAGGGCGCAGAAGCTGACGAGCGAGGCGGTGGACTTCTCCATGCCGGCGCTCTTGGAGAGGAACTTGGTGAGGTATGTCGTGTACGTGTAGTACGCGACGGTCCCGCCCATGGTCAGCGCCATCACCAGGAACGCCTCGCGCTTGTGCTTCCACAGCACCTTCAGCGTGCCCCGGTCCTGCTCGGCGGCCGCGCCGGACTCGGCGTACACCTCGGTCTCCAGCATGGAGCGGCGCAGATAGAAGACGATGGCCGCGCCGAGCGCACCGACGACGAACGGGATGCGCCAGCCCCAGCTGTGCAGCGCCGCGTCGGACATGTTGCGCTGCAGGACGATCTGCAGGCCGAGGCCGACGAGCTGTCCGGCGGTCATGGACACGTACTGGAAGCTGGAGGCGAAGCCGCGCCGGTGGGGTGCGGACGCCTCGGTGAGGTAGGTGGCGCTGGCTGCGTACTCGCCGCCGACCGAGAGGCCCTGGAGGAGCCGGGCCACCAGCAGGACGGCGACACCCCCGTACCCCGCCACGGCGTAGGTCGGCGCGACGGCGATGAGGATCGCGGAGGCCGACATGAGGGTGACGGTGAGGGTCAGCGCGGCCTTGCGTCCCCTGCGGTCACCGATCCGGCCGAGCAGCCAGCCGCCGACCGGCCGCATGAAGAAGCCGACGGCGAAGATGCCCATGGTGTTCATGAGATTCGCGGTCTCATTGCCTGCGGGGAAGAACGAGTCCGCGAAGTAGACCGCGAAGGTCGCGTACACGAACCAGTCGAACCACTCGACCATGTTGCCGGCGGAGCCGACCCAGATTTTCTTCCACTGCTCTCGTCCCATGGTCTGTCACCGTGCCCCAACGGCCGGGAACGTAACAAGAGTGCATAGGGCAACGATCATGCGTACTTGCGTGCGTTGCGTTCACGGCCGGGCGAACAACCGCGGCGACGGCGGACCGGTCCACCCGATCGGCGGCTGGGCGGCGCGGTTGCCGGTGGTAGGGATCCACAGTGACCTCGCAGCCGCCCACCGGCCCGCCGTCCGGCCCGCTGCCCCCACCGCCCCCGCCCGGTCCCGTGCTGCCGCAGCGGTGACGGGCGGCGGCGTCAGGCGAGCGACTCGTCCAGGAACTCCCGTACGTGGTCGAGGATTCCGCCCCGCTCGGTGCCGGGCAGGCCGATCGCCACATGGATGCTGAACCCGTCGAGCAGGGCGCGCAGCCTGGTCGCGTACCGCTCGGCGTCGACGGCCCGGAACTCCCCGCGCGAGGCGCCCTCCGCCAGCAGCGCCACCAGGTCCCGGTGCCAGGCCCGCTCGATCGCGGCCTGCCGGGCACGCGCGTCGGCGTCCGCGTTCTGCGAGCGGTTCCAGACCTCCAGCCAGAGCGTCCAGTGCGGGTCGCGGTGGCCGTCGGGGATGTACAGATCCACGTACGCGTCGAGCCGCTCGCGGACCCGGATCTGCCGGGCCAGCAGTTCCATCCGCTGTGCTCCGAGCCTGCCCTCGCTCCACTCCAGGGCCTGCAGCAGCAGCTCGTCCTTGGTGCGGAAGTAGTAGAGGAGATGACCGCTGCTCATGGAGACGTCACGGCCGAGTCCGGCCATGGTGAGCCCGTCCAGACCGCGTTCGGCGATGGTGGCCATGGCGGCGGCCAGCACCTCCTCACGGGGCGGGGCTGTGTTGCGGCGGCGCGGGCCGGGGGTCATCGAAGGGCTCCCCCGGTCCAGCCCGCCGCCACCGGGTGGATGCGCCGGAGCGCGGCCTGTGCGGCGTGCCGGACGTCGCTCTCCATGGAATCCATCAGACCCTCGGCTGCTGCTGTGTGATGCAGTGGATGCCTCCACCACCGGCGAAGATCGTACGTGCGTCGACCAGGGTCACGGTCCGCTCGGGGTAGAGGCGGCGGAAGATGCCCGCGGCGATCTCGTCGCGGGGGTCGTCGAAGCCGCACAGCACCACGCCGCCGTTGCAGACGTAGTGGTTGATGTACGAGTAGTCGACCCAGTGACCGTCCTCGTCCCGCACCACGGTCGGGGCAGGGACCTCGACGACCTCCAGGGGACGGCCCCGGGCGTCGGTCCGGGACCTGAGCATCTCCACGTTCTCCTTGCAGAGTTCGTGGTCGGGGTGGGACGGGTCCGGCTGGGTGTGGACGACGACGACCCCGGGGCCGGCGAACGCGGCGACGATGTCGACATGGCCGAGGGTGCCGAAGCCGTGCGGCGGGTAGTCGCCGGTCAGACCGCACTTGAGCCAGATCGCCTTCGTGGTGCCCAGCTTGGCGTGGATCTCGGCCTCGACCATTTCCTTGGTCCAGCCGGGGTTGCGTTCCTTGCCGAGCTGGACGGTCTCGGTGAGCAGGACGGTGCCCTCGCCGTCGACGTGGATGCCGCCGCCCTCGTTGACCAGTGGCGAGCTGTGCACGGGGACCCCGGCGAGATCCGCGACATGGCGGGCGATCTTCGCATCGTGTTCCCAGGTCGCCCAGTCCTGTGCGCCCCAGCCGTTGAATACCCAGTCCACGGCGGCGAGTCGGCTGCCGTCGGCGACGAAGGTCGGACCGATGTCACGCATCCAGGCGTCGTCCAGTTCGCGCTCGACCAGGTCGATGTCCGGGCCGAGCGCGGCGCGGGCGCCCTCCGCCTGGCCGGGACCGACGACCATGGTGACCGGTTCGAAGCGGCGTACGGCGCGGGCCACCGCAGCCCATGCCCTGCGGGACTCGGCGAGGTCGTCACCGGTGAACGTGACGTTGGGCCCCGGCCAGGCCATCCAGGTGCGCTCGTGCGGGGCCCACTCGGGCGGCATGCGGAAGGTCATGTCGTCGGACTCCTCGTTCTTACAGGAAATAGAGGCGGTTGAGGGAGATCGATTCGGCCGGTCCGGAGCGCACCGGGTCACCGTCCAGCGTGACCAGGCCGCTGTGCCCGTCCACCGCCACGTCCCCGATACGGGAGTTGAGCCGGAGATCGGCCGGGCCGATCCCGCGGGTGCCGCGTACGGCGACCCTGCGACGTCGCGTCGGCATCAGGTCGGATCCCAGTTCGGTCGCGGCCTTTGCCACGAAGGCCACCGAGAGGTCCGCGGGGGTCGCTCCGTACGCTCCGAACTGCGGTCCCAGGACGAGGGGTTCACAGGTGTCGGTCGCGGCGTTGGGGTCGCCCGTCACTCCGTAGGCCGGGAAACCCGACTTCAGCACGAGCTGCGGCTTCGCCCCGAAGTACTGCGGCTTCCAGAGCACGATGTCGGCGAGCTTGCCCACCTCGATCGATCCGATCTCGTGCGCGAGACCGTGTGCGATGGCGGGGTTGATCGTCAGCTTTGCCATGTAGCGCAGCACCCGGGCGTTGTCGTCGTGCGCGCCGTCGCCCTCCATCGGGCCCAGTTCGGCCTTCATCTTCCCCGCCATGGCGAAGGTGCGGCGCACGGTCTCGCCCGCGCGCCCCATCCCCTGGGCGTCCGACGAGGTGATGCCAATCGCGCCGAGGTCGTGCAGCACGTCCTCGGCACCCATCGTCCCGGCCCTGATCCGGTCCCGGGCCATCGCGGCGTCCCCGGGCAGGTCGGTCTTGAGGTCGTGTACGGAGACGATCATCCCGTAGTGCTCCGCGACCGCGTCCCGGCCGAACGGAAGGGTCGGGTTGGTGGAGGAGCCGATCACGTTCGGGACGCCCGCCATCTTGAGGACGTTCGGTACGTGGCCGCCACCGCAGCCCTCGATGTGGAAGGCGTGGATCGTCCGGCCGTCGAGGACACGCAGGGTGTCCTCGACGGAGAGGCATTCGTTCAGCCCGTCGCTGTGGAGGGCGACCTGTACGTCGTGCTCCTCGGCGACCCGCAGGGCCGTGTCGAGCGCCCGGGTGTGTGCTCCCATGTCCTCGTGCACCTTGAAGCCGGACGCGCCGCCTTCGGCGAGCGCCTCCACCAGCGGCGCGTCGTCGGAGGACGAACCTCGGGCCAGGAAGCCGATGTTGACCGGCCAGGCGTCGAAGGCGTTGAAGGCGTGGCGGAGCGCCCACGGCGAGTTGACGCCGACGCCCCAGACGGGGCCGAACTCCTGGCCGATGACGGTGGTGACGCCGGAGGCGAGCGAGGCCTCCATGATGCGTGGCGAGAGCAGATGGACATGGGTGTCGACGGCGCCGGCCGTCGCGATCATGCCCTCGCCGGACACGATCGTGGTACCCGTGCCGACGACGACGTCCACACCGTCGAGCGTGTCCGGGTTCCCGGCCCGTCCGATCGAGGAGATCCGGCCTTCGCGGATGCCGATGGAGACCTTCCGGATGCCCAGCGCCGCGTCGATGACCAGCACGTTGCTGATGACGACGTCACAGGTGTCGCGTACGGCGGCGGCCTTGAGATGCAGGCCGTCGCGCGCGGTCTTGCCGAAGCCGGCCAGGAACTCGTCGCCGGGAGCCTGCGCGTCCGACTCGACGCGCACCACCAGGCCTGAGTCGCCGAGGACGACCCGGTCGCCGGCGCGCGGCCCGTGCACCGATGCGTATGCGTAGGGGTCCATCAGGCGTCCTCCGCTCCGAGATAACCGCAGGCCGCCGCACGCCGCAGGGCCTCTTCCTTCGCTCCGGGCGCGTCCAGCGGACCGTCGACCAGGCCCGCGAAGCCGATCGCGATCCGGGCACCGCCGATCGGCAGCAGGCCGACCTCGGTCTCGCCGCCCGGATCGAAGCGGACCGACGCTCCGGCGGGGACGCACAGCCGCATTCCGTACGCCGCGGCCCGGTCGAAGTCGAGCCGCGGGTTGGCCTCGAAGAAGTGGAAGTGCGAGGTGACGCTGACCGGGACGGTCGCGGTGTTGCGCACGGTCAGGCGCAGTTCGGGCCGGGGCTCGGCGTGCGGCGGTGCGGGCAGCACGGCGCCGGGCACGGCGTCCGCCGGCAGGTCTCCGGTGCCGCCGCCTATGGGGTCGGAGACGACGGCGAGCCGGGATCCGTCGTCGAAGACGGCCTCCACATGCACCTCCGTGACCACGTCCGCCACGCCGGGCAGAACGTCGTCGGGTCCCAGCACGCTGCGCGCGGCCTCGATCGCCTCGGCGAGCCGCCGCCCGTCCCGGGCCGCCTCGCAGACGGTGTCCGCGATGAGCGCCGTCGCCTCGGGGATATTGAGCCTCAGTCCACGCGCGCGGCGCGCCCGTGCCAGTTCGGCGGCGCCGAAGAGCAGCAGCCGGTCACGCTCGGTCGGGGTCAGTCGCACGTCACCACACCTCCTGTTTGAGCATCACTCTAATCATGAATTCCCCACATGAAAACCACTGATGGAGCGCCGTACGCAGCCTCACATAGAGCAGCACTCAAATCGTCTGACAAAGGTCTCCTGATGCCGATGGAACAGCGCGGAGCCGACACCGTCCCGGAACCGGCACAGCGCTCCACGCGACCGCGTCCGGCGACCGTCCGCCCGGGTCACCGGCACGCGGGGCGGCCGCGCCAGGAAACGACTTCGCCCGCCCTGGCGGCTGCCGGGGCGGGCGAAGTCGTACGGGACCGCGAATCACCCGAGCGGGTGCATCCAGCCGTGGGTGTCCTCCGCGATACCGCGCTGGACGTCGAGGAGCCGGTCGCGCAGCTTCATCGTGACCTCGCCGGGCTTGCCGTCGCTCTGGGTCCACTCGCCACCCGCAGACTTGACGATGCCGACGGGGGTGATGACGGCGGCGGTGCCGCAGGCGAAGACCTCGGTGAGGGTGCCCTTCTCGGTGCCGGCGCGCCACTCGTCGATGGAGACGCGGCCCTCCTCGGACTCGTAGCCGAGGTCACGGGCGACCCGGAGCAGCGAGTCACGGGTGACACCTGCGAGCAGCGAGCCGGTCAGGGCCGGGGTGACGATCTTGTTCCCGTACACGAAGTACAGGTTCATGCCACCGAGCTCCTCGACCCACTTGTGCTCGACCGCGTCGAGGTAGGCGACCTGATCGCATCCCTTCTCGGCGGCCTCGGCCTGGGCGAGGAGGGACGCGGCGTAGTTGCCGCCCGTCTTGGCGTCGCCCATGCCGCCGGGGACGGCGCGGACCCGGTTCTCGGAGAGCCAGATGGAGACCGGCTTCACGCCGCCGGGGAAGTAGGCGCCGGCGGGCGAGGCGATGACGATGAAGAGGTACTCGTTGGCGGGTTTCACACCGAGGCCGACCTCGGACGCGATCATGAACGGGCGCAGGTAGAGCGACTCCTCGCCGCCGTGCGCCGGAACCCATGCCTTGTCCTGCTGGACCAGCAGGTCGCACGCCTCGATGAACGTCTCCACCGGCAGCTCGGGCATGGCCAGACGGTGCGCGGAGCGCTGGAAACGCTTGGCGTTGGCCTCGGGGCGGAACGTGGCCACCGATCCGTCGGGCTGGCGGTAGGCCTTGAGCCCCTCGAAGATCTCCTGCGCGTAGTGCAGGACGTTGGTGGCGGGGTCGATCGACAGCGGGCCGTAGGGGACGAGCTGGCCGTCGTGCCAGCCGCGGCCTTCGGTCCACTTGATGATCACCATGTGATCGGTGAAGTAGCGGCCGAATCCGGGGTTGGCCAGGATCGCCTCGCGCTCCGCGTCGGACAGCGGGGTGGAAGAAGGCTTGAGCTCGATCGTGGGCGTCGTCATGAGTGCGTGTCCTTCACCGGTTTTGTGTGTGAGGGACCGCGCTCACGCCGCTCCTGTCAGACAGGTGCTAGGACGTCCGAGCTTTATCGCAAGCCACGGCCCCGTTCGATTATCGCTCGACGGGGGCCATGCACGAAATGACGTGATTGCGGTCCAGGGATCGATGGTGGCACCCGGGACCACGCAGGAGAAGCCGCCGGGTGCGGTTGCGACCCGGCGGCTTCGAAGTGGAGTCGTCGGGTCAGCCGGCTACGCGTACCGCGAGCGCGTCGCCGATCTCCGAGGTCGTACGAGGGGTGTCGCCACGTCCCGCGAGGTCGGCGGAGACGGCGTCCTCGATGCGCCCGGCCTCGGTCTCGTAGCCGAGGTGGCGCAGCAGGAGGGCGACGGAGAGGATCGCGGCCGTGGGGTCGGCCTTGCCCTGGCCCGCGATGTCCGGGGCGGATCCGTGGACCGGCTCGAACATCGAGGGGAACTCGCCGCTCGGGTTGATGTTGCCCGAGGCCGCGACGCCGATGCCGCCGGAGACGGCCGCGGCGAGGTCGGTGATGATGTCACCGAAGAGGTTGTCGGTGACGATCACGTCGAAGCGCTCGGGCTGCGTGACGAGGAAGATCGTCGCCGCGTCCACGTGCAGGTAGTCGGTGGTGACGTCCGGGAAATCGGCCGCGACCTTGTTGAAGATGTTGGTCCACAGGTGCCCGGCGTAGGCCAGCACGTTGTTCTTGTGGACCAGCGTCAGCTTCTTGCGCGGGCGGGCCTGGGCGCGAGCGAAGGCGTCACGGACCACACGCTCGACACCGAACGCGGTGTTGACCGAGACCTCGGTGGCGACCTCGTGCGGGGTGCCGGTGCGGATCGAGCCGCCGTTGCCGGTGTACGGACCCTCGGTGCCCTCGCGGACCACGATGAAGTCGATCTCCGGCTGGCCCTTGAGCGGGGTCGCGACGCCCGGAAGCAGCTTCGACGGCCGCAGGTTCACATGGTGGTCGAAGAGGAAGCGGAGCTTCAGCAGGAAGCCGCGCTCCAGGACGCCCGACGGGACCGAGGGGTCACCGATCGCGCCGAGCAGGATCGCGTCGTGCTGCTTGAGCGCCTGCACATCCGCGTCGGTGAGGGTCTCACCGGTCGCGTGGTAGCGCTTCGCGCCGAAGTCGAACTCCTTGGTCTCCAGCTTCACATCCTGCGGGAGAACAGCATTGAGGACCTTGAGGCCCTGAGCCACGACCTCCTGGCCGATACCGTCACCAGGGATCACTGCGAGATTGATGCTGCGAGACATGTCGGCACCTTACTGCTCGTCCCACCCCATGACATTTTGCGTCCACCATACGGACACATGGGGAGTTGTACGTGTACCGTTCACCGATTCGCGGGGAAGACGTCAGCCGACGGGTGGATGTTCTGGCCATGGACATCCCCCGCTTCGGCATTCCCGAGAAGCTCGCCGACCGAATGAGCATGGCCGAGCAGCACGACTACCTGCGCACCCGGCTCACCCGGCGTGGCGCGCTCCGCGCGGGTGCGGCGACCGCGGCCGTCGTCGGCACCGGGCTCGCCGCCTCGCCCGCCTACGCCGCGCCCACCGTGCTCTCCTCGCGCAACTCCTCCACTCAGGTGGACGGTTCGCTGGTCGCCCCGTTCGGCCGGCATCTCGCGTACGGTGCCGACCCGAAGACGCAGATGCGTATCTCCTGGCAGGTTCCGTTCGCCGTCAGGCGCCCGTACATCCGGATCGGGCTCAAGCCGTGGGCGCTGAGCCGGAAGATCGACGCCGAGGTGCGGCATCTGACGACCCCGCTGCTGAACGACGGCAAGATCGCGGCCGCCGAGCAGTTCTACGTACACGCGGGACTGGACCGGCTGCAGCCCGGCACGACGTACTACTACGGTGTCGGCCACGACGGCTTCGACCCGGCCGACACCCGCAACCTGGGCACTCTCGGCACCTTCACCACCGCGCCCTCGCACGCCGAGCCCTTCACCTTCACGGCCTTCGGCGACCAGGGCGTCAGCTACCACGCCCTCGGCAACGACCAGCTGATCCTGGGCCAGAACCCGGCCTTCCACCTGCACGCGGGCGACATCTGCTACGCCGACCCGTCCGGTTCCGGCCAGTCGAGCGACACGTACGACGCCCGCACCTGGGACCAGTTCCTGGCGCAGACGGAAACCGTGTCGAAGACCGTGCCCTGGATGGTGACCACCGGCAACCACGACATGGAGGCCTGGTACTCGCCGGACGGCTACGGCGGCCAGAACGCCCGCTGGTCGCTGCCGGACAACGGCCCGGACCCGGTGGGCCAGCCCGGCGCGTACTCGTTCGTGCACGGCAATGTCGGCGTGGTCGCGCTCGACGCCAACGACGTCTCGTACGAGATCCCCGCCAACTTCGGGATCAGCGACGGCGGACAGACCCGCTGGCTCGACCGGCGCCTCGGTGAGCTGCGGGCCCGCCACGACATCGACTTCATTGTCGTCTTCTTCCACCACTGCGCCTTCTCGACGACCAACGCGCACGCCTCGGACGGCGGGGTGCGGGACGCCTGGGTGCCGCTCTTCGAGAAGCACCAGGTCGACCTGGTCATCAACGGCCACAACCACGTCTACGAGCGCACCGACGCGATCCTGGGGAACGCGGTCGCGCGGAAGGTGCCGATCGGCGAGCGCACCGACCCGACGCGGGACGGCATCGTGTACGTCACGGCGGGCGGCGCGGGCAAGGCGCTGTACGACTTCCCGGCGCCGGACACGTACGAGGGGCACGTCAAGGACCAGGAGAGCGTGAACACGTACCACGTGGTCAAGGGCGGCGGCAGGGCCACCGAGACCGTGGAGTGGTCGCGGGTGCGCTACACCGGCTTCTCGTTCCTCGCGGTCGAGGTCGAGCCCGGGCGGCACGCCCGGATGAAGGTCACCGCGCTCGCCGAGTCGGGCGAGCGCATCGACCACTTCGAGATCAGCCGCGGATGAGCTGAACCCCGCCGGTCTCAGTGACCGGTGGAGCCGCCGTTGTCCCTGCGGTCGAGGGCTCGCTGCAGGGCGGCGGCGGCATTCTGGCGCTCCGACTCGGTCGGGCGGTGGGTGTGACGGACGCGGCGGACAGTCGTCTCGGCCATGGTGGATCGACTCCTTGAGATCGCGAGGACTTCGAGATCGAAAAATCGTGAACGTGATTTCGAGATCGGGATTTCGAGGCGCCGGAAGGGGCGGGGAGCAGATGCCGCAGGGGTTGCCTGCACAGGGGCACGTGCTCACGACCGCCAGTCGCTGGATCTAGCGAGACGTTCGGCTTCTACAAAGCTAGGGCAGCTCGGCCGGTCTGTCTCCACAATTACTCGGACTTCCTACTATCTGAGACGGAGGTTTGGCGCCGCCCGCCCGCAGTTCTCGGATCAGGGCCCGCACGGTCAGGGATCGTGCCTGCTCAGAGGTGGTGCCACAGCCGACCGACGAGGTCGGCCGCTCCGGTCCGGGAGCGGCGGTCTCGACGTCCTCGGGTACTCCCTCCAGGGAAAGCCGCGGCATGATCGCCCTTCCGAGACCACGGGACACCATCGAGAGCACTGCTCCGTCGTCCTCGGTCTCCACCGTCGCCGCAGGCCCTTCCCCGGCCCGGGCGAGGTCCTGGCCGAGAAATCCGCACCTGTCCGTCGGTCCGCACCCCCGCGATAAGCCGGGACGGCGACCGGGAGCCCGGCACCCCGTCGGAGGGCCGGACCGCCCGCGCAGGAGCCCCGGCAGCCGGCCGACCGGTCAGGACCTGACGGTCACGCCTCGGGTCCTGCGGGCCCACGTCCGTCAGCAGCTGCAGCCGCGTCTCCTCTGCCTGCGGCGCCTCGCGGCCCGGGACGCGGGGCGCGGCGGCGGGTCCCGTCACAGCACATCGCCGTCGCGCCAGTCGAAGATCAGCTTCCGGGACGGGGAGGGCAGCGGACGTCCGGCCGCGCCACGGACGTACGTGCTGCCCTCCGCGTCCGGCAGCGGCGCCACACCACTCAGCCCCTGCACGCCGATCTGCCCCTGCCACACCTGCCAGCCGCGCGCCGCGTACAGCGCGGCCCCGGTCTCGGAAGCGGACAGTGCCCCGAAGGCGTACGCCCCGTCGATGACCCGCTCCACTGCCGTCATCACCCGGTCGCCGAGCCCCTCACGCCGGCGGTCGGCGCGGACCGCCACGCCCTCGACATATCCGATGCGGTACGAGCGGTGGGCGTGGATCACCCGGCGCTGGACGACACTCCCATGCGCGAGGAGCCCACTGCCGTCGCGTGCGTAGGCGTGGATGCCGCCCAGGGTGTGGTCCCAGTCGTCGTCGCTGAAGCCGCCCTCGAAGGCGGTGTCGAGGAAGGCGCGGATCCCGTCGCGGGCGGTCGGGGTCAGCTCGTAGGTGTGCACGGTGTGCCACAACGGCTCAGTCATGTCCCCCAGCCTCTCAGGCACCTGCGCCACCAGGTACTCAGTGCGCATCTGAGTAGCTGCCACGTGTCGAAGAGTGGCGCGCCGAACGAGAGTTGGGCCCATGAACGGCCTTTACGCTCTGAAGCCGTGGTACGCGGACAGGCTTTCCGGTGTCCGCGCCACGCTCGTCCGCCGCGAGGTGTCGCCCGGCACCCTCACCGCCGCCGGTGTCGCCTCGGCGGCCGGTGCCGCCGTCGCACTGGCCGCGCTGCCCACCGGCCTCGCCGCCCTGCCTGTCGCCGTACTGCTCGCGGCCCGGCTCGCCTTCGCCAACCTCGACGGGGCGGTTGCCCGCGAGACGGGCCGGACCACCCGGCGCGGTGCGGTGCTCAACGAACTCGGCGACCGGGCAGCCGATCTGCTGGCGCTGGCCGGTTTCCTGGCGCTCGCCCCGCTGTGGCTGGTGGCGGCGGCCGGGCTCGCGGCGACGCTGCCGTCCTGGGTGTCGCTGGCCGGCGCGGCGGCGGGCGCACCCCGCCGCAACGGCGGCCCGGTCGGCAAGACCGAGCGCTGTCTGCTGGTCGTCGTCGCGGCGGCGAGCGGCTGGGCGGTGCCGGTCCTGACCGTGATCGCCGTCGGTTCACTGCTGACCGCGGCGGTCCGGCTGGCCTGGCTGTGGCGGGAGTCGGCGTGAGCGCCGCACTGATCGCCGAGGAAGCGGCGGCGCGGGCCGTGCCGCTGGTCGCCGGTGTGCTGGGGGCGGGCGGGGTCGTGGTCGCCGTACTGCCGTCGAGGGTCCGGATACGCGCCGAACTGCGCAGGCGGTGGCGGACCTGGGCGCTGGTCGCGCCGGTCTTCCTGGGGGCGTACGTCCTGGGCGGCGGCGGGACGTTCGTGCTGGCCGCGGGGCTCGGGGTGATCGCGGTGAGTGAGTTCGTCCGGATGGCGGGGTCGGCGCGCGGGGACCACGCGGTGCTCGCCGCGGCGGCCGTCGCTCTCCCGGCCGTCGCGTGGCTGGCACCGCACCTCCTCGACCTGCGGACGGCGGCGCTGCTGTTGATCGCCGCGGCGGTTCCTTCGCTGCTGGCCGGGGACGACAGGTCCGGCTTCACCCGCACCGCCCGTACCGCGTTCGGACTGCTGTGGATCCCGGTCGCGCTGACCGGACTGGTGACGCTCGGCGAGACGGGGGTCGCGGTGGGCCTGGCGGTGGCGCTCGGCGATGTCGGTGCCTGGTGCGGCGGTACGGCGCTGGGCCGTCGCGGTCCGCTGTCCCGGCCGCTGTCTCCGCTCTCGCCCGACAAGACCTGGGCGGGGGTGATGGGCGCGGCGGCCGCAACGGCGCTGCTCCTGCTGCTCCTCGGCGCGTTCTCGCTACCGTTGTGGGGTGCGGCGCTCGGCGGCTGTGTCCTCGGTGACCTGCTGGAATCGATGATCAAGCGGGAGTCCGGGGTGAAGGACGCGGGTAGCTGGCTGCCCGGCTTCGGCGGCCTGCTCGACCGGATCGACTCCCTGCTGGTGGCCCTTCTCCTGGCGATGGTGATGGTGCGATGACGACGCTCGAGCGCACTGATGGCCAGGGCGTCCCGTCCGTGCTCCCGATACGCTCCCGCCTGTCCGCCGCGATCCGCCGCGGCCTGTGGTGGGGCGTCCTCAGCCTCACCGGCGGGGTGGAGCGGCGGGGCCGGCTGCCGAGGGGCGGCTGTGTGGTGGTCGCCAATCACTCCTCTCACGCCGATACGGCCGCGCTGCTCGCAGCGCTCGACGCCCGGCACACCCCGGCGATCGGGGCCGCAGCGGACTACTGGTTCGGCTCGCCGTGGCGGCGCCGGATCTGCCGCAGGCTCGCGGCCGGGTTCCCGGTGCGGCGCAGCGGCGGCGGCATGGACGATCTGCTGTCCATGGCGGACGAACTGCGGGCCGGCCGGGCGGTCGTCCTGTTCCCTGAGGGCACCCGTGGCAGGGAAGGCGAGCTCGGCTCGTTCCACCGGGGTGCACTGGTGCTGGCGGAGCGGGCGGGGGTTCCGGTCGTGCCGGTGGGGATCGGCGGAACGGACCGGCTGCTGCCCAAGCACGGGCGGCTGCGTTCGGCGCTGGTCCGGGTGGCGATCGGCGACCCGCTGCCCCCGACGGTCACCGCGGAGGAGGCCCGTGACGCGGTCGTGGCACTGCACGCTCGTACGACGTCCGAGCCGTTGCGGGACTCGGCGACGCGGCGCCGGGTGGCGGCGGTCGTCACGTCGCGGTGGGGTCTGCCGCTCGCGTTCTGCTGGGCGGCGGCGGAGGCCCTGAGCTGGCCGCTGATGCCGGAGCTGCTGCTTGCGGTGGCGTGTGCGGCGGTGCCGCGCGCGGCACCGAGGATGTCTCTCGGCGCGCTCGCGGGCAGCCTCGCGGGCGGCCTGCTCGCCGTCCAACTTGCCTCCATGGGAGTGCCGTTGCCCGCGCCTTTGACCACTGAGCGGATGCGGGCCGAGGTCCGGCACGAGCTGGCGCTGGAGGGCGCCTCGGCGGTGCGCCACCAGCCGTGGAACGGCATCCCGTTCAAGGTGTACGGCGCCGAGGCGGGCCGGGCCGGGACCGGGACGGCGAAGTGGCTCGCCGCCTCGGCTGCGGCGCGCGGTGCGCGGACGCTGACGGTGGGACTGGGCTTCGCCGGGTTCGGGCTGCTGATGCGGCGTCACCGGTGGCAGTACGGCCGGTATCTGGTAATGCTCGGCGGCGGGTTCGCGACCGGACTGTCGCTCATCGTGCGCGGCTGGCACTGAACGCCGACACAGCAGGAGATCCTGGACACCGTTCAGCCATCCATACAATTGATCCGACGTATTACCCGTCAGAACCCTTGACGACCCCTCTAGCGCCAACCATCCTCCCAGTCATCGGATCACTGATCCGTCATCTGAACCGTGAACTGAGGGAGGACCCGTGTCATTACGGAACCGGATCAGGACACTTTCGATCGTCCTCTGCGGCGCCCTCGCGTCGACGATGCTGCTCGCCGTCGACGCGCGCGCCGAGGAGGCCGGATGGACGGTACGGGACAGGTCCGGCGGACCCATCGCCGAACTGCGGCTGGACCGGGCGAGCGGGGCCCTGGACCTGTCCGTCTCCCGCGCCGGTGAGACCGTGCTCGCCCCCTCGCCCGTCGGTATCGTCACCGAGCGGGCCGACTTCTCCACCGGCCTGTCGTTCCTCGGCCGCAGCGACCGCACGGTCCACGAGCACTACCGAACCGCCGCGGGCAAGGCCCGCAGCCGCACCGTGGACATGCGTGAGGCACGCTTCCGCTTCCGCACCGGGGCGGGCGCCCGGCTCGACGTGGTCGTGCGGGCGTCGGCCGACGGGGTCGCCTACCGGTACGACCTGCCGGGCGACACGGGCGACGTCCTGCAGGAGAGCTCGGCGTTCACCCTGCCCGAAGGCTCCTCCGCCTGGCTCGGCGCCTACCGCAAGGACAACGAGAACCTCTTCAACGCGTACACAGCGGCCGGCGCCCCGGCCGGCGAATACATGATGCAGGCACTGTTCCGTACCGGGAACAGCTATGCCCTGGTGGCCGAGTCCGATCTCACCGGCAGCTACTCCGGGGCCCGACTGGCCCACGAAGCGGGGTCCTCCACCTATCGCGTCAAGCTCTGGGACGCGCAGGTGCGGACGGCCGGTGCGCTCACCACCCCGTGGCGCGCCGTGGTCACCGGCGACCTGGCGACCGTCACCGAGTCGACGTTCACGGACGACCTCGCCCCCGCGTCCAAGGTCCCCGACACCTCCTGGATCAAGCCGGGCCGGGCCCTGTGGACCTGGCTGGCGGGCGGCCGTCCGGCGGGCCAGAGCCTGGAGATGCAGAAGGGATACGTCGACTACGCGGCTGCCCGCCACTGGCCGTACACCGTCGTCGACGCGGGCTGGTACTTCGACCCGGCGCAGTGGGACGTCACCGACCCCGACTGGCAGACCCACAGCTGGATCCCGGAACTGGTGCGTTACGGCAGGGAACGGGGCGTGGGCATCCAGGTCTGGATCCACCACCGCGACCTCGACACCGCCGAGGAGCGGGCCCAGTGGCTCCCGACGCTGGAGAAATGGGGCGTCAAGGGAGTGAAGATCGACTTCATGGACTCGGAGGCCCAGGAGACGTTCCAGTGGTACGACCGGATCCTCCCGGAGACGGCGGCCCACCACCTCATGGTCAACTTCCACGGCTCCACGATCCCCAAGGGCATCCAGCGCACCTGGCCGCACGTCATGTCGCTGGAGGGCGTCAACGGGGAGGAGAAGAAGACGAACACCGCCCAGCACCTGACCACGCTCCCCTTCACCCGGAACGTGATCGGCTCCATGGACTTCACCCCCGGCGCCTTCCACCGCCCGAACCGGCCCAACGCCGGTTCCGACGCAAGCGAGTTGGGGCTCTCCGTCCTGTACGAGTCCGGCATCCAGAACCTGGCGGGCACACCCGAGTCGTACGAGGCACGCCCGGAGGCCCGGCACTTCCTGGAGCAGTTGCCGGACGCCTGGGACAGTACGCGGCTGCTGGCCGGGGAGCCGGGGAGCAGTGCGGTGCTGGGCCGCCGCTCCGGCAGCAGGTGGTTCATCGGCGGTATGTACGCGGGTGCGGCGCACACCGCCGAGGTGCCGCTGCGGATCGGATCCGGACGCTGGCTGGTCGAGACGGTGACGGACGGACCGGCGGGACCGGTGCGCACGGCCCGCACGGTGCGGGGCGGCGACACGCTGTCGGTGGATGTGGTTTCCGACGGCGGCTTCGCCGCGGTGGCCTGCCGCTGGTCCCCGGGCCGTACCTCCTGCGACCGCTGAACCGGTAGCGGCGGCCGGATCACCCACCGGGCTCACCCGGCGGCGCGGGCCGTTGTCGGTGGGCGCCCCTACTGTTCATGAGCAGGGGACCCGCGGACAGCGGCCCGGCGGGAGGGGACGACGATGGGCTTCAGCATGCAGGCGCGGGCCGTGCCGGCCGCCCGACTGCCGCGGGACTTCGACGGGGTGGCGGCGGTCTTCGCCGACACCGACGACGAGCTCGACCGTCCGGCGACGGACCTGAGCATCTCCAAGGACTTCTCCGCGGTGCACGAGCTGTGCCTCACCGCATCGCCCGGTCATGGCAGTTGCGAGCTCCCGGTCTTCGGCGGGAACGTCCACGAGGACCCTGCCGGGATCGAGGCTCCGTCGGTGACTCTGGAGGCCCCGGAGGTACGGAAGGCGGCGGAGTTCCTGCGCGCTCATCCGTTCGACGAACTGTGGCGCGCGGCCGACGGCGGCGTCGGCGCGCACTGGGGATGGCCGGAGGCCGAGGTCCGCGCCGTCTTCGCCGCGCACCACCGGCGGGTGCTGGACTTCTACGGCCGGGCGGCCGAGGCGGGCGACGCGGTGGTGAAGCGCTTCCTGTACTGATGCTTCCCCGTACCCGAGAGGCGGAAGTGACTCCTCCCCGCCATAAATGACGGGGCTTCTCGCTAAGCCGGTTTGGCCTCGCGACGGGCCAGCCCGGCCCGTAGAACGTTGATGGCTCCCA
>NZ_JBIAKK010000031.1:0-34596 GCF_042872425.1 Streptomyces sp. NPDC005262
TGGGAGCCATCAACGTTCTACGGGCCGGGCTGGCCCGTCGCGAGGCCAAACCGGCTTAGCGAGAAGCCCCGTCATTTATGGCGGGGAGGAGTCACACGGAGTCCTCGTCGTCGGGGCCCCATAGGCGGGCCCCCGGCCGGCATTCGATCATTCCGCTGACGTCGGTCGACATGGAGAGATCTTGCCTTCGCAGTCCAGGAGCCAGCATCTCTTTTTCCTGCGCGTGCGTACGCGGCCCGGTCGAAACTCTGGCTCAGCCGGATCGGTAGACGTCACTGCATGCTCAGCCTCAGCCGGTGTGACGCCGGCAGCTTCAGCTCAGCAGAGGATTGCCCTGGAGGTTCGCTTCCCCACACGGCCAGGGGCCCTTGGCCAGAGAGCCCAGCGGTGTACGGAAGACCATGACCTCGTTGTCCAGGGAGACGACGACGCTGCCTTCGCTCAGCAGGAGCGTACGACCAATGACCGCTCGGCTGTCGTCCATGGCGAACAGCTCGTGTCCGGCGAGGTCCGTGTCCACGGCGAGTAGCTTGCCGTCTCGCCAGAACACCGCGGTTCCCTCGCAGTCCATCGCGGGGTAGGACGTGTAGTAGCCCGTCAGCGCCGGCCCGTCCATGAGGCTGTTGTCCGGTGCGAGCCGCCGGAAGCGTGATCTGGAAGGCAGGACGTTTTCGAGCTCGGGGCCGCTGACGCTGCCGTTCTTGTCAACGAGCATCGCCCCGTGGCTGGCCCAGCGCCCGGTTTCAGTGCCGTCCCGGCCGAAGCGGCCGGTCGTAAACGCGCCGTAGCCCTGGGATCCGATCAGGAACTGACCAGGACCCGCTATCGCCTTCCGGCCCGTGGGAGCGGGAGAGGTGGCCGACACCATCTCGCCGCTGCCCAAGTCGAGGAAGAACGTCCTCCCGATGCCGCCCCGTGTGTCGGTGAAACTGGCTGCGATCCGGTCGGCCGATACGAGCAATGGCTCCCAGTGGTCTACGCCGATCTCCTCCGGGATCCAAGGCCTACGCGGCCGGATCTCCCATCCGGTCCGGTCTCCCATCTCCACCACACCCGGGAACGACACCGCACCGAGGTCGATCGGCGTGGACCACAAGCACTCGCCCTCTCGCGTGTACCGGGCCACGCGCGGCTCCGGTACAGACGTGGGCCGGCTTCGTTCCCCACGGACCAAGCGGGAAGCGCTGACCCAGGAAATGATGAACCCGTCGTCGAGGAGGACGAACGCCCCGATCTCCTCGTCAGGGCGGCACTCCGGGTGGGCGGCGGGCCCAGTGGATCCGTCCGGCAGAACACCTTCCAGGAGCCGGCCGTCGCCATCCGGGTAGGCGACCCACAGCGTGCCCTCCGTGGACAGACGAGACTGCGGCCTGCCCGTCCCTGGGTACTTCCGCTGCCACGCCACCTTGCCTGCGAGGTCGACCCTCGTGATGACGGTCGCCAGGGGATTCGCACCGTAGCCAGTCACGGTCAGCGGCCCGGAGGGATCGGACGTGGCCACGGCCCAGACCTGCCCCGGCATAGTGAAACGCGATGAGAGGG
Organism: Streptomyces sp. NPDC005262; assembly: GCF_042872425.1. Taxonomy (NCBI): domain Bacteria; kingdom Bacillati; phylum Actinomycetota; class Actinomycetes; order Kitasatosporales; family Streptomycetaceae; genus Streptomyces; species Streptomyces sp. NPDC005262. Next base: position 1,543 of record NZ_JBIAKK010000031.1, read on the forward strand.
TCATGCGCCGCATCTTGCCGCATCCTCCGTCCGCAGCAGTTGGGCCCTCTGCAGCACCGTCTCGGCCAACTGGAATGCTTCGGGGCCAACTTCGAAACTCAGAGCCGTGGCTGGCTGCGGCAGCACCGCCCCATCACGGGGCCCCGTCACCTGGCCGAGGCACCTTGCGGGTCGCCTTCGCCTTCGGCGACAGCGATCTCGGCGGCTACGGCGAGGAGCATCAGCCGAGCCAACGGACGTCGGCCTGCTCTCCCTGCCCGATGGCTCTGCCCCCGGCCGCCGGCGGGTTGTCGGCCGAGGAAGCAGGATCTGCGTCCATGACGAGCCGTTCACCACATGGCCGGTCCCTGGCTGTGGGGTGTCGCGGGCGGTTACGGGTGCTGCGGGCGGGATATCTGGGCAATGCGCCTGCCGAGTCGTGCCGGGTGGCGTAACTCGGGCGCGCACGACGACACGTACGACCTGGAACTGCCTCAGCAGTAGCCGCCAGTTCGTCCGTGGGGCCGTGACCAGTACCCGGTCACGGCCTCACACGCGTGTTCAAGCCGGCCACCGCCCCCAGCTCACTACCTCGCAAGTGGCAGCAATGAGGCGTCCACAGCCCCGACCACAGTCTCCCCGCGATCGGACTTCGTGCCCTCTCCACCACCAGTGGGTGTCCTTTGACAGTGAACCCAGTCGCCGAACAACGCCACTGGCGTCGCCCCGGCCCACCGGTTTGAGCGGGTTTGTCGATGCTGCTTCTCGGCATTCGCTGGGCCGATGCGGACTTCCGGAGGCAGGCAGCGCCACCGCCCCAGTTCCTGCAAGGACCTGTGCAAGTGGCCACTTGGACAGGGAAAACGCAACTTCGACATGGCTCGCAGAGGCAGCTACCTTCATCTGGTCTTCGGTGGTCGCCCACGGTCGCACAGGGGTTTCTTCGGGCTGGGCCAGCCGCGACGGGATGGGTCGGTCATGCCCCACGAACCCTCGCGCCCATGTGTAAGCCACCGAACCGGGTCCACGTCAGGCAGCCCCAACCAGGGAGAGACGCATGCCCCAACTTGCTCTGTACACATTCGGCATCCTGAAGTCGCCTCTCGCAGATCCCGCACCTCTCGCGCGCGAGTTCTACGACATGGGTGAGGCCGTCTACCGGAAGATCAGTCAGCACCCCGGGTACCTCGCGCGTGCTGAAGCGGCAGACGGTGACCGGGGCATGCTCTTCGAGGTGGACTGGGGTGCATGGGGCGAGTTCGCCGTACCGACTTGGTACGGCAAGGGCCGAACGGCGGAAGCCACCGCCCTGGCCGCGACCCTCTCACTCTGGACCGACCTGCGCCTCGCCTTCGACGCCGTCTACACCGGTCTGCACCGTGAGGCGCTGAACAGGCGTTACGACTGGTTCGAGAGGACAGGGCACGCAAATTATGTGATCTGGTGGGTCTCCGACGGCGTGACACCCACCTGGCAGGACGGGGTTTCCAGGCTGGAGCACCTCCACGACCACGGCTCCGCGCCGCACGCCTTCACCTTCCACCACTCGTTCACCCCGGAGGGAACTCCGGCCAGGATCAAAGGCTTGTGACCTGCAGCGACCAGAAGAACTCGGACGCTGTGACGCTGGAAACCTCTTTGGACCTGATCCCGGACGCACGGATGCCCGGTGCCGTCTCAGTTGATCTGGGAGGACACGTTCGCGGCCCCTCAGTCGATACAGAACTCGTTGCCCTCGATGTCCTGCATCGGGATGCACGACTCGTTCTCGTCATCGGCATACAGCGTTCGCACGTGTACCGCGCCGAGCGGGACCAGTCGTGCGCACTCGGCCTCGAGTGCGGCGAGGCGCTCTTCACCCACGAGTCCGGTGCCAACCCGCACGTCAAGATGCAGCCGGTTCTTGGCGGCCTTCCCTTCGGGAACGCGCTGGAAGTACAGTCGCGGGCCCACGCCTGAGGGATCACTGCAGGCAAACCATGCGTCCTGCTGCTCAGGTGGAAGCGAGCGCTTGTAATCGTCCCAAGTGGCAAACCCCTCCGGTGGCGGCGGTACGACGTACCCCAACACCTCGCACCAGAAACGAGCGAGGCGCTCAGGTTCTGCGCAGTCGAAGGTGACTTGGAACTTCTTGATCGACGTCATCGGGCCACCGTATTGGCGCGTGCTGCTCAGCGAAACCCCCAGGGTGTCATCGCCGCGCAGGTCGAGGTCTCGCGTGACATGAGTACCGCCACCGGACCAGATCGCCTGAGACGACGAGCGAATCGGACCAGACCACCTGAGACAGGGGCCAATTCGCAAGAGACAGGACACCTCGAGTGAATGACGGCGAAAAGTGGGGTCGCTGTCCCTTCTCAGTGAAGTTTGATTGGGTCTCAGTGGAGTTTGACGGATCGGTCGTTGTCTCATCGAAGTTCCACCATCGCCCGAAGCAGGACGTTGTCGGAGGCTAAGGGCTGTCCCGCAAATGTCGGTGCTTGGTTCTGGACGTGGTCAACGCCAGATCCGGCCTCGGTTATCCCGCGATATTGAGGTTGTGGAGCCGTGCGATACCGAGCATGGCGTGGTGGACACCGTCGCCTTTGAGGCGGCAGTCGCGGAGGATCTTCCAGGTCTTCATGCGGGCGAAGACGTGCTCGACGCGGGCCCCGACTGCTTGTGCAACTTGTTGCGGGCCTGCTTCCAGTCGGGCAACTCCTCGCCCTTGCGGCGCCGGTGGGGCATCACGAGCCCGGTGCCCGGATAGCCGCCGTCGGCGATGGTCATGGTTGTGCCGACGGCGGCCTTCGCGCCGGACTCCGCCCATGCCTTGCAGTCGTTGCGGTTGCCGGGCAGGGGCCGGCCGACCACCACGACGAGGCGGGTGTCGGCGTCGATGACGACCTGGTGGTTGGTGGAGTACCGGTAGTTCTTGGACTGCTCGGCAACGGTGTGATCGCGGGTGGGCACCAGGGTGCCGTCCACGTTCAGCACTGTGTCTTTCGCGAACCGCTTGCGGGGCTGGAGCGCGAGTGACGGGCCGAGGCGGTTGATGATGCGGTCGGCCGCGGACTTCGAGATGCCGAAGAGCGGAGCCAGTTGTCGCATGGTCAGGCGTGCGCCAGTAGGCAGCAACCAGCAGCAGACGGTCCTCAAGAGGCAGGCTCCATGGGCGGCCCCGCCGCATCGGATCTGCACCCTCGCGACGCAGCGCGGTGACCAGCTTGCCAAAGCAGCGCGGGCTCAGCCCCGTGAACGGCGCTATCCACGAGTTCCGAAGCAGTGATCACAGCAGCCATGACGTGATCATCTCGCGCTGCTTGCCACGCAGTGCCCGTGATGTTCCTCGTCTGACAGCGGATTTGGCCCGGGGCAACCGCCGACCCCAGGCGCGCTTCCTTCTACTCGCCGACGACTCCGTCGATAGCTTCCCGCAGAAGGTCGGCATGGCCGTTGTGACGCGCGTACTCCTCGATCATGTGGGTGAGGACGTAACGCAGCGAGATGGTCTCCCCGCGAAAGCCGACGGTGTCGTCAAGGGAGTTGAATGAGGCGGCGACGGCACGGGCGCGGGCGCACTCCTCGTGCCAGACCTCGAACGCCTCGTCGACGTCGGCATCCTGGACGTGGAACTCGGCGAACGTGCCATCGACCTCGCCCGGCCAAGGAGGCTTGACGTCCTCGGCGTTCATGACGAGCCGGAACCAGCTCCGCTCGACCGAGGCCGCGTGCCGCACCAGGCCCAAAAGCGTAATCCCCGAGGTCGGGATCGTTCTCCGCTTTAGCTGCTCGCCGGTCAGATCCGCGCACTTCATGGCGAGGGTCGCCCGCTGGTAGTCGAGGAACGAGGTGAGTGAGGAACGGTCGTCGGCCACCTTGAAGGGGTGTGTGCGCTGGTCATCGGTCACCGGGCGATCATGGCAAGGATGCGATCTTGCGGGCCACCCCGGTCCGGAGCGTGGACACCGAAGCCCACCTGCTCGACCAGTTTTGGGGTCGGAGATCAATTGCGGGACAGCCCTTAGGTGGGCTGCCATGGACGCTGCTGATCTTGACTACTGGGCCCGGACGTTGTCCGGATGCATGCCTCCGTTCTTGGTCACCCGACTTCTTGAGCTGGGCCACGTGGAGGAGGTGCGGGTTCAGGCCGGCCGTGGGGAGTGGTTCTGCGCGCGGGAGTGGGCGCAAATGCCAGGCCGCCCGGGGCGGGTTCCAGGTCGTATCGCCCGGAGAATCTGCAGCGAGCCAAAAGAGGCATCGCATGGTGACATATGCCATCCATGAGCTGTTCGACGTGACGGCATTCCCTCGCGTCATCGCACGCGTAGGAATGCCGCCGATCGGCGGCTCGTAGAGGGCGTGGCATCGGGGCTGCCGCCGCCGTTGATGGTCACCTGCGGCTCGGCGTCGTGGCGTCATCGATCGCCCTGGCGACCTGGCGGGACCGCGAGCTCGACTCGGCACTTTCGAGACAGAAACTCAAGCTCTTGTCTTCTGTTTCCACTTGTCCAGTCGGTCAGGATCCACGACACCGGCACGGGTCAAGCGATCGGCGCGAACGACGTCGTACATCGGACGCACCGTCGCGGCGCTGCGCCCCTTGCCTCCCGGCTGCCCCTACCGAACGTGACGCGACCGAACGCAGCGTGGCCGAGTCGGTACGGCCCGCCAGGCCTAGACCCCGGCGGGAACCCCGAAGTCGCCGGTCGCCCGACGCGGCTGGGATGCGGGAGGGGGAGCGCGGGCTGTCGTCAGGGGGACGTACTGACGGCGCCGGGGCCGGTGATCGGCTCCACCTCGGAGCCGGTGACCTCCTGCCCGCAGGAGCAGCGCAGTTGGACGTGCACCTCGCCGCCGCAGCCGACGTGGTTCAGCAGTGCCGGTGCGCCCTCCGGGCCGCCGAGGTGGGTGTCCCCGTACTGCAGGAGGGCGGCCAGAACCCACTGCAGGTCGTGGGCGGGTGACGTCAGGTGATACTCCTGGCGGACGCGCTGTCCGGCCTCCCTGTAGCTACGGCGCTCCAGCAGGCCGGCGTCGACGAGCTGTCCCAGGCGTTCGGTCAGGACGCGACGTGAGATCCCGAGGTGGTCGGCGATCTCGTCGAAGCGGTGCAGCCCGGCGAATACTTCGCGTAGGACGAGAAGGGTCCACCGCTCGCCGACCAGACCCAAGGTCGCGGCGACGCTGCAATTTCCCAGATCAAGTTCACGCCACTCCATGCCGTCAGTATAACCCCAGGGTTTCGATCGGGAACCCAGCCCTTGACTTCCTGAGTTCCAAATGGAAACTTAGGTAACGGCGGACCGCTGACAGCCACCACCGCGGCGCGGCGCCGAAGCCCACCCGGTTCGTCGAACCGCGGTGCGGCCTCACGAGCCGATCGGCCCGATCCCTTGGCCTCTGGTCCCTCCGCACATCACCGGACGGGAGCCGGAGCAGGGGGAAACGTGTTCACCCAGCACCGCACTCAGCAACGAGCATGGAGGAAACATGTCGAGCAACCAGGCGATCGTTGATGCCTGCCACCGCGCCTACACCGGGTTCGAAAAGAACGACTCGTCCGACCTGGTGGCTCTGATGTCGCCGGACGTGGTCTTCCACTTCCCCACCTCCCTGCCCTACGGCGGGACGTTCCACGGCCGGGACGGCTTCGTGGCCTTCTACAAGGACCTCTTCGACCACTACTACGAGTACTTCGACTACGACCTGTACACGGTGCTCGACGCCGGGTCGCACGTGGTGGTCCCCGTTCGGGCCCGCGCAAAGGCGAAGAACGGCCGCACCATGGAGAACGAGCACCTGCTCCTGTTCGCCGTGACCGACGGACTGATCGCGGAGGCGCGGCTGTACGCCGACACCGCCAAGGGGCGCGACGTGCTCGAGGGTCTCGAGTTCTTCCCCTCCGCTGCCGACTGAGTCTCGGTCGGCACCGGGAATCCACGGGGAACGCTGTTCCGTTCCGGGCGCCATCGGTAACTACATCCAGTCGCTTGCCAGTACACCGATGTACGCAGCCTCATCATCAACGGAGCGGCCCACCTGCCCGCCGTGGAAACCCCTGCCCGCACCGTGACCCTGATCGCGGAGCACTTCCTGGGCGACACCGAGACGGCGGACGGCTGACCAGCCACGAGCCGTTCCGGGGCAGCAAGCAGCATCCGCCGCGCCCGGCTGACCATGGCCCCGCTGCCCTTCCCAAGCCCCGCACCACCCGTACCTTCACTGGCGGAATCCTGCCGTGCACGTCCGAGAGGCCATCAACGTGATCATCAACAGCGACGAACTCGACGCGCGGTCCGCGTACAAACTCCTCATCGGGGCTGTCACGCCGCGCGCGATCGGCTGGGTGAGCACCCTGTCATCAGCCGGTGTTGCCAATCTGGCGCCGATCTCGTTCTTCACGGTGGTGAGCCGGATACCCCCGATCGTGTCCCTCACCCTGCAGCCGCGGTCGGACGGGACCTTGAAGGACACGCTCATCAACATTCAGGACACAGGTGAGTTCGTCACCAACCTGGTCACGCTTCCGCAGGCCCACGAGATGCATCGCAGTGCGGTCGAGTTCGACAGCTCCCAGGACGAGTTCGACGAGGTCGGCCTGGCCAAAGAGGCCTGCGAAGTGGTGAAGGTGCCGCGCGTGAAGGACTCCCCGATCGCCATGGAATGCACGCTCGAGCGGATCATCAAGGTCGGCGACGTCAACGACCACGTAGTCTGGGGCAAGGTCGTGCGGTTCCACATCCGGGACGACGTCTACGCCCAGAACGGACGGATCGACACCGGGGCGATCCCGGCGATCGGCCGCCTCGCCGCCGAGTACACCTTGGCCGACAATGCGTTCGTCACGCCCCTGCCGGAGGACGTGCTGAGCGCGCGTCTGGGCAAGCGCAGCCACCGCCTCGACGAGCGCCCGGACGGGTGGTCGCCGGTGGACAGCGCCGATTGGTCCCCCTCCGGAGCCACCAAGGCCTGACGGCACCGGCACCAACGCCGATCCGGCCGCACCCGCAGGCTCGCGCCGTGTGCCGCGGGTGGTCAGAGCGGCAGCGCCGTCTACCGAGGCCCGGATCAGGCCTCCGAACGGTCGGATCCCCGACACCGTACTTCCCTAAGGAGCCCCCCATGCCGGTCTTCAACGCCCACATCCCCGCCAACCGCTTCTCGTCGCAGCAGAAGCGCGCGCTCGCCGACGCGCTCAACCAGTCGTTGGTGCAGGGGCTCGGCATCCCCCAGGGCGACCGCTTCATCATGATCAGCGAACACGGCGAGGACGAACTGTTCCTCGACCCGACGTTCATGGGCATGCAGCGCAGCGCCGAGGCCATGATCATCACGGTTCTCCTCGGGGCCCACCGACCCCTGGAGGACAAGCGGGCGGTGACCGCGGCCATCAACAGGCTGGTCGTCGAGGCCCTCGATGTCTCGCCCGACGACATCTTCATCGCCCTGATCCCGGTACCGAACGAGAGCTTCTCGTTCGGAAGGGGCGAACTGCAACTGGCCGAAGAGGTTCCGCGCTGGTGAACCCCGCGTCCTCGCCCGCCGTCCGGGGCCTGTCCGACGAAGACCAGGTCAGGCCGAGGGTCAGGAGGGCTGGGCACCGGTGCAGGTCGGGGAGCGGTGCCTGACGCGGGTGTACGGCCGGCGCCGCCGGAGCGCTCCGGTCATCGGTGCTGCCGGGGCGTGCCGGCAGCACCGCGAAGCGCCTCCCCATACGCCGGGAACCCGCCACGATCCGCCGGACGCACCCCGGACAGGGCGCCCCGTGCGTCGAGGGCCACCTCAAGAAACCACCAACCCACCGAAAGCCAGCGCCGACCTGACAGTGCCCGTGACGACCATCCCCGCCCGGCGGGCGGCGGTACTTTCGCCCGAAGCCACTCTTGCCCGGCGGCGCCCCGCACGGGATCACAGCACACGGCAACTTCGGCCGACCTCCCGAATCCCTCCGAGCGAACGGGCACGGCACGCCAGCAAAGGAATCAGTTGTGGAATCAGAAAGCGTCACGTCGGCGCAGACCCGCACGTCCGGGGGACTCGACGAGCCGGTGTTCGCGCTCCACCGCGGGGGAAAGATGGCGATCACCCTTACGGTCCCGCTACGCGGCCCTGACGACCTCTCACTTGCATACACGCCCGGCGTCGCCGAGGTGTGCACAGCCATCGCCGAGCAGCCCGATCTCGTACACGACTACACCTGGGTCTCGCACACCGTCGCGGTGGTGACGGACGGCACCGCGGTGCTCGGCCTCGGCGACATCGGCCCGCAGGCGTCGCTGCCGGTCATGGAGGGCAAAGCGGTCCTGTTCAAGCAATTCGGCGACGTGGACGCCGTGCCCATCGCGCTCGCCACCACTGACGTGGACGAGATCGTCGACACCGTCGCCCGCCTCGCGCCTTCCTTCGGCGGCATCAACCTGGAGGACATCTCCGCGCCCCGGTGCTTCGAGATCGAGCGCAAGCTCCAGGACCGCCTCGACATCCCGGTCTTCCACGACGACCAGCACGGCACGGCGGTCGTCACCCTCGCGGCCCTGCACAACGCCGCCCGTCTCGCCGGGCGGAAACTCGACGACCTGCGCGCGGTCATATCGGGCGCGGGAGCGGCGGGCGTCGCGATCGCCAAGATCCTCGTGGAGGCGGGAATCGGCGATGTCGTGGTCACCGACAGGGCCGGCGTCCTGCACTCCGGCCGTACCGGCCTGACCGACATCAAGCGGGACATCGCCGCGAACACCAACCGGAAGGGACGGACCGGCACTCTGGAGGAGGCTTTGGCCGGCGCCGATGTCTTCATCGGTGTCTCCGGCGGCACGGTCCCCGAATCCGCGGTCGCCACCATGGCGGAGGGAGCGTTCGTCTTCGCCATGGCAAACCCCACGCCCGAGATCCACCCCGACATCGCCCACAAGTACGCGTCCGTCGTGGCCACCGGCCGCAGTGACTACCCGAACCAGATCAACAACGTGCTCGCCTTCCCCGGCATCTTCGCCGGCGCCCTGCGCGTCCGCGCCTCACGCATCACGCCGGGCATGAAGATCGCCGCCGCGGACGCCCTTGCCTCCCTGATCGTCGACGAGCTGCGTCCCGACCACGTCATCCCGTCCCCCTTCGACCCTCGTGTCGCCCCCGCGGTCGCCGAGGCTGTCGCGGAGGCGGCCCGGCGCGATGGTGTGGCCCGGGTGTAGGCGGCGTACCACGCCCTCCCCGTGATCCGAGGACAGGGCCGCGTCCTGCTCATCGGACGCGTCGCCTCGCGAATCCGCAGGTCACGGGAGACATCTTGGCCACCGGATGCAGAACGCATGTCCAACCGAATACCCCATCGATTCCCCCCATCCAAAGCCAGGACTGGTCCCTTCCGGGGCGACGTCCGGTCCCGGACAGTAAGGACCCACATGAAGACGGAACGCGTCGCCGACACCGACGTACGGTATCGGCGCAGTGGCGACGGAGACCTGGCCGTGGTGTTCGTCCACGGTTTCCTCGATGACCAGTACGCCTGGGACCGCTTGATCCCCCAGCTCACCACACCCGGCATCGAGTGCGTCACACTCGACCTGGCCGGCTGCGGCGACCGCGACACGGCGGACGGGCCCTACACCTACGACCGGTTTGCCGACGAGGTGGGCGCGGTGGTCGACGCCCTCGGTAAGCCTTTCGTGATCGTCGGCCACAGCATGGGTGCAGCCGTGGCCGAACTGGTCGCGATCCAGCGGCCCGAACGGGTCCGCGGACTCATGCTGGTGACCCCGGTCTCCCTCGCGGGCGTACATCTGCCCGACGAGATGATCGAGCAGTTCCGCTCGCTGGGCGGCGACGCGGACGGGCAGCGGGGCGTACGCAATCAGCTGTCCGTGGCGTTCCCGGAGGCCGAGCTCGACCGGCTGGTGGCGACCGGACGGCGGCTGCGTCCGGAGGTCATCCGCGCCCTCGCCGACTGCTGGAACACCGGACACCCCCTCGGCGAACGGCCGAGTACCTGCCCAGGCCCGGTGCTCATCGTCCGCGGCGAGGGCGATGGGTTCGTCACCGAGGACATGGTCAACAACGCGATCGCGCCCCGATTCACCGCCATGACAGCGGTATCGGTGGCCGAGGCCGGCCACTGGGCACACATCGAACAGGCGGCCGGCGTCGCCACCCGCCTCGACCGCCTCCTCGCCGAGGCCCGCGGTTCCGAGGGCGTCCCCGCCGCGAAGACCCCGCGTCCGCAGGGGTGGACGAACGCCTTCGCGTAGAAGTCCGCCGAGGCGTTCGGTGAGGCGTTCACCGAGGACGTGGTCCTGGAGGCGAGCGTTTTGACCCGTCCGGTGGAAGGCCGCGACCAGGTGAAAAAGGTGATGGCCACGGCGAATGCGATCTACGAGTCGCTCCGCTTCACTGAGGAGACCGTCGACGGTCCGCGAACGTACCTGGAGTGGGAGGCCACCGCGTTCGGCGGCCTGCCGATCGAGGGCGTCACCATCCTCACCAGGAACGCGGCCGGCCAGGCCCTCCGAGTCGCCATCCACCACCGGCCGCTGGGCGCCGTGCTCCGCTTCTCCGCGGAACTGCGCCCCCGACTGACCGGTGAGATAGACGCAGACCACTTCCACCAGGACTGAAATCCCTGCCACTTCAGAAGGTTGTCCCATGATTCAGCGCAAAGATGTCCAGTTCGAGGCCGATGGCGCGGTACAACTGCGTGGCTGGCTCTTCCTGCCGGGCGGTCCGGGCCCGCATCCGGCGATCACCATGGCCCACGGCTACGCCGGGGTGAAGGAGCACGGTCTGGAGCGGTTCGCGCAGGCCTTCGCCGAGAACGGCTTCGCCGTCCTGGTCCATGACCACCGCGGCTTCGGGGCGAGTGACGGCGGGCCGCGTCAGGACGTCGACCCCTGGCGGCAGATCGCCGACTGGCGGCGGGCCATTTCGTTCCTGGAGAGCCTCCCCGACGTCGATCCGGAGCGGATCGGTCTGTGGGGCACCAGCTACGCCGGCGGCCACGCGATCGTGCTCGGCGCGACCGACCGCCGGCTGCGGGCCGTGGTCTCCCAGGTGCCGACCATCAGCGGCTTCGACCAGGGCCGGCGCCGTGTCGTCCCCGAGGCGGTCGCGGCCCTGGAGGAGTCCTTCTCAGAGGACGAGCGCGCCCAGTCGCGCGGCGAGGCCCCCCGTACCTTGGCCATCGTCAGCAGCGACCCGGCGGTGCCTGCGTCCTACCGGACGCAGGAAGCCATCGACTTCTACCTCCAGCCCAAGCCCGAAGGCGTGTGGGAGAACGAGGTCACGGTCCGCTCCACCCGGGCCGCGCGCATGTACGAGCCCGGAATCTGGGTCGACAGGGTCTCACCCACACCCCTGCTGATGGTGGTCGCGCTCAACGACACCGTCACCGTGACCGATCTGGCCCTCGCGGCCTACGAGCGCGCGCTGGAGCCCAAGCGGCTGCGGACGATCCCGGGCGGCCACTTCGATCCCTACACCACTCAGTTCGACAAGGCGAGCAGCGCTGCCGTCGAATGGTTCCGCGAGCACCTCGCCTGACAGGCGCCCGCACGCCACCGCGCCCGGCCTGCGTGGCCTACATCGATATCCCCGCCCAGGATCCCGGATGCCTGTTCGTGGTGGCGGCACCCAACGGCAAGAAGGGCGCGCCCCGGACGGATACCCTCGCGGTGCCCGTCCGTGAGACGGACGGAACGCACTGACTGCCGCGCACCGAACTCCAGCGGCTACTCGCGGCAAGAGCTCAAGGAGATCACTATGGCGCTTCCAGGTGCAGTAAGGGCGCTGCGCATACTGCTCTACGTCCTCATGGTCTTTGTGGTAATTGCAGTGGTGGGTATCGCGTTGCAGTACTACCCCGGGTCTGTGTTCGTGCAGGTACTATCGCTTCTGCCCGCTCTGGGCAGTGTTGTTCAGGTCTTTTACCTTCAGCCGGGCCGCGGCGTACTGCGCATCACGCTCACCGTGACACTGTCGGTGTACACCGTCGGCGCCGTCTGCGCGATGGTGATGGAAAGAAGCCCGGGGGCCGTCATCGGTGTGGCCCTGGGCGCGCCGATGCTGGTGCTGCTCCACCAGCGCAAGTCCCGCGAGTGGTTCGAGCATTCGGCTTCGAAGACAGTCGACCCTCCCCAGTCGGCACTCGGCTAAGAACGCCTAACGGAATGCCCCCGTACGGGCCGAGTGCTGATGCGCGTGCATCATGACGGCAGTCGATGCGAGCGTGGGGAGCGGAAATGATGTTTACTGCCGGTTCTGCCCGGGTCGACAGGACTTCGTCCCGTCTTGGATCCCCATTTGACGCCCGGATGTGGGAGCCGTCGACCGCCGCCCGGGAGAAGTCCAGGGCGTTCACGCCGCGAAGCTTCGCCAGGAGGACCTCGTGCAGCCGGGGCCACACGCCGGCCTCGGTCCATTCTGCCAGGCGGCGCCAGCAGGTCATGCCCGAGCCGACGCCGAGTTCCTGCGGCAGATGCTCCCAGGCGATCCCCGTATTCAGTACGAACAGGATGCCCTGCAACACCAGACGGTCCGGATGCCGCTTCCGCCCCGGATAACGGATCCTGCGTTCAATCTTGGGCAGCAGCGGCTCGATCACCGCCCACAACTCATCGTCGACATCCCACGGCCTCGGCCGAGCCACCCCGCACCCCCGGATCATCAGTCCCGGAGTGATCCAATCACCTCGAAGATCATTTCGTTAGGAGTTCCAAGTCCGCTTCAGTCTGCCGACCTCGCCGCCACAGACTGCCGTTACCGCAGCTGCTAGAGGGCTTGCATGCCGCACGGGCCCAGGCCCGAGTTGTGCCGTCTCACCTGAGGGTTGAGCGGTGTGTGCTCGTCAGGTGAGCGGACCGTCAGCGGTAATGCGGCTCAGTAGTGTGCGAGCTTCCTGGATCCGGGGGTGGATCGGATGCAGGAACTGCTCGCAGGCGTGCAACGCCTGACGGGCGCTGGCTTCCGCCTCGCCGTGGCGGCCAAGGCTGTGCAGGGCTGTAGCCGTGCCGATGTCCAGAGCCCCGCTCTCGGTGCGGACCCAGAGCGGCGTCAGGCGACGGGCCTCGGCCAATGCCTCCTCGTGTCGGCCTTGCCCGTTCAAGCTGCTTACCAGGACACAGTGCAAGGTGGCGGCCGTGCCCGCTGGCGCGCGTGGAAGGTTCCCGCGGGCGATGGCCTCCGCCTCGTCGTAACGGCCCTGCCCGCACAGGGCAGCTGCCAGGTTGGCCAAAGTGGACAGCTCGATTCCCCATACCTTGGTGAGGTGCGCGAGACGGACCGCGGCGCGCAGTATGCCGTCTGCTTCGGCCTCTGCCTCTGTATATCGCCCCTGGTCGACGAGGGCCGCCACGCGGTTCACCCGGACGTCCAGCAGCAACGCTCGCCCGGCTCCAGTAGTCCGCTCCAGATCCGCGATCAGGGCGTCCAGCTCAGCCAGCACCTCGGCTCCACGCCCGTGAGCAATAGCTGCTGCCGTGGCCAAGGCCCCTGTCAGCCACTCCAGCGCCGGGCCCCGGTCCCAGAAGCGCCTGGGCGTGGCCGCGAGGGCTCTCGCCCCGGCCTCGGCCTTCTCGTACTCGCCCACTGCGAACAGATCGCGCATGCGGTCGTACACCACCGCCTGGGAAGGGGTCAGTTGGTCTCGTGCCCACCTGCCCCGCTCGCGGCCCCACACCGTTCCTATGAACCCCACAAGCCGCGAGGCTACGTGAACCCCATGGCTGCCTGCGACACTCCAGCAACAGCTGTCACTAGCTGTCACAGAGGTGCCTGCAGTGTGACGCCTCCGGCTTGCTCCTGATCTGCCGGGTCAGCGGTAACAGGGTCGACAGACTGGCAGGCTCGCGGGAGTATCCGCTTGTTGGTGCCCGACGGCGAGGAGCCCGGTGATCACTCAAGGGGTAAAGGTCACGGCGCGATGCGACGACTGTGGTGCCGTGCTGATGCTCGACGTTGGGCAATACATCGAGCATGGGCAGCTGTGGTGGGGCACCGAAGGCGCATGCACCGTCTGTCCCAATGGGTGGTGCGAGCAAGAGACGGGCGGAGCGACTCCCGAAGAGATCAGGAATGCCCTGCTGGTAGAGCATGGGCCCGCACAGCTGCGCCTTGCGGACGACGAGTCCAACCTCGTCCCGGTCTTGCGGGTCCTGCGGGAGCTACTCTGTCTGCCCCTGGCCCAGGCACGTGTGATGGCCAGTGCGCTCCAGGAGACTGGCTTAGTTGGCACGCTGGTCGAGATGGAGCTCATTGCCGACGGGCTGCAACGCCGATCGGTCGCTACAACGGTGGAGACATTGGCCGACTGAATCCTCATACACCCTGAATCGGCCCCTCTTCCGCGTCGGCATATGGCACTGCCACGGCTCTCCGGGGTCCACCGTCGCCGCTGCTGGAGGCAGTGCCCGCCGTGCGGGGCAAGCGCGGCCGGCCCAGCCGCCGCCCAGATGTGGTGCTGGGTGACTGTGGTTACGACCACGACAAGTACCGCCGACCGGACGCCATTAGGATGCCGCTCCATGGAGCACGAGGAACGGGAGACGGCGCCGGGGCCGGACTGGGTCGAGCTGGCCTATCTGCCGACCCGGGCCGAAATGGCCGAGGCATTGCGTGCGCGGACACGAACCAGTCCCGCCGTACTGTGGGGTCTTCCGTTGATCGGTGTTGTCGGGGTTGCGGCGGAACATTCGTCGGCGTGTCGGCACGAGCAGCCCGTCGAAGTTATGGAAGCGGCCGGTGTAGTGGCCGACGAGGAAACTGTTGTTGACCTCGGCGACGAAGTCCATGCGGCGTTGCCTGCCGAAAGCGTCGAAGTAGAACACGTGGTTGGGGCTGTGTGCGGCGATCTCGGGTGGGGAGCGCACCTGCAGGCGTCGTCGGCCTCGTGCCAGGGTTTGAGCTCCCGGGCCTGCACGCCACGATAGGCGAAGAGGAACGGGGTGGTTCCAGAGCGCGTAGCCCAGGAAGTAGCCGAGGTGCGGAGCGTCCCAGGTGCTGTTGCGCAGCATTGCCTTGAAGCCGGCGCGTGCGGGGGGCGAGGGTCTCGACCGGTTCGCCGTCGAGGGTCTGCACGGTGACACTGTCGGCGCTGGCGTCGAAGACCATCTGCCGGTCGGGGTGGGTGAACGGACTGAATACGATGTGCTCTCTGGCCGTTTCGACCGTCAGGGTCTGCCTGAACGTCGCGCCCGGTGGCCAGCCCTTCATTCCCCGACCGGGCCGCCGATGGAGACGTCGGCTTTCCGCCGCACCGCATCGGCGCCGGCTTGGCCGCTTCCTGCCTGTCGCCCTTGTCCCGGCCATCTTCGTAGAGGCCGCTCCCGGAAACGTGCACAGGGCGACGGTGCATGCCAGACGGTGAACGATCTCGGAAAGCCATGTGCGGAGAACATCATGCACGGTTTGAAGCGGCGAGGACTAGAAACGGAGCATCAGTCATCGTGCCAGTCCCCGACCTTACTGATCTCGGTCGGCGGACGGATTCCGTCGCAAGTCAGCGGGGCGACGACGGAGGCCATTGGCCGCGGGACAGGTCGTGATCGAGCAGCCGGTGGCTGACATCGCCCTTGTAGAAGAGGTCCGAGCCGAACTCGTCACCGAAGTGCTTCGCCAGCAAGGACGAGAACAGCAGGGCGGCTGACTGAGGCCGGTGGTTCATGACGAGTTGACTGGTCTCGCCCGCCTCGTTGAAGTACACGACGACGAAGTTGTAGATCTCGATTCCGTCGGGGCGGTAGCTCTCGCTGCCACGGATTCGGGATTGGTAGTCCTCCAGGAAGAGCTCGCCGCGCTTGCCGTAGAAGCGGAAGTCCTGGAAGGCGTAGATGCTTCGCGCGAAGCCCAGCAGCTTCGCTACCTTTTCCTTGCCGAGCACTTCGCCGTTGGCAAAGTTGCCCTGGAGGATGACGTCGTCGGCGAGATTGTCGAGCCAGTGTGGGTAGTAGTCCAGGTGCGGCGCCTGGTTCTTTGGCCCGCCAGTGGGCTCGTTCGGTGTGGTCATGGCAGATGTCTCCTCGTTCCTCGATTGATTCGGCGTGTTTCCCTTGGCATTCACCAGTGCGGAGGGCCTTCGGCCAATTGCAGCTCCCCTCCTCCGATCGAGAAGTTCTCGTTCGACACCGGAATCAGGGAGATGAAACCAAGGGGGTAGTAGTCCTTGCGCTACCGCGCTGGGTTAAAGCATTCCGTGACGAGTCAGATCCCGCCTCGAGTAGTTCCTCCGATGAACAGAATCGCTGGACTCAACGGTCGCTGTCCAACGAAAGTCAGAGACAGCCGCCATCTCGCTGAGAGATACCGTGGGCTCTGTGAGGAATACTCGAAGGGTGGAACTGCGCCAGCTCGAGTACTTCGTCGGGCACTATCATGTCGGCTGACCGGGTGGGATGATCTTCTGGTTGATCACGCTTGGTTGTAGCTCCAGTGCCTGACGGCACCACCGCCCCCGACCCGAAACCGAATACGGAGTCCGTTTCGGCGCTTTCGCCGGAGAAGCGGACGGTTCCCCAGATGGCCGGGTGGTCGAAGCTGAAGCGCTCGGAAAGTACGGCAGCGATGTCGTTGGGCTCCTCAGCGTTCCCCGGCTAATGGTGCATCTCGATGCCGTCCGCGAGACGGAGCCTCATATACGGGAGGGGGCCACGAGTGCGTCGGAGAGGTTGAGGCGGACGTTCGGGTCTCCGAATGATCCGGACACCGCCGGTCCGCGAGCAGGGTGCTGAAAGAGGAATAGTTGTAGGGGTTGCTGAGGTCTAATGCGACAGGTTCCCAACCAGCAGACCATAGGCCATTTACCTCGGTCCATGCAGGGCGCCGGAGACACGAAAGGCCCCCGCCGGAGGCGGGGGAGAGCCTGTGTCAGAGATGGGCCACCAGTTGTCACGGAAACCGGGCAAGCAATCCTCGGAATACGGGTCCTCGCAGGAGGGGACCGATGTTCCTGGTGCCGGTCGGCTCGCGCCGTCCGGTACCGCGCATCGCACGGTAGTGGGCAAAGCATCGGGACCGTCCACCTCGGCGCGCTTGCCCCGACGACCGATGTTCGGCGCGCGCCGACGCGCCGCACCCCTTGAGGCTCCGTCGGTCTCGCTCGGATGCGCTGTCCGAGTGCCACACAGAACCGGTGGAAAGGTGGCAGGCCCGGCGACGTCGTATCGTCGTCGTGTACGCGTTCCCTAGCCCGACGAGGTCGGTGAGATGGGCACCCTGGATGGGGCTTCCTCCGCCCGCCTCTCGGACTTCCGTGGCGGCCCGGCTGCGTTCGTGGTGGACGCCCGTGGACTGGTGTCCGCGTGGAGTTCGGCGGCCAAGCGTCTATTGGGCTACGAGACGGCTGAGGTCGTGGGCCGGTCGGTGGCAGAGCTGTGGCTCGTCATCCCGTGGGACTCCTCTCAGCAGCTGTTGTCAGCCGCTGAGGCCGGCAGCACCTCCTGGTCCCCTGCCGTCCTCATGCATCGGCAGGGTCATCCTGTGCCCGTTACGCTCACGGCCTGCGCCGTGGCATCCGTCGTACCCGGCGGCGAGGGGACGGTGATCCTGGCGAGTGCCGGTTCCCTGCCTGAGATCCGTGAAGACAACGCGGTCCAAAGCTGGCTTGACCGCGGTGAGCGCGTGACAGCGGTTGCGCTGAGGAGCCGCCTGGAGTCCGCTGATGCACCGGACCACAGCGCGGCCGAGATCGCTCGCTCGTACCTACCCGCGCGCAGCAGCCCGGGTGTGCACGGCGGCTGGGTCGATGTACTCCCGCTGTCCGGTATGCGGGTGGCTTTTGCGGTCTCCGACATCCCGGTCTCCGGCATGCAGGCCACCGTGTGTATCGGACTGATCGGCGCCGCCATGAGGGCCCTGGCGGAGCTGGATCTCGGACCTGAGGAGGTGCTTGCCCGTCTGGACGACATCGTGGCGCGCTATGCCGCGGGCGAGCGCAACCAGTGGTCTGTGGGGTTCGTGGACCGACTGGTCGGTGCAACGTTCCTCTACGTCGTGTACGACCCCGTCGCACGCCGCTGCGTCATGGCGAGCGCCGGTCACCCCCCACCCGCCGTCGCTGATCCGGACGGAGTAATTCAGGTTCCCGAGCTGCCCAGCAGCAGGCCCCTGGGCAGGGGCGAGCCCGTCTTCGAGCCGCTGGCCTTCGAGCTCGCCGAAGGCAGCACTCTCTTCTTCTACACCGGCAGTTTGGTGCGAGCATGCGGCACCTCGCATGGTGTGTCTGGGCTCCTGCGCACGGCCATGGGGCGCAGCGGCCCGTCGATCAGGGACGTCTGCCGAGTTACCGTCGACACCGTGACGCCACTCCTGGCGGCCGAGGACGACCTGGCGCTCCTGGTCGTTCGCACACGTGCGCTCAGCGGCGACCGGGTGGCTACCTGGGAGCTGCCAGGAGACCCTGCCGCCGTCGCCGGCATGCGCTCCCTCGTTCTACAACAACTCGACCAGTGGGACCTCGGACACCTTGACTTCACCACGGAGCTGATCACCAGCGAACTGGTCACCAATGCCCTCCGCTACGGCCGTGAGCCGATGCGGCTGCGGCTGATCCGCGACCGGACCCTGATCTGCGAAGTGTCCGACGGCAGCAGCACCTCTCCGCACATCCGCCGGGCGAGTGCCACCGACGACGGAGGACGCGGCTTGTTCATCGTGGCCGAGTGCGCGCAGCGCTGGGGAGTGCGCTACACCGGCCAGGGCAAGACTATCTGGGCTGAACAAGCACTGGGCGGCTGAAGACGTCCCCGACCCGGCCGCGGCCAGGGCGCCGGACCTGATCGGCCGCGATTCACCGCCCGGAGACCGAACACGAAATACGTCGGCGACATCATCTACCTGCCCATCGACGGCGGGAATTTCTGCTACCTGGCCTCCGTCTTCGCCCTCGTCATCGACGCCGTGGCGGCAGCCATCCGCACCCGCGGCAGTCTCGCCAGATCGATCATGCACACCGATCACGGAGCCCAGTACACGAGTAGGGGCTTCGTCGAAGCCTGCAGGTCAGCTGGGGTTCGGCGAAGCAGGTGCACGGTCGGGTCCGGCGCGGACAACCCGCTCGCCGAGTCCTTCAACGCGACCTTCAAACGCGAGACCCTTAAAGGGACGGAAGCACTGGCCGGACGATCGGGAGGCCCGACTCGACGTCTTCCGATGGCTCCACCGCTTTGACACCCGACGCCGGCACTCCCGCCTCGGACACCGTAGCCCCATCGCCTAGGAGACCGCTTCCACAGATCGACCTTGAGCCGGGCAGCGTCCCCGCCCTCTACACCGACGGGCTGATTGAACAGGAGGGCGAGGACATCGGCCAAGGGCTGCGGCACCTGATGGACACTCTCGCCGCTACCTGCCCGCCCCGATCGGCCCGGGCAAGGTCTTCGACCTCACCCTGCCGGTACTCCACCAACCGTCAGGTCGCCCGGCCGTCGTCGTGGTCGGTCGGCCGCTGCCCGGCAACCGTAACGACCGCAAGGCATGGTAGCTGTCCGGGGCGTTCGGAGGATCCGCGGGTGGTGGCCGGCCCGCTCCGTGGCGCGTTCTGACCCTCAGGCTGCGGGGCGGGTGCGTGTGTTGCGCTGTGACACGGTCAGGTAGCCGACGAATCCGACGATGGCGGCCGTCCACGCGAGGGTGACCGGTGTCAGTCCGAGGCCGAGGCCGCCGCGGGCGTGCCCGAGTGCCATCCAGTCGGCGAGGGAGGCCCCGAGGGGACGGGTGATGACGTACGCGATCCAGAAGGCGGGCACAGCGTTCAGGGCGCCGAAGCGGTGGGTCAGCGCGGGCTCGCAGATGGCGGCCGCGAAAAGGGCGATCGAGCCCAGGTAGCCGAACCCGACGGTGGCGGTGAGGTCGCCCGCGGCGGTGCCGAGGGCGAAGGTGGCAAGGACGGCCGCCCAGTAGAACGTCTCGCGGCGGCGGGTGCGGATGCTGCGGATGGACAGGGTCCGTTCGCTCGCATACCAGAGGATGAAGACCGCGGCCAGTACGGCGAGGAAGGCCGGCGCCGACACGGCGTACGGTACGCCGAGGCCGACGTGCAGGACGTCGGCTGCCATGGTGCCGAACACGCTGACCATGACGACGGCGGTCCAGTAGGCCCAGGCGACGTACTGGCGGAGAGCGAACTGCACGGCGAGGGCGGCCGTCAGGGCGAGGCCGCCGAGCGCGACCGCCGGCACCGGGCCGAGCAGCCGGGCCAGGAGGTCCGACGCCGTCTCGCCCATGCCGGTGGTCAGCACCTTGATGATCCAGAAGTAGACGGTCGCCTCTGGCACCTTGTTCGCCATCCGGCGTACGGGGACGAGGGGCTGGTCGTCGAGGACGTGCTCTGCGGTCATGATCCGCACGATGGCACGCCGTGCCTGAACACAACCTGAACAGCGTGGGCGCCGGAGCGGCGGCACGTAGTACCGGGGTACGACCCGATGTGCGCGGATCAGCCCCCGGTACCACCGAAGCGGGGCGTTTTGGTCCCTAGCGTTGCCGGTGAGGCGTCAGGGACGACGGACGGGCGCCGGTCTCCGACAGGAAGAAACGCGAATGATCGACGCACAGCAGCTGACCAAGAGGTACGGCGAGAAGACTGCCGTCGACGGGCTGGACTTCGCCGTCAGGCCGGGCATGGTGACCGGCTTCCTGGGGCCCAACGGAGCCGGGAAGTCGACGACCATGCGGATGATCGTCGGGCTCGATGCTCCGTCGAGCGGCTCCGTCAAGGTCAACGGCCGCCGCTACGCCCGGCACGAGGCACCGCTTCAGGAGGTCGGGGCCCTTCTGGAGGCCAAATCGATTCACCCGGGCCGCTCGGCCCACAATCACCTGATGGCGCTCGCGCTGACGCACGGGATTCCCCGTTGCCGGGTCGACGAGGTCATCGACCTCGCGGGGCTGGGGAGCGTGGCGAAGAAGCGGGCAGGCGCTTTCTCCCTCGGGATGGGCCAGCGGCTCGGAATCGCGGCGGCGCTCCTCGGCGATCCGCAGACCGTGATGCTGGACGAGCCGGTCAACGGGCTGGACCCGGAAGGCGTGCTCTGGATCCGCAACCTGCTGAAGGCGCTCGCCGAGGAGGGCCGGACCGTGTTCGTGTCGTCCCATCTGATGAGCGAGATGGCCCTGGTGGCGGACCATCTCATCATCGTGGGTCGGGGCCGGCTGCTGGCCGACACGACCGTGCGGGACCTCGTCCGCGAGGCGGGCGGCGACATGGTGAAGGTGGCCACGCAGGACCCGGCGAGGCTGCGGGACGTACTGGCCGGTCCCGGTGTCGACGCCACGGGTCGCGCCGGCTCCGAGGAACTTCAGGTGACCGGGCTGACCGCCCGCGAGATCGGCCTGAAGGCGGCCGAGCACGGAATCGCGCTGTTCGAACTGAGTGCGCGGACGGTCTCGTTGGAGGAGGCGTTCATGAACCTGACCAAGGATGCCGTGGAATACCACGGCTCCACGACCGGCATCGACCTCCTGGCGGCCGACGGGAGGGCGGCATGAGTACCCTCACCGCGACCGTCGAGGCGCCCTCGTCCGGCCCCGCCCGCCCCGCCTACCGGGTGACCGGACGGCGCGTGCTGTCCTCCGAGTGGGCCAAGCTGTGGTCGCTGCGCTCGACGTGGATCACCCTGAGCCTCGGCCTGCTCTTCCTCGTCGCCTTCGGGCTGATCGCCGCGAGCCGCTACAAGTCCGGTATCGGCTCCGGTCACCTGGACCGGGACTTCGCCGACGCCACGGCCGTGAGTCTGTCCCTCTTCGGCACCAACTTCGCCCAGCTCGCCCTGGGCGTGCTCGGCGTGCTGGTCACGGCGGGGGAGTACTCCACCGGCATGATCCGCTCGACGCTGGCGGCCGTACCGCGCCGGTTGCCGGTGCTGTGGTCCAAGGCGGCCGTATTCGGGCTGGTCGCGCTGGTGGTCGGCACGCTCGGCGCGTTCGTCGCCTTCCTGCTCGGCAGCGGCATCGTCTCCGGCACTCCCGCCGCGATGGGCCTGACGGACGCGGGAGTCCTGCGAAGCCTGCTGGGCGCCGGGCTCTACCTCGGCCTGGTCGGCGTGATCGGCACCGCCCTGGGCGCGCTGCTGCGGTCGGTGGCCGGCGGCATCTCGGTGCTGATTGCCGCCCTGATGCTGATCCCGGGGCTCGTGTCGCTGCTCCCCAGCTCCTGGCAGGACGACATCAGTCCCTACCTGCCGAGCAACGCGGGCGAGTCGATGTTCGCCCTGACGCACGACACCACCACCCTGTCGCCCACGGCCGGGCTGCTGGTCTTCCTCGCCTGGACGGCACTCGCCCTGACGGGGGCGGCGTACCGGCTCGTGCGCAGCGACGTCTGATCGCATGCACCATGGGCAGGTGACCTCCTTGACGACACCTATGTCCGCCGACGAAGCCAGCGGGATGGGGCCGCTGGTCGCCCGTCTCTCCCGGGGCGGCCAGCGGCTGCGGCAGGCAGACCGGGCGCATTCATGGGTACTCGACACCACGGTGGTGGTGGTGGTCTCTCTCATGTTCTGCCTGCCGGACCTGTTGCACGGCGGTGCCGGGGACGGCGATGGTCCACGCCGGTTCCGACTCGCCTTCACCCTGCTTCCCCCGGCGGTCACCCTGGTCCTGCAGGCCGGTCTGGTGCTGCCGCTGCTGTGGCGTCGGCGCAGGCCCATGGCGGCCTTCGGCACCATCGCGGCAGTGTTCGTCCTGCAGTGGTCGCTGGGCGCCGCGCTGCGCGCGGACGTCGCCCTGTTCATCGCCCTGTACAGCCTTGCCCTGCACGGGCGGCCGAGGCAGTTGCCATGGGCCTGCGGGATCATGGCGGCGGGGATGGTACTGGTCGCGGTGCGCGCGTCTGCGGCGGTGTCCGTCTGGGACGCGCTGTTCTTCCTGCTGAGCACCGCGACCGCGGCCCTGGCACTCGGCCTGATGGTACGGACCCGCCGGGCCCAGCTCGCGGGGCTGCGGGAACGGGCGGCCCGCCTGGAGATAGAGCGTGACCAGCGCAGCAGGCTCGCGACCGCCACCGAGCGGACACGGGTGGCCCGCGAGATGCACGACATCGTCGGTCACAACCTGGCCGTCATGATCACGCTCGCCGACGCCGGTGTGTATGCCACGGATGCGGCTCCCGAACGCGGCAAAGAGGCCCTGCAACTCATCGGCGACACAGGCAGGACCGCTCTCGGTGAACTGCGGCGCGTGCTCGGCGTGCTGCGGGAGGCGTCGGACGGTCCGTCCGTCACACCTGAACTGAGTCCGCAGCCCGATCTCATGGACATCGAGGCGCTGTGCGACGGTGTGCGCACCGCCGGCCTGGACGTCGTCTACCGGACCGTCGGCGACCTGGGTGCCCTGGACGGCGGGATGCAGTTGACGGTCTACCGCATCGTTCAGGAAGCCCTCACGAACAGCCTGAAGCACGCCGGGGCCGGCACGCGGGTGAAACTGTCGGTGGTCGTCGAGGATGTCCGGCTGGTCATCCGGGTCCGGGACGACGGCCCGGCGGGACGCCCCGGATCACCGAACGAGGAAGGACACGGACTGGTGGGCATGCGAGAACGAGTGGCGCTCTACGGAGGAAACGTCAGCGCCGGACCTGCGACCGGCGGGGGATGGGCGGTGGAGGCCACCCTCGACATGACGCCCCGGGCCGGTGCCAGGTGACCACGGTGCTCATCGTGGACGACCAGCCGCTCCAGCGCTACGGCTTCCGGGTGCTGCTCGACTCCATCTCCGAGACGGAGGTGGTCGGTGAGGCCGCGAACGGCGCCGAAGCCGTCCGCAAGACCGCCGAGCTGCGTCCCGACGTCGTCCTCATGGACGTACGCATGCCAGGCATGGACGGCATCGAGGCCACCCACCGGATCACCGCCGCCGGCGGCCGCTCCCGTGTTCTCGTGCTGACCACTTTCGACCTCGACGAATACGTCCACGCCGCCCTCCGGGCCGGAGCCAGCGGCTTCCTCCTCAAGGACGCGCGGCCCGAGGAACTCCTCGCCGGCATCCGCGCCGTCGCCATCGGCGACGCCGTCATCGCGCCGGCCCTCACCCGCCGCCTCCTGGACGAGTACGCCCAGCACGTGCCCCCTCGCCGGAGCGATTCCGAGGAGGACCCGAGACTGGATGCACTCACCGAACGCGAGCGCGAGATCCTCGTCGCCATCGGCAAGGGCTGGACCAACGGTGAGATCGCCACCCGTTTCGTCGTGTCCGAGTCCACCGTCAAGACACACGTGGGCCGTGTCCTGGCCAAGATCGGGGCCCGCGACCGCATCCAGGCTGTGATCCTCGCTTATGACCTCGGACTCGCCGGCCCCGGTGCGGGGTGAGCGGACGGCGAGGGCTGTCCCGCCGCTTCCGAGGCAACGCGGAGCGGCACGGCGGCCGTCGTGGTAGGAATTCCCCTAACAGCTCCCTCAGCGCCCGCACCTGCTCCGCACTCACATCCCGTGTTCCCGCAATGGTCCGACGCGCAGGCCGCGTTGCTCGCAGGTTTCCAGCAGGCGGGGCAGTGCGCCAAGGGTGGTGCGCCAGGAACCGGGGGCCGAGGTGCAGTCGGAGTCGTGAAGCAGGATCGTGCCACCGCCGTACAGGCCGGCCGTGACGGTGCGGTGGACGCTGTCGGGTGTGGCTCTGGCTCGCCAGTCCTCGCCCCAGCAGGTCCACAGCACCGGGATGAGGCCGAGGCGGCGGGCGGTCAGGTGGCCTGCATTCGCGCCGCGCCCGAAGCAGGGCCCGCAGGAGCCTGCCTGTTCAATCGCGAGGCCCTCTTTGTATCTACGCCGTCATGGCTGCCATGCAGCCCTTATGGGCGGGGTCCTGGTCTGGCCGCGCAGACCAACCGGTCGGTGAAGGTGACCGTGGGCCTGACTGGCGTTGCCACCCTCACGATCGAGGGCCATGAGCAGGGCGACCCCGAATACCCCGAAGTCGCTTTCGGTGATCCCGTGCTGCACGGCCTCTGACGGGCGGGCCGCTCCGCCGTCGGGGTTCTTGTGGGGCGCGTGTGATGCTCTATAAGGTGAACTGCTTTATGTGGCACGTGAGTTCGAGGTCGTCGACCAGGGGAGAGTCGTGGAGATCAAAAAGGTAGTGATCCGCGAAGAGGAGCGCACGAACCGCAAGCCCGCCGTCATGGAGAAGCGCCCGCCGACCCGCTGAGCGGGAGGGAACGCGAGCGTGAGCGGGATGTCCAGGGGGCGGTGACGGGGGAGTGGTGTGCGCGTACAGCTGGTGACCATGCCGTGGCACCCGATCGATCTGCCCTCTCTCCAAGTGGGCTTGCTGCATCAGCTGTTGCGGCAGGTCCGCCCGGACGACGATGTGCGTGAGTTCCACGGCTCGCTGCGCTGGGCGGAGTTCCTCCTCGAGCGGTCCGGCGGGCGGCTGCGCCCCGGTGACTACGAGACGATCGGCAGCGATTCGATCTTCGACGGCCTCGGTGACTGGGTCTTCTCGGGTGTGCTGTACGAGGACGAGAGCTGGGGCGTCGCCCGGCTGAAGGAGTACGCCGCACGTCGCGGCCTCTGCATCGACACCGCCTCCGACATGCGGGTCCACGCGGCCGAGTTCATCGCCGAGTGCGCGACGGAAGTGCTCGCCCAGGAACCGGACGTCGTCGGGTTCACCACCACGTTCATGCAGAACGTGCCCTCGCTCGCGCTGGCCAGGGAGCTCAAGCGCCGCAGTCCGGGGCTCACCGTCGTCTTCGGCGGCAGCAACTGCGACGGCCCGATGGGGCACGCCCTGCACCGCAACCATCCATTCGTCGACCACGTGGTGCGCGGCGAGGGCGAGTACGCCTTCCCGGCGCTCCTGCGCCACCTGGACGCCGACACGCCACCCGCCGACGTACCGGGCCTGTGCTGGTGGGAAGGGCAGACGGACGGCCGGGTCTCGCGGGCGAACAAAGAGTCCCGGCGCACCGTGGCGCCCTCCGACATCCCCGCGCCCGACTACGACCAGTGGCAGGCAGCCCTCGACGCATCCCCCGTCCTCGAGTACGTCTACCCGAAGCTGGTGGTCGAGGGGGCGCGCGGCTGCTGGTGGGGGGAGAAGCACCACTGCACCTTCTGCGGGCTCAACGGCTCCTCCATGGCGTTCCGCGCCAAGTCGGGCGAGCAGCTGTGGAGCGAGATCGACCGCCTCGTACGACGGCACCGCATCCTCGACGTCGTCACCGTCGACAACATCATCGACATGGCGTACTTCAAGGACTTCCTGCCCCTCGCCGCCGAGAGCGGCTGGGACCTGCGGATGCACTACGAGGTCAAGTCCAACCTCAACCGTGAACAGATCGCCCTCCTCGGGCGCGCCGGAGCCGTGCTCATTCAGCCCGGCATCGAAAGCCTGAGCAACCGGGTCCTCGATCTCATGGACAAGGGCGTCAGCGGCGCCCGCAACGTCCGCACACTCCGTGAGTGCGAGAACCACGCGCTGACCGTCACCTGGAACTACCTGTACGGCTTCCCGGGCGAGGCCGTCGAGGACTACGCCCCGGTCATCGACCAGCTGCCCGCGCTCGTCCACCTGCAGCCCCCGGGCGGCGCCCACCGCATCCAACTGGAGCGGTTCAGCCCGAACTTCACGGATCCGGGGTTCGGCTTCGGCAAGCGGCGCCCAGCCGAGATGTACCACCATGTCTACGAGCTGCCCGAGTCCGAACTCACCGACCTGGTCTACCTGTTCGCGACGGACGACGCGGGCATCGGCGGAGAGACCGAGAGCCGGCTCAAGCGGGCCGTCGCGGCATGGCGCGACGGACATCACGGATCGAGCCTGGTGATGGAGGAAGCGGAGGCGGAGGACGGCGTGGACGTACTGCTCGTACACGACCGGCGCCACGGCTGGCCCCACCGCACCCACCGGCTGACCGGCTGGCAGGCGCAAGCGATGCGTCGCCTCGAGGACGGCCGGACGGAGCCCGCGCTGCACCGGCTGCTGACCGGCGACGGACACGACATCCCGGCCGAGGAACTGTGCGGGTGGATCCAGCAGGCTCATGCGACGGGGCTGGTGTTCCGCGACGGGCGGACGTACGTGTCCCTGCCCACGTGGGACGTACCGGACCGCATCGACCCCGACCCGGCTCCGCAATCCACGGACCGTCAGGACGTGGTCGCATGACCGGGCTTCCCGTGGCCGTCCCCCACCGCGTGATCGGCCGACAGGTCCACGTGGACGTGCCGCTGTGCCTGGGCGGGGCGGCGCGCGAGACGGCGGTGGCGGTCCAGTTCCTGCGCGAGTGCCAGAGCCAACGGTTCCGTACGCACTGGGAGATCGCCTACGAAGACCGGGCGCGAGACGACGACCCGCTTGACACGCATGACGTCCCGTACGTGCGGATGCTGAACCACCTCCCCCCACCCGTCGAACGGCCCGACGAACCAAGTGAGTTGAGGGCCTGGCGCACCTCGTACGCCGCCTTCCCCGCCGGCATGCTCTACCACCGCCGCGGCCCGGACTTCATCACCGTCATGGACCGCAGAGAGCGGCCCGCCTCGGCGAGGTTCACCCTCGACCACCCGGACCTGCTCGCCACCTTCGCCATGGTCCAGGAGCCCACGGCGCTCGGTGAACTCGACGCCGTGCAGCGGGAGGCCGTCGACCTGCTCGCGGCCGAGCGGCTCGCTCTCGTCGCCGACGGTTGGGCGGTGGCCCTGCCGCCGCGGCTGCGCCGCTGGCCCGTTCCCTGCACGGGGATCTGAGGGTTGGGCTCGTCACGGGCCGACGGGTCGGTCCCCCTGCGTCGCCACCGTCCCTTCGCGCTGCTGTGCGGCGAGCAGGTCGCCAGCTCCGTCGGGCGGCAGATCACCGCTCTCGCACTGCCCCTGCTGGCCGTGACCGACCTCGGCGCGGGGCCGTTCGGGGCGGCCGCGCTGCTGGCGCTGACCTACCTGCCCGGCGCAGTGCTGAGCCCGCTGGCCGGAGCGATCGTCGACCGGATCAGGCTGCGCCGCCTCCTCGTGTGGGTGACCACCCTGCAGACCCTGGTCGTCGGCTCGATCCCGTTGGCCGGCGCGGTGGGGCATGTCACCCTGGCGCACCTGTACGTGGTCGCAGGCGTCTCGGGCACCTTCACCTTCACGCTCTCCGTCGCGCTCCAGGCAGCGCTGCCGCGCGTCGTCGGACCGGAGCGGCTTCTCGCCGCCAACTCGGCCCTGACCGCGGCCCGTACGAGCGGACAGGTCGGCGGGCCCGCGCTCGGCGGTGTCATGGTCGGGCTCCTCGGAGCCGACGCGGGGCTCCTCGCGGGCAGTGCAGCCTACGCGATCGAGGCGCTCTTTCTGTTCGCGCTCCCCGCCGCGCTGGACGCGCTGACAGGCTCGCGGGAGCCCGCCCGCGCGAAGTCCCTGGCCGGCTCGCTGCAAACGGGACTCGCAGTGGTGCGCGCCGAGCGCCGGCTGCGCCGCATGGTCCTGGCGGGCGCTGGACTCAACCTCGGCAGCGGTGCGGCGGCCGCCCTCTACGTCTTCTACGCGACCCGCGATCTTTCCCTGCCCGCCTGGCAGTTGGGCACGATGTACGCGGCCTACAGCGCGGCCACCCTGGCGGGCGCCCTGCTCGCCGGACGCTTCGCCAGGACCTCGGGGCTGTGGCGGGCCACGCAGATCTTCGGACTCGCGGCAGGCGCCGCCGTGTTCCTGATCCCGGCCGCGTCGCTGGGCCTCGCCTTCCCCGTGCTGTTCGCGTACCAGGTCTGCTACGGCCTCTCCGGCACCGTATGGATGATCTCCATGACGACCACGCAGCAACTGGTCACCCCTGACGGCATGCAGGGCCGCGTCGCGGGACTCGTGCAGGCGGTGCTGCTCACGACGGTGCCGGTCGGAGCCCTTGCGGGGGGCGCGCTGGCCGCCTGGCTCGGCAACGTACCCATGCTCATGGGCGCGGCGGCCGTGACTCTGCTCTCCGCGGCGACCCTTTGGGCACCCACGGGGATGGGTGTCACGGTGCCGGAGCGGGCCCTGGACGCGGAGAGCCGCCGCTAGTCTCTCACGACGGCCTCCCGCCTAGTCTTCTGAGTCAGGAATTCTGTTCAGATGTATAGGCTTGCTCTATGGCGCGGACTGGGCGGCCAAAGGCCGAGTTAAGACTGTCGGGTGAGGAGCGGGCTGCACTCGAGGGGTGGGTGCGGCGTCGTTCCACGCCGCAGGCGTGGGCACTTCGGTGCCGGATCATCCTGGCCTGTGCCGAGGGGGCCTCGAACAAGGATGTGGCGGCCCAACTCGGTTCCACACCTCAAGCGGTGGGCCGTTGGCGGTCGAGGTTCGTGCAGTACCGGATGGCCGGTCTGGGTGACATGCCGCGTCCGGGTGGGCCCCGGACGGTGACGGACGAGCAGGTTGCCGCGGTGGTCGCCAAGACGCTGGAGTCGACACCGAAGAACGCAACACACCGGTCGACCCGTTCGATGGCGAAGGAGATGGGCCTGTCGCAGTCATCGGTGTCTCGGATCTGGCGAGCGTTCGGCCTGCAGCCGCACCGGTCGGAGACCTTCAAGCTGTCGACCGATCCGTACTTCATCGACAAGGTCCACGATGTGGTGGGTCTCTACCTGGACCCGCCCGAACGGGCTTTGGTGTTCTGCGTGGACGAGAAGTCGCAGATCCAGGCCCTGGACCGCTCGCAACCGGTTCTGCCGATGATGCCCGGAGTTCCCCAGCGGACTACCCACGACTACGTCCGCGCCGGTACCACCACACTGTTCGCCGCGCTGGAAGTCGCAACCGGCAAAGTGATTGGCTCCCTGCACCGCCGGCACCGCGCGGAGGAGTTCAAGAAGTTCCTGATCAAGCTCGACAAGGAAGTGCCTGCCGGCCTGGATGTCCACCTGATCTGTGACAACTATGCGACCCACAAGACACCCGCCATCAAGAAGTGGCTGCTGGCCCATTCCCGGTTCCATCTGCACTTCACACCGACGGGCTCGTCCTGGCTGAACCTCGTCGAGCGATGGTTTGCCGAGCTCACCAACAAGCAGATACGGCGAGGCGTCCACAGATCTGTCCAGGCCCTGGAGAAGGACATCCGCAACTGGATCGCAGCCTGGAACACCGACCCGAAGCCCTACGTCTGGACCAAGACCGCAGACGAGATCCTCGAACGCCTCGCCTCATATCTGAACAGAATTCCCGACTCAGAAGACTAGCTGCACTTGTGGGCCGGGCAGCCGGCCGTTCTGAACGGCTGATGAGCATTTGCAATGCCGCACCCACGGCGACCAGGGCAACCAATGCGACGATGAGACCTGGTGGTGGATCTTCAGTTACGACGTTGGTCACCACGCCGGCGACTGCACTCACGACCACAGCCCCTCCGGAGCACCCATTAAGACCAAGATCGTCGGAGCGGCTCCCCAACAGCCGCCAAGCCCACCGCCTGTGCTTGGTGTGACAGCCTCTGGTCCTGGAGCCGTGTCGGTCGGTGGTGGCACCACCGGGGAGATCGAGACGAGCGTGGAGGCCAACCCGACGCCGTGATCGGACACTCGGGGCCTCTGTTGGACCGAATGTTGTGAGCGGCAGAGATCCGGTACAACCACGGTGCTCCTACGTACCCCTCGATGACCCCTTCTCGGTAGCCTCTCGTGACGGTTCGTGATCTTCGTTTAGGTGTTGCGGCCTTGTTCGAGGTGGAGCAGGACGAGGGCGGCCCGGGCGATGCGGGTGATTGCGGCTGGATCGAGGCTGGCCCTGCGCAGGGCCTTGAAGGTGACTCTTAGCAGGGTGTTCGCGCGCTTCGCCATGCCGTGCACGCCGCAGATCAGCGCGTTGAACGTCCGGTCTGGCTCGGTGGGTTCGCCGGCCTTGGGCTTCTTGACCGGGTGGCGGAACTCATCGCCGATGTTCTCGTAGTCGAGTTCGTCAGGGTGGGGACGCCCAGGATGGCGGCAAACGAATTGAGGAGTTCTCCCACCTGACCGTGACCTGGCGCTTCAACCTGGCGCGACCCGAAGAGGTCCAGCTCCGTGCACGCAGTCCTCGGGGAAGCCAGGGTAGGGGTGCTGTGGTGTTGTCCTGACGCTCATCCTGATGCCGGGTCAGGATGAGGTCGGTGCCGACACACCGCCGAGAGCCGCACTGGCGCGACTGTCACCCGGCACGGCCTCCCGCACCACCCCCATGTGGCGCGGGAGGCCGATACGCAGTACGGCGCGGGCCGCTCGCCGACGGTGAGGCCGACGGCAGAGAGAGCGGCGGGAGGCCGGGCACGGCACCAGTCGGATGGACGACACCGCCGGTGCCACCGGACGCGGCGGGACCCGGCGTCTGCTTACGATCGCCTCGCGGCCGGCCCTGGCCGCCACCCGCCTGACCGTCCCGAAGTACCGCCAGGCACAGAGCAGTGCCGAGGCCGGAGACCGCGAGGACGCCGAACAGCAGGAGCCGTCGATCATGAACATGACACTCGACGCCGAAGTCGCGCGTGGTGAGGACTTCCGGGGCATCCAGCTGACCCCGCCCGGCTCGCCGTGCTCGGTTATCTTCGGTATAGGGCTCACCTCCGCCGCACCGGGCTCCGCCGAGAGACTTCACCTCATCGTCTCCGACATCGAGGCGGCCCGGCCGAGCTCGCCGCCCGCAGCGTGGAGATCAGCGAGGTGTTCCACGACGAGGGCGGGGTGTTCCACCGCGCCGGGACCGTGGGCCGGGTGTCCGGACCGGACCCGGACCGCACCAGCTATGGCTCCTACGCCTCGTTCAGCGACCCGGACGGCAACGGCTGAGTGCTCCAGGAGGTCACGACTCGCCTGCCTGGCCGGTGACGGGAGGTCTCCCGACCGTGAGGGAGCTCGCATGAGCAGCTTCGGCCTCGGGCGCGACATCCATGAGCCCGGGGAGGTGTCCAGCACTGGCTCGAAGTGGGACTTTCCGGAGTGCAGGACGCTGGCGAAGGGCGACGCCGGCCGGACGAGGAACGGCTCCGCCCGCGAACAGGGACTCCGGGATCTGAGACGGCGTCCCTCTCTGTCCTGTAGTCATCTTCCGGCATAACCTGCAGCCCCTTTCCCGGCTCCCTTCGCACGCAACGGAGTGATCATGCGATTCGCCTACTCCTCGATCCAGACCCGACAAGAAGCCGGTGTTTTGTTCGCCACCCTCGACGCCGGGCCCCTCAATCTCCTTGGTGTCGACCTCGTCCGCGACCTGGTCTCGCTCGTCGACACGCTGTACACCGACCCCGGCGACGTGCGAGTCGTCGTCATCGACAGCGCCTCGGCCGAGTTCTTCTCGGCGCATGTGGATCTCACGGCGGTACCGCAGTACACCGCAGAGGCCGCGAAGGCCGGCGGCCCCGGCGACGCCTCGCTCGGCATGTTCCTGTACAAGCTGGCGCACGTCCCGGTGATCACCATCGCCAAGGTGCGCGGGAGGGCCCGCGGCGGCGGCAGCGAACTCGCCCTGGCGTGCGACATGATCTTCGCCGCCCGCGAGAACGCGATCTTCGGGCAGTTCGAGTCCGGCACCGGCGCCCTGCCCGGCGCCGGCGGCCTGCAGCATCTGGCGCGGCGGCTCGGCAGGACACGCGCCATCGAAGTCATTACCGGCGCCGACGACTTCGACGCCGACCTCGCCGAACGCTACGGCTGGATCAACCGCGCCCTGCCCAACGCCGAACTGGACGGCTTCGTCGAGCGCCTGGCCAAGCGCATCGCCGGCTTTCCGCCCGAGGGGGTCAAGGCCGCCAAGCGCGCCATCAACGACCTCACGCTGCCGGACCAGGCGAACGTACGCTCGGACTCGGCCATGTTCCTCGGTCTGGTCAGCCTGCCCGAAACCCGTGAGCGACTGGACTACCTGGCGAGCAGGGGCCTCCACTCGCCCGGTGAGCTTGAACGCGACCTCGGCAAGGCCGTGGCGGAGTTCCGCTGAGCCGGCCCGGCAAGGCCGCCGCCCTGAGTGCGACGCCTCAGGACCGACTGGCGGATCGGGGCTAACGTGACGGGGTGGAGATGCGCGTCGATCCCCGCACCCAGGCGTACTACGAACGCCGCACTCAGGAGGGCAAGACCCGACGTGACAGCATCCGATGCCTTACTGATCGTTTCAGAATGAGGTTCGGAGTCGTCTCAAGCAGATGATGCTGCAGGCGAGTTGAAGCAGGCCGAGGTGGAGGTCGGCGCGTATCTCG
>NZ_JBIAKK010000032.1:0-20019 GCF_042872425.1 Streptomyces sp. NPDC005262
CCTCCGCCATCGGGATACCTCATCCCTCTGGCATAGCGCGGCCCACGGCAGCCGTCACGACCCCCCGCGTAACCCACACCCTTAAAGATCTCTAGTTGCAGCATGTGCAGGACGTTCGTCTGCCGGTCTGCGGTGCCGTCGCGCAGCATTTTGGCCTGGTACGCCAGAGATTCGGCTTTCCCGTACTTGCGCAGCAGCGAATCCACGTCGAACAGGGCCTGCGGATGGCGATCGGTCCCCAGCCGGGCGAGAACGTCGTCCGGCGGCATTGCCGTAACCAGGCCTCCGTAGAACTCCATCAGCGCGTCACTGCCGAACACCAGTCTGGCCGGTAGCATCGCCCGGCTCATCGCGTTGAGAACGTACATACTGCTGTAGATCATGAGCGGATCGGCAGCCAGGGAAGCTCTGGAGATATCTGCCAGCAGCTGCGGCAACTGCTGCTCCGCAGCCGCCATCTGCCGCCACGCCTGTTGCGCTTGATGCAGTCCGGCCTTGGACGAGGCATCCGGCCGACGGTGTCGCCGAAGGCCGTTGCCAACGGTTGCAGGTACAAAGGAAGTTCCGGCCCCAGGTAGGGCTCAAGCTCACGTACTGCGGCCGTGTAGTCGTTGGGCCGAGGACCTGACGTTGCCAAGAGGCTTCCTTTCCACCCACCCAGACTGCGGCCACGTCGGATGGCGCTGGCCGCAGCATAGAGCGCCCAGGACGCAGCGATGAGCCGGTACGGAGCCCGGGGAGTTCCCCGACCAGGGGGGCCGTCGATCCTGCGCAAGGTGGCGCAGGCCTGGCAGCAACTCGCCGGAGACGGCACTCCCGTGCCCCTGCCACCTCATCGACCTGATCGGCAGGCTGCGTCGGCCTGGCCGCCGTGTTGAACGGGCCTCGCGGGCTTTCCAGATCGATCAAGCCGGACCGCCGCTCAAGGTGTCGCCACCAACTTCACACCCAATTGCACCGGGGGCGCGACGACGGCCTGACAGACCGCCTGGACGACCGTGGGGCATCAGGTTCGCCGCACGGGGCGAGGGCTTTTTGCTACTCCAGCCGTACTTCTTCATTCGCGCTGGTCAACGGCTTGGGCGTGGGGAGTGTAGCGGGCAGGAATGGGGGAACGGAAACTGGTCGTCGCGGAAGATGACGGGCGAGGGTCTGGAGGAGACCGCCGAGCCGGTGCCGACTGTCGACCTGACTTGATGGTGGCGCTGGACGCCAACATTCGTGCGGCTGGTGACTGCTGGCCCGTGTCGGCGCGGACGAGTCACACCCTGGCTGTCCGCCCAATGGCGTATCCCCGCGTGCTGTGCACATGATGGTGGGGGGCCAACGTTTAGCTCTGTCTCCGGCAGCGTCTACAGCCAGGAGGGCGGGCAATTTTTCGTTTTGCCCGCACTATTGCTATTGCTGCTGGAAGTTTTCCTGACTCTCGGGGTCTTGTGCCGCACGGGCGCGGACAGAGTTCACGCTGCTTCTGGGGGAGATTGAGGACGTGCGGAGCGAGTTCGTCGGTGTGTGCATCAGCCCCAGATTCGGTGGGTCGCTTCACCATAAGCACATGTGCTGGTGACCTGTGACGGAATAAAATGACGCGCGGTAGGTGAATCACTTCAGGCAGGTGAATCATGGGTTCCCGAATAAGAAGGACCAACACGCTCACCGTACTCGTCGCGGCGCTGGTGGCTGTCCTGGTGGTATCCGCCACCGCGAGTGCCGGAGCATGGAGCGATAGTCGCGGGCATAATGAGGCGACAGTGCAGTCTCCGTCGCCGTACCCGCAGGCGGAACCGCCCCCCGGCTTTCAGTCCAAGTACGCGGACGTAAACGGCTTCCGCATGCACTACCTGCGAGGCGGCAGAGGTTCACCGGTCGTGCTGATCCACGGGTTCCCACAGTCATGGGTCGAATGGCGGCACCAGATGGGACCGCTCTCCAAGAACCACACCGTGATTGCCGTCGACCTCCGCGGTGCCGGCAACTCTGAAGTCACCAAGAGCGGTTACCAGAAGGCGCAGATGGCCAGTGACGTGCATGAGCTGCTGAAGCAGCTGAAGCTGAACGACGGCGTTCAGGTCGTCGGGCACGACGTCGGTCTGTGGGTCAGCTACGCCTACGCGGCCCAGTGGCCGTCGGAGGTGCGCAGCATGGCCGTGATGGAAGCTCCCATCCCGGACGACAGCCTGTACCGCTTCCCGGCTCTGGAGGCTAACCCGCAGACCCCGTCGATGTGGCACTTCGGCCTGTTCCAGTTGCCTCTCGCCGAGCAGCTCATCTCCGGTCACGAGCGCGTCTTTGTCCAGGGCTTCATCGAGGAGCTTTTGGTCAACAAGTCCGCGTTCACGCCGGCTGACTACGACTTCTACGCCCACTACCTGAAGGAGCCGGGCCACACGAAGGCCTGGATGAGTATGTACCGCCAGCTCCGCGAAGACGTTCAGCAGAACAAGAAGTTCCTGGCCGAAGGCAAACTGAAGATGCCCATCCTGGCGATCGGAGGCCAGGCATCGTTCGGTGGCAAAATCGCCGACCAATGGCGTGAGTACGCCGTGAACGTCGACGGCCGGGTCCTGAAGGGTTCGGGTCACTGGGTGACCGAGGAGAAGCCGCAGGAAGTGACGGCCATGCTGCAGTCCTTCCTGCAGAAATAGGTTCCATCACAAGCGCCGACCCTCTGCAGCAACGATTCATTGTCCTGGTCTTTGTCCAGTGCGCGGATGGCCGTTGGCGTTCGATACGCCGGATCAGAAGGCTGACGGCTGCCACTTCGGCTCGGCCGCCAAGGACGACCCGCACGAGTAGATCCGTCATGTGCCAGGCGAGTGATGTCTCACCCTTCCCTTCAGGATGAGGAACCAACAAATGCGGGTCATGCAACGACGAGACTGACCGAGGCGCTGTCACCGCTGAACCACCGTGCGACCCACCCGGCCCTGCTCGGGAGAGAGAGCCCGGGGAACCAGAACCGAGAACCTCCAGAGTGCGGCACGTATTGCCGCCGCCTGCCGCTGAAAATTTGCCCAGTCGACCTTGGCCCAGGCAGCGCGGATGATGTGGTTCAACCCTGCTCTGAGCAGCGGCGCTAACCTCTGCTCATACTTGAAGGGGCGCTCACCACATTGTGGCTAATGCCCCTCTCTTTCTTTTGGCCGCGCCCCAATGGTGTGCGGGCCTTTTGCGCATCGCATATCCATCGCCCTGGGATCACCCCCGAGCTTCGGCTGCCCCGACGCGAGGCGGCAGTACCTCAGCGGGCGTCAGCCATCGGTACTGGGACCTTCGTCAGCGTTCGCCCGCCACCAGTTGACCATCAGCCTGCCAAGATGCCGGGGGCGACGGACGTCCCGGAGAGGTCCTGGACATCCGCTCCCGTGGTCTTCGGTCCGGCTGGGTCTGCTTCTCGTATGTGGGGGCACACGTGTTGCAACTACGAAAAAGGAGTTGCCATGTTGGGTATAGCTGCGGCCGTGCTGTTCTTCATCGCTTTCCTGATCAACGCTGCCGATGTTGCGACCAACGAGGTTTTCGCCTCGGTGAACGTCATGCTGCTTGGTCTGGGTCTGTTGGCCTTGCATGTTGCAGGTATCGGAACTGGCTGGTCCCGTCGACGGCGCTGACCGCAGCCTCGCCGACCGGGTCGAGACCCAGTGCCTGGTCCCGCCCGGTGTTCTGTGATCAGTTGAGTTGACACGCAGACATTCGGAGATTGGTTCTGTCCACCCGGTCCGTCCGGATGTGAGCCCGCTCGACGACGGGCCATCGAGGCTGAATTTGCACCAAACGCCTTTGGCCTGCAGCGTGTTCACCGATTCGCCGCGATGGAGCAGCCCGATCGCGACGTACTAGTCGCCAGGCCCGGAACGCAGCCGAACCGCTGCTGCCAAGTCCCACGCCTCACTGGACGCGGATGATCGTCTTCCCGTTGATCTTCTGGGTCGGGTTGAGGGCAGTGACAGCATCGTCGAGGCTCGCGACCTGGCCGATGTGCGTCCGCAGACGTCTGTCCTGCACCCGCGACTGCATGGACTTCCGCACCGCGCTCAATCTCGTTGCGGCGGGTCTCACGGCGTCCTGTCCCAGCGTACGCCGCAGGGATCTTCCCGGGCCTTTCGCCGACCGATGTGTCGGCAAGGCCGGGGAGGGCGGGCCTCAGGCGGGAATGAGGCCGTGGGGGTCGATGATGAACTTGATGGACACTCCCGTGTCGAAGGTCGCGTAGGCGTCGGGGGCGTCGTCGAGGCTGATCACCTTCGTGTTGAGCATGGCGCTCAAGTAGGGCATGCGGTCCCACAGGATCGCCATCATCAGCTCGCGGTTGTAGTGCATGATCGGTGCCTGCCCGGCGGAGATCCGCGGCGACTTGATCCAGGCCTTGCCGAAGTCGATCGGGTACGTTCCCTCTTGCTCGGCCTTCGACTTCGCGAGCGGGTCGGGGCCGTAGACGCCGATGACTCCGGTGGCTCCGCCCGCGCGGGTGGCGTCGATCACCTGGTTGATGGCGTAGGCCGGGTCCATGTCCTCGGCCTCGCGGCCGATGCCGTGTGCTTCGGTGCCGACGTAGTCGACTGCGCAGTCGACCATGCGTTCGCCCAGGATGGCCTCGATCTGGTCCGTGAGCGGTGCGTCCTGGCTCAGGTCGATCGTCTCGCAGCCGTTCTTCTCAACCAGCTCCAGGCGGTCCTTGTTGTAGTCGCCGACGATGATGCAGGACGCCCCGAGGAGGCGCGCCGCTGCTGCGCCGCAGCGTCCGACCGGGCCGGCGCCAGCGATGTACACGGTCGAGCCCGGCTTGGCACCGGCCTCCATGAGACCGTGGAACGCGGTGGGCAGGATGTCCGAGAGCAGCGCCAGGTCACGGATCTTCGCCATGGCCTGGTCCCTGTCCGGGAAGCGCAGGAGCTGGAAGTCGGCGTACGGGACGAACAGGTACTCGGCCTGGCCGCCGGTCCAGTCGCCCAGGTTGAAGCCGTACGCTCCGCAGGCCACCTTGGGGTTCGTGGTCTCGCAGACGTCGGTCCGGCGCGCCCTGCAGTTGCGGCATCGGCCGCAGGCGACGTTGAACGGGACGGAGACGAGGTCGCCCTCACTGAGGAACTCGACGTCGGGGCCGACCTCGATGACCTCCCCGGTCATCTCGTGCCCCATCACCATGCCCTGGGGCACCGGGAAGGACCCGCGGTAGATGTGCAGGTCGCTACCGCAGATGTTGGTGGCGACGAGTCTGAGGATGACGCCATGCGGGGCCTTTTTCCCGTTCGGCATCTGAAGCTTCGGGAAGTCGAGAGACTCGACGCGCATGTCTTTCGGGTTCTGGAAGACGACGGCGCGGTTGCTGCTTGCCATGACGATCTCCTCTGCTGATCCAGGGCGACTCGGCCGTGGAAGTGGCGGCGGTCATTTCGGTGGCTTTGCGACCTCAACTTTCCCAACGTAGGGCTGCCACCCAACGTATGCACGCCGGGACCCTCTATGCCCGCGTGCCATCGCACTAACGCTGCGTGCCACGCTCCTGGCCAAGCACGTCATCTCCATCTGGGCAGGTCCGCGCGTTGTCAGCTTTGAGGGATGACCGACGCAGCAGCGCCCGCTCCCCAGGAGCCCTCGCCCGTCCAGGCCTGCGTCCGGCGCTGTCACGTTGGCTGACTGGGTGGGATGATCTTCGGGTTGGTCACGCTGTGGAGGGGATCGTTGGTGTCGTCTGTGCGGCCGTCGTACAGGGGTCACCGGTACCCGGTCGAGGTGATCGCGCACTGCGTGTGGCTGTACTTCCGGTTCCCGCTGTCTTACCGCGAGGTGGAGGAGCTGATGCTCCAGCGCGGCGTCATCGTCTCCTACAAGACGGTCCGGCGGTGGTCTGGGAAGTTCGGGCAGGCCTACGCGCACGGGCTGCACCGCCGAGGTCTTCATCAAGATCAACGGCGAGCTGAAGTACCTGTGGCGCGCCGTCGACCAGGACGGCAACGTCCTCGACATCCTCGTGCAGAACCGCCGCGACAAGGCCGCGGCCAGGCGTTTCTTCCGCCGCCTGATGACGAAGACCCGTACGGTGCCGCGGGTGGTCGTCACGGACAAGCTGCGTTCCTACGGAGCGGCCCACCGCGCGGTCATGCCGTCGGTCGAGCACCGCTCGCACAAGGGACTGAACAACCGGGCCGAGAACAGCCACCAGACCACCAGGCAACGCGAACGCGCGATGAAAGGCTTCCGCTCCGTAGGCGGAGCGCAGCGGTTCCTGTCCGCGTTCAGCGGCATCTCACCCCACTTCCGCACCCGGCGACATCTTTACACCGCCGCCGGACACCGCCTCGAAATGACCATCCGCTTCACCATCTGGGACCACGTCACCGAGAACATCGGCCTGAACACCGCGACCTGAACGAGCACCGAAACCACACCCCGGCACGCCCCAAAACTCCATCGGCCGGCCACCCCACCATCAATGTGACAACGCCCACCGCAGCCTTGGGCAGCTCACCCACGTGCCGCGGGAACCGGCCCTCCAGCTCAAAGAACTTCAGCATCAGGCCGAAGCCCAGACGGGTCGCTCCCGTCTTGTTCCCCACCAGCTCCCAATCGCAGTCCAGCAGCGTCCACTCCGCGATCAGTCCGGCTCCCACTCCCGACGCACCCGAACCCGCCCTCCACCCGACCGTCTCCAACACGAACACGATCAAACAGAAACACCGCCCAACCAGCCACATTCACCGGTCCGAAACGATCACGGATCCAATCGTGATCTCTCACTCTGCTAGCTGGCGGCTGGGGACACGTTCGGGAGCGGAGGGCCTACGCCAAGTGGAACGACATCCCCGGCAGGACGCAGGGCGAGGTCCTGGCCCTCATCCGCACCGCCGCCAAGGAGGCCCGCCGATGAGCACCGACACGAACGTCATGTGCGAGGAGTGCCTCACCCGACGCCCGGACGTCGAGGTGATGGCCGACACGTTCAGCACCGCGCTCTATCCGGAGGAGACGGACCACCTGCAGACGGCGCAGTGCCCGCCGTGCGCCACCAAACGGTTCGAGGACAGCTGACTGTGCTGCAACCACGGCCTGGACGAGCTGAGGCGCCTGGCCGCCGCGCACCACGACGTGCGGCGGCTTCGGGAGGCGGTCGGCGCCCCTCCCCGGCAGGAGAAAGCCGCAGGGAAGTCGCTGTCGTGACCTGTGCTCCCTGGCAGGCCGGTCGCCCCGCCACGCGGTCGCCACGCCGTGAGCGGTGCGGTCGGCCGTTCAGACGGTTGTGGCTGGACGCCGGGCGGACGGCGCGGCCGTGAGGGACGGCAAAAACGGGGCCTCACGGGGAGCTGTGAACGGCGGACATCGACTGTGCGCTTGTCTGCCTCCGCCGACACGTTGGAGGCAGGCCCGTTACTTGCGGCGACGGGAGCACACGCCGTCAGAAGCCCGTGAGCGTGATCTTGCCGATGGCGGTCCCTGATTCCATGATCCTGTGGGCCTCGCGCAGATTCGACGCGTTGACGGGGCCCAGGTCCCTCGTGGCGGTGCTGACCAGAATGCCGGCGTCCACCAGGCGAGCAACCTGGGTGAGGATCTTGCGCTGCCGGTCCATGTCGGCGCTCTGGAACAGGGACCGGGTGAACATGAACTCCCAGTGGAAGCTGATGCTCTTCGGCTTCAGCAGACCGATGGGCAGAGCCTCGAAGTCGTCGATCGCGACAATCTTTCCGAGCGGGTCGAGCACCTCGGCGTACGCGGCCAGGTTGCGCTCGGTTCCTGTGGTGCTGAAGACATGGCCGATGCCGTTCGGGGCCACCTCCGCGAGCTGTGGCACCAACGGCCGGTGGTGGTCCACGATGTGGTGGGCGCCCATCCGGCGGGCGAAGTCGACGGTCTCCGGTCGGGAGGCGGTCCCGATCACCGTCAGGCCGGTGAGGGCGTTGGCCAGTTGGCTGACCATGGCTCCGACGCCGCCGGCGGCCGCCGTCACCAGCAGGGAACCCGTCTCGTCGAGCAGGTCGTGGTGCAGTCCGAGCCGCTCGAAAAGACCCTCCCACGCGGTGAGGGAGGTCAGCGGCAGAGCCGCCGCCTCCGTGAAGGTCAGCGTCGTCGGCTTCAGGGCGACGAGGCGTTCATCGACCGCGTGGTACTCGGAATTGGCGCCCGGCCGGTCGATGGCCCCGGCATAGAAGACCTCGTCACCCGGTTTGAACCACCTCACCTGGGCCCCTGTCGCCACGACCGTGCCCGCGACGTCCCAGCCCAGCACCCGTTCGCCGCCGTTCGGGCTTTCGTTCTGGCGGATCTTGTAGTCGACCGGGTTGACGGCGATGGCCTCGACCCGGACGAGGAGGTCCCGGGGGCCGGGCTCGGGCACGGGCAGCTCGACGTCGAGGAGAGACCGGTCGTCGGTCACCGGCAGAGGCTCACGGGAGGCAACGGCACGCATCATCGTGGTCATATCGGAACTTCCTTTTGCTTGAGTGATTATGGTGAGGACGAGGCCGTGCACGCACCGCCGGCCTTGAGCTGTCGCAGAGGGACTCGGGGCACTGCGGCGCCCTTCGGCCGAACCCCTGGCAGGCCACCGTACGAAAGTGCCCGGCGTGTGCGGCGATGACGGGCCCGGCGCCGTCGGCCGGCTCGGGCAGCCCCGCGAGTTCGCCCACCCACCCAGGACGCGGATCTGTTCGACGTAGCGCACCGCCGGGTCGGCCCGCTCAACGACGCTTCGGCCACGCCGGAGCCGCAGGCGCCCGCAGTGTGGGACAGCGTGACGCGATCACCGCCGCCCGGCACTGGTGCGGTTACGGAGGTCTGAGGTCGAAGCCGGGTTCGGCTCAGGTGGAGAAGCGATGGGGCCAGCCAGTCAAGGCGCCGCGTTGTGGGGCCTGTCGTGTGGCCTGGTCCACCGAGTCGTGGAACGCGTAGGCCTTGCGCAGGTCGCAGGTTCTGAAGACCTTGAGGATGTGCTCGTCAATGCAGGTGAGGCACAGGGAGCCATCGTGGTCACGGATGCGCTTGGTGATCGCCACGATCATGCCTAGTCCCATGGAGTCCAGGAACGGGGCGGGGCGCAGGTCCAGGACGAAGTGGCGGTGGCCCTCGTTGAGGAGTTCGATGACTGCTTCGCGGATCCTAGGTGCGTTGCAGAGCTCGACCTCTCCGTTGACCTCTACAACGGTCCAGCCATTTGCCGGGTAGTAGATGAGGCTCATGCGTTCGTCCTGGAGGATGCTGGTCCGCATTGCCCGCTCCTCTCGACAAAGTGGGATAGTCCGGCTCGCGCGCGTCTGTCGCCGATCAACCGCCCGGCGCAGGGCTGGCCAGGCTTCTCGGTGGCGAGGGCTGCGTTGCGCCGGGAGTGGTCGGCCCTGAGGGTTCACATCCACTGCATGCCGGATGCCGCGATCCTGCAAGCGGACGGCGGTCGGACCATCGTTGAATTGCGGGCACTCGCGGCCGGTCATCACATCGGGGCCGCGGTGCCCGTCCCGAGGCTGCACAAGCTCACGGGCCCGGTGCGGTACGAGCCGGCGGATCGGCTGTGGTTCGCGGCACTGTCCTGGCTGATTCCCCGGCGCCGGTGGGCACGAGTCTTTCCGGTGATGCCCGCGACGCTGCTCGCATGGCACCGCAGGCTGATCGCTAAGAAGTGGGACTACAGCAAGCCCACGGAGCAGGCCCGGGAGACCGTTGACCGCGAGCGCGGTGAAGGCTCTGGTGTTGCGGCTCGCGAAGGAGAATCCGCGCTGGGGCTGCCGACGGATCCAAGGGGAGCTCGTCCGGCTCGGACACCCGGTTGGCTCGACGACGGTCTGGGAGATCCTCACCGCAGCGGGCATCGATCCAGCCCCACGCCGCAGCGGCCCGACGTGGCGAGAGTTCCTGACCGCGCAGACCGAGGGCGTCATCGCCTGCGACTTCCTGCACATCGACCTGTTCGACCTGCGCCGCGTGTGCGCGCTGGTCTTCCTCGATCACGGCACACGCCGACTGCACATCGCCGGCGTGACCGCCCATCCCTCCGGATCTTGGACGGTGCAGCAGGCGAGCAACCTCGCCGTCGAGTTGGGTGCACGGGTCGACTCGCTGCGCTTCCTGCTCCGCGACCGGGACGCGAAGTACACCGATTCCTTCGACGCGGTCTTCGCAGCCGACGACATCGAGGTCGTGCGGACCGCACCGCGGACTCCTCGGATGAACGCGCACTGCGAACGAGTCATCGGAACCCTGAGACGCGAGGTCCTCGACCACCTGCTGATATGGAACGAGACCCAGGCCCGGCAGGTCCTTGATGCCTATGCCCGGCACTACAACGGTCATCGCCCGCACCAGGCCCGGGGGCAACTCCCGCCTCTCGCCCACGAGCACCCGGCGCCCATGACCGCTCCGGGTGCTCACCGGCTCCTGCGCACCCAAGTGCTCGGCGGCGTGATCAGCGAGTACAGATACGCGGCTTGACCAGCAGCGACGAGTTTCCGAACGGCACAGGTCGGCGCTATCCGATGAGCCAGGCCGTGTCTTCTCCTGATCAAGCCGGACGAAGGTCAGATGGTGAACGGCCGCCGGCGGAGGAACTCGGCATCTACCCGCACGCCGAGTTGGGGCAGGACGACATGTCGCGCCCTCAACCGTGCACCCTTCAACGAGCTACGGACGCGCAGCGCACGCAGGTTTTCGCCGCCGGGCGAACTTCGAGGCGCTCCGTCGGGATCGGCTCACCGCATTGCGCGCAGCGCCCGTAGTCGCCACTCTCCAACCGTTCCAGGGCGCGATCGAGATCGTTCAGATGCTCGCGCGCCTGGGACAGCAGGGCGGCGACGTGCGCCCGCTCGAAGGCCGTGCTCGCCCCTTCCGGGTCGTGCTCGTCGTCAATGGCCACCAGTGCGTTCGCCTCGACGATCCCTTTGAACTCACGGCTAAGGGCGGATATCTGCTGCAGCGTGCCCACACGGTCGGCCGCGAGTAGCGCCCGCATCGACTCGCCCTGGGGTGCGGGAAAAGCGGCATTGGTGCGCTGATCGCTCATAACGGAGGAAACCTGATTGTCTTGCGCCGAATTCGCGGGTGCTCGGGCGACGACGGCCTCAGCGATGACGTGGGCGGCCACGCTGGTACTGCTTGGGCCACGGGATGTCGTCACCGAGCACGTGGGCCGCGCGGAGCGGCCAGGTCGGGTTGCGCAGC
The DNA here is from genome assembly GCF_042872425.1 of Streptomyces sp. NPDC005262. Taxonomy (NCBI): domain Bacteria; kingdom Bacillati; phylum Actinomycetota; class Actinomycetes; order Kitasatosporales; family Streptomycetaceae; genus Streptomyces; species Streptomyces sp. NPDC005262. The sequence continues at coordinate 11,146 of NZ_JBIAKK010000032.1, forward strand.
AGTTCGCGCGCGAGCATGATCGCGTCGGCCGAGCGGTCCACGAGGATCTGGTCGGCCTGCTCCGGTGCGGTGATCAGGCCGACCGCGGAGACGGGTAGGGCCGCGCCCTCGCGGACGGTTCGGGCGAAGGGCACCTGGTAGCCGGGCTCCACTTCGATACGGGCGTTGTGGACGAGCCCGCCGCTGGTGATGTCGACCAGATCGATGCCGTGGGCCACCAGGTGCCGCGACAGCTCGACCGTCTCCTCCGGGGTCCAGCCGCCGTCGGCCCAGTCCGTGGCCGAGAAGCGAACGAACAGCGGGCGGTCCTCCGGCCACTGCGCCCGTACGGCGTCGGTGACCTGGACGAGGAAACGGCTGCGCCCGTCGAGATCGCCTCCGTACTCGTCGCTGCGGTGGTTGGACAGTGGTGACAGGAACTGGTGCAGCAGATAGCCGTGTGCGGCGTGGATCTCCAGGACCTCGAAGCCGGCGGACAGCGCCCGCGCGGCGGCCTCGCCGAAGGCCCGGACCAGAGCGCGGATGTCGTTCGCGCCGAGCTCCCGCGGGGCTGGCCAGTCGCCGAACGGCAGCGGTGACGGTGCGACCGTCTGCCATCCTCCGGCCTCCGGTTCGACGTACACGTCACCCTCCCAGGGCGGTGCCGTCGACGCCTTGCGGCCGGCATGGGAGATCTGGATGCCGGCAATGGCTCCCTGCCCGTGGACGAAGTCGGTAATCCGCTTGTACGCGGCGGCCTGCCCGTCATCCCAGATGCCGGCGTCGGAAGGGGTGATCCGGCCCTCAGGTTCCACTGCCGTGGCCTCCTGCATGACCAGGCCGGACCCGCCGCGTGCCAGGGAGCCGAGATGGACCAGATGCCAGTCCTGTGGATAGCCGTCGACCGAGCTGTACTGGCACATGGGGGCCACCCAGGCCCGGTTTGGGAAGGTCGTGCCGCGGAGGGTGAGCGGCGAGAAGAGACGGCTCATCGGAGGCCTCGCAGGAGGGATGTGGGACGCCGGGTGCCCCGCAGTCGTCGAGCCGTGACGGTCTGCATTCCTGTGGGCTGCCCCGCACGGTGGGTCGAGTACCCCGGCCGCTCGTGGCACAAACCACCGGCCAGGCGTGCTCACCCGCGCGGATGTCCGGGCACGTGGCGGTCCCGGGTCGTGGTCACGTGCGCACCTGGGTCGTCGTCCTGATCGCCCTCCTCGGCTTCTGGCTCTCGCACACCTTCCTGGCCCCCGCCATCGAGTCCGGCACGCGCTCCGGTGAACGTCGTAAACCGCCCACACACCTTAGGGCGGTGGTGCGGTGACAGGTGGGGCAGGCGCCGGTCCAGAGTGCGAGGAGTGACTGCAGTTCGCGGGCAACTCGGTAGAGGCTCAGGCCGGCGCCGTCTCTCTTGGGGAGCGGGTGATGCGCTGGAGGGTGCAGAAGGCGTGTGCGACGGAGACGAGGGTGACGTGGTGGTGCCGGCCCCGCCAGGTGCGGCCTTCGAAGTGGGTCAGGCCCAGGACCTGTTTCCTCTCGCGATAGTCGTGCTCGATGCGCCAGCGCAGTTTCGCGGTGCGCACGAGGGTGGCCAGAGGGGTGTCGGCGGGCAGGCCGGACGGCCAGAACTGCACCGGTTCGGGCTCGGTGGCGGGCCATTCGGCCAGCAGCCACCGCACGGGCAGTTCGCCCCGCCCCACCGTCGCTGATCCGTCCGCGCGAACGGCTCGAACCGAGACACGCAGGTTCTTCCACCGCCGCCAACGCCAGCCATCGTCCGCGGCTACTTCGGCGGCCCCCACGTCCGCTACACCCTCGAAGAGAGCCATTTGAGTTTCTGATCAATAGCCGGCAAGGACACCCTGCTCGGTGGCGTAGAAGACTTCATCAACGACACACTGAAGGAAGCAGCAACAGAGCTCGGAAAGGCAGCAGCAGGCCTGGTGTGGTCACACTGCGCATGGATGGGGACCCGGCCACTGCATGAAATCGCCGGAGGATCGCATGACACAACCGACAGTTCCCTCAGGCGGCGCACCCGTGGACGTCGAAGGCGGCGCGCAGCGGCCGTTCTCCGAGCACGCGGCCATGGCCAGGGCGTATCCCGGCGGCAGGATGACCGTGGGCGCCATCACGCCCCTGGAGGGTTTCGACGGGCCCGTGCCGTCCCTGGCCGGGCACATCGAGCGGATCCAGCAGGCCGAGCGGGCCGGCTTCGCCTCGGTGTGGGTCCGTGACGTGCCGCTGCTGGACCCGAGCTTCGGGGACGCCGGGCAGGTCTTCGACCCATGGGTGTACCTGGGACAGCTCACCGCCCGCACCACCTCGATCACACTGGGGACCGCCAGCATCGTCATACCGCTGCGGCATCCATTGCACACCGCCAAGGCGGCCGCCTCGGTGGACCAGCTGTCAGGCGGACGGCTCCTGCTCGGGGTGGCCACCGGTGACCGGCCCGTGGAGTTCCCGGCCGTCGGTGAGGACCTGGGCGGCCGGGCCGAGAGGTTCCGCCAGTCGCTGGAGTACTTCCGTGCGGTCCTCGAGCACCGTTTCCCGCACGTGGAGTCGCCGCTCGGCCAGATGCGCGGCACCGATCTGCTGCCCAAGCCGGTGTACCGGCGGATCCCCGTACTGATGACGGGACACGGCAGGCAGGACGTCCGGTGGATCGCCGGCAACACGGACGGCTGGCTGTACTACACCCCGCCGCTCCAGCAGCAGGCCGAGAACATCGAGCGGTGGCGGGAGCTGACCCGCAGTGACGGCGGTGGGTTCAAGCCGTACGCCCAGGCCACCTATCTGGACCTGGCCGAGGACCCGCTGGCGCTGCCCCGGCGCATCCACCAGGGCTTCTCGGTGGGCCGCGTGTCGTTCCTCGCGATGATGCAGGCCTGGCAGGACATCGGCATCGACCAGCTGATGATTAACTTCAAGCACAGCCGCCGCCCGGTCGCCGAAGTGATCGACGAACTGGCCGAGCACGTGCTGCCGCACTTCCCGCCCGGGCGCTCCGGCGCGCGCGGCGAGCCCCGGCGGTCCGCGGGGCGGACCGGGCCCTGAGGGAGTGCGACCTCCGGCGCCCCTGTGTGGCAGGGCCAGTTCACTCCAGGCCGGCCCCGGACGGCCGCTCCTGGGCGTAGTCACACGTGCCCTCCGCCTGGAACTGCAGGGCCGCCCTGGTCACCTCCGCGCCGAGGCCGCGCAATTGGTCCGCGACCGCCTGGTCGGTGAGGCGTCCGTCGCCATCGAAGACCCGGGAGGACCGCGGGACCGCGAACACCAGCGGCACCGCCCAGCCGCGCAGCGACCGGACGATGAACTCCATCGCATTGATCGCCTGCAGGCCCTGCACTCCACCGGCGGTCGCCAGCATCCCCACGGGTGTGTTGCTCAGGTAGGGCGGGTCGCGGTCGGCCAGGAGGGCGAGCCAGTCCACCGCGTTCTTGAACGCGCCGCTGACCGACCCGTGGTACGTCGGGCTGCTCCACAGCAGGGCGTCGGCGGACTGCACGGTGTCCGCAAACTGGCGAGCGGACGGTGGGATCCCGTGCTCGGAGATGTAGAACGGAAGATCCAGCCGCTTGAGGTCGATCACCTGGGTTTCGGCGCCCGCCTCGGCGGCCCCCTCGGCCGCCACACACAGTGCGGTGAGGCTGGTCGATGGGGTGCGCAGCGAACCCCCCATTCCGACGACGAGTGGGGGGCGCGCCATCCTGTCCACTCCTTCAGAGTATCTCCAGGGGCGTGGGCCCGCTGGGCGGTGGGAACGCCTCGTCGAGGGCGTCGAGCGCCTCGGTGGGAAGGTGGAGGTCCACTGCGCCGCGGTTCTCCCGAACGTGGTCGGTGATCCGGAACGCGGGATCGCGGCCGCCCCCTGTGCCAGCACCCAGGCGAGTGCCACCTGGGCCGGTGTGGCTCCGAGGACCCGGGCCACGGCACCCAGTGCCTCGACACGCCCACGCCTGCCCTGTCGCGGCGGCAAAGCCGGCGGCGGAACGGTTGGCTGCGTCGGCGTGAGAGGAGTCGACCGTCGGCCCGTCGCCGTCGAACGAAGCCGGGCGGGCGACCTCCGGCGCGGCCTCTTCCCAGGCGGTGACCGATCTGGTCAGCAGGCTGCGGGATGACGGCGCGGATGCCGCGTCGGCGGAGGTGTCCGCGAATTGCGCGGGAAGAGTAGGCGCGATCCGCGAGGACGATGGCAGGCCGGGTTCTCGGCCTCCCGCGTCCGGTTCGTGGAATGAGGATCCTGACGGCGCCGGCCACTTCGACCCTCGGGGTCGACGCGGACACGGCCGCCCCGGTGGCCGAGACCAGTGCTGGCGCAGGACCCAGTCGTCGAGATCGAGGGCCACTTCCAACGCGGTTCCCTGGCCATGTAGGCGCGCAACGGCCCCGCCTCACCCGCGGCTGGACCCCTTTCGGGGGAGAGCAGTTCCCGGAAGGCGTTTCGGCGATTGCGAAGCGCACCTGTGCGGTACGCGCAGACACCTCCAGGACATCGCCGATGACCTGCCGGTCGGCACCGCCTGTCGGCTCGAACACGCTCGCGGCTTCGAAGTACCGCTGTGCGGCTGTGACCACTCGGGCGGCGTCGGTCAGCAGGGTGACCGGCGAACGGTTGGTGCCGTCGGTGTTCAGCTGGTGTTCGCCGATCGGGACAAGTGCACGGGCAAGGTCGGCTGGTTCGCATGCCTGGTAGGCCATCACCAGCCTCGCTCGCGCAGGATCGGTGTACGGGGCAGTGGCTCCCGAGCCGCCTTCGATCATGTCGGTCAGCCTTAGCTCTCGACGATGGGGATGATCAAGCGTGGTTTCCCTGCATGGTCAGCCGCGCAGGAAGTACAGGACGGTCGTCACCGTGGCCGTCGCCAGGAGGGCGCCACGCAGCAGCCGGGCGGGAAGACGGCGAGCCAGGTGGGCGCCGGCGAAGCCGCCGGCGGTCGCGCCGACCAGCAGGGCGGCCAGGAGCAGGGGGGCGCGCAGTGCGTCCGAGGTGAACAGGAACAGCACGCCCGAGGTGAGGAAGACGGCCGCGAGTTGGGTGATCCGCATCGGGTTGCCGGCCGCGGCATCGAGGCCGAGGCCGATGCTCCACAGGGCCACCATCAGAATGCCTACGGCTCCGCCGAAGTATCCGCCGTACACGGCGATGAGGAACTGGCCGATCAGTACGGCCCGCGTACTCATGCCGGCGGAGCGGTCCAGCACCCGGCCCAGCACGCGGGACAGGTGGCGGCCGAGGGCGAGGACCACGGTGGCGAAGGCGAGCAGCCACGGCGACGCGGACTCGAACGACGAGGCGGGCAGGACGAGCAGCAGGAGGGCGCCGACCCCGCTGCCGGCCACACTGGTCGCGGTCAACGCTGTGGCGGACGCGCCCCCCACCGGGGCGAGTTCGCTCCGGTACACCCAGGCGCCGGTCACGGCGCCGGGTACGAGGGCTATCCGGGCGACCGCGCTCGCCGTCACCGGCGGCAAGCCGACGGCGACGAGTGCGGGCAGCGCCACGAAGGTTCCTCCGCCTCCGACGGAGTTCAGGACTCCGGCGGCGATGCCGGTCAGCAGGACAAGGGCTAGCTCGGTCATCTGCCGAGCGTCACCCGTGGGAACGTTCTTTCACAATGCGGAATCACCGCACCCTGCCTCAGGCTGGGCCTTAGCCTGATCCGATGCGCTACGACCTGGACGACTTGCGACTGTTCCTCCACATCGTCACGGAGGGATCGATCACCGCGGGCGCCCGCCGCATGCACTTGAGCCTGCCCTCGGCGAGCGCCCGCGTGCGCTCGCTGGAACACCACGCCGGAGTGGCCCTGCTGATCCGCGGACGCCGAGGCGTACGGCCCACCCCGGCGGGCACGACCCTGGCCCGCCACGCGCGCGACGTCCTCGACCGGACCGCTCGACTCGAAAGCGCCGTCGCGAGCTATACCCGGCCCCCGGCCGCGCCGCTGATCCTGCTCGGCGGTGGCTCCGCGATGCACCGGCTCGTACCGCAGGCCCTGATCTCATTCCTCCGCGCCCACCCGGACACCGACGTCACCGCGTCCGAGAGCCGCACCCCGCAGACCGAGCGGAAACTCGCCGACGGCGAGGCGGACCTGGGCGTCGTCCTGGACGACGAGGCCGGCGGCTGCGGATTGCGCACGGAGCCCCTCGGCGACGACCCCCTCGTCGTCATCGGGCAGGCCGGAGGAATCCTCGCCGGGCGTACCGCGCTCACCTACCGCGAGGCCGCCGAACACCCACTCGTCGGCCTCGACGCCGACTCCTCGCTGCGCCGCTGGATCGAAAAGCACCTGGAACCCCACGCCCCCGTGGTGCGCCACCGCACCACCGTCACCGACCTCGGTGTCCTCATCTCCCTGGCCGCCGCCGGCGCCGGACTCGCCGTCGTCCCGCGCCGGGCCATTGACCCTCGCCAGAGCCTGGAGGTATGCGAACTCCAGGAGCGGTGGGCCCGCCGCCACCACTTGCTGGCCTGGGGCGTCACGGACCGCGCCACCTCGACAGCAACCGCGACACTCGCCGAGCACCTCCGCCAGGCGGCGCAGTCCGAGCCACCCGACCGCAGCGCACACGGGGACAACCCCGGTCGACTGCCCTGCCACGACTGCTGACCGACCACCTTCGGCTGCCCCGCGGGCATGCCGATCGACGGGCCGTACCCCTGCGACCGGCGCCCCGCGCTGACCGGTCCCCGCTGTGCTCGCCCTCGCCACGCAGCGCCGTATTCACCGTGCGGGCAGCGGTGTCCGGTATGGGGCGCGAGTACCACCGAACCCGCACCTTCGAAGGCCACGAATCCGCTCGCGAGCGCGGCAATGCCATCGGCGTCACCGCGGGGGGCTATCGAGAGTTCCCCCTCCATGACGGTATGTCACACCAGTGATGCTCCAGCGCGGACGCCAGGCCGTCCGCCTTGGCGGGCATGCCCTGGGCCCGGAGCAGGGCGAGCTGTGGCCTGTCTGCCGGCGCGGTTTGGGTCGCAGCCCCACGCTTGGTTCCGCCGACAGCGCCCGGCGCTACCGGGCCCGCCGGGTGGTTTCGACGACTCGCGGAGTGTCACGGTGTGTCATGCCAGGGTTTGTTCGCGGCCCAGTGGTGGACCCAGCCGGCGAAGCCAGGTTCAGCGGTGGTGTACCCGAATTGCTCGCCGAAGGGGACGGCGCCGACGTCAGTGATCAGCCAGATGTGTCCTCGGTGAGGTCCGGTCACGATGAGATGCCAGTTCATCGCGCATCCGTCGGTGCCGAGCACGATCGAGCCGTGGTTGTAGACCTGCTCAAGGATCTCGTCGGCATCCTCGGCCTGGTCCGAGTCTTCCTCCCACATCCATGGCGCCGCGAGCGGGAACGGCTTACTCAGGTCGCGTTCCTGCTCGTCATCGCCCCAGTCGTTGGGCAGCTCGGCCACCGGCAACAGTCCGTATTCTGGCGGCCCGGAGTACGAACCGTCCGTTATCTCAGCGACGAAGGTCCGATACGGCTCGGGCAGCACGACGCCGTGTTCGGCCTCGAAGGCATGGACTGCCTCCCAGCCAAGAGCCGACTCCTCACCGTCATCGACGCCGAAGGCCGCACGGAGCGCCGCCAGTTCGGCAGGGTCAGCTTGATCAATGTTCATGCCGGATGGATACCACCTCGCAGTGACAACGCCCCCGGACGCGTTGTGGTCGGTGACGAACCTCCTCGCGGCAGGTCCTGATGACGAGGTGGGTGTATTTGTCGTTGTTCAGGTCGCCGGACGCGAGTACGGATCTGAAGGCGTCGTTCTTCTCGGCGCGGCCGGGTACACCGCTGGTGTTGCCGCCGCCGTGAGCGCGACGGTGGTCGCGGTGGCGCGCTCACGCATGATGTCGGGCTTTCGTGAGAGGAGGAGGCCGGACCCGCGACAGGTGCGCGGGTCCGGCCGGTTCGTGGTGCGGGGCCGTGTCGGTCGGTGAAGTCGGCGCCCAGGCGTGGGGTGCCGGTGGTGGAGATGCCGAGGGTGGAGGTGCAGATGCCGGAGGAGGAGGCGACGGTGCCGTCGGCGTTCACGCGGACCGGGTAGAGCGCGCCGTTGGAGCCGTTCTCGCCCAGGCCGTCACCGTTGAGGTCGTCGAGGTGGACGTCCGAGCCGAACTGGTCGTTCTTCTCGTTGGTGTTGGGGACGTACGCGTTGTTCTGCTCGAGGAACAGGGCGCCGGAGCCGGTGATTCCGGAGCCGTCTGCGGCGCCGTACAGGACCGTCGCTGCCCTGGCGTCGGCGCCGCCGGTCAGGTCCTCGCCGGGGGTGCCGAGGCACGGGTAGGCCGGGGCACTTTCGCGAGCTTGTGTTGGCCCTGCCCAGGGGCTCCGTACCCCCACTCATCCTGCGCCTAACAGAGGGGCTGTAACGCAACGGCGCCACATCTGTCTGGGTCGTAGCCACGGTCGACCAGCACATGTCCGGACGGGGTACGAAGCGGCGTGACGAATGCGCTCTCCCCGCCGAAGCGGGAGGGGGCGCTGCGCGAGGTAGCCCCTACTCGTCTGGTGCGGGTTCGTACTCGATCGGCTGCTCGCCGCACGTCTCGGCAACCTCGGTCAGGGCTCCGGCCTCGGGCTGGTCAACGGTCAGCCGCCAGCGCAGCTTCGTCGCCACCCAGTCCGCAGCATACGTACAGCGGGCGTCGGCCAGCGGCGGCAGCCAGGTGCGCGGGTCCTTATCGGCCTTGCTGCGGTTCGTCTTCGCCGTCATGGCAACGAGCGAGCGCTCGGCGTCGAGGTCGTTCGCATACGCCTCGCGCCGAGCCGCGTCCACTGCGAGGCACCAGTTGGAGGGGAGCGTCATTCGATGTGAGCGGTATTCCTCGCTCGTCAGCGCCCAGTGGGTCGGCTGTATCTGCGGTGGGCGGGTATGTCAGTGCTGCCCGGC
>NZ_JBIAKK010000033.1:0-19489 GCF_042872425.1 Streptomyces sp. NPDC005262
CCGGGGGGGCCGCCCCCCCCCCCCCACCCTCCCACCGCCACCCCGCGGGGGCGGCGGGGCCCCGCCCCCCCCCCCCCCCCCCCGGGGGGGGGGGGGCCCCCCGGCCCCCCCCCCCCCCCCCCCCCCCCCCCCCCCCCCCCCCCACGACTCGCATCGGTCGGTCGTCGTCCGCGAGGACGTCCGCCCTCAACCGAGTCGAGCGGTTGCGGAGGCCGGCGGTCCGCCCGGAGACATCACTTGGGCAGCCAGGCGCGCCACGTCGACTCGTTCTCGTCGACCCACTTCTTCGCCGCCTCCTGAGGTGAGAGCTTCTGATCGGCGATCATCAGAGCAACCTCGTTCTGCTCCTCGGTGCCCCAGGAGAAGTTCTTGAGGAACTGGGCCGCCTTGCCGCCGTCGCCGGCAAAGCGCGCGTTGAGGTACTTCTTCAGCGGCGTGTGCGGATAGGCGCACTCGATCTTCTCCGCGTCGGCGTCGCAACCATCCTTGTACGGAGGCAGTTTGATCTCCGTCATCGGTACCTTCTCGAACAGCCACTGCGGCTTGTACCAGTAGGTGAGGAACGGCTTCTTCTCCTTGGCGAACTGCTTGATCTGGGTGATCTGCGCCGCCTCGGAACCCGAGAACACGACCTGGTAGTCCAGATCGAGGTTCTGCACGAGCGCCTTGTCGTTGGTGACGTACGACGGAGAGCCGTCCAGCAACTGGCCCTTGCCGCCGCTCTCGGCGGTGCGGAACCGGTCGGCGTACTTGTTGAGGTTCTTCCAGTCGGTGACGTCGGGGTGCGCCTTGGCGAAGTACGTGGGGACGAACCAGCCGATGTGGCCGGTGACCCCGAGGTCCCCGCCGGGCGTGATCGTCTTCTTGTCCTTGACGTACCGCGCCTCCTGGTCCGGATGCCCCCAGTCCTCCAGGATGGCGTCCACCCGGCCTTGGCTGAGGGCGTCCCAGGCGGGCACCTCGTCGATCTGAACGGTGTCGACGCGGTAGCCCAGCTCGTGTTCGAGAAGGTATTCGGCCACGGCGGTGTTCGCCTGGGCTCCGACCCATGACTGGACCGAGAGCGTCACGGTCCTGGCGCCCTGCGCATTGGCGAACGGAGAGGGCTGGCGCGTCATGTCCGCCGCGCCGCAGCCGGCAACGGCGACGAGACCGGCGGCGCAGACGAGCGCGATCAGAGGTGTGCGCAGACGAGCCATGTCAGGCCCCCTTTTCGGTACGACGCTGTGTCGGCTGCGTGACACGGTCGAGCATCAGGCCGAGGCAGACGATCGCGGCACCCGCGACCAGACCGGTCGCGAGGTCGCCCTGGGCGAGGCCGAACACGGCGTCGTAGCCGAGAGCACCTCCGCCGACGAGACCGCCGATGACGACGACGGCGAGTACGAGGACGACTCCCTGGTTGACGGCGAGCAGCAGTGCCGGGCGGGCCAATGGCAGTTGGACCTTGCGCAGTTGCTGCATCCCGGTCGCACCGAGCGAGCGCGAGGACTCCATGACGACGGGGTCGACGCTGTTCATCCCCTGTGTGGTGATGCGCACGACGGCGGGCAGCGCGTAGATGACGGCGGCGGCCACCGCCGGTGCGCGGCCGACGCCGAACAGGGCGACCACAGGGATGAGGTAGACGAACTGCGGCATCGTCTGGAACACGTCGAGCACCGGTCGCAGCAGGCGTTCCACCCGCTCGCTCCGGGAGGCGGCGATACCGACCGCGAAGCCGATCACCAGGGTGACGGCGACGCCGGCCAGCACCTGGGAGAGCGTGTCGAGCGCCGGGTCCCAGACGCCGAGCACGCCGATCGCGGCCATCGCGAGGACGGCGGTCAGCGTGGTGCGCCATGTGCCGATCACCATGGCGAGTACGGCGACCAGCAGGAGCAGTGCCCACCAGGGCAGCCACTGGAGCCCGTCGCGCACCGGATCGAGGATCCAGGTGGTGAAGTGGGCGGCCCAGTCCGCCGTTCCGCCGATGACGGGCACGCCGGAGTAGAGGTGGTCGGTCATCCAGCCGACGGCCTCGTTGACCGGCTCGGCGATGCCGACGGTCCAGGCATCGGGCCAGGTCGGCTTGGCGGCGAGCCGTCCCACGACGGCGGCGGCAACGGTGCCGGCCACCACGACGGCCCGGCCGGCCCAGGCGGGCCCGGCCTGCGGGGCGGTGCCGATGCTGTTGCCTGCCGCGGCGGTGACCCTGTCGAGGACGACGGCGAGCAGCACGATCGGAATGCCGGCGGCGAGCGCGGCGCCGACGTCGACGGAGGCGAGGGCCTGGTAGACGCGGTCACCGAGGCCGCCCGCGCCGATCACGGAGGCGATGACGGCCATCGACAGGGCCATCATGATCGTCTGGTTGAGGCCGAGCAGCAGTTCCTTGCGGGCGAGCGGAAGCCGGGCGGTGAGGAGCCGCTGCCGTCCCGTGGCGCCGAGCGAGGCCGCGGCCTCCATGACACCGGCGTCGGCGTCGCGCAGTCCGAGCGCGGTCAGCCGGGCCATCGGAGGTGCCGCGTAGACGACGGTCGCCAGGACGGCGGCAGGCACACCGATGCCGAAGACCAGCACCACCGGTAGCAGATACGCGAAGGCCGGCATGACCTGCATGGTGTCGAGTACCGGGCGCAGCGAGCGGAAGACGCGGTCGGACAGGCCTGCGGCCAGCCCGAGCAGTGCTCCGACGATCACAGAGGCCAGGACGGCGACGGCCATCAGCGCGAGGGTCTGCATCGTGGGCACCCACATGCCGAGCAGCGCGCAGAGGATGAACGCGGCGACGGCGGTGAGTGCGAGCCGGACGCCGGCGACCCGCCAGGCGATCAGACCGGCGGCGGCCGTGACACCGGCCCAGCCGGCGGCGAGCAGGACCAGGTAGACGCCGCGTACGGACAGCACGACGGCGTTGCTGATGTGCCCGAAGAAGTAGAGGAACAGCGGGTGGGTGTCGCGGTGGTCGATGATCCAGTCACTGACACCCCCGAGCGGACCGGTCAGATCGACGGTGAGGCTCTCGGGCCATGTCCCGCCGCCGATGAGGACGGCGCCGAGTATCAGCAGTGCGAGGGCGCCGGCCAGCACGACGCCGGTGCGGTGCCGCGCGAAGGAGGAGACCGGCGTGGTGGCGTCCAGCCCTGTGGTGCGTGGAGTGGTGACAGTGGCGGTCATCGCAGCCACCCCCCGCCCGTGGGCCAGGAGGCCCGCGCGGCGGCCCGGCATTCCGGCGCGGACGGGTCGGCAGACGTATGGCCCGGCGGAGCCGAGGAGGTACTCACATGCATCACGCGGCCTCCTTCACGGCCGGTATCCCGGCTACGACGCCGAGAAGGCAGGCGTGGTCGACCACGCCCAGGCAGCGGCCGTTGTCGACCACGCGCGCTGTCTTGCCGGTGCGGACGACCGCCTCGATCGCGTCGGAGACCGTGGTCCCAGGTGCAAGCGCCGGGCCCGAGACGCTCTCCTGACCGTCGGCGGGACGCATGGCCGTCTGCACCGTCACGACCTGCTCACGCGGCACGTCGCGCACGAAGTCCCGTACGTATTCGTCGGCCGGCGTACCCACGATCTCCTCCGGAGTGCCCAGCTGCACGATCTGTCCGTCGCGCATGAGCGCGATCCGGTCGCCGAGCTTGAGCGCCTCGTTCAGGTCATGGGTGATGAAGACCATCGTGCGACCTTCCTCGCGGTGCAGGCGTACGACTTCCTCCTGCATGTCGCGGCGGATCAGCGGGTCGAGCGCGCTGAACGGCTCGTCGAACAGCAGCACTTCGGGGTCGACGGCGAGCGCACGCGCAAGTCCGACCCGCTGCTGCTGACCGCCGGAGAGCTGTCCGGGACGGCGGTTCTCCATGCCGTCGAGGCCGACCTTGGCGATGAACTCGGCCGCCCGTTCGCGCCGCTGCGAGCGGCCCATGCCCTGGATCTCGAGCCCGTAGGCCACGTTGTCGATGACCGAGCGGTGCGGCAGCAGTCCGAAGTGCTGGAAGACCATGGCGGCGCGGTGGCGGCGCAGTTCGCGCAGCCGGCCGGCATCCATCGACAGCACGTCCTCGCCGTCGATGGTGACCTCACCGGACGTCGGCTCGATGAGCCGGGTGAGGCAGCGCACGAGCGTGGACTTGCCGGACCCGGACAGGCCCATCACGACGAACACCTCGCCCTTGCGGACGTCGAACGAGACGTCGCGCACGGCCGCGGTGCAGCCGGTGCGCTCGCGCAGCTCGGCCGGGGTGAGTGCGCCGAGTTCGGCATCACCGGGGACGCGATCGGCCTTGGGACCGAACACCTTCCACAGGTCGCGTACGGAGAAAACGTGCGGTGGCGTGTTCATCAGGCATGACCCCCAGGGGTGGCACCGAGCAGATCTACGCATTTCTCCCCGACCATCAGCACGCCGATCATCGGGTTGACGGTCGTCATCGTCGGGAAGACGGACGCGTCGGCTATCCGGATGCCGTCGAGGCCCCGGATCCTCAGGTCGGGTCCGACTACGGCGAGTTCGTCGTCGGCCGAGCCCATGCGGCAGGTTCCGGCGGGGTGGTAGACGGTGTGCGCGACCTTGCGCGCATACTCGCTGATGTCCTCGTCGGAGGTGATCTCGGGCCCGGGGCAGACCTCGCGCTTCAGCCAGCCGGCCAGCGGTTCCTGCGCTGCGATCTCGCGGGCGATCCTGATCCCGTCGACGAGCGTGCGGCCGTCGTAGTCGTCCTCGTCGGTGAAGTACCGGAAGTCGAGTGCGGGTTTGACCTCGGGGTCGGGGCTGGTCAGGTACAGCCGTCCGCGGCTCTTCGGCTTCGGGATGTTCGGCGTCATCGACACGCCGTGCGCGGGCCGCTCGTAGCCGAGGCGCTCGGGGTTGTCGGTGAACGGGATCTGGTAGAAGTGGAACATCAGGTCGGGGCCCTGGCTGTTCGGGTCCCGCCGTACGAAGAGCCCGGCGTCGCTGTCCATCGCCGAGTTCTCGGGGATCGGCCCGTGCGTCTCCCAGACGATGACGGACTCGGGATGGTCGAGCAGGTTCTCACCGACACCCGGCAGGTCGTGCACCACGGGGATGCCGAGCTTCTCCAGCTCCTCGCGGTGCCCGATGCCGGAGTGCATCAGCAGCCGCGGGGTGTCCACCGCACCGGCGCACACCACCACTTCTCGCCGCGCTCGCACGAGCCGCTCCGTACCGTCCTCGGTCCGCACGCGCACGCCGGTCGCACGCGTTCCTTCCAGCTCCAGCCGGAACGCCCAGGTCTCCAGGGCGATGTGGAGGTTCGGGCGGTCGAGGAAGGGGTGCAGATACGCCACCGACGCCGAGGAACGCTTGTTGTTCTCGGGATGGTAGGCGAGGTCGAAGAAGCCGACACCGTCCCGGAAGGCCTCCTTGTTGAAGCCTTCGACGCGCGGCACCCCGAGCGTGGCCTGCGCCGCGTCGACGAAGTCGCGGGCGATGGCGTTCCGGTCGGCCTCGTCGACGGGGACGATGTTGTTGCGCAGCTTGTGGAAGTACGGGTCCATCGATGCCGCGTCCCAGCCGGACGCACCCGCCTCGGCCCACTCGTCCCAGTCGGACGGCAGCGGTTTGAAGGCGATGAGGGTGTTGTGGGACGAACAGCCGCCGAGCACCCGGGCCCGGCTGTGGCGGATGTTCGAGTTGCCGCGGGGCTGCTCGGTCGTGGGGTAGTCGTAGTCCAGCTCACCGCCGAGGAGGCCCATCCAGCGGCGCAGGGTCAGGACGTCGTCCCGACCCACGTCGCTCGGTCCGCCCTCGATGAGGGCCACGGTGATGTCCGGGTTCTCGGTGAGCCTGGAGGCGATCACCGAACCTGCGGTGCCACCGCCGACGATGACGTAGTCGTAATCGGTCATGTTCTCCGCCTCTGCTCCCGTTCAGCCCGCGAACCAGCGCACAGGGCGCGGGGCGAGGTTCTGGTAGATGTGCTTGGCCTCGCGGTACTCGGCCAGGCCCGTCGGGCCCAGCTCCCGGCCGATGCCGGACTTCCCGAAGCCGCCCCACTCCGCCTGCGGCAGGTAGGGGTGGAAGTCGTTGATCCAGATGGTGCCGTGGCGCAACCGGCCCGCGACCCGGCGTCCGCGGCCCGCGTCCGCAGTCCACACGGCGCCGGCGAGTCCGTACTCGGTGTCGTTCGCGAGGGCGACGGCCTCGTCCTCGGTACGGAAGGTCTCGACGGTCAGAACCGGCCCGAAGATCTCCTCGCGCACGACGCGCATGGAACGGTCGCAGTGGTCCAGAACCGTGGGCCGGTAGAAGTACCCGGGGCCTTCGGGACGCTCGCCACCGGTCCGCAGCACCGCACCTTCCTTCAGCGCGGAGGCCACGAACTCCTCGGTCCTGACGAGCTGCTGCTCGGAGACGAGAGGACCGCATTCGACACCGTCGTCGGTGCCGCGGCCGATACGGATCCTCGCGGCGCGCCGGGCGAGTTCGGTGACGAAGCGGTCGCGGACCGACTCCTCGATGATCAGCCGGGAACCGGCTGAGCAGACCTGCCCGCTGTGGATGAAGGCGGCGTTCAGTGCCTGGTCGACGGCGGTGTCGAAGCCCTCGTCGGTGGCGCACGCGTCAGCGAACACCACGTTGGGGTTCTTGCCGCCGAGTTCGAGCGCGACCTTCTTGACGCTGTCCGCGGCGGCCCGCATCACCTTCGTACCGCTGGCGAGTCCGCCGGTGAAGGAGACGAGATCGACGTCGGGGTGGTCGGCGATCCGGGCACCGACGGCGGCACCGGCACCGGTGACGATGTTGGCCACACCTGCGGGCAGTCCGGCCTCGACGAGCAGCGCCACGAGGGCAACGGTGGTCAGCGGCGTGATCTCACTGGGCTTGATCACAAAGGTGTTGCCCGCGGCGAGTGCGGGTGCGATCTTCCAACTGGCCTGGAGCAGCGGGTAGTTCCACGGCGTGATGAGTCCGCAGACTCCGACGGGCTCGTGCACGACGACGCTGTGAATCTCGTCGGATCCGGCGTCGACGACGCGTCCGCCGCTCTCGTTCATGACGAGGTCGGCGAAGTAACGGAAGGCGTCGCGCACGCAGTCCACGTCGACGCGTCCCTCTTCGAGCGTCTTGCCGGCGTCCCGGCACTCCAGAGCGCCGATCTTCTCCCGGTCACGCTCCAGCAGGTCGGCCACCCGCCGGAGCAGTGCGGCCCGCTCCGCGACGGGCGTGTGCGGCCAGGGCCCGTTGTCGAAGGCCGCCCTGGCCGCGGCGACGGCGGCGTCCGTGTCCGCGACGTCACCCTCCGCGACGACGGCGAACGCCGTCGCGTCGACGGGGTCGAGAATCTCGCGCGTGGCGCCGGAGGCGGCTTCTCGCCACTCTCCGCCCACGTGGATGGTCTTTTGTACCGACACGTCCGGCCTCGCCGTTCTTGAGCTTGCTTATCCGATACGGGGGTATCCCAGGGATCTGGTCCTCTTCCCCGGAAGGCGAAAGCCATGCGCAACGATTGACCGAAAGTGACCCGGCTCACGCGGGTGCGCTGCTGCGGAGACACTCCGCAGGCGATCCCCACATCAGGCGGCAGGCCGGGCCGGCCGGCACGATGCGCGGAGTTCCGGACCGGTGCGGCTCCTCGTCGGAGACGTCACCCGGTCCGCGCGAGGCCCTCGCCGCCGGCCGGCTCGGCCGGGTCCAAGGCGCGCCGGGCTTCGCCGATGTCAGGCATCCGCTCTCGCAAGGCTCGTCCGAGGGGCCGACCCGTTCAGGGCTCTGTAAGACCGATTTTCAAGCCCTCCCACTCCTGGCAGAACGCCTTTCCACTGCCCCGCCGGCTGCCACGAACGTCGCGCCGCCATCGCGGTGCCACGGCGAGGAAGGTCATGCGGCGCGGGTGGCCCGGATGAAGCGGGCGCCCCACTCCTGGACGTGCGCGGCGAACTCCGGCGGCCCCAGGACCTCGAACTCGGCGCCCACGTTGCCCAGTGCCTGGGTCGGCCAGTCGAGGGAGGTCGAGGTCATGGTGAGCCGGCAGCTGTCCTGATCGAGCGGTTCGATCGTGCCCCAGCGGCCGACCATCTGCCGCACCCGCGAGGAGGGCGCATGTACAAGGACCTCGACCGTGTACGGAGCCGGGGCCCCGCTCGCCGCCCGGACGAAGGCCACGGCGTCTTCGGCCGGGAGCAGGCGCGGCCGGAAGCGCGTGCCGGTCGCCGTCGGCTCGGTCAGCCGGTCGAGGCGGAAACTGCGCCAGTCGTGCCGACCCAGGTCGTAGGCCACCAGGTACCAGCGTCCACCGAGTGCGACGACGCGGTGCGGCTCGACCTCGCGCTCGGTGGGTGCGGAACCCCTGGCCGTGTAGCCGAACCGCAGCCGCTCCTCGTCCCGGCAGGCCTGAGCGACCGCGGTGAGCACCCCCGCCGCGACAACCGGCGCGGACACGACAGCGGAGAGGGTCATCGCCCGCAAGGCGTCCACCCTGGCCCGCAGCCGGGGCGGCAGGACCCGCACCACCTTGGTGAGTGCGCGCAGCGACGCCTCCTCCATCCCCGCGATCCCGCTCTGCGCCGCGTCGCCGACGCCCACCGCGAGGGCCACCGCCTCCTCGTCGTCCAGCAGCAGCGGCGGCAGGACGGCGCCGGGCGCGAGCTGGTAGCCGCCGTCGGTGCCCCGTGCCGCACCGACCGGGTAGCCGAGCTCGCGCAGCCGCTCCACATCGCGACGCAGCGTCCGCTCGGAGACCCCAAGCCGGTCGGCCAGTTCCAGGCCGGACCAGTGCCGGTGGGTCTGCAGCAGCGAGAGCAGTCTGAGGGTCCGTGAGCTGGTGTTCGCCATGCCGACATCCTGCCCCGACTTCCGGTCAGAAACTGGCCGGAAGCCTCCCTAGAGTCGATCTCGACGGCCCCACCCGAGGTAAGGACAGAAAATTGATCAGCCGTGAGATCCAGCTGACTGCCCAGATCATCGGCACCCCCACGCTCGACCATTTCACCGTCGCCAAGACCGAGGTGGAGGGCGAGGTCCTGGTACGCACCGATCGGATCGGGCTCGCCGCGACCTACCTGGAGCTGATGCGGGCCGACTGCACCATCCCGGTCCCGGCCTGGCAGCCGGGCAGGCGGGTAGGGATGGCCGCCATCGGTACCGTGGTCCGATCCGGCAGCCCCGAACTCGAGGTCGGCGACCTGGTCCAGTCGATGACCGGCTGGAGCGAGTACTCGGCAGGCCCGGCCGGCTCGTACCTCAAGCTCAACCGTCAGCTCTTCGCAGACCCCGGCTACTACCTCGGCCAGGGACCGACCGCCTACTACGGGATGGCCGAGGTGGCGGCCGTCGGCGAAGGCGACGTGGTCTTCGTCTCCGGCGCGGCGGGCGGGGTCGGCTCGCTGGCCGGGCAGATCGCCAAGTGCCTCGGCGCGGCGTGGGTGATCGGCAGCGCCGGAAGCCCGGCGAAGGCCGCCTACTTGGTGAACGAGCTCGGCTACGACGCCGCCTTCGACTACCACGACGGCTCCGCGGCCGACCGGCTCGAGGAACTCGCGCCCGAAGGCATCTCGGTCTTCTTCGACGTCGTGGGCGGCGAGCAGTACCAGGGCGCGCTCCAGGCGGCCCGGCCCGGAGCACGCTTCGCCCTCTGCGGCTCACTGTCCAGCCAGCTCGGCGACGCGGCGCAGCGCTTCCCGCAGCCCGACCGCGCGGCGGCCGAGGCCAAGGGCGTCGAGCTACTGCCGTTCTCCTGCTACCACACACCCGATCAGATCGCTGCCTGGCGCGAGCACTTCAGCAGTTGGCTGGCCGAGGGCCGCTTCGTCTACCCGCAGACAGTGGTCGAGGGTGGGATCGAGGACGTGCCACAGGCGTTCCTCTCCCTGCTGCAGGGTTCCTACCAGGGCAATGTCTCGGTGCGACTGCCGTGACTGCACTCTCCCTCCGGGCCCTGAACCGGACGCTGATGGACCGCCAGTTCCTGCTGGGGCGCACCGATCGCACCCCGCTGGAGGTGATCGGGCGACTGGTCGCACTGCAGGCACAGGAGCCCAACTGGGCCTATGTCGGCCTGTGGAGCAGGATCCACGCCTTCACGCAGTCCGAGCTCACCGCACTGCTGGAGGACCGGCAGGTGGTCCGCTCCGGTCTGCTCCGCAGTACGCAGCACCTCGCCGCGGCCGACGACTTCCGTCTGCTGCGGCCGCTGCTGCAGCCCGTGCTCGACCGCACGGCACGCTCGCCCCACTTCACCCGGAACAGCACAGGCCTGGACGCGGCGTCCTTGGTGGCCGAGGGACTCGACCTGCTCGCGGGAGGGACGCTGTCGCGCAAGGAGCTGGCCCGGCAGCTGGCCGAACGCCATCCGGGACGCGACGGCCGGATTCTGGCTGGGCAGGTGGAACTGCGCACCCCCCTCGTCCACGGCGCGGCCACCGGCGCGTGGGGCTCATGGGGCAACCGGTCGGCGGTCTCGGTCACGCCCGCCGAGGTCTGGCTGGGGCAGCGGATGGCGACGGCAGCGGCGGCGACCGCAGCCAAGGATTCGGCCAAGCAGCTGATCCGCCGCTATCTGGCCGCCTTCGGCCCGGCCGGAGTGAAGGACGTCCAGGCCTGGTGCGGACTGACCCGCCTGGGCGAGGTCGTCGCGGAGATGCGCGCCGAACTGCGCCGTTACTCCGGCCCCGACGGCAGGGATCTGATCGATCTGGCCGACGCCGAGCTGCCCGACCCCGAAACGCTCGCTCCAGTGCGGCTGCTGCCCGCCTTCGACAACGTCCTGCTCGGCCACGCCGACCGGACCCGGGTCATCAGCGACGAGGACCGGAAGCGGGTGATGCCCGGCCAGGCACAGGTTCGGCCCACCTTCCTGGTGGACGGCTGGGTGCACGGGACGTGGTCCCTCGACGCCGGGACGTTGCGGCTCACCCCGTTCCGACCGCTCCGCGCAACCGATCGGGCAGCCCTGGAACATGAAGCCGACCGGCTGCTGCAATTCGTGGGAGGCAAGGTGGTGACCTACAGCGACCCTGTCGCGGCTCAGTCGTCTTGAGCTTTCACCTCTGCACCTACCACTCGATCAAGGCTGGGCGAGTTGAGCGCGGGCGCGGGTCTTGTTCGAGTCACATCAGGCGTCCAGGTGCACCGTGATGTCGTTGGGCAGCGGCCCGAGGTCCGCGAGGCGGTCCGGAGTGGGGGCCAGCAGTGGGGAGTCGTGGCAGTCCGCCGCGGCCAGGGCACGACCGGGGTGCGATCTGCTTGAACTGGCTGAAGGCGCGACGCCCCAGTCGGATCCCCTCGTCGCGCCGACAGCGGATGGTGCCGGCCGAGCAGGACGTGTCGGCGATCGCTTCGTAGGAGCAGCCGAAACACAGCAGTTGGAGGAGCTTGTCGAACACGATCCAGTCGTTGATGCGCGGGCGGTGGCAGTGAAGGGGATGGTCCGGGCGGCAGAGCGGCCGCTCGGGCCGCAGCGCCGAGGCATCGCCAGCTTGTCCGGCGGTGAGGAAGAAGGCCAGGGGCCGGCAGTTACGTCTGCGGCGAGGTGGATCCTTATGGCCAGTCCGCCGCGGTGACCACGCTGAGCACGGACGTGCGTTTCCGACCCGCGCTGCAACACGGGCCTCCTCGGGGACGATCTCCTCGGCGGCGCCCAGGCGGCCGATGGGCGCGTCCGCTGCTCGGCCGGGACCTCATCCTCCTCGCGATGATGGCCAGCCTCCGACGCCACGGCTACCTGTCGTCCTAGGTCAACTTCCTCGGCAAGGCCGCCACCTTCTGCCTCATGTACGCCTTCCCCCCTGCTGCTGCTCAGCGACGGATCCGGCACGTTCCATGAACTCGCCGGCGTCATCGGATGGGCGTTTGCTGGCTGGGGAGTCGCCCTGTACTGCTGGTCCGGAGCCCTGTACGTGCTTCAGGTCCGCCGCCTAGCCAAACACCCTGGACAAGGGGAAATGCACCGAACGTCCTACTGAGCGGGTCGCGTGGGATGACGCACGCGTCACCGCGGCGCCGGCCCCTGGCTGCCGACGAGGCGGAGCGGCAGGCGCTCCTTGGGCTTGCTGAGGACTGCCCGGCGGCGGTCGTCAGCTACGGGCCCTTCGTGTAGAGCGGACGGAACCAGAGGAGACCGGCGGGCCGCTCAGGGAGACGAGGCGGCCCGGTCCCTGGGTTGTGCTGCTGCCAGGAGTCGGAGCCCCTTTGCCGAGGGGCTGTCTGGCGGGGCGGTCCAGATGACGATGTGCTGGTCAGGCGTGGTGGAGCTGGTCAGGGTGTCCCAGTCGAGGGTGACGGTGCCGGCGACGGGGTGGTGGAAGATCTTGTTGCCGGTGCCCTGGACGGCGACTTCGCGGTTCTGCCACCAATGCTGGAAGTCGGCGTGCGGGGCCATGCGTTCCAGGAGGTGCTGGAGGCGGGGGTCGTCGGGGTGGTGCGCGGTGTGCATGCGCAGGTAGGCCACGCAGGCGTGGGCGCCTGCGGGCCAGTCTTCGTAGAGGGCGCGCAGGGTGGGGTCGTTGAACAGGAGCCAGACGTAGTTGCGGTCGGCTTCGGGGACCTGTGCGAAGTCGGTGAGGAGGGCGGCTGCTAGCTGGTTCCAGGCCAGGACGTCCATGGTGTCGGACAGGACCACGGCGGGTGACTCGGTGAGCTGGTCGAGGAGCCTGCGGCAGTGCTCGGTGATTTCCCGGCTGGAGCGGGCGGGCGGTTCGCTTCGAGCTCGGCCGGCGAGCTCGAAGAGATAGGTGCGCTGGTCACCGGTGAGGCGCAGGGCGCGGGCGATGGCTTCCAGGACGGGAACGGATGCCTGCATGCGGCCCTGCTCGACGCGGGTGTAGTAGTCGGTGCTGATCACGGCGAGCTGTGCGACTTCCTCGCGGCGCAGGCCCTTCACCCTTCGTTGGGTTCCGGTATCGGGCAGACCGACCTGGAGGGGGTCCAGGTCGGCCCGGCGGGCCTTGAGGAAGACGCCCAGTTCTTTCGGGTCACCGTTGCCGCTGTTCATGGTTCCAGTGTGACCGCCGTCGGTGCCGGGTCCGGTCAGCCGGACGCTGTGCCGCTGCTGCTGTCTGCGGGGGCCGGGGCGGTGCCGTCTGTCCAGGAGGCGAGGATGCGCAGTGCGTCGTGGGAGGGGGAGCCGGGTTCGGCGGTCCAGACGACGAGGTGCTGGTCGGCGTCGACGGTAGGGGCGAGGGTGTCCCAGTCGAGGGTGAGCTCGCCGACGACCGGGTGCCGCAGGACCTTGGTGCCGACGCCGCGTGCCGCGACGTGGTGGGCGGCCCACCAGCTGCGGAAGTCGGCGTCCCGGACCGACAGCTCGCCGACGAGCCCGGCGAGACGCGGGCTGTCGGAGTCGAGCGCTGCTTCCATACGCAGCTGACGAGGACAGCCCCAACATGCCGCTGGACGCCGAACCGGCCCGCGTCCGCGACGACCTCGCGCACCTGCGCACCTCTTGAGACCACCCCCACCACACCACACGACACAGGAGCACCACGGTGGAAGCCATCACCTTCCCCAACGGCCAGATCACCATGGCGGGCAACCTCTACCTGCCTGAGGGCCTCGACCGCACCAGCCGCCACGCCGCGATCGTCGTGGTCCACCCCGGTGGCGGCGTCAAGGAGCAGGCCGCCGGCCTGTACGCGAGCAAGCTCGCCGAGCAGGGCTTCGTCGCCCTCGCCTTCGACGCCTCCTTCCAGGGCGACAGCGGCGGCGAGCCGCACCACCTGGAGGACCCCTACGCCCGCGTCGACGACGTCCGCGCCGCCGTCGACTACATGCAGACCCTCGACTTCGTCGACCCCGAGCGGATCGGCACCCTCGGCATCTGCGCCGGCGCCGGCTACAGCGTCAACGCCGCCATGACCGACTACCGCATCAAGGCCCTGACCACCGTCAGCGCCGTCAACATCGGCACCAACTTCCGCCGCGGCTGGTACGGCACCGACTCCGACGCCGCCGCCGTCCCCACCCTCAAGGCCGTCGCCCAGCAGCGCACCGCCGAAGCCTCCCAGGGCGCCGAGCCCACCTACCTGCCCTACGTTCCGGCGGAGCCGGACGAGAACACCCCGCGCGACCTGGTCGAGGCCGGCGAGTACTACCTCACCCCGCGCGCCCAGCACCCCAACGCCAAGAACAAGTTCCTCTTCACCAAGAGCGTTTCGCGGATCTTCACCTTCGACGCCTTCCACATGGTCGAGGACCTCCTCACCCAGCCCCTCCTCGTCGTCGCCGGCAGCGAGGCCGGATCGCTGTGGATGTCCACCGAACTCCACGGCCGCGCCCGCACCACCAAGAAGCTCCGCATCGTCGAGGGCGGCACGCACATGGACTTCTACGACGTCCCCAAGTACGTCGACCAGGCCATCGCCGAGGCCGTCCCGTTCTACAACGAGCACCTCGCGGCCAAGCCGGCCGACCAGGGCTGACATCCACCCGTTACATGACGGCGGCGGCCGGGCATCCATGTCCGGCCGCCGCCGCGCGAGACCTGACCAGCCCGATTCGGCGGGTACCCAGCCCGCCACCTCGGTTGAGGAGAATCCGACCATGAGCAGCGTGCCCGAGTCGTTGAGACTGCGGCGGGAAGTGTCTCCGTTGGAGCTGTTCTACGACCTCGCCTTCGTCTTCGCGGTCTCCCAGCTCTCCCACCACCTCCTGGAGCACCTCACCTGGCGCGGCGCCGCCGAGACGGGCGTCCTGCTGGTGGCGGTGTTCGGCACGTGGGCCTACACCAGCTACGAGGCCACCCTCCTCGACGTCCACCGCGACGTCACCCGGTGGATGATCGTCATCGTCATGGGCCTCGGGCTGTTCATGAACGCCACGATCCCCGGCGCCTTCGACGACCGGGCCTGGGCGTTCGTGATCCCGCTCCTCGCGATCCTGTTCTTCGCAGGCGCCGTGACCGCTCTGGCCGGCCGCACCGACGCTCTGCGCGAGCACTTCCGCCGCACCCTGGTCTGGATGGCGGTGTCCGCCCCGCTGTGGATCATCGGCGCCGCGGTCGGCTCCGGACCCCGGCTGTGGTGGTGGGCGGCCGCAGCCCTGATCGACCTCACCGGCACCTGGCTGGCCCACCCGCTGCCCGGCCGGACCCTCAGCAGCCGTCAACTCGCCTTCGACGCCGACCACATGCTCGAACGCCTCCGCCTGTTCTTCATCATCCTGCTCGGCGAAACCGTCCTCACCGCCGGCCGCACCATGTCCGAAGCCCCCGTCGACGTTCCCAACGTGCTCGCGACCGCCGCGGTTTTCACCGCTCTGGTGTGCCTGTGGGCCGCCTACTTCGGGGGCGGCGAGGACGTCATCACCGACTCCGTCGCCAACAGCCCCGATCCCGTCCGATCGGTCCGGCTCGGAGTCAACAGCGCCTACCTGGTCCTGGCCGCTCTGGTCGCCCTCGCCGTCGGCAGCGAACTCGCCATCGCCCACCCCACCGGCCACGGCTCCACCAGCCTCGCCCTCCTCCTCTTCGGCGGTCCCGCCCTCTACCTCGCCACCACCGCATGGTTCTTCGGCACCACCGCCGGCGGCGCCTGGAAGGAACGCCTCCTCGCAGCCGCCGTCCTTGCCGCAACGGGCGTGGTCGCCGTCTGGCTCCCTCCCCTGGCTTCCCTGGCCGTCCTCGACCTCATCCTCGTCGTCACCGCCACCGTCCTCACCCGGGCGCACCGGCGGCTGACCAACTCCCTTCAAACGACGACCACAGACTCAAACGCAGCCGCCGCTGCGGCTCGTCGATGACGACGACTGCCTCGCCGCTGCAGAGGCCAAGCTCGCCCAGGCCGACGCTGCCTGGCCCAGTCCCTTCCCCACCGCACTGTTTCCGAGGAGCACAGCATGGAATTCGTAGTGCCCCGCCCCACCGGCAAGGGCCCTGGAGACTGGTTCAACGGCGACGTCTGGTTCGACGTCATCCACGCCGGTCAAGAACCTTCCCGCCTGCGCGCCAACATGGTGCGTTTCGCCCCGGCCGCCCGCACCGCCTGGTACCACCACGCCGTCGGCCAGACCCTGCATGTCGTCGCCGGTATCGCCCTGATCGGCACCCGCGACGACATCGTCTTCGAGGCACACCCCGGCGAGACGGTCATCTGCCCGCCCGGCGAGCAGCACTGGCACGGCGCCACTCCTGACCGCCTCATGCAGCACATCGCCATGTGGGACGGCACCGCGCCTGGCGACGAGCGGCCCGAGACGACCTGGCTGGAGCACATCACCGACGAGCAGTACGCCGCTCCGCGCACCCGCAGCCACTGACATGCCCTGCGGTGACGATCCGCCGCTTCTCATCGGGCGCGAACGGCTTCGGCCAGTGCCTGGCCGATGGGTGGACGTTGAAGCAGAACGAGACGTGTTCGGCGAGGGCGCGACCGGTGTTGGCGGCCATGTGGTTGAAGCCGTGCACGCCGTCGAGCCAGACATCGAGGTGGGCGTGGTTGACCGCGGCCTGCCAACGGCGGCCATCAACGTGTTGTCGTGCAGTGCGGGACGCATGTGCCGACGGTGACGGGTGCCGCAGTGGGGCGAGCAGCGAGTCAGAGTGTTCGGTTCGGGTGCGGTTGGGTGGGCAGCACTCGAACGGGGGATGTGGGCCGCGACAGTGCACCGCGTAGTTGCCGGTTCTCTACGGCCAGTTGGTGAACGGCGCGCACAAGATGGTCGACATCGGTGCGCAGCTGGGACAGCTCAGCTGTGTGAGCTCCTTGAGTTTGACGATCTGTCGGCGCAGGCGGATCTCGGAGTCCGGCATTCGTCCGCGAACCCTGACCTGCCTATAGAAGGCGTTCTTGAGGTCGAGGTGGCGCTGGGTGAGTGCGTTGCGGGGTACGTCGGCTTCCTGGGCCAGAGCGACGATTGTCAGGGCGCCGTTTGAACGTTGTGGGGTCCCTGCAGGATGCGGTTCATGGCCGCGCGGATGCGGTCTCGTTCGTCGGGTGCAGGCTCATGCGGTGCCGTCCTGGAGCCGGATGCGGGTGCGGTGGTGGGTGTCGGCGAGGTCGCGCAACCGGGCGGCTTTGCCCTGGAGTCGCTCGCTCAGCGGAACGGGGACATGGCCTGCCCGCTCGTCGAGTTCGGTGGCGCGGACATTGCGGTCCTCCAAGCGGCCCAGCCAGCCCGGCGAGGGAAGACCATCAGCGCCGTGACCGCGGAGCCCGACGTCCACCCAGAGCCGGAATGTCCGAGGCGTCAGCCAATGAACGTTGCTGCCCCGGGCGTCCTTCGCCTTCCCGTCCGCCACCTCGCCGACCTGGCCACGCCTGCCGATCACACGATGCACTGGCACCGGCTTGCGCGGTAGATACTCGTTACCCGGCTTTGTCGCCCACGTGTACAGGTTCATCAGCGAGGCCAGTTCGCGATTCCACTTATTCCCGCCCACCGCACCGGGTTCTCGGGCGACGCCTGGCGCCAGAACTGGAAGTCGTCGACGTCCGTCTCGACCGCCTGCGTCCAGACCTTTCCGCGCAGCCACAGGAAGTTGAGGAACAGCGGAGACTACGTGCGTTTCGTCCTCGTCCTGGCCGCCCAGGACGACGACCAGATCCTCGCGGAGACCGAGAGGCTCACCGACGCCTACTGGACGGGCACCGCGCGTGGAGTGCCGGCGCTCGCGCAAGCCCTCCACCTCCTCGGCCAGATGCTGACCGAGGTCGGAATGGGACTCACCCGGTCGCGCGCCGGGCAATGACGTCACTCGCAGGCGAGGCCCACTGCATGCCGCCCGCGCTGCTACTTCTCGGGTTCTGGCACACGTTCCGTGAGGACGATCAACGGCGTTCTACCACGGCGACGTCTTGTCATCTCGGACCGTGGTGCCGTGTGATGACCTCATAGTGGTGCTGTCTGTCCCCCACGGCTGACATCACCAGATGACATCAACGTCGGCAGACGACAGCGGCGGGAGACAGTCAAGTACCAATCCGAAGCCGCCTAGTTGGACGACATCCTGCAGGCCGTGTGGGGCGCGGCTCGCACTCCTAAAGCGGGGGTCGCAGTTCGGTTTCTTCCCGGTCGAGATCACCGCCTGACGGCGTTGCATATCCTTTCATCGGGCGCATCATGGGCACAGACGCCAGTCGCACCACAGAGGTGACCAGCCCTGGAATGAGGAACCATGGCGGCAGATTCTCCGCTGGCATTCCGACGGAGAAGGCCGCTACGGACAGCATCAGCTGCGCCGCTGCCACGGAGCAGCCGAACGTCCGGTTCGGAGGCAGCCAGGGCAGCGCGGCCCAGGCGACGGGCAGCAGTAGCCATAGAACGAGCGCGATAACCATTAGTACCTTCTGTCTTCACCGGCTTCGACTGCTCATGACCGGCAGGCCCCGGCAAGCGCTCGCCGTACCTGCACGGCACGATCACACCGCAAACCGGCGAGAAGCATCGGTCGCTAGCTTCTGGATGGACTCCATGATCGTGGTCCAGGGCAGCTCTCGAACTTCTGGGCCTTCGCGAGGTTCGTACAGTGGCCAGACGTCAGGACCGTAGACAAGATCCACGTCCGCCCTCCGCAACGCTTCGATGTGCCCCTGCCATGCCGGATGTCTTGCGTGAGCTGCGTTGACCCGGGGGAACACCACGACGGGGACGCCGGTCGTGCCGAGCGCCTCGCTCACCTGCGTCAGGGCTTGGTTATCCGCGATGCCCGTCGCGAGCTTGGCGATGAAGTTCGCACTCGCGGGGGCGACGACGTAGCAGTCGGCGACCGGGTGGGCGCGGGGCTCAGTCGGCAGACGAGGCGCGTCCCGCACCGGTAGGCCGGTCAGTGCCCCCAGTCGGTCCAGTTCGCCGTTCGCCCTCAGCCATCGGCCGGCATTCGGCGTCAGGGTCACGGCTACCTGCCAGCCGAGGGCGACGGCTGGCTCGACCAGTCCGGTGCGCAGGGTCTCGATTCCATCGGCTGCCGTGCCTACGACTGCCAGCACTCCGCGACTGCCCACGCTCACCGTTCCACCGTCCCGTATCCGTCGGTCCCAGGGCCAGCAGTACAGCAGAGAAGTACAGCAACCACACCGACTACCAGCAACCGTGGCTGATCCCTACAGCCCGTGTTGCCAGGCCGACAGACCTCAGTGACCGTCGTGCCGATGGTTCGCATCGAGGTGCTCACCGTTGCCCGCTGCGTGCCCGTTCGGGGGGACGCAGCGGGGAACCACCGCGAACGACGGGCCGGACTGTGCTCTGTCCCAGGTCGGAGTCTCGGCAGGTCGGCCATGGGCTTGGCCGTGGGCCACATACGCCGTCTTCCAAACCAGTGCTCTGGTACTCGCGCGGCGGAGCTTGAGTCGGCCATTCAGGCTTCACCACCGTCGGCTAGGGTGCCGATCGAGGGGGCGAGATGGCAAAGCCGAGCAGGTGGGATCACCCGCGATGGCACTTGGTGATCGTGATGCCAATCCTGATCTTGGTGATCGTGGAAGACGACGCGATAACGCGCGGCATGGGGGCCGTAGCCCTCGCGCTTAGAACTCCTAACGAAATGATCTTCGAGGTGGTTGGATCACTCCGGGACTGATGATCCGGGGGTGTGGGGTGGCTCGGCCGAAGCCGTGGGAT
>NZ_JBIAKK010000034.1:0-16467 GCF_042872425.1 Streptomyces sp. NPDC005262
ACGTTCCCACAAGTCATCAGGCACAAGATCAACAGGCACTCACCAGATCCTGCCGAAACAACACCCAACTGCCAAGCCCCACACCAAACTTCATTTTGAAACGATCAATAAGTGAACGGTGCGACGGTCTGTGGGCATGGCTGGCGGGGTGTGCGTAGCGTGCTCGGGTGCGATCTGGGACGCCGGGTGTGGCGTCAGCGGTCGGGGCCCCCGTGTCACCAGCGAGATGGTGCGGGGCCTCCCCGTCGCCTCGGGCCACACCCATATGGCCAGGTCGTAGGGATCCCGCCTGCCCGGGACGGACCGCATACGGGATATGCGTCGCCGACCGGGACGCGAAAGCGGAGGACCAGCGCGCCCAAGACTGTTCGGGACGTGCCGGTGAGTCAGGACTACCTCCTCCCTCACTGCCCAGGAACGGTAACTAACTGGGTCCACAGAGCAGGGCCGAGGATTCTCTAGGCCGGAGTTCCGTGAATTCCGAGGTCAGCGAGGTGTGTGCGGCCCGCGCTCGCGCCCGCGGATTCACGGCCGGGGCCAGGGGCGTCCGGCGAGACGTTCGATGTCGGTGTTGAACCGTTTGAGGTAGGCGGCGAAGCCCGCGATGTCCTCGTCCGACCAGTCGGCCATGACCCGGTCCAGGTTGTCGACGGTGCGTTCGCGTTCCTCGTCGAGCAGGCTCGCACCCTTGTCCGTGACGCGGAACTTGCGGGCCATCCCGCCGTCGGGGTCGGGGATGCGGTCCACGAGGCCGGAGCGCATCGCTGCGCCGGTCTGCCGGTTGAGAGTGGATGTGTCGAGTCCGAGGGCGGCGCTCAGTTCGCCGATGGACATGGGCCCTTGGACGCGAATGCGGCTCAGCAGGATGTAAGCGCTGCGCTCCAGCCCGCCTTCGCGCCGGACGTTCCTGTGGTGAACGAGTCCGTGGCGGCTGAGCAACATCTGCTCGTACTCGACGTCGCTCGTGGGCCTGACCATATGCCTGCTGCCTTCCTTTTCCTGCCAGTCCGACGCGCTGACCTTGTCCTTCGCGACGGCCATCTCCTGCATCCTCTCATGCGCATATGCGTCACGCACAAAATGTGATTGATACATGAGACGTGTACGATGCATATCGTTCTCTCGTCATGCAATCAAAGAGTCCTCTATGGATGCCTCCCAGGCATCAAGCCGCTCAGGCGGTGTGGTCGCCACGCTGGCCTTCGCGGGCATCACGGCAGCGATCATGCAGACCCTGGTCACGCCGCTCATCGCGGAGCTGCCCCAGATCCTCCACACCACCTCGTCGAACGCCGCCTGGGTCATCACCGTCACCCTGCTCGTGGCGGCCGTCTTCGTGCCGGTCTCCGGACGCCTGGGCGACCTGCTGGGCAAGCGCCGGATGCTTATCGCGTGCTCGGTGCCGCTGATCGTGGGGTCGGTGGTGTGCGCGCTGTCCTCCTCGGTCATCCCCATGATCATCGGGCGTGGCCTGCAGGGCATGGGCATGGGCATGCTGCCGCTCGGCATCGCCCTTCTGCGTGACGTGGTCCCCGCGGAGAAGCTCAGCTCCTCGATCGCTCTGGTCAGCGCTTCCATGGGCATCGGCGGTGGCCTCGGCCTGCCGATCGCCGCAGCGGTGGCCCAGTACACGAACTGGCGCGTGCTGTTCTGGGGCTCCGCGGCCCTGGCCGTAGCAGTTGCGGCTCTCATCTGGTTCCTGATCCCGGACGTACCGGCCGGCGCCAAGGGTCAGCGCTTCGACCTGCCGGGAGCGCTCGGCCTCGGCGCCGGCCTGGTCTCCCTGCTGCTCGCGGTCTCCAAGGGCGCCGACTGGGGCTGGGGCTCGGCGACCACGCTCGGCCTGTTCGCCGCGGCCGTCGTGATTCTGGTCGGATGGGGGCTGTGGGAGCTGCGGACCCGCGACCCGCTGGTCGACCTTCGCACCACCGCCCGCCCCCGGGTGCTGCTCACCAACCTCGCCTCGATCTTCGTGGGCACCGCCATGTACGCCAGCATGCTGGTCGTGCCGCAGCTGCTGCAGTTCCCCGAGGCCACTGGTTACGGTCTGGGCCAGTCGATGCTCGCCGCCGGCCTGTGGATGGCTCCCGGCGGGCTCATGATGATGATCGTCTCCCCGCTCGGCGGGAAGCTCACCGATGCCCGAGGCCCGAAGTTCACGCTGATCTCCGGGGTCCTAGTCATCGCGGCCGGTTACGGTCTGTCGCTGGCACTGATGGGCTCGCCCTGGGGCCTCATGCTGGTCACCATCGTGACCAGCAGCGGTGTGGGTCTCGCCTACGGTGCGATGCCTGCCCTGATCATGGGTTCGGTCCCGCTCTCCGAGACCGCCGCCGCCAACGGCTTCAACACGCTGATGCGCTCGCTCGGCACCTCGGTCGGCTCGGCCGTGATCGGAGTGGTCCTCGCCCAGATGACCACCACGATGGGCGGCTACACCTTCGCCTCCGAGGACGGTTTCCGCACTGCTCTGATGATCGGCGGCGGCGTCGCCCTGCTCGGCGCGGTGATCGCGGCCGCCATTCCGGCAGTCCGCGTGGCCGCCGGCTCCGGGGACGAGACCGCCCCTGTCACCGAATCCGATCAGGCCGCGGTCAAGGCCTGACGGCTCAGTAGCACCGGACGAGCCCGGCAGCTGCTCGACCGGCCGGCCCGGCCCTGTATCCGGCATCTCGCCGCGGATCCGACATCGCATCCGCGGCGAGAGGTCTCCAACCGGGCGCTTCCTCACGGGTGGATCACTCGCGCCCCTCACGCGGCAACGTATGCCCCGGGGTCTCTTGTCGACGCGCTGACCGAGGACGTCAACCGGTGGACAGGAGGCGGCCATCAGGACGACATGGCCATCCTGACCGTAACCCGACGGCAGCCGGATCCCCCCTGTGCCTGATAACGCGCGCGCCACCGCCGACTACCTCCATCGCTACTTCGAGCCCACTGCCCGCGCCATCGACGGCCTGGAGAAGGCCCTGGCCGGCCTCGGCCTCCTCGACGACGCCCTCGCCCCCGGACCTGCGCAAACCCCAGGACTACTTCCACCGCGTCTGGTCCAGCGCCTTCCGCGCCGCCGACCTCGCCGACGCGGGCACCGAGGAGGAAACCGAGTACAGCGATACGTGCACAGCCGAGGACACCGACTCCGAACAGGACGTCACATGAACGCCCCCCTCGAACGCCGCACCGCCGCTGCCCTGGGCAGCCCGCCGCGGCAAGACCGACTCGGCCCTGCTGCGGGTCCCCGCGTCCATCACCCGGCTCCAACGGGAGGAGGCCCAGGTCAGCGTCGCCGCTGTCGCCCGGCGGGCGAACGTCTCACGCACCTTCCTCTATGCCAACCCCGAAGCCCGGGCCGCTATCGCCACGGCGAAGCCGAGGCAGGTGACCGCCGGATCCGGAGCCTCATCGAACGGGACGACGAGCGCGAAGCAACCTGGCGCGAGCGCGCGCTGAACGCCGAGGCCGCGCTCAGGGCCGCCCAGAGCGAGATCCTTACCCAGCGCACCCGAATCGGCGAACTCCTTGGCCAGATACGGGACTTGCAAGCCGAGTGCACCGATGAAGCGATCCAGCGGATCACCACCGAGAACACCGCTCTCAAACAAAGGGTCCGTCGGCTGACCGCCGACAACCGCACCCTCGACGAGCGGCTCAAAGCTGCCCGATCCAACATCCGATTCCAGGACCGCCGCGTCGCCGGCCTCGAAGCCCAACTCCTCGACCCACCCGTCGGAAAGTAGCCCAGCAACACCCCGGCGGAGGGGCCCGATTACTTATCAGGTGACCGGGCCCCTCCGCCGGGACCAGAGCGATCGACGGTTGGCCAGCCGGGCCGCCCGACGCAAGACGGCTTCTGCACGGGGGTGTTCCCAGGCAAGGCTCGGTCGTTCGGGCCGTCGTCGGCAATACGCGCAATCAGGATCAGTGCAGACGCCTTCACGCCATTCGTCGCACACCACGCACAGCGCTGCGTCAAACCGTTCGCAGTAGTCCTGCCTGGTGCCGCACCGCAGGCATGATCCGGACTCCGGCCGGACGGCGGAGGGGCGCTTACGAGGCATCCCCCTGTCCGAGGTTCAGCATCTCCGCATCCACCATGGCTGAGAAGGATTGCCATAGGAGTCCACGATCGTGCGGGACCAGCAGACCTCGTCAAGCGGATGCACCAGCCGCCGGAGCTCCCGCGACGCACCTGTCGGTAGCCCGCAGAGGGCCTGCTCCAGCATCTGTCGTGGATGGGCGTCAGAGGGACAGCACGCTTCAACTCCGCAACCACGGGTCTGTGGGTCTGTCAGCCTACGGGCCGGCCCGTGAACGGTGCCGACCCACCGAGCCATCGCGTCGGCGATGGCTCCTGGCCACAAATGTGAATCCTCGAACGTGGCAATCTCGCTTTGTGCCCGCGCCGAGACCCCAGAAACGATCTTCCTGCCGTGCTCCGGGCGGAGCCTGCGCGACAGCTTGGCGCGCACCTGGCCTGGCCGTCTACGCGGCACAGGCCTTTCGTTGGTTCGTCATGGACGACATCATCCCAGACTGAGGCCATTCCGATCAATGCAGCAGCCCCGACCGTCTGGCCTGTCCGCTGCCCGAGGGGCAGACTTCCCGACCTCTCTTGATCTCCCGTCGATTACATGAACGCTACGTATCACCGCAGGTCGAAGGTCATCTATGGACTCCCGCGGTCGGTAAAAAGGTCATCGAGGACGGCTGCACCGAAGCGATCGCCAGCGGCGTCGAGTGCCTGACCGAAACCCTCCTCGACACCCTCCCGCTCACCCTGGCCGGTGTCGGCCGCGACGCCGAGGCCGGCGAGATCCCCACCGTCCCCGCGGCCTCCGCCCGCCGACCGCGCGCGGGCCGAGGCCGCAACACAGCGTTCGACGACCACGGCCCCGCAGCTTCGGACACGGCATGAGGAACACGGCGCTGCCCAGAAGTCTGGATCCCGCCCCGGGCGAGCTGCTGCCGGGCTACCTGCTGCGTCTCGCCCACCGGGTCGGCAAGGCTCCTCTCGACCTCGCGCACCGGTGCGGGCTCACCGCCGGGACGACGTTCCCCACCCACCACCTCGTCCGCCTCGACGACAACCGAGCCCGGCAGACTGCCACCGTCTGCCGACTCAGCCTGCGCGAGGTTCACGCGCTCACCCTCGCGACGCAGGCTCCGAGCTATCCCCCTCTGCACCCCGTGTACCTGGGACGACACCAAAGCCATATCGACGTGGCCAACGACGGCTGGGTTTTCACCGCCTTCAGCCGGTACTGCCCCGACTGCCTGGCCGACACCGCCGATCGACCGGGGGGGGCCGGTCTGGCAGGGCTCGTGGCGGCTCCCGCACACCTTCCTCTGCCACCATCACCACAGTCTTCTCGACTGGCGGTGCCCCACATGCCAGGCACCCGCCGCCTTCTCCAACGGCTACCGCACCGACGGAAGATGGCGACCCACCCAGCTCATCCCGTCTCCCCGCAGCCGCCTCCACCCGGCGGAATGCCGCCACCGCCCCGGGACCGGTCGGGACCCGGCATGCGCCCACCGGCTCGACCATCCGTCCGCCACCAGCGAAGGCCCGACCGAGGCGACGATGCACGCCCAACAGCGACTGTCCGCGGCGGCCAACTCCGCAGCCGGGCGAGAGGTCGAAAGCCTGGGCCGGCCAACCTCACCCCAGCGGTTCCTCAACGACGTCCGAGCCACCACCCTCGCCATCTGCAGCACCTGGCCGGCCACTGCGGGAGTCCTCACCAGCGCCGAACACCTGGACGCGGTCGCTGCCCACGCCAAAACCCTGAACCGAGCACGTGCCGAACGAGCCGGACCCCAAGGAGACGGCTGGCTGGCTCGCACCGTTGAACACCCGCCTGGCGATTCATTGCGGGCGGCCGCCCTGATGACCCCTCGTCGTCCGGATCCTCGACGCCCCGGGCGGCCCGACAGTCCTCGCCCGCGTTCTGTCCCGGCTTCCCTCCAGCCGTGCCGGATACCGACGATTGAAGCGCATAGCCCCACACTGCTCACCCGGCATGAACGCCGCCATAGGCGAGAGCACCCACCTGCGTCACGGAACTGTCGGCCCGCCACCGCTCTTCCCCCAGCCCCCGACCCACCAAGGCCTGCTCGACCCGAAGAACATCCCGCAACTCCTGCCGGACGCCTGGGCCTGGCCTCTGGACGAACTGAAGGGGCCCGCAAGACAACTGCGCCGCGACGCCGCGATCCGCCTCGTCCAGATGACCCGTGGTGGATCCCGCGTCGCGGCCGCCCGCTACCTCGGCATCACCCCCGGTGCCCTCCAGTCCGCGACCGTCACCATCCGCGGCTGGCAGAAGGTGCCAGGCAACGCGGACGCGTACCAGGACGCAACGCGTCGCCGAGATCGCCTCCGCGTCGGGAGCGCCCTTTTCGACGAGGTTCACCGCTCCTGACACTGGTTGAGCCGACGCTGGCAGTAGCGCCCCTCAATGCTTGCCCGTCAGACCACGGATGAGACGGGCTCCCGCCCGAGGTGGTACCGGAGCACGTCACTAGGCTCCAGCACCATGACCAGTGATCTCGGATTCACCTGTACGTGCTGCGGGGCCCACCACCCTGAGCTGCCGATGAACTACACCGCCGAAACCCCAGCTGTGTGGAATCCGGCCTTCACCGACGCCGAGGACTGCATGCTCTCGTCGGACCAGTGCGTGATCCTCGGTCAGCACTTTTTCGTCAAGGGCCTGATCGAGATACCGATCATCGACACCGACGGCGTCTTCTCCTGGGGCGTCTGGGTCTCGCTCAGCCCCGAGAACTTCTCCCTCGCCGCAGACCTGTGGGACAAGCCCGGCCGTGAGGCTGAGAAGCCGTACTTCGGCTGGCTCACCACCGAACTGCCGGTCTATTCGACCACGACTCTCAACCTGAAGACGTATGTCCACACCCGCCCGGTCGGTGAGCGCCCCTTGGTCGAGCTCGAGCCCACCGACCATCCCCTCGCTGTCGAACAGCGCACGGGGATCACTATGGACCGGGTACGGGAGATCGCGGCGGCCGTACTCCACTCCAGCAGTGAGCAGCAGTAATGGTCGGCACCTCCGCGTCGCCGATCCCGGTCGCGCCAGCTCGCCTGGGTCGCAGGGCCCGCAGGTTCGTCGAGGTGAACGGCATCCGGGTCCCTCGGCAGAGCATCCAGCGCCATCGCGACGCGTGGATCGAGCACGGGATCCCCGCTTCAGAGATCGACAGGGCCGCCGCCTTCCAGGACCGCTGGGGCGGACTCGCCCTGCCGCCCGCCCCGTTCTACGAGGGCGGCCCGGGCATCCTGGGCGCCGGCTGTCCCGAAGGCTCGGCCGCAAAAGGCTGGTCGTTCCCGGCAGGGGACTGCCGGGTGTCCATGGCCTACGGATTCAGGATCGGCCCCAACGGCGCGTTCGGGATCGACGCCTACCGCTGGACACCCCTGCATGCCGGCATCGACGGATGGGTGGAATCCCTGGCGCTCGCCGACCATGCCGGCCGCTGTGCCAAGACTGTCACGAGGATCAAGGGCAAGGACGTCGAGTCCTTGGACCTTGACGGGTACGAGCAGGTGCCGGAAGTACAGGGACTGAGCGACACCTGGTGGCGCGGCAAGGAGTCGCTCATCGCCCTGTACCGAGGCGAGGCCGTCGGCCTTGACGCGCCTAGATGCCTCGAAGCTCACGTGTACGGCGGCCTCGACGAGTGGGGCCTACACGGTGGCTGACCGCTCTCTGGCGCTCGCTGGATCTGAGCTCCGCCAGGCCGAGCCACCACCGGGGCTGATGCACCAGCCGGCCACGTATCGGTCGCGATCCGACTGACCACGGTTGAGGCCAGCCGTGGGTCGTCTGCCAACCAGGTGATCAGATGGTCCTGGACGGCCAGCGCGACAAATTCGCGCACCTCAGCATTTCCCAAGATGCCACGTGTGGCGCCTTCGAACTCGGGGCGATCGAGTTTCACCGAGACAACCGCAGTCAGGCTGTCGCAGAGCCGGTCAGGTCTCAGACCGGTGCCGATCTTCGTCGTCAGCAGTTGGCCCTGCGGAGGGTCGCGCGTGGTGGGCTTCAGAGAGGGAGTGGCGGCAGCGATCAACACCCTTGCACGCAACGGGGTGGGCATGCTGTTCGCGAAGCTCTGGATACCGCCTGTGAAGGTGTGGCTCCACTTCAGGACGACCTCGACAGATCCGGCGATCTGCGGATCCTCATGCCCGAAGCCGAAGACGCCCGTCTCATCGGATGTCCCGGTCTGCGCGGCGATGAAGGCGACAAAGTCCTTGGCACCTTCTGGGAAGAGGAATCGTTCCGATCGTGGCCCGCTCGGAGGGCGCTGGTCGGTCAGTGAAATGTCGAGACCGCAGTTGAGGAAGGCCAGTGTCCTGAAGTGCTCTGCCAACGCATCGAACGAGCACTCCGCCGTACCGAAGATGTCGGCGTCGGGCCGGAGCGCGATGACGGTTCCGGTCCCCGTCGTGGGCCCCTCGGACAAGGGCGGGCCAGCCGCAGCACCACGGTCGTAGCGCTGTACCCAGCGCACCCCCTCGCGTCGGACCTCTACCGTCAGAGGGCTCGACAGGTCGTTGGCAACGAAGGGGCCCATACCGAACAGGCCGACCCCCACGAATCGGCGGCCGTCGCGCCGCAGCCCGGCGTGCATCCGAGTCAGCGGCTCTTCGAGACACGGGGCGTCGACATGCCCTGCGGCCTCGACAGGAATCCCCCGCCCGTCGATGGCGACCCGCACCAAGCCGTCGGATTCCAGCACGACGTCGACGTGGTCGGCGCGACCGGCGAGGACCTCGTTCACCGCCCAGTCGGAGACCTCGAACACCTGCTGATGCAGCCGTCGCTCACGGGTCGAGCCCACGTACATCCCCGGGCGTTTCCGGATGGCTTCCCGACCCTCCAACACCTGGATGTGGGCGGCGGTGTACGGATTCACCGCGTCACTCATGAAGTCCCCCTCCCATGGATGCAGCGGAACCCCCAGCCTAGGCGGGTGGGAAAAAACACCAGGTCAGGCCCAATGCGTCGAGGGCGTGGGTGAGCTGGTGACGGCCCGCCAGGAGACGAACGGCCCAGGGGTCGCGAACGGCAACCGGAGGGCGCCCGGAGCCTGCGTAAACCCGCGACCGACCCCATTTCCGGCAGCCTTGAGGCCTCCGATTCCAATAACTCCCGCCAAAGATGCTGTGGCTTTGACTGATTGGCCGCCCAGTGCCCCGCGACGACACGGCCACTCATTTGGATGAGCGAACCAAGATCGCTTCGTAAGGACACGTCGGCGTGGTCGTCTGCAGGGACCAGTCAACCGATCAACGAGGGAGGCTCGGGTGCCCGGGCTCTGGGCGGGGACGGATGCCGGCAAGGGCCGCGCACCACTGCACGGTGATCGACACGGACGGGACGAAGGTGCTCTCGCGCCGGGTGCCCAACAACGAGCCCGAGCTCCTGGAAGCTCATAGGCGACGTCCTCGCACTCGCCGCGGACAGCCCGGTGACCTGGGCCGTCGACCTGAACGCCGGCGGGGGCGCTCTGCTGATCGCCCTCCTGGCCAGCCATGGTCAGCGGCTCCTATACATCCCTGGCCGAACTGTCCACCACGCCTCCCGCGGATACCGTGGAGACGGCAGGACCGATGCGAAGGACGCTTACGTCATCGCCGACCAGGCACGGATGCGTCGGGACCTGCAACCTCTGCAGGAGTGGGACGAGATCGCGTTGGACCTGAAGATTCTCACCGCCCGCCGCTACGATCTCGCCGCCGACCGCACCCGAACAATCAACCGGATGCGGGCCCAGCTCCTGGAGTACTTCCCCGCCCTGGAACGGACCTTCGACTACGCCGCCTCCAAAGCCGCACTCATCCTGCTGACCGGCTACCAGACCCCAGCCGGCCTGCGCCGGATCGGCCCAATCCGCCTCTCGACCTGGCTGAAGAACCGCAACGTCCGAAGCGCCCAGGCGGTCGCCGAGGCGGCGGTCGCTGCCGCGCAGGCCCAGCACACCGCCGTGGCCGGGAAGCGCACAGCCGCCACCATGGTGAACACCCTGGCCCGGTCGGTCCTGGCTCGGGCAGCGCCCACCGACGCACCATCAGACACACCCGTGCCCAACAACGTGACAACGCCGTCCCCCTGGCCGAGGTGCCAGACGGCCATCGGGCGATGGACCACCGGTCGGCGCTGAAGGTGCAACGTCACCTTCTGAGCGCGGGAGCCGGCAGCACGGGTTTGGTTCCTCCCGTGCCGCGCGGGGCCCTCGTGATGTCAGGCGGCGCGCTTCACGTGGCGGACCAGCCACATCAGCAGGGCGTCCAGGTCAGCGGCGGCCGAGAGGACTCGGTCGACCGCCTCGGGGGTGTGCAGCCACTCCTCGCAGCCGAGGGGACGGGCGGCAATCAGAGAACGGTGGCGCAGCAGGTTCGTACGGGTGTGGTCTGTCGGATAGCCGCGCGGGGGGCGTTTCATCACGTCCCCGGAGATGTCGTAGCCCTTCTTCCGCACGTCCTCGACGATGGCGGACAGTTCGCGGCCGCTCCCCTCGGAGGCCACGGCTTTGCGGAACATGTCCACCTGGCCGGG
The DNA here is from genome assembly GCF_042872425.1 of Streptomyces sp. NPDC005262. NCBI lineage: Bacteria > Bacillati > Actinomycetota > Actinomycetes > Kitasatosporales > Streptomycetaceae > Streptomyces > Streptomyces sp. NPDC005262. The sequence continues at coordinate 10,587 of NZ_JBIAKK010000034.1, forward strand.
ATCGGGGTACCACCAGGCGCCCTGGATCCGCAGGCCGTCCAGGGAGAAGCGGAGACCGATCTCGATCTTGCGGCCGAGCCGGATCACCGCGCCCTGGTGCTGCCACCACCAGGAGTCGGTGCGGTAGTGCCAGACGGAGAAGTCCTCGTACCGGGGGTCGGTGTCCGCGACCTCGTTGAGCAGGGCGATCATCGGTTGCCGGACCAGGCGTTCGCGGTCCGCGCGGTAGCGCTCGCGGGTCGCGTGGGTCGGTTCGCCCTGGAGCTGCCACAACACGTCCATGGCCTGCTCCGGCCAGCCAGTGAACTGTCCGCGCATGCGCGCAGGATAGCTCACCCATGATCCGCGCGCGGAGAGTGAGACGGGCAGGGAGGCGTAGCCCCCAGACACGGTGGGAGATGTTGCGGCGGGCTCGCCGGCCAGTTCGATGTGCCGTGCGCGGGGGGCGAGTTCGTCGAGGAACACGGAGAGTGCAGTCGATATGCAGCGGGAGGTGAGATTGTGCAGCCGAACTTGAGATCCCACAGCACGGTTGTAGGGAGCGGATGTAGTGCGGCACGTCTACTCAACTGGAGTTCGCGCGGGTTCATTGAAGCCTTCGGTGCGAAAAAGAGCGCAAGTGAGCAGGTGGGGGCCCTCGTTCTGCCTGTTAGTCGCGCACGTCAACTTCTCCGAGTTACTGGCAGATTCAGCAAGTTCAGCCAGTAACTTGCGAGGCCATGCGGGAAATCGGAAGTCACCGCCGCCTGACGTTACTCACTGACCAGGCCGTCAGGGCCTGAGCTTGTTCAGCTGAGGGTCGAAACAGACCAGCCCCATGGACTGCGCAAGGTCGGCTGCGAAGGCGGAGGCCTCCTCAGCCATGCTCCATCGCACCGGGAAGTAGATCAGTGACCCCCTGGCCTCGCCGATCAACGGTCCGGTCGCCCAGGGCGAGGTGTCGTCCTCGTCCTCGGTCAAGTCACACACGCTCAAGGAGCGCAGCGACATAGGCCGCGATGCGCTCAGTCGGAGGCTGGCCAACCTCCGTATCGACGAGGCGGTCGTAGAGGTCATTGAAGACCCGACCGGCGGTCTTGTCGTCCGCTGGTCTCTCGCCTTCCCTGACGGCCAAGTCGTAACTCATGCCCTCTAGGCTTTCAACCACACTGACAACCAGCCGAGAACAGCCAAAGCCGTCATCCCGGGCGAACCCGCGTGACTTCCTAGGCCATAACCCAGCCTCGCCAGCGCGTTCCCGACCCAGTGGCCTTCAGATTCTGCGAACCCGCTGGTTTCACGATGTGCGCGTAGTCGAGCCCTCCCACCCCTCATCAACTCTTCCTACTTCAGCACACTGGAGTCCTCGGGCCGGAGCAACTGCTGGGCAAGGAGCTCGGAGCGGGTCAGCTCGAGCAACCGCCCCATCCAGTTTCGTCCCCGACCGTCGGCGACATCTCTCCAGAAGGGTGAGTCCGAGAAGCCGGTGTAGCTGATCCTGGCGTCCCCTGTGGAAACGAGGACCTGGGCGAGTTCAGGGTACTGAGTGAACTTCGCGCGAAGGAGCTCTGCCATGACCGCGAGCCGAACGTTGGGCCAGTCACTCCGGTGCGTGGCCCGGCCACCCAGGTCATGCGCCTCTCTGCCGGAGGCCGCATCCCGGATTCTGCTTCTGTCGGAAGCGTCGGCCGCCGACAGCGCCCAGTACCCATGCAGTACGGACGCATAGGACTCGCCGGCGAACACGATCTGTGCAGGGAAGTCGTTGCGGAGCATGAACAGACCCGGCTGCTCAGGCCACCCCTGCGGGTAGACCGTTTCGTGCGATATGAGAGCCGGTCGGCCGGGTTCTGAAGGATCGTCGGCATGCTGGATGGCTCGCCGCTCCTGCTCGCTCTGGACTCCCTGATCTCCTCGGCTGAAGTAATCCAGGACGTCCTGATGCATCTCCGCTGTCACCACTGGGCCATCGCCGTCGACGGCCTCACCAATGTTCGTGAGCAGGATCCGCAAGGGACGGTCCTGGCGGTCCATATCTCCGAGGACGTAGATCCGAAGATGCGGCGGAACCGCCAGATATGCCGACCGGAGAAGTGCTCGGTTGGACTCGGCCGGCTCCTGCTGAAAGCGTCGGATCGCAGCCCAGCAACGTTGCCCGGCAGTTGGTCGCTCATTGAGTGCTTCGATGCGATCAGCGACTTCCAGAAGAAAGCCCTCTGGTGTCAGCGGTTGGCCGTGACGGGAGGCCCACTTCGATGGTTCGTCGGGAAGGGGTGGAGTCTCAGGGTTGGTCACCGCCAATCGGCCCATTGCCAGCATCTTCTCGAGGCCGGCCAGGTCCGTACGTTCTCCGCAGGTGATCGCTCCATCCGCGAAGACAATCAAGTCGTCGAGGTAATACTCACTGCCTGGTCGATAACGCCGCCAAATGTGGCACCAGGCCCCATCGATTCTCTCCCCATCCACCATCCGATATGTCGGTCCCCGCCAAGTCATGGGCGCACGCTATCGCCTGCGAGACGATCATGGGAGTGGCACGGGAGTCCCCAGGCCGCTGCTTCCTGCCCGGGCGGAGAGGCCGGGTAGCAGAAGGCCTCAGACTGCGACGGAGAGCAGGTCCACCACGAAGACGAGTGTCGAGCCCGCCGGGATCAACGGCGAGGGTGACTGGTTGCCGTAGCCGAGGCGCGGGGGAACGATGATCTCGCGCCGGCCGCCGACCTTCATCCCTCTGACCCCGCGGTCCCAGCCCTTGATGACCTTGCCACCGCCCACGGCGAACTTGAACGTCTGGCCCCGGTCCCAGGAGGTGTCGAATTCCTTTCCGGACTCGAAGGTGACCCCGACGTAGTGAACCTGGACAACCCTGCCCGGCTTCGCCTCGAGCCCGTCCCCGACGACGAGGTCACGGGTTGTCAGCTCGGTGGGAGCGTCACCCCCCGGAAGGTCGATCTCGGGCTTCGTCAGTTCGCTCATTACAGCCTCATTCGCTCGCCGCCGGAAGCCCTCATACAGACCAGCCAGGCGCATGGTCACTCCATGCAGTAGATCATCATGCTGCCGTGAACGCTGATCTCCTGGAGTGCATCAAGCTGAGCGGAGCACGATGCTCGGCGTGACTGGGCGTGCTACGTCATCGGTTCGCGGCGCAGCACGGTGTGGCATCCCTCGCCGCCGACCGCTGGCCTCAATCCTGCGGCGGCTACAGTACGCCGCCTGAGTCCGAACCAATGTGCCTGCTAGCAAGGGCAATCGGCGGCCTACCGGGCCTCGTGGTGATTTCGCATTGCAGACCGTTCCAGGCGAGGGTCCGCGTGCCGGGGACGGTGGCCGTTACGGGGCGCCAAGTGGTCTGCGGCCGAAGTCCTTCGGGGGTTGATCAAGCTCCCAGCGCTTGACGAAGGATTCTTCCTGTCGGTCGAGCGTGCCGGCGGCTTCGGCGGCGGTCAGGAAGATGGGGCGCGCGGCGGCAACGGGCATGGGCAGGCAAGCCGATCAGCAGAAGTGGATCACGACGGGCAGCAGCCTGCCGCATCCGTTTCTCGTCCGGCCGGGAAGGATGTCCGCCATGTGCACCACGGTGCCGGAGCCGACAGTTGAGGCGCGGGACTTTGTCGGATCGGCGCGTGGGGATGCCCTTCCCCCCGCTCACGACAGCGTGGCCGCCTTGCGCAGCAGCACCGATTGTTCGCGGGTGTTGCGGCACAGGCGGGCGGCGAGTTCGAGTTCGGCCCGGGCCTCGCCGGTCCGGCCGAGCCGGCGTAGCAGTTCGCCGCGCACGCTCGGGAGCAGGTGCGATCCCGACAGGCGGTCGGTGGCGACCAGGTCGTCGACGATGGCGAGCGCTTGGCTCGGCCCGGTCGCCATCGCGACGGCGACCGCTCGGTTGAGGTCGACGACGGCGGAGGGGGCCACCTGGCCCAGCGCCTCGTAGAGCAGCACGATGCGCTCCCAGTCGGTCTGCGCCACTGAGGGGGCCGTCGCGTGGCAGGCGGCGATCGCGGCCTGCAGCCCGTAGGGCCCCAGGCCGCGTCCGACGGCGGCGGCCCGGCCGATCGCGGCCAGGCCGCGGCGGATCGCAGAGCGGTCCCACAGGCGCCGGTCCTGATCCTCGAGCAGCACCGGCTCACCGTCGGGGCCGGTGCGGGCGGGAAAACGCGCGGTCGTCAACTCGCACAGCGCCAGCAACCCGGACACCTCTGGTTCGTCGGGCAGCAGGGCGGCCAGCATCCGGGTCAGCCGGATCGCCTCGTACGCGAGGTCGGGGCGCAGCAGGTCGTCGCCGGCAGTCGCTGTCGAGCCCTCGGTGAAGATCACGTACAGCACGCTCAGCACCCCGCCGATGCGTCCGCGGCGCTCCTCGGACGGCGGCAGCTCGAACGGCACTCCCGCCGCGGCGATCGTCTTCTTCGCCCGGGTGATTCGTGCCTGGACGGTCGGCACAGGCACCAGGAACGCGCGGGCGATCTCCTCGCTCGCCAGTCCGGCGACCGTGCGTAGCGTCAATGCCACTCGCGCCTCGGGCGCCAGCACAGGGTGGCAGGCGATGAACATCAGCGCGAGGACGTCGTCGTCCACCTGGTCGGGGTCCCACAACAGGTCGTCGGCCCGCTCCGGCGGGGCCTGCGCGCCCGAACTCGCCTCTCCCTCGGCGAGTTGGCCGCAGAGCAGGGCGTACCGCTCGTCGAGGGCCGCGCGGCGGCGGTAGTTGTCGATCGCTCGCCGCCGCCCGGTGGCCAGCAGCCAGCCCACCGCGTTCGCCGGCGCGCCCTCGCGCGACCAGCTGACGAGCGCCTCGGCCAGCGCCTCCTGGGCGACGTCCTCGGCGAGCCCGAAGTCCCCGGTGTAACGGGACAGCGCCGCAACGATCCGGGCGGACTCGATCCGCCATACGGCCTCCACGGCCCGCCGAGCCGCCTGCGAGCTCGCCGGGCCTTCCGCCCCTGCGGCCATCAGAGCTGGCCGGTCCGCTCGCGCCACACCCGCTCCTTGGCGATCCACTCGTTGTCCTGCGGGAACTCGTCGATGCCCGGTACCCGGCGGATCTCGCACTTCGAGCCGGCGACCGCCGGGAGGCGCTTGGCCCACTCGACCGCCTCCTCCTTCGAGGCCACGTCGATCACATAGAAGCCGCCGAACAGTTCCTTCGTCTCGCCGTAGGGACCGTCGGTGACCACCGGCGTCTCGCCGCTGAAGTCGACCACCACGCCCTGCCCCGGGTCATCCAGCCCTTCGGCGGCGACCAGCACGCCGGCCCGGATCAACTCCTCGTTGAAGCGCCCCACCGTCTCGAGCATCTCCTCGAAGGGCGTCTCCATCATCTTCGCCATCGACTCGTCCGTGCCGCGCATGATCAGCATGTACTTCGCCATCTTCGGCCTCCTGTGTACGGGGTCGTCCCTCGACCCTCTCACCCCTAGGTCGAACGGCACGACCGCGGATCGACACGACGCCACTGCGACTTACGACGAACACGACGCCAGGCCCGGATGCCGGAACGACGGCGGCACTCCGCCCGGTCGGGGCCCACGCCGACGTGGGCCGGCTACCGCGTATGAGCGGATCCGAACCCAGGGCAGGGTAAGGATGCGGGGCCGTCCTCGGTGATGGCGATGAACTCCCCCGTGGCCCTCCGCGGCGAAAGCCACCGGCCACCGACTGCCTACGCACAGGACCGGTCGCTGGATGACTTCCAGGCACCGGTCAGGCTCCACGTCAACCCCCGAAGGACTTCGAGAGGCGACCACCAGGGTGCAGCAGGAGGCCTTCCTTCCGGAAAGACCCCGGTCGTCGACATACCCCGGCCACGTGCCCCCGGCCGGTGTGCGGGGCCGATCTCGGGCGGCTCCGCACACCGACCCGTCGACGGCTACTGCTCCCCGGCCGGCGTAGGTTCCGGGAG
>NZ_JBIAKK010000035.1:0-10931 GCF_042872425.1 Streptomyces sp. NPDC005262
CCGTTACGAGAAACGCGCCTACATCTACCTCGGAACCGTCACCCTCGCAGCCCTCACCATCTGGCTCCGAACATGATCCAAGAAACAGTGCCTAGGCGAGGGACAGTTGCGCTACTGCCACGGCGGTGTCCCCGGGCTGTGGCCCGGAGACACCGTCACCCCGCACCGCTGGGCCACGGCCGACCGGAAGGAAGGCCGATGACCGTTCCCCGCTCCGAGCGGCCGACCGTGGAACAGATGCGGCACCTGATCGGCCACACCGACCACCGGGTCCTCAGCGCCGCCGAGGCCGCACGGCTCCGCGCGGGCTTCGAGCACCTGGTGGCCAGCCAAGTGGGGCAGCAGGCCAGGGTCGACGACCTCAACCGTCGACTCGCCGCCGGTACCCGCCCAGCCCTCGACTTCGGCTGCACCACCTGCCAGGCCGCTGCCGGATCCCCTTGCACCCGCCGCTACGACCAGCCCATGCACGGCTTCCACCAGCCACGCCTCACCGCGGCCGCCGCCGCCGAGCGGAGCCGCGCATGACTCGCCTGAGCGCGCCAGCGGCACAAGATTGCTATGTGATGCGGCCGTCATTGAGGTACTTCCGGGCGGCGGGCGTGAAGGCGTGAATTGCCCTCCGGAGGACCCGATGAGTTCCGTCAACCTCGTCCCGTTCCTCGTCGTAGCCAGCGTCCGAAGGAACCACAAGACCGTGATGGACAGCGGCCGCTTCGACGTAACTTGCGGCGCGGGTCACCTCTCCCGCAAGCACAGCGATGTGCTCCGGACCCTCAAGATCCACGACCGCCCCTGCGACGGTGAGCTGCTCCCGGGACGCCGACATGACCAGACTGCAAGCCTCACTCTCTACCAGCTCGGTCGTGTGACGCTGCCCAGCGGCACGCAAGTCCTCGCGCGCTTGATCCTTGCAGCGTTCCCAATTGGTCGCCTCCGTGTAGACGTTGGCCGCATGGAGAAAGGCGGCATAGGCGTCGCGTTGGTGCTGTCGGCGTACGGCATCAATGGGGCCTTGGTGTGCCCCACGTGCCTGTGAACGTCCTGCGGCGTAGGCAGCTGCGGCAGCAATGACGGCTACCGGGGTGGGGATGATCGCGGCAAGGATCGTCGGGTCCATGGCGGTTGATGATGCCGTACACGCCAGCACCAGCCAGCACCAGCCAGCACCGGCCAGCAGCAGGAGCAGCACCCGGAGGAACAGGAGCAGCAGCCCGAACAGCAGCCGGAGCAGGAGCAGCAGCAGGGCGGCGAGGAACAGCAGGAGCAGCAGGAGGGTGGCGGCGAGGAGCAGCACCCCCAGCGGCAGCGGCCGCCACTGCAGCCGGACACCAGCAAGGCCTGGGTGGTGCTGTACGAGGAGTGCATCACCGAGGACGAGCGGATCGCCCTGACGCGCGGTGCGCTCGCAGACCGGCGCAAGCTGACAGCACCCCAGTGGGTGGTGGACATCGGCAAGGGCGAAACGCGGGCGCGGGTTCCGCTGCGCGCGGCCCGCAAGCCGGTGGCCATCGAGGCGCAGTTGGAGCTTGTGCGGGCTTGATCCTCTATCGTGGGCGGGCGTAGGGCGCGGGGGCACGCCTCCTACACGAAGGACTCCTCCTGTGAGTGCTGCGCCCGCCCGCATTCCCGAGTCGCTGCTGCCGCTGGCGGTGCCGGTCGACGACCTAGTGGCGTACTACCGCAACCCGCGCACCGGCGACGTCGACGCCATCGCCGAGTCGCTGCGCGTCAACGGCCAGTACAAGGCCATCGTCGTCAACCGCGGCACCCACACCGGCCGCCCCAACGAAATCCTGGCGGGCAACCACACGTGGGCCGCCGCCAAGCAGCTCGGCTGGGACCAGATCGCCGCCACGTTCGTCGACGTCCACGACGAGGACGCGGCCCGCATCGTCGTCGTCGACAACCGCACCTCGGACCTGGCCGGCTACGACAGCGAGCTGCTGGTCGACATCCTCGAAGAGCTGCCCGACCTGGACGGCACCGGCTATGACCAGGGCGCCCTGGACAAGCTGCTGGACCACCGGGCCCTGCCCGCTACGATCGACCTGCCGTCCGACGGCGCGGGCACCGGGGCGATGGCCAAGCTGGAGTACCTGCAGTGGGGCTACCTGCAGTGGTCCACCACCCGCGTGCAGATCACGGCCGCCGAGGTGGAGACCCTGAACCGCATCTACGAGCAGTTCCTCACCCAGGCCCGTTCCGATCTCGGCTTCGGCTGGCACCTGCTGCAGGAGGCCCACTCCGACACCGCCGAAGCACCCACCGCCGACGACGACGAGACCGACGACGCCGACGCAGAAGGCGCCGGCGCGGACGCCGGCGCCGTCGAGGACGAGGACGGGGACGACGCATGAGCAGCGCCCCCACCACGACGTTCCACGAGGCGTACCCGCTCAAGGACTTGCGCCCGGCCGACTACAACCCGCGACACCTCTCCGATGAGGCCTTCGCCCGGCTCCAGAAGTCCATCGGCCGCCACGGCGTCGTCAAGCCGGTCATCCTCAACGCCGACGGCACGCTGGTCGCAGGCCACCAGAGAACCAAAGCCATGACCGCGCTGGGGATGACGCACACCCCGGCGGTCATGCTCGGCACGAAGGTCCGTCTCACCGACGAAATCCAGTTCAACCTTCTGCACAACCGCGTCGAGACCGAGGCGTCGGTGGTGTACGCGCAGCCCGGCCCCATCGGCGCCTGGTCGTACATCCCGTGGCAGACCATCGAAGTAGCGGTCTCCCGCAACAAGCCGTTCCAGCAGGCCATCAACTACATGACCGGCGGCCACGGCCCGTGGGGCTCCGTCGTCATCGACGACCAGGGGCAGATCGCGCTCAACGCCGAGTACGCGGTGGTCGCGGCCGCCAACCACTTCGACGTCCTCGCATGGACCTGCGCGTCCTCGGACGCCGCGGTGCTGGTCGCCGACCTCACCGGCGAGTACGGCGTGTACGACTGGACCGGCCTGGAGGATCAGGCGCCGGTCTACAACCAGCACATCATCCAGCCCAAGCGGCTGCGCCAGTACACCTCGCTGAAGAAGGCCGGGAAGCTCGCGTACAAGTCGGAGGTGTGGGAGAAGCTGGCGCTGCCCCGGCTGCGCAAGCGCCCCGAGACGCGGGTGGTGGACTTCGGTGCGGGCCACGGCGACTACGCGAAGAAGCTGCGCCCCGAGGGCTACCAGATCGACGACTACGAGCCGTTCCGCACCACCCCCGGCAAATACGCGGTGGATATCAGGGGCGTCGTGTCCATGATCCGCACCGTCGAGAAGCGGGTGGCGCAGCACGGCCTGTACGAGATGGTCGTCCTCGACTCCGTCATCAACGCGACGACGTCGCTGGATTACCAGCACTGGGTACTGACCACCGTCAACGCCCTCGTCGCCGCCGACGGCACGGTGTGCATCGGCACCCGCAACCTGCTGGCCGAGCGGGCATTCGAGAACAAGCAGCATGCCACCAGCGCCAACGACGCCACCCGGCTGTCGTTCCTCGACAGCGAGAACGTCGACATGCGGTTCATGCAGGGCAAGTGGATGCGGATCCGGTACCACACCCCCGAATCACTGGCCGAACTGCTCGGGGCGTACTTCGGTGACGTGACGGTCACCGGCCGCTCGAACGCGACGCTGCGGGCCATCTGCAAGGACCCTCTGCCGCTCTCCGACCTCGATTACGAGAGAGCTCTCGACGAAGAATTCAACATGCCCTATCCGAACGATTTCAGACACGGGCACCATAAGCGACTTGTGGAAATTTTGGTAAAATTGGTTAAAGAAAGGAATAACCGGGCCAAGTAATTCAGGCCCTATTCAGAGGGGGGAAATACCGTAATGTCGCAACCGCCCGTACGGGTTGGGATCACCGCCGCCGCACCGTACCTGATCATGTGGCTGGCAGGGGTTCGTCACATCAACCTGGACAAGCACTGCCTGGAAACCTTCGGCGAGTCCGACCGGGCCCCGCTCAACCCGCGGGCACCTCACCAAAAAGTCACGCTGCCGGCCGACAGCCGGCCGCTGGCCTGGTACCTGTGCGCCCTGCCCCACCCGTGGGACTGGGCTTCCAACGCCCACCTGGCCTTCGACTACGCCGAAGGCCACCACTGGGAAGGCCCGGCCCTGCTGCCGGGTCTGCGCGTGACGCTCGACAACGCCCGCCCCATCACAGGATGGGGCGAGCACTCCATCCCCGCCACCGCACCGCGCCGCCACCAGTACCTGTACCGCACCTGCCGCAACTGGCAGTTCGCATGGTGGCTGCGCGCCAACCGCAACGCACCCGACGCACCACCACCCGGCCAACTGCCGCCCGACCCTGACGCACCCGAGCAGCTGACCTTCCTGTAGGGTCCCCGGTCCGGCGACCACACCAGGTCGCCGGGCCGCAGCGCGTGAGTTGCCTCGCGGGGGCTGAGTGGCCAGTCTTCGGCACGAGGACGCCCCATCACCACCACCAGAGCACGACCACTGTCCCCACGAGGATCACGACGGCCACCAACGCGGCAAGCGCCAGAGCCCGCTTGCGGGGTCGCGAACGCCGGTAGCGGAAGGTAGAGCCCGCGACTGCGCCGCCCCAAACTGGGCCAGCGATTCTCAGATCGCCTGGCGGAACGACTGGCGCCCTCGACTCCGTGATGACCGGATTCTCTCGCTCCATCCACTCCCAAGCGCCATCCTCCCCCAGTAGGCCTCTCTGTAGGCCACCGTGTCCATCTCGGCGCCACCGAATATCCCCAGCGTCGGTGAAGGTGATCGTGATGCCGTGAGAAATATCAGCATTCAGGTTCGGGCTCACCCACCTTGGCAGTCGAAAGTGCCGTGTAGCACCGGGATCAACCCGTCCGGAAACGTCGGGCAGCGCCCTGGAGTCGTGGGTACACCCACTGTGGAGCAGGATGGGCTGGTTACTCGGGTTCACGATCTGCAACGTGTGTATCAGCCAGCCTTCGTGCAAATCCGATCGCTGCATAACGGTTCGCACTTCAATCATTGAAGCCTGCACGCGGGCCTCGCGCCGCACTACAGCCAGTTCCCGGGCCTCGACCCGGCTCTCACGAACATCGAGGGCTGCCGCTCGCGCCACCTGATGCCGATGAGCCATCAAGCTCACCACGAGCGCCCCCAGGGCGACGACCGAACCGAACGCAGCTATGAGGGTTTCGACCACATGGCCACTATGGCCGGTGCAACCCTTCAAATCATCGACAACCACTAGGACTTCACACGTTCCCCGACGGCCGCTCGTCCAACGGCGCCGGCCCACACAGCCCCGCTACCTGGAGTCCGGTCACCACACCCCCTCTCCGATCTTGCAGTGCCATCATGTTCTTCGGCGCGGGGGCGCGGAGCAGCGAGAGGACCACGGCTGGTGGGACGCCCCGACAAGGCCGCACGCGCCGCCATCGCGCAGCGGCGAGCGGACGCCATCGACCTACGCCTGGCCGGTGTGGACTGGCTCACCGTCGGCCGCAAGCTCGCCGCCGATCCGGCCATCAACTCCGACCGCATCGCCTACCCGCAGGGCTACGGCATCGACCGGTACAAGAAGGGCCTGGAGCCACCGGTCGACGACCAGCTCATCAACGCCGCCTGCAAAGACGTGCGCCAGGCCCTGAAGGAACGCACCACCGAGCAGGACGAGAACGCCGACGAGCTGCGCGCCGTGGAGAACCTGCGCCTGGACCGGCTGTTCTTCGTCGCCTACCGCCAAGCCGTCAAGGACGGCGACCTGCCCGCCATCGACCGGGCCCTTCGCATCATGGAGCGCCGCGCCCGCATGAACGGCCTCGACAAGCCCGCCAAGACCGAGATCGTCACCCCGGCCGCTTCGGGCAGCGAGCTGACCGCCATCGCTCTCGACGAACTCGAAGCCCTGATCGGCATATCCGAGGAGGCCGCCCATGGCTCCGATGACTAGCAGCGACCGCGAAACCAAGCTGCTGAACGCCTACCGCACCAGGCTGCCGGCGCAGCGCCGCGCCATGGCTTCGAAGGCCTCCCCGGAGCTGCGCGTCCAGCTCGCCCGCATCGAGCGCCACATCGCCATGGACGCCTCCCCGGGTGCGATGGCCGCCGTGCTGACTGAACGCCGCGAGATGCAGGCCCGCCACCTCCACCTCATCGACCAGGCGTGGATCGACATGGCCGAGGGCCGCGCCGACCGCGTCATGATCACCATGCCGCCGCGTCACGGCAAGAGCCGCCGGGCCTCACGCTGGGCACCCCTGTGGTACTTGCGCCAGCACCCCGACCGCCGCATCATGATCGCCTCCTACTCCGGTGACCTCGCCGAGGAGCACTCCCGCTGGATCCGCGACGCCATCGAGACGTGGGGCGACGAGCTCGGCATCCACCTCAACCCCTCCAGTCGGGCCGCGATGCGGTTCGACATCGCAGGCCACCAAGGGGGCCTCGTCGCCGCGGGCATCGGCGGCAGCCTCACCGGCAAGGGCGCCACCATCGCCCTGGTCGACGACCCCGTGCAGGACATGGCCTCCGCCGACTCCCCGAGCATGCGCCGCAAGACGTGGGAGTGGTGGCAGTCCGTCCTGCAGACCCGCCTGGAGCCCGACGGGGCGATCTGCGTCATCCAGACCCGATGGAACGAAGACGACCTCGCTGGCCGCATCCTCGCCGACGCACAGGCCAACGAGTGGAAGATCATCGACCTTCCCGCCCTCGCCGACAGCGACACCGACCCGCTCGGCCGGGCCCACGGCGAACCCCTATGGCCCGAACGCTTCGACGCCGACCACCACGCCCCGACCCGCCGCCGCGTCGGCGAACGCGTATGGGCCGCCCTCTACCAGCAAAAGCCGCGTCCCCCCGAGGGCGGTGTGTGGCAGCGCACCTGGATCACCGACCACCGCCTCACCACCGTCGAGTTCGGCGGCCTCGACATGGCCCGCGTCATCGTCGCCGTCGACCCCGCCGGCGGAGAGTCCTCAGTCGGCGACGAGACCGGCATCATCGGCGCAGCACGCGGCTTCGACGGCCACCTGTACGTCCTCGAGGACCGCTCCGCGTCCATGGGCGCCAACGACTGGGGCCTCACCGCGTGCCGCCTCGCCCTCGCCCTCAAAGCCGATGCGATCGTCGTGGAGTCCAACTACGGCGGCGACATGGCCCGCCAAGTCCTCTCCCAGGCATGGGAGCAGCTGCGCCGCGACGGCACGACCGCCGGGCAGCTCATGCCCAGGGTCCTCGAAGTCACCGCGAAGGTCGGCAAACGCCTTCGGGCCGAACCCATCGCCCAGCTGTACGAGCAGGGCCTCATCCACCACGTCGGCGCCCACGTCCGCCTCGAAGAGCAGATGGCCACCTGGGTGCGGCATGGACTCCCCCGACCGCATGGACGCCGCCGTCCACGGACTGACCGAACTCGCCGACCCCGACCAGCTCGCCGCAGTGGCCGGACACATCCACGACGACCGCCTCGGCGGACGCCGTTAGACCCCCGGAAACGGCCCCATAAAGGGAAACGCCCCTGGCCATATCGGGCTGCTAGTGCTGTGACCACATAGGTTCGCCGGTTTGGTGATCGTGACGGTTGGATGTGCGGTGACGTCCGATCCGACCGCTGGAGGCGCGGTGGCCGAGCCTGTCCGTGTGCGCAGACTGACCGACCAGGAGGGGCAGAAGCTGCAGCAGATCGTGCGCCGTGGCAGCACCAGCTCAGTTCGCTACCGGCGCGCGATGGTGCTGCTGGCCTCGGCCGGCGGCAACCGGGCGCCGGTGATCGCCCAACTGGTGCAGGCCGATGAGGACACCGTCCGGGATGTGATCCACCGGTTCAACGAGATCGGCCTGGCCTGTCTGGACCCTCGGTGGGCAGGAGGCCGTCCCCGCCGACTCAGCCCTGACGACGAGGACTTCGTCGTGGCGACGGCCACCACACGCCCGACCAAGCTCGGCCAGCCCTTCACCCGCTGGTCCCTGCGAAAACTCGTTGCCTACCTGCGCAAAGTCCACGGCCGGATCATCCGCATCGGCCGCGAGGCATTACGCGGCCTGCTCGCCCGCCGTGGTGTCACCTTCCAGCGCACCAAGACGTGGAAGGAGTCCCCGGACCCCGAGCGGGAGGCGAAACTGGACCGGATCGAGGAAGTGCTGGACCGTTTCCCGGACCGGGTCTTCGCGTTCGACGAGTTCGGCCCGCTTGGGATCAGACCCGTCGCGGGCTCCGGCTGGGCCGCACAGTGCCGCCCCGACCGGCTGCCCGCCACCTACCACCGCACCCACGGGGTGCGCTATTTCCACGGCTGCTACTCGATCGGTGACGACACCCTGTGGGGCGTCAACCACCGCAGGAAAGGTGCCGCGAACACGCTGGCCGCGCTGAAGTCGATCCGGGCTGCCTGGCCCGACGGCGCGCCGATCTACGTGATCATGGACAACCTGTCCGCCCACAAGGGCGCCGACATCCGTCGCTGGGCAAGGAAACACAAGGTCGAGCTGTGCTTCACCCCGACCTACGCCTCGTGGGCCAACCCGATCGAGGCGCACTTCGGACCACTGCGGCAGTTCACCATCGCCAACTCCCACCACCCCAACCACACCGTGCAGACCCGGGCCCTGCACGCCTACCTGCGGTGGCGCAACGCCAACGCTCGCCACCGCGACGTCCTGGCCGCCGAACGTAAGGAACGCGCCCGCATCCGCAGTGAGAAAGGCATCCGCTGGGGTGGACGGTCCCTGCGAGTGGCGGTCTGACCTGGCAGGAAGGTGAGTCACCGAGATTGCGGGGCGATCGGGGCTTCTCGCCTGAGGCGGCAACGGGTGGCGCCGGCAGGGACTCAGGGTTCGATGACGAGGCGTTCGATGAGACCGTCGCGGAGTGTGAACTGGTAACGCAGATCGATGCTCCCGCCGGGGAAGTTGCCCTCGAGGTGGTGGGTGGCGGTGTAGCGGGTTGCGTCGGTCTGCTGGGCGCCGGTGAGGTGGATGGTGTAGGTGAATTCGGTGGCCGATCGGTCGAGCCACTTCCCGATCGCCTGGGTGCCCTCGTAGGTGTTGCCATCGTCGATCACTGTGGCTTCGCGGGTGAACGCCGTGATTGCGGTGGCAATGTCGTGGGCGCGGTGCGCTGTCAGATAGCGGGTGATCACCTCGGGCAGGGTGTCCGGGCTGCTGGTTCGGGGCTGGTTGTCGTGCATGACGCTCCTTGCGGTGGTGGCGGGTTCAAACGGTGGGGGTGGTGCCGCCGTCGATGACGTGTTCGGCGCCGACGATGGCCGAGGCGCGGTCCGAGACGAGGAAGGCGACGAGCTCGGCGACTTCCTCGGGCCGGTTGGGACGGCCCAGCGGGATGCCGCCCAGGGAGTCCATGAGCCGGCCCAGCGCCGCTTCCTGCGTGATGTCTGCGTCGTGGGCGATCCGGGCGACGAGGTTGTCGGCGGCCGAGGTCTGCACGAAACCGGGTGAGACGGTGTTGACGCGGACACCGTGCGGGGCGACCTCGTTGGCCAGACCCTTGCTGTAGGTGGTCAGGGCGGCCTTGGCAGCTGCGTAGGCCAGGGTTCCGTTCCACAGCGGCATGCGGCGCTGGATAGAGGTGACATGCACGATCACGCCCTTACCTGTGGCGATCATGTGCGGCAGGAGTGCGCGGTCCAGGCGGACGGCGGCCAGCAGGTTCGTGTTCAGCTCCCTGGCCCAGTCGTCCTCGCCGAGCGCGGCGAACCCTCCAGCCGGCGACTCGGACCCGCCGAGGGTGTT
Source organism: Streptomyces sp. NPDC005262 (assembly GCF_042872425.1). Taxonomy (NCBI): domain Bacteria; kingdom Bacillati; phylum Actinomycetota; class Actinomycetes; order Kitasatosporales; family Streptomycetaceae; genus Streptomyces; species Streptomyces sp. NPDC005262. The sequence continues at coordinate 9,725 of NZ_JBIAKK010000035.1, forward strand.
GACCAGGATGTCCACGCCTCCCACGCGGGCGTCCGCCTCGGCGGCTACGTGGGCTGCGCCCTGGGCGGTGGACAGGTCGGCGGTGATGAACGCCTTCTCCTCGACGTCGTCGGGGCGGCTGCGGGCCGTGACCAGCACGGTCGCGCCAGCCTGGGCGAGACGTCGGGCGATGGCGGCTCCGGTGCCCTTGCTGCCGCCGGTGACCAGAGCGCGTCGGCCTTCGAGGGATTCGCTGATGGATGTGGTCACGGTGTGCTCCGTTCCCGGGTGCGGGCGCAGAAGGCACCGCTCCCGTCATTACTGCTAAAATAGAAGCTACTAACTTCGACTTTAGCAGTAACTGAGGGGATGGCCGACATGGCAAGCCGGATCAGGCTGGAGGACCGGGAGTGTCCACTGTCCACGACGGTGGAACACGTAGGCGAGTGGTGGACGCTGTTGATCCTCCACGACGCTTTCGACGGCTACACGCGCTTCGACCAGTTCCAGGAGAGTCTGGGCATCTCCTCCAGCATGCTCACCACCCGGCTGAAAACCCTCGTCGCCGACGGACTACTAGAGCGCCGGCCATACCAGACCAACCCCGTACGCCACGAGTACGTCCTCACCGAACTCGGGCGCTCCCTGCGACCGGTGGTCGTCGCCCTGGCCGCGTGGGGTAACTCCCGCCTCACACCGGCCGAACGCAGCATGATCCTCATCGACGCGCACAGCGGCGAGGAAGTCGAGCCCGTCGTCGTTGACGCCAAGACGGGCCGCCGGCTCGACGACAGCGACACCTACGTCTTCACCGCAGGTCCTGCAGCCAGCGACGCCATGCGCCACCGATATGCGACACGACCGACCACCCCCGCGGAGGCGTAGGGCTGCCCCAATCCAGCACCGAACAGCCGTGAGCAGGGCCGGGACGCACCCTCGTACCTGATCGACCAGGCAACACCGGATCGCCGTCAGCATCACGCATGCCAATCATCCCGAGCCGTTGATAACCAGATCGGGCAACGTTGGTCGTTTTTCCAAGAATCGCCATCATGGGCTGCGCCCCCGGATCCCATCTGAGCCGGAGGGAGTAATCAGTGCGGCCCAACCTGGTGAACCTTCCCGGTCACAGCACTAGGCACTGTTTCTTGGATCTCCTGACGTAGGTGGGGTGTTGAGGCCAGGCTGGCTGCATGGGGCGTGGTGATCTGACGAATGAGGAGTGGGA
>NZ_JBIAKK010000036.1:0-9310 GCF_042872425.1 Streptomyces sp. NPDC005262
TCCTCGCGGGTGCGGGTGATGACGGTGAGGGCGGGACGCTGCTGCCGTTCGCCTGGAGCGACGTCGCCCTGTACGCGTCCGGCGCCACCTCACTGAGGGTCGTGGTGACCGTGGACGGGGCGGGCGGTATGTCACTGCGCGCCGCGGACCCGACGGGCACGCCCGTCGCCGCTGTCGGGTCGCTGGTGCTTCGGCCGCTGTCCGCAGGACAGCTGGCCGGTGCGCGCTCGGTGGCCCAGGAGTCGTTGTTCCAGGTCGACTGGACGCCGGTGACTCCGGCAGAGGCGCCCCTGCGGCTGACCGGGTTCACCGATGCGGCCGCGCTGGCCGCGGCCGTACGCGACGGCGGAAGTGTGCCGCAGGCCCTGCTCCTCGACCTGACCGACGGTGCGGGCGGGGCAGGCCGAGAGGCTGCCACCGGCCGTGAACCGGCAACGGCCGCGGAGGCGGCTCCGCTGCGGGCCCGCACCTTGACCGCCCGCGCCCTGGACGCCCTCCAGAGCTGGGCCCTCCAGCCCGAACTGGAGCCCGCCACACTGGTGGTGGTCACCTCCGGGGCGGTCGCGGTGAACGGCACCGACGAGATCCGCGATCCGGCGGCCGCCGCCGTGTGGGGGCTGGTGCGCTCCGCACAGTCGGAGAGCCCGGACCGCATCGTGCTGGTGGACCTGGACCGGGACCCGGCGTCCCGGGAGGCGCTCGGTGCCGCCCTGGCCACCGGGGAACCGCAGCTGGCGCTGCGTAACGGCAAGGCCAGCGCCCCCCGGCTCGCCCGGGGTTCCGACCGCGCGCTTCCCGTCCCCCGGGACACCGCTGCCTGGCACCTGGACGTCACCGAGCGCGGCACTCTGGCCGGACTGGCACTGGTACCCGGCTCCGGCTCGGCTCCGCTGGCCGAGGGCCAGGTCAGGGTGGCGGTCCGTGCCGCGGGCGTCAACTTCCGCGACGTCATGATCACTCTCGGCATGTACCCGGGCGACGCGGCGCTCGGTGGCGAGGGCGCGGGTGTGGTCGTCGAAGCCGGCCCCGGGGTCACCGGGTTCGCCCCGGGCGACCGGGTGATGGGTCTGCTGGAGGACGGCTTCGGGCCGCTCGCGGTGGCCGACCGGCACAAACTGGTCCGGATACCTCGAGGCTGGTCCTTCGAGGAGGCCGCCTCGGTGCCGATCGTCTTCCTGACCGCCTACTACGGGCTCCACGACCTCGCCGGTCTGCGGGCCGGCCAGTCGGTGCTGGTGCACGCCGCGACTGGTGGCGTCGGCTCCGCTGCGGTGCAACTCGCCCAGCACTGGGGCGCGGAGGTGTTCGGCACCGCGAGCCCCGGCAAATGGGACGCGCTGCGCGCCGCCGGCCTCGCCGACGACCACATCGCCAGCTCCCGCGACCTCGGCTTCCGCGAGCGGTTCCTCGCCACGACCGGCGGACGCGGTATGGACGTCGTCCTCGACTCGCTCGCGGGCGAGTACGTCGACGCCTCTCTGGAACTGCTGCCACGAGGCGGTCGCTTCCTGGAGATGGGCAAGACCGACATCCGGGATGCAGCAGAGGTCGCGGCTGCCCGTCCAGGCGTCGACTACCAGGCGTTCGACCTGGTCGAGGCCGGACCGGAGCGGATCCAGGAGATCCTCACCGACCTCGTCGCGCTGTTCGACAGCGGGGCGATCCGGCCGCCGCGCCGGAAGGTGTGGGACGTACGGCATGCCCCCGAGGCGTTCCGCTACCTGAGCCAGGCCCGGCACATCGGCAAGGTGGTGCTGACCGTACCCCGTGCCCTCGACCCCGAAGGCACGGTGTGGGTCAGCGGAACCGGCAGCCTGGGCGGGTTGACCGCCCGGCATCTGGTCACCGGGCACGGAGTGCGGCACCTGCTGCTCACCAGCCGGCGCGGCCCCGCCGCCGACGGAACGTCCGAACTCGTCGCGTCCCTGCGTGAGCTGGGAGCCGACGTCACGGTCGCCGCCTGCGACGCGACCGACCGTGACGCGGTACGCGGCGCCCTCGCCGGCATCCCGGCGGCCCATCCGCTGACCGCCGTGGTGCACACCGCCGGCGTCCTCGACGACGGCGTGGTCCCGGCGCTGACCCCCGCGCGGCTCGACACGGTCTTCGCACCGAAGGTCGACGCTGCATGGAATCTGCACGAACTCACCCGGGACCTGGACCTCGCGGCCTTCGTACTGTTCTCCTCCGCCGCGGGCACGTTCGGCAACCCGGGACAGGGCAACTACGCCGCCGCCAACGTCTTCCTCGACGCGCTCGCCGTGCACCGGCGCGCCCTGGGCCTGCCCGCCACCTCGCTCGCGTGGGGCTTCTGGTCCTACGGCAGTGACATGACGGCCCACCTCGACGGCGCCGCCCTGCAGCGCACCAAGCGGGGCGGCATGCTCGGCCTCACCGCGGAGAGCGGCATGGCCCTGTTCGACGCCGGGCTGGACTCCGCCGACGCGGCACTCGTGCCGGCGGTCCTCGACCTCGCCGATGTCCGCGCCGCGTCAGCGGACGGCCCGGTGCCCCCGCTGCTTCGCGGCCTCGTCAGGGCCGGCCGGCAGACCGCGCGGACGGCCACCCCTGCGGGCGGATCGATGGCCGATCACCTCGCCGCGCTGCCCGCCGACGAACAGGAACGCTTCCTGGTCGACCTGGTGCGTGGCCACGCGGCCACCGTCCTCGGGCACACCTCGCCCGACACGGTGGACGCCGCCCGCGCCTTCAAGGAGGCAGGTTTCGACTCGCTGACCGCCGTCGAGCTGCGCAACCGGCTCGGCTCGGGCACCGGCCTGCGGCTCTCCGCGACCGTCGTCTTCGACTACCCGACGCCGACCGCGCTCGCCCGGCACCTGCGTACCCTGATACTCGGCGACCGGGCCGAACCGGCGGTCGCCACGCCCCTTCCGCCGGCGCCGGACGCGGCGGACGACGACCCCGTCGTCATCGTCTCGATGAGCTGCCGGTTCCCCGGCGGGGTGGCCTCGCCCGAGGACCTGTGGCGGCTGGTGTCCGACGGCGTCGACGCCATCGGCGACTTCCCCGACAACCGGGGCTGGGACCTGGGCCGTCTGTTCGACCCTGATCCGGAGCACCCGGGCACCTCGTACGTGCAGCAGGGTGCGTTCCTCCACGAAGCAGGGGAGTTCGACGCCGGCTTCTTCGGGATCTCGCCGCGCGAGGCCGTCGCGATGGACCCCCAGCAGCGGCTGCTGCTGGAGACGTCCTGGGAGGTGCTGGAGCGGGCGGGTATCGAGCCGGGCAGTCTCGCCGGCGCCAAGGTCGGTGTGTACACCGGCCTGATCAGCCACGACTACACCTTCGGCATGCACAACGCCCCGGGGGACCTGGAGGGCTACCGGCTCACCGGCACCGCCGGCAGCGTGGCCTCCGGAAGGGTCAGCTACTTCCTCGGGCTGGAAGGGCCGTCGCTCAGTGTGGACACGGCCTGCTCCTCCTCGCTGGTCAGCCTGCACCTCGCGGCGCAGGCCCTGCGGGCGGGCGAGTGCTCGATGGCGCTGGCGGGCGGCGCCATGCTGATGGCCTCGCCGGACACCTTCGTGGAGTTCTCGCGCCAGCGCGGGCTGGCGGCCGACGGCCGGGTCAAGGCGTTCTCCGGTACGGCGGACGGCACCGCCTGGTCGGAGGGCGTAGGGGTGCTCCTGGTGGAGAAGCTCTCCGACGCACGGCGCCTGGGCCACCCCGTGCTCGCCGTCGTCCGCGGTTCCGCCGTCAACCAGGACGGCGCGTCGAACGGTTTGTCCGCTCCCAACGGCCCGTCGCAGGAGCGGGTCATCCGGGGGGCGCTGTCGGCCGCGGGGCTGAAAGCCGCGGATGTGGACGTGGTGGAGGCGCACGGGACAGGGACGACGCTGGGCGATCCGATCGAGGCGCAGGCGCTGCTGGCCACGTACGGGCAGGACAGGCCGGCCGACCGGCCGCTGTGGCTCGGTTCGCTGAAGTCGAACATCGGCCACGCCCAGGCCGCGGCCGGTGTCGGCAGCGTGATCAAGATGGTGATGGCGCTGCGCCACGGCGTCCTGCCCAGGACGCTGCACGTCGACGCGCCCACCCCGAAGGTCGACTGGTCGGCCGGCGCCGTGGAGCTGCTCACCGAGAACCGGGAATGGCCGGACGCGGACCGCCCTCGCCGGGCCGGCGTCTCCTCCTTCGGCGTCTCCGGTACGAACGCCCACGTCATCCTGGAACAGGCCCCCGCGGAGGAGAACGCGCACGCACCGCGGAACGGCGTCTCGCCGGCAGCCTTGGGGGAGACGGGCGCCCCGCTGCCGTGGCTGTTGTCCGCCAAGAGCCGGGCGGCCCTGCGCGGCCAGGCCGAACGCCTCACCGCCCATCTCGCGGCCCACCCCGAGGTCTCCGCCACCGACGTGGCGTTCTCGCTCGCCACCACCCGTGCCGCCCTGCCGCACCGCGCGGTGGTGATCGCCGCCGACAACGGCGAGGCCGGGACCGGCCTCGCCGCACTCGCCGCCGGCGAATCCGCACCCGGACTGGTCACCGGTACCGCCGACGTCCAGGGCAAGACGGTCTTCGTCTTCCCCGGCCAGGGGTCCCAGTGGGTGGGCATGGGTGCCGAACTCCTGGACAGCTCGACGGTGTTCGCGGCCCGGATGGGCGAGTGCGCGGCGGCTCTCGCACCGCACACCGACTGGTCGCTGCTGGACGTGATCCGACAGAGCGAGGGAGCCGCCTCTCTGGAGAGGGTCGACGTGGTCCAGCCCGTCTCCTTCGCCGTGATGGTGTCGCTGGCCGCGCTGTGGGAATCGCTCGGCGTGGTGCCCGACGCGGTGGTCGGCCACTCCCAGGGAGAGATCGCCGCCGCCGCGGTGGCGGGTGCCCTGTCGCTCCAGGACGCCGCGAAGGTCGTGGCGCTGCGCAGCAAGGTCATCGCCCGGGGCCTGGCAGGCCAGGGAGGCATGATGTCGGTCGCTCTCCCGGCCGAAGAGGCCGGGCGGCGGCTGCCCGACGGTGTGGAGACCGCCGTCGTCAACAGCCCCTCCTCGGTCGTCGTCGCCGGCGCGCCTGCCGCACTCGAAGCCCTGCACGCCGAGTTGAGGGCGGAGGGCGTCCGGGTCCGGATGGTCCCGGTCGACTACGCCTCGCACAGCTCGTACGTGGAACTCATCGAGGACGAGCTCGCCGGGCTGCTCACCGGTCTGGAGCCGCGCCGTGCCGAGGTGCCGCTGTACTCGACGGTCGACGGCGCATGGCAGGACGGCACCGGGATGGACGCCGGCTACTGGTACCGCAACCTGCGGCAGACGGTCCGGTTCAGGGAGGCGACCGATGCGCTGCTCGACCAGGGCCACCGCTTCTTCGTGGAGGTCAGTGCGCACCCGGTCGTCGCCAGCAGTGTGCAGGAGGTCCTGGACGCCCGGGACGGTGTGACGGCCATGGTGACCGGCACTCTGCGCCGGGACGAGGGCTCGTTGCGGCGGGTCATGCGGTCCCTGGCCGAACTCGGCGTACGGGGAGCGAAGGCCGGCGGGGAAGCCCTGTTCGCGGGGACCGCAGCCGCGCGGGTCGACCTCCCGACGTATGCCTTCCAGCGCGAGCACTACTGGCACGCCGACGTACCAGGCGCCGGCAGCATGAACGCCGTCGGACTGGACGAGGGGAGCCACCCCCTGGTGGGCGCCGTGGTCTCGCTGCCCGGCTCCGGCGGGGTTCTCGCCACCGGCCTGATCACCCCGGCCACCAGTGCCTGGCTCGACGACCACCGGGTGTCCGGTGCGACGGTGCTGCCCGGTGCGGCCCTGGTCGACCTGGTCATCGGTGTGGGCGACGAAGCCGGTGCGGGAGTGGTGGAAGAACTCGTCATCGAGGCGCCGCTGGTGGTCGACGGACGGACCGGCGTCCGGATCCAGGTCGCCGTCACCGGGCCCGAGGATTCGGGCCGCCGCGAGGTGAGTGTGTACGGCTCGGCCGAGGGCGAGGTCTGGACCCGCCACGCGCGTGGCGTCCTCGTCGAGCGTGGCGCCGGCGCCGGCGCCGGCGCCGGCGCCGGCTCCGGTCCCGGCCAGTGGCCGCCGGCCGGTGCCGAAGCCGTGGACGTCGACGGGTTCTACGAGCGTCAGCTCGACCGAGGTCTGGAGTACGGGCCGCTGTTCCAGGGCCTGACCGGGGTGTGGCGGCGCGGAACCGAGGTGTTCGCCGAGGTGACGCTGCCGGAAGGCACCGAGCCAGGGGGATACGGGCTGCACCCCGCGCTGTTCGACGCGGCCCTGCACGCCGGAGGATTCACCGGGGACGGCACGGACGAGGAGGGGCCTCTGCTCCCCTTCGCGTGGAGCGGCGTGGAACTGCACGCGTCCGGAGCCACGGCCCTGCGGGTCGTGGTCACCCCGGACGGCTCCGGTGGGATGGCGCTGCACGCCGCCGACACCACGGGCGAGCCGGTCCTGTCGGTCGGCTCACTGGTTCTGCGACCGCTCGGCCCGGGGCGGATGTCCGCATCCTCCGAGCCGGCGGACGCGCTCTTCCGGATGGAGTGGTCCCACGCCGCGCCGACGGCAGAGGCTCCGGAACTGCCCGAATACACCGACGAGTTCGTGAACGGGAGCGACGGGACACGATCCGCGGGCGGTGCGGCACCCGACGCCGTCCTCGTCGACCTCCTCGCGTACGCCGGGGTCACCGCGCCGGACGGGCCCGGGGAGGACGACAGCCTCCGGAGGGTACGCCTGCTGACCGGCCGCACCCTTGCCCTGCTCCAGGAATGGCTCGCCGATCCCGCTCGGGAAGGGATCCGGCTCGTCCTCGTCACCCGGGGCGCGGTCGCCGTGCGGGAAGCCGAGGAGACGGATCCGGCCGCCGCCGCGGTCTGGGGTCTGGTCCGTTCCGCCCAGTCGGAGTATCCGGGCCGGATCGTACTCGCCGATCTCGACGCCGCCCCCGGGTCCCGGGCCGTGCTGTCCTCCGCCGTCGCCACCGGTGAGCCCCAGCTGGCCCTGCGGGCGGGTGAACTGTCCGTGCCGCGCCTGGCCCGTGCGGGGGTTCAGCCGTCCGGGGCGGACCGTCCGCTGGATCCCGACGGCACGGTGCTGATCACCGGCGGCACCGGCATGATCGGTCGACTCGTGGCCCGCCACCTGGTCACCGAGCAAGGGGTCCGGCACCTCGTGCTCGTCAGCCGGCGTGGCACCGGGGCGCCCGGCGCCGAGGAACTGGTGGCGGAACTGGCCGAGTTCGGCGCCGAGGTGAGGATCGAGGCGTGTGACGCCGCCGACCGGGAGGCACTGCGCACCGTGCTGGCCGGCATAGCGCAGGAACACCCGCTGACCGGTGTCGTGCACACCGCCGGGGTGCTCGACGACGGCGTGGTCGCCGCACTGACCCCGGAACGGCTCGACGTGGTCCTAGCACCGAAGGCCGACGCCGCCTGGAACCTGCACGAGCTCACCCAGGATCTGGATCTGGCCGCGTTCGTGCTGTTCTCCTCGGCGGCCGGTGTCTTCGGCACCCCGGGCCAGGCCAACTATGCGGCGGCCAACGGATTCCTCGACGGGCTCGGCCTGCTCCGCCGCGCCCGGAAGCTGCCCGCGGTCTCCCTGGCCTGGGGCCTGTGGGGCGAGGCCAGCGGGATGACCGGCCACCTGAGCGAGGCCGACCTGCAGCGCAGCAGGCGCGGCGGCATGCTGGAGCTGTCCTCCGACGTGGGCATGCGGCTGTTCGAAACCGCTCTGCGGTCCCACGAGACCCTGCTCGTGCCGGCCAGGCTCGACCTCGCCGGGCTCGGGACACGCGGCGCCGCAGGAGAGGCCGAGGTGCCCTCGGTCCTCCGCGGCCTGGTCAGGGCTCCTCGTCGCACCGCTCGGGCAGCCCGCCGGCCCGGGGGACCGTCCCTCGTCGAACGCCTGGCGACGCTGCCCGACGTCGAACGGAGTCGCGTCCTGCTCGGACTGGTGACCACCCAGGTCGCCACGGTCCTCGGCCTCGCGCCGGCCGACGGCATCGAACCCACACAGCAGTTCAAGGACGTGGGCTTCGATTCGCTGCTGGCCGTGGAACTGCGGAACCGGCTGAGCGAGGCCGTCGGGGTCCGGCTGCCCGCGACGCTCGTCTTCGACCACCCGACGCCGATGGCTCTCGCCCGGCAGCTGAAGGAACAGCTGGTGCCCGAGGCGCAGGAGCCCGAAGCCGGGGCGCCGGCCCCGGCCGAGGGCGGCGTCGTCGAGATCGACGACGACTTCGACCTCGAAGCGGCCACCGACGAGGACCTCTTCGACCTCATCGACAGCGAACTCGGCAGCTCGTGACCCCACGACAGCGGGCCCGGATCGAACCGGCCGCCCCGAGAATCTGCCCGTGCGGCACTCCGACCAAGGGACTGAACCGGCATGACCACCCAGGATGAGAAACTCCGCGCTTATCTCAAGCGCGTGCTGGCGGACCTGCGCAGCACCGGAAAGCGTCTGCGCGAGGTGGAGGCGGCCCGGACCGAGCCGGTCGCGATCGTCGCGATGGGCTGCCGGCTGCCCGGCGGTGTCGCGTCCCCCGAAGGTCTCTGGCGGCTTCTCGAACGAGGCGAGGACGCCGTGTCCGGTTTTCCCGAGGACCGGGGCTGGGACCTGGAGGGGCTCTACGACCCGGATCCGGACCACTCCGGTACGTCGTACGTGCGTGAAGGCGGGTTCCTGCGGGACGCGGCGGAGTTCGATGCGGGCTTCTTCGGGATATCCCCGCGTGAGGCGCTCTCGATGAATCCCCAGCAGCGGCTGCTGCTGGAGACCTCCTGGGAGGTCTTCGAGCGGGCCGGGATCGACCCCACGACCCTCCAGGGCGAGCGGGTCGGGGTGTACGCGGGTGTCATGTACGCCGACTACGTGCCGCGTGGCCGGGTCCCCGCCGAGGTCGAGGGACTGCTCGGCATCGGCAATTCCGGCAGTGCGACCTCGGGCCGGGTGTCGTACACCCTGGGCCTGGAGGGCCCGGCCATCACCGTGGAGACCGCCTGCTCCTCCTCCCTGGTGGCGCTGCATCTGGCGGTGCAGGCACTGCGCAGTGGTGAGTGCTCGATGGCGCTCGCCGGCGGCGTCGCCGTGATGTCCACCCCCGACGTGTTCGTCGACTTCTCCCGGCAGCGTGGACTGGCCGCCGACGCCAGGGTCAAGGCCTTCGCCGGGGCCGCCGACGGCACCAGCCTGGGAGAGGGCGTCGGAATGCTGCTTCTCGAGCGGTTGTCGGATGCGCGGCGGCTTGGGCATCCGGTGCTGGCGGTGGTGCGGGGTTCGGCGGTGAATCAGGACGGTGCGAGCAATGGTCTGACGGCGCCGAACGGTCCGTCGCAGCAGCGGGTGATTCG
>NZ_JBIAKK010000037.1:0-6578 GCF_042872425.1 Streptomyces sp. NPDC005262
TGGTGCGGCCGCATAACTGGCCCCCGCCACACACCCACGCCCCTCTACTCCCCCACCACGCGCCCTTCCGTGGGGGGGGGGGGGGGGGCCGCCCCCCGCCCCCCCCCCCCCCCGGGGGGGGGGGGCGCCCCCCCCGCGCCCCCCCCCCCCCCCCCCCCCCCACGACCGGAGGCACCCTTGAGCGTCATGAGGCCTGCGCGGTCTCCGATCCGCTGCCTGCTTCGGGTTTGAGCAGGGCGAGTTGGCGCCGGGCGGGCATGCCGCCGATGCCGGGTAGCAACGCCACGACGATGGCGGAGTGATCGCCGGAGAGCGGGATCCCCTGAGTCCGGGCCACCTGACGGCCACGTGTCGCGGCAGCTCAAAACCAAGATCACCGGAACTGGCTGCGCGCTCTGCCCTCCGCGCTACAGGAGGCAGATGTCCGGCAGCAGTGGTAGGTGGAGGTCGATCACGCCGTCACACGTGTCCGGCTTCTGGGGCGCTGACGGCTTCGGCGTGGGAGGTGGCGGCGTAGTGGTGGGGGAAGCGCCCGGGCCGGGTGTGGTGGTCCCTGGCGTGCCGGGTGCCGTCGTCCGGTCCGGGGCCGGGGTGCCTCCGGTGGGCGGTTCGGTCCGGCCCTCGCCGCCGGAGGCTGGCGCGCTGCTGGTCCCAGGAGTGGGCTCCCCCTCGATGGGGGACACCGATCCGGGGCCGGAGAACGCACGCGCGTTGCTGTCGTCATGGGTGGCGCCTGTGTCGACTCCCTCTTCGGCGGGGCTGTGCTCCGTATCTTGACCCTCCCCCTTCTTGTCCTGGCGGGGGTCCGGGACGGCGCCCGAGGCAGTGGCGGGCGGCGCGGCGGTGGCTGTTTGGGGTGTGCTCCCGCCCGACGTCAGGGCGAGCGCGCCGACGATGGCGACGGTGGCGGCTGTCACCGTGATGGTGGCCGTGCGATGTCCCCTCCAGGCACACCGGGCTCGGTCACCGAAGGAGGCGAGAAGGGCGGCTGCACCGCCGCTGCGGCGGACCGGCCCCTCCGGATCGTCAGAGGCAGCTACAACGGGCGTTCGGCCGAGCGGCATTGCTGCAATTCTCTGTGCGGCTACCTTTGCGCGCAGCTGGGTGATGGTCTCTCGACTTCTCTGGTGCGCCCAGTGGAGGAGGAATACCGCCAGGGCGACGGCCCCCAGGATTCCGGCCAGTACAACATCCGCCACGGCTGCCCCCAAGACACTGAATTGTGACCTCGGGTACATGCTTGTTTTCCCAGGGTAACTTTTTTTGGGCATATTCGAATCCGTGACCCGACCGTGACGGAGGCACAGCGACCTGCGCGTCGAGCAGGCCAGAAGTACGGTCGTCCCTTGACGTCCCGGCGGAGCTGACGGCGTACGTGCACCGGGCGTCCACTGGGCGGGAACAGTCCACAAGAACAAGGACCCGCGCCCCACCCGGAGCATCACCGTCAACATGACCGATCCGGCGGCGCCGGTCGTCTACGAGGTGTCTGCGGCGACCCCTGACGGGGGACCGGGTGCGCCTCAACTCCGCATGCCCGACAGGCTGGTGCGGATGAGGTCCGTGACCGAGTCCCGGTGGTCGTTGAGAAAGAAGTGGCCTCCGGGAAAGGTCTTCAAGGCGAATTCACCGCGGGTGTGGTTCGCCCAGCCGGCTGCCTCCTGGGCGGAGACCCGGTCGTCGCTCTCCCCGGTGAGCACGGTGACCGGGCAGGAGACCACGTCATCCGCTCCGCCCCTGTGGGTCTCGATCGCCCGGTAGTCGCTGCGGAGCATCGGCAGCACCATGTCGAGGATCTCCTCGTCCTTCAGGAGTGAGGGGTCGGTGCCGCTGAGGGTCGTCAGTTCGGCGACGATGCCCGCGTCGTCGCGGGTGTGCACGAACTCGGCCCGGAAGTGGGAGGGGGGCCGGCGCCCCGAGAGGAAGAGGGCGACCGGAGACTTCCCGAGACGCTTCTCCATGCGTACGGCCAGCTCGAAGGCGAGCGTCGCTCCCATGCTGTGCCCGAACAGCGCCATCGGCTCGTCGGCCCACGGCGCGAGTACGTCGAAGATCGCGTCGGCCAGTTCCGGGATGCTGTCGATGCAGGCCTCGTTGCGGCGGTCCTGCCGCCCCGGGTACTGCACGGCGAAGGTGCTGATGTCCGGCGCCAGCGCCGCCGACATCGGGTGGTAGAAGGTCGCACTGCCGCCGGCGTGCGGGAGGCATATGAAACGGACGCTGTCTTCGGCGCTGTGAAAACGCCTCACCCAGGCGTCGTTGACCGATGGATGCCGGACGTTGGGATTCATGAGCGCCAGGCTCTCATCAGTTGCCCCGCCGGGGGAGAGGTCTGGGAGGTGCTAGGGGGGTGGTCAGGGGGTGGAGCGGACTCCGATCGCCGGACACTGATCAAAGGTAGTCGTGCGCTTGGCAAGGGTGCACATGCGTCCGGCATCTGCCAGGTGCTCCGCCGTACCGAGAGGTGTAAGTGACATGCTCCGAACCGAGCTGATCCGGCCGCTTCCCGAACTCCTGCGTGGGCACGCAGAGCGCTTCGCGGACAAGGTGGCCTTCCGTGACGCACAGCGGAGCGTGACCTATGCAGAACTGGAACTGCGCACGCGGAGGCTGGCGGGTCATCTGGCCGGTCTGCGGCTGCAACCGGGCGATCGCGCCGCCATTCTGCTGAGCAACAGCGTCGAGACGGTCGAGAGCTATCTGGCCATCACCCGGGCAGGCGCGGTCGGTGTGCCGCTCAACCCGCGGCTCACCGAAGCCGAACTGGCTTATCTCCTCGACGACAGCGGCGCCCGCGTCATCGTCACCGACCCGTCCAGGGTCGGACTGCTGGCCGGGCTGGTGAAGAACCGGCCACAACTGCGGGTGGTCGTCACGGGTGCGGCGGGGATACCGGCCGGCGCCCCCGCGGGCACCGTTTCGTTCGCCGCGCTCGCCGCGTCGGAGCCCAGCCTGCCGGCCAGGGACGACCTCGGGCTGGACGACGTGGCGTGGCTGCTCTACACCTCCGGGACCACCGGCAAGCCCAAGGGTGTGCTCTCGACACAGCGCAACTGCCTGTGGTCGGTCGCCGCCTGTTACGTCCCGGTGCCGGACCTGTCGCCCGAGGACCGGGTGGTGTGGCCGCTGCCACTCTTCCACTCCCTGTCACACATCGCGTGCGTGCTCGGAGTCACGGTCGTGGGCGCCTCGGCGCGCATCGTGGACGGCTTCTCCGCGGACGAGGTGCTCGCCGCCATGGAGGAGGAGAACGCGACCTTCCTCGCAGGTGTGCCGACCATGTACCACTACCTGGTCCGGGCAGCGCGGGAGCGGGGGTTCAGAGCCCCGGCGCTGCGGATGTGCCTGGTCGGAGGGGCGATCACGACGGCGGATCTGCGCCGCTCGTTCGAAGAGGTCTTCGGGGCTCCGCTGCTCGACGCGTACGGCAGTACCGAGACCTGCGGCTCGATCACCATCAACTGGCCCACCGGCGCCCGGGTCGAAGGTTCCTGCGGACTGCCGGTGCCCGGACTCGGCGTGCGGCTGGTGGACCCGGAGACGGGGCTGGACGTCCTGCCGGGAGAAGAGGGCGAGGTCTGGGTTCGCGGACCGAGCGTCATGCTCGGTTACCACAACCAGCCGGAGGCCACGGCCGCCGCCTTGAAGGACGGCTGGTACCACACCGGCGACCTGGCCCGGAAGGACGGTGAGGGCTACCTCACCATCACAGGCCGGATCAAGGAACTCATCATCCGCGGCGGGGAGAACATCCACCCCGGCGAGGTGGAGGAGGTCCTGCGCCGAGTGCCCGGAGTGGCCGACGTCGCCGTGGTCGGCAAGCCGCACGAATTGCTGGGCGAGGTCCCGGTGGCCTTCCTGGTGCCCGGCGAGAACGGCCTCGACCTGGAGCAGCTGTTCGCCACCTGCCGGGAGCAGCTGTCCTACTACAAGGTGCCCGAGGAGCTCTACGAGATCGAGCAGGTCCCGCGCACCGCCTCCGGCAAGATCACCCGTCACGTGCTGCTGCAGCAGCCGACCCGGCTCCGGGCGTCGAGCAGCGGCCGCTTCGAGTCGCTGTTCCGCCTCGACTGGACACCGCTGCCCTCGGTGCGCGCCCCCCGGGCGGAGCCCGGCCGGTGGGCGGTGGCCGGAGACACGGACGAACAAGGCCACGGCGCTGCCGACGGGCTGGCGGCGGCCGGCGTGACCGTGGACCGGTACGACGGGCTCGACGCGATACGAGCCGCAGTCGACGCCGGGGAGCCGGTGCCGGCGGTGACGGTCCTCGATCTCACGGCCGCCCCGGAGCCGTCCGAGGAGCACGGGCGCGCCGAGGCCGCCGCCCTGCGGGAGCTCTCCGGTCAGCTCGAACCATGGCTGTCCGACGCGCGCTTCACGGAAGCCCGGCTCGTGGTGCTGACCCGGCGCGCCGTGGCAGTGGGTTCGGCCGAGGACATCGTGGACCCCGTGAGGGCCCCGCTGTGGGGTTGGCTGCGTTCGGCGCAGGCCGAGTTCCCCGACGGGACCGGTCGACTGGTGCTCGCGGACATCGACGGCGATGCGGCGTCCGTGGCCGCGATGCCGGCGGCACTCTCGGCGGCCGAACCGCAGTTCGCCGTCCGCGGAGGTGTGGTGCTGCTGCCAGGGCTGACCCAGGTCTCCTCCGCCGCCGACCAGGAGCCGGAGCCCCTGCTCGACCCGCAGCGGACCGTCGTGGTGACCGACGCCTCGGGCCCGGCCGGCGCCGCCGTGGCCCGGCAGCTCGTCACCGGGCACGGCGCCCGCCGCCTGCTGCTCATCAGCCCGCACGGCCGCTCGGACCCGACCGCCGCTGCGCTCAAGGCCGAACTCACCCGCGCCGGGGCCAAGGTGGCCCTCGCGGCCTGCGACGTCACCGACGGCAAGGCCCTCGCGGCTGTGCTCGCCAAGCCCTCGCGCCCGCTGTCCGCCGTGGTCTACGCCCCCGCGGACACCGCGGACCTCGAGCAGGTCGCGGTCGGTGCCCACCGGTTGGACGAGCTCACCCAGGCCCTCCCTCACACCACCTTCGTCCTGATCTCCTCGGTCACCGGCGTGCTCGGCGCGGCCGGCCGGGGGGAGTGGGCAGCCCGGGCGGTCCTCCTCGACACCCTCGCCCGGCGCCGCCGCGCCGCCGGTCTGCCCGCGCTCTCCTTCGCGCTCGGCCCCTGGGGACAGGACGCCGCCGGAGGCGTGTCGGTGGGTGTCGGAGTGCTTCCGGTGCACGAGAGCCTGGCCCTGTTCGGTGCCGCACACGCGGCCGACGAGCCCTACCTCGCCGCGATGCGGCCCGACATCACGAACCTGCGGGCCGGGGCCGTGCCGGCGTTGCTCCGCGGCCTGATCGACGTGCCGGTCGCCACCGTCGCGGCGGACGAGGCCGAATCGTCGGCGCTGCGGGCCCAGTTGAGCGACCTGCACGCCTCCGAGCAGCAGCGGATCCTGCTCGACCTGGTGCTCGACGCCGTACGCGAGATGGCCGTCGGTCACGACGCCGGCCCCGACCGCACCTTCAAGGAACTCGGCTTCACCTCGGTCTCCGCGGTGGAACTCCGCAACCGGATCACGGCCGTGACCGGCTTCGGGCTGCCCGCCACCCTCGCTTTCGACTACCCCACACCGGTGGCTGTCGCCCGTTTCCTCCACTCCGCTCTGCTCGGCGGCGAACACGCGGAGGCGCCCGCCCCGGCGGATGCCCCCATCCTGTCGGACGAGCCGATCGCCATCGTCGCCATGGGCTGCCGGCTGCCCGGCGGGGTGGTCTCGCCGGAGGACCTGTGGAGGCTCGTCTCCGAGGGCCGGGACGCGATCTCCGCGTTCCCCGAGGACCGGGGCTGGGACCTGGAGGGGCTCTACGACCCGGATCCGGACCACTCCGGTACGTCGTACGTGCGTGAAGGCGGGTTCCTGCGGGACGCGGCGGAGTTCGATGCGGGCTTCTTCGGGATATCCCCGCGTGAGGCGCTGGCCATGGACCCGCAGCAGCGGCTGCTGCTGGAGACCTCCTGGGAGGTGTTCGAGCGGGCCGGGATCGCTCCGACTTCGCTGCGCGGCAGCAAGGTCGGAGTGTTCTCCGGCGTGATGCACCACGACTACGCCAGCAAGCTCGACAAGGTCCCGGACGGATCCGAGGGATACATCGGCATCGGCACGGCCGGCAGCGTCGCGTCCGGCCGGGTGTCGTACACCCTGGGCCTGGAGGGCCCGGCCATCACCGTCGACACGGCCTGCTCCTCCTCCCTGGTGGCGCTGCATCTGGCGGTGCAGGCACTGCGCAGTGGTGAGTGCTCGATGGCGCTCGCCGGCGGAGCGGCCCTGATGGCCACGCCCGGGGTGTTCGTGGAGTTCTCCCGGCAGCGCGGACTGGCCGAGGACGGCCGGATCAAGGCGTTCGCGGACGCCGCGGACGGCACGGCGTGGTCCGAGGGTGTGGCCGTCGTCCTCGTCGAGCGGTTGTCGGATGCGCGGCGGCTTGGGCATCCAGTGCTGGCGGTGGTGCGGGGTTCGGCGGTGAATCAGGACGGTGCGAGCAATGGTCTGACGGCGCCGAACGGTCCGTCGCAGCAGCGGGTGATTCG
>NZ_JBIAKK010000038.1:0-5488 GCF_042872425.1 Streptomyces sp. NPDC005262
CCAAATGTACTGGCACCGCGGCCCCCGTCTCACAACGGCGGGGGGGGTTTTTTTTTCCGCGCCCCCCGGGGTGGGCCCCGCCCCCCCGGGGGGGGGGGGGGGGGGCCTGGTACCCCGGCCCCACCCCGGCATATCCGCGGCGGACCGGGGCCGCGGGAACGGCGAAGTCGGGCCGCCGTCGAAGGGATTCCCACGGAGGCCCTGGCTCAGCGAGACCCAGATCGCTGGGCCGGAACGGGAGTTGAAGCGCGCCCCACCGGCCGCCTGGCCCCTCTTCGAGGACGAGGCCGGACAGTCGATGGCTCCGCCGCGTGCCAGTCCTGGGCCGGACCGGCCGGACCTCGGTCATGCGAGCGAGGAAGCGCAGGTCAGACCTCGGACGACAGGGAAGCGGGCCACGGGACGGTCGTCTCGGCCGCGACCTCGTAGTCGACACCGGGAACGTCCCAGCCGTAGAGCTGCCCGACCTGGTTGCGGAACCAACCGGTGTCCGCGCCGGTGGCAATGGTCTCGGCATCGACCTGGTCCCACGTGGCGCGGACGGCGGCCTGAACCCCGGGATTCATCTCCCAGTCGTCCAGCCGGATGCGGTCTTGGTCGTCCAGGTCGAGTTCGGTGTCACCGGCGAGCTGGTTCCACAGGGCCGCCGCTTGGTCGACGGTGGTCTGCCAGCTGTCACCGGTGACGCGGCGAAGGATGCTGGTGTAGAGCGCGATGCTCGGGATGGCGGTGGAGGCCTGGGTGACGGCCGCGCCCGCGACGACGGTGTAGGCGTGGCCTGTGTCCTTGAGCTGGGTGTTGATGACTCGGGCGCTGTCTTCCAAGTGCTGCTT
The DNA here is from genome assembly GCF_042872425.1 of Streptomyces sp. NPDC005262. Classification (NCBI taxonomy): domain Bacteria; kingdom Bacillati; phylum Actinomycetota; class Actinomycetes; order Kitasatosporales; family Streptomycetaceae; genus Streptomyces; species Streptomyces sp. NPDC005262. The sequence goes on from NZ_JBIAKK010000038.1 coordinate 834, forward strand.
GGCGGCGCCGATGGTCCCGGCCCGGTAGATGGGGGCGGTGATGTCGGATCCGACGTACGAGAGTGCGACGGTCTGGAAGCCGTCGGCGAGCAGGCCTCTGGACTGCAGGACGTCGATCCACATCTGCCAGTCGGCGCCGCCCATGACCTGCACGGTCGCATCGCGCTCGGCGTAGTCCGCGGCCTGCAGGTGCAACTCGCCGATCTGTGGGACACCGTCCTCGAACACGAGGGTCTTTGCCCGGTAGTCGGTGCCGAGCGGCTTGATGACGGAGTGGTGGACGTCGCCGGTCCGCGGGTCCGTGCGACGCGGGGCCGCGATGCTGTAGATGAGCAGGTCGACCTTCCCGAATCGGGCGGCGAGCTGGTCGGCGGCCTCGTCCTTGACCCCGTCGGAGAAGGCGTCGCCGTTGAGGAAGGTGAAGTCGGCGCCGGCCTCGGCGGCGAGTTCGGCGGTCCGCGCGGTGCGGTACCAGCCCGCGCTGGCGGTGCGGCGCTCGGTCGCGGTGGCCTCGTAGGCGATGCCGAGCCCGCGCATCCGGTGTGCGCGTAGGCCGACCAGGGTCGCGGCCAGTCCGTAGCCGGCGCTGGAGCCGATGACCAGGGCGACCGGGCCGGGCCGGTCGCCGGCAGGGTCTGGTGTCCGCTGCCACATGCGGTCGACCACTGCTTTGCAGCCGGTCGGATGGCTGTTGACGTAAAGGTAGCCGCGGTTGCCGGGCTTGATCTCGCGGAGGCTCACTCGTGGGGTCCTTCGGGTGCGGGGATCGTGCTCGCCGCGGCAGTGAGCGGTTCCATGCAGCGGCGGACGTCGTCGACGGTTTCCGGCTGGTCGGTGGCCTCGTCGCGGATGACGATGCCGAACGCGCCCTCCGGGGCGGTGACCGGGCGAGGCTGTCCATGCCCCGGGTGTCACTCCGGTTGGGCCCTGCTCACATCCTCGGTGAGCAGAGCCCAACCGGTGATGGTGATCTTCGCCAGAAGTGGCCGCAGATTCTTGTCGGTCTCCAATTCGGTCATGTCACACCGCCTGGCGGGTCTGGTCGCGGGGGGAACAGCGCCTCGGTGGGGCCCGCCACATGCTGCTGGGGGGGCGGGGGGCCGACACCCGGCTCAAGGCGGCGGCGCAGGGCCGCTCGCGCGGTGGGCTGACGAGCAAGGTGCACCTCTCGGAAGCCCGGCGCCGCCGCCCGCCGGCGTTCGTGCTCACGCCAGGGCAGGTCGTCGACCACGGCGTCGTACAGCTCTTCCAGCGCGGCCGTCGCACCGCAGTCGGCTCCGGCCGCCGACTGGCCCGCACCGCCCGGGGGGCGTTTCATCGAAGGGTGACCCGTCTGCGTATCGATGTGCACGCTCACCTGTGGACCCCGGGGTACCTGGACCGCCTCGAGCGACTGGGGAAGACCGATACCGACACCCAGCGCGGGATCGGCGCCGACGCGACCGAGGCCGATCTGGACCGCCGCTTCGCACTGATGGACCGGGCCGGCATCGACCTTCAGGTGCTCTCCGTGGCACCACAGTCCCCCCACCTGATGGGGGAACCCGACGCGGTGGCGCTGGCAGCCTCGGCCAACGAGTCGTACGCAGAGCTGGTGGCCCGTTTCCCCGGGCGCTTCCGGGCCTTCGCCGCGCTGCCCCTCCCCCATGTCGACGCGGCCCTGCGAGAGGTCGTCCACGCCCTGGACGACCTCGGTGCGGTCGGTGTCGGCGTGACCACGACCGTACTCGGGCGCACACTCGCCGACCCCCTTTTCGACCCCCTCTACGAGGAGCTCGATCGGCGCGGAGCCGTCCGCCTCGTCGACCAGGCCACGCCAGATGACGTACCCGGCCGACGGGGCGTGCGCGTGGCCGGGGGGCGGCGCAACGCACGACATGGCGGTGGCCGTACGCCGCGATCACGACTCGGCTTCAAGGTGCGGCCGTCGGTCGTCGTCGCTCACGCGGCAACGCGCGTCGCCCCCGCAGGCCTCACTCCTGCCGCAGACTCGTGACCAGCTCACGTGGCAGACCATGGGTGTCGTGGAGGTAGTGGAAGTCCTCCTCGGTCAGCCTGCCTTGGAACCGGGGTCGGGCGAGCACCTGCCGACCGCGCCCCAGGAGCCGGCGGAACCGGCGCTCCTCCTCGAGCAACACCCGGAGCACGTCGCCTGGGCGCATGTCCTGCCGGAAGTGGTCCAGGGTGTGCTGGACCAGCTCTTCCGGCAAGTCTTCGACACCACGCGAGGGATCGTCCCGCCAGAGCACGGTGAGCACCCGTCGTACAAGGCGGCGCAGCACGTAACCCCGTCCGGTGTTGGCCGGGCACACGCCCTCGCCGAGCACCACGATGGCCGAGCGCAGGTGGTCGCAGACCAGACGCAGCGAGGGTTCCTCCAAGGGCCACAGGGTCGGCAGGAGGCGGCGCCACGGGTCGAAGACGTCGCATTCGAAGACGGACGACTTGCCCTGGAGCAGTGAGGCCAGCCGCTCCAGGCCGAGTCCGGTGTCGACGTTGCGCTGGGGAAGAGGCACGAGGGAACCGTCATCCAGCCGGCGGTGGGTCATCATCACGTGGTTCCACACCTCCACCCAGCGGTCGTCGCGGGTGGGCGTTGACCTGGGTGGGCAGTCACCGCTCCACAGGAAGATCTCCGAGTCAGGACCGCACGGTCCGACCGGTCCGTTGGACCACCAGTTGTCCTCCACGGTGAGTTCGACCGGAACGCCGCGGTCCTGCCACAGCTGAAGGGAAGCGGTGTCCGGCCCGATCTGGCTGCCACCGGCATAGACGGTGGCATGCAACAGGCCGGGATCGATACCCAGGCCCTCGGTGAGCAGCCCGTACCCCCAGTCGAGACTGAGCGGGCCTTCGTAGTCGCCCAGCGACCAGGTGCCGAGCATCTCGAAGACCGTCAGGTGAGTGGCGTCGCCGACCTCCTCCAGGTCCGTGGTGCGCAGGCAGCGCTGCACGTTGACCAGCCGCCTTCCCAGTGGATGGGAGCGACCCTCCAGGTATGGCGTGAGCGGGTGCATGCCGGAGGTGGTGAAAAGCACGGGGTCGCCGGGCGGTGGCAGCAGCGTCGAGCCGACGATCCGGCGATGGGCGCGCTCTTCGAAGTACTCGATGAACGTACTGACCAGCTGTTCTGTATGCATGGGATGGCTCCTTCGCGTTACAGCGGGGGAGGCACCGGAGAACGGGACCGTTCAGTCGTCCGGCCTGGGCCAAGGGCGCCACGGCACTACCGACGGACCGTTTCCGGTCGCCGGTGGGGAGGAGAAGGTCAGACGGCGGCAACCGGCGAGCTGGTCGCTCGCGCGGTCGCGATGGTGCTCGGGCCGGTGACGTTCATACGGACGACCATAACGCGTCCCTGCCCGCTGAAGCATTCACATTTTCCACCGGGACGTCCCGAGCGACTGTCCCGTGAGTCAGAGCGGCCGGGGTGTCCCACCACCTCTGCGAGGCATCTGAGATGCCAGATGAAGCGCTCAGGTGCCAACTGGAGCGCCCAGGCATCGTCCGGGTGACTGAGCAAGCCGAATTGGCACTGCCCGCCATACGGCGTGCCTGATCGGGTGCCGCCTCGGGCGACGGTCCGGCTCTGGCTTCGTCCATGATCCGCCGGACCGGACCTGACGGTGAGGCGTTCGAAAACCGGTGGCCCTGCGCCGCCGTGCGCCACTACCGTGCTGCCGAACCGAGTTGTCTGGTCAAGGACGCGCCGTTGTACACCCTGTGAGACCTCCCGAGCGCTGATTCGTCGCGCGTCGCACCCTGTGCGACGCGCTGCTTTTTGCTGCGGACTTCTCACTGAAACCGGTGTACTTCTGTGCTCAATAACTGGGTTGTCGTGCCCACCTGCCTGCCGCTCGTTCTCCGACGTTGCCACGCGTGCGCGTCAGCGCGATTCCGGGCAGACGGTAAATTTCGCGTCAACGCAAACCACAAGCTCATCGACGCCTGGCTCCTCGTGCTCTGTACCGTTTGCGGGGAAACCGCGAAGCTCACAGTCCTGGAGCGGATGAATGTGCGCTCCATACGGCCTGAGCTGCTGGACCGGCTGCATGGCAACGACCCTGGCCTGGCAGCTGAACTGCTCCGGAATCCGGTCGTACGGCGCCGCAATCGCATCGCCCTCGACTGGGAAAGCGCCTGGCGCCTCGACACCGGCGGATCGGATCATCTGGACCGCGAGGTGATCGACGTCTCGGTCCGCTTTGCGGCGTGGATCCCTGTCCGGCCGGTGCGACTGATCGCTGAAGGTTGCGCTCTTTCGCGGGCCGAGGTGGAGAGACTGATCACGGAGGGGAAGCTCGTTTCGGCTGTCCGGCTGAACGGCAAGCTCTCCGGCAACTTCACCTTCACTCTCAAGCGCTGAGCCCTCATCAGGCCAAGGGCCTGTCCGGCAAGATGCGCCGGACAGGCCTTGGGCACTGTTTCTTGGATCTCCTGACGTAGGTGGGGTGTTGAGGCCAGGCTGGCTGCATGGGGCGTGGTGATCTGACGAATGCGGAGTGGGATCGACTGGAGTCATTCCTGCCTCGCGGTGGTGCGCGCGGGGGTCGGTGGAGCGATCACCGTCGGGTGATCAACGGGGTGCTCTACCGGGTGCGGACAGGTGTGCAGTGGCGGGATCTGCCGGAACGGTTCGGGCCGTGGGAGACGGT
>NZ_JBIAKK010000039.1:0-1522 GCF_042872425.1 Streptomyces sp. NPDC005262
AACACAGTGGACGCGAGCAACTGAGGACAAGCCCTCGGCCTATTAGTACCAGTCAGCTCCACCCGTTGCCGGGCTTCCACATCTGGCCTATCAACCCAGTCGTCTACTGGGAGCCTTAACCCCTCAAAGGGGGTGGGAATACTCATCTCGAAGCAGGCTTCCCGCTTAGATGCTTTCAGCGGTTATCCTTTCCGAACGTAGCCAACCAGCCATGCCCTTGGCAGGACAACTGGCACACCAGAGGTTCGTCCGTCCCGGTCCTCTCGTACTAGGGACAGCCCTTCTCAATATTCCTACGCGCGCAGCGGATAGGGACCGAACTGTCTCACGACGTTCTAAACCCAGCTCGCGTACCGCTTTAATGGGCGAACAGCCCAACCCTTGGGACCGACTCCAGCCCCAGGATGCGACGAGCCGACATCGAGGTGCCAAACCATCCCGTCGATATGGACTCTTGGGGAAGATCAGCCTGTTATCCCCGGGGTACCTTTTATCCGTTGAGCGACAGCGCTTCCACAAGCCACTGCCGGATCACTAGTCCCGACTTTCGTCCCTGCTCGACCCGTCGGTCTCACAGTCAAGCTCCCTTGTGCACTTACACTCAACACCTGATTGCCAACCAGGCTGAGGGAACCTTTGGGCGCCTCCGTTACTCTTTAGGAGGCAACCGCCCCAGTTAAACTACCCATCAGACACTGTCCCTGATCCGGATCACGGACCTAGGTTAGACATCCAGCACGACCAGAGTGGTATTTCAACGGCGACTCCACAACCACTGGCGTGGCTGCTTCAAAGTCTCCCACCTATCCTACACAAGCCGAACCGAACACCAATATCAAACTGTAGTAAAGGTCCCGGGGTCTTTCCGTCCTGCTGCGCGAAACGAGCATCTTTACTCGTAGTGCAATTTCACCGGGCCTATGGTTGAGACAGTCGAGAAGTCGTTACGCCATTCGTGCAGGTCGGAACTTACCCGACAAGGAATTTCGCTACCTTAGGATGGTTATAGTTACCACCGCCGTTTACTGGCGCTTAAGTTCTCAGCTTCGCCGACCCGAAAGTCAGCTAACCGGTCCCCTTAACGTTCCAGCACCGGGCAGGCGTCAGTCCGTATACATCGCCTTACGGCTTCGCACGGACCTGTGTTTTTAGTAAACAGTCGCTTCTCGCTGGTCTCTGCGGCCACCCCCAGCTCATGGAGTAAATCCAATCACCAGTGATGGCCCCCCTTCTCCCGAAGTTACGGGGGCATTTTGCCGAGTTCCTTAACCATAGTTCACCCGAACGCCTCGGTATTCTCTACCTGACCACCTGAGTCGGTTTAGGGTACGGGCCGCCATGAAACTCGCTAGAGGCTTTTCTCGACAGCATAGGATCATCCACTTCACCACAATCGGCTCGGCATCAGGTCTCAGGCACAAGTGTGACGGATTTACCTACCACACGCCCTACACCCTTACCCCGGGACTACCACCGCCCGGGCTGGACTACCTTCCTGCGTCACCCCATCGCTTACCTATAC
>NZ_JBIAKK010000039.1:1617-3279 GCF_042872425.1 Streptomyces sp. NPDC005262
AGTACAAGTCTGGTTCGTCGGCTCCACCACTACCCTCAACTCCGAAGAGATCGGGCCGGCTTCACGGACTTAGCATCGCCTGATTCAGTATTGGGCGTTTCAAAGCGGGTACCGGAATATCAACCGGTTGTCCATCGACTACGCCTGTCGGCCTCGCCTTAGGTCCCGACTTACCCTGGGCAGATCAGCTTGACCCAGGAACCCTTAGTCAATCGGCGCACACGTTTCTCACGTGTGTATCGCTACTCATGCCTGCATTCTCACTCGTGAACCGTCCACAACTCGCTTCCGCGGCTGCTTCACCCGGCACACGACGCTCCCCTACCCATCCCAGCAGGCGTTGGCCCTATACGCTGGAATGACACGACTTCGGCGGTACGCTTGAGCCCCGCTACATTGTCGGCGCGGAATCACTTGACCAGTGAGCTATTACGCACTCTTTCAAGGGTGGCTGCTTCTAAGCCAACCTCCTGGTTGTCTCTGCGACTCCACATCCTTTCCCACTTAGCGTACGCTTAGGGGCCTTAGTCGATGCTCTGGGCTGTTTCCCTCTCGACCATGGAGCTTATCCCCCACAGTCTCACTGCCGTGCTCTCACTTACCGGCATTCGGAGTTTGGCTAAGGTCAGTAACCCGGTAGGGCCCATCGCCTATCCAGTGCTCTACCTCCGGCAAGAAACACACGACGCTGCACCTAAATGCATTTCGGGGAGAACCAGCTATCACGGAGTTTGATTGGCCTTTCACCCCTAACCACAGGTCATCCCCCAGGTTTTCAACCCTGGTGGGTTCGGTCCTCCACGAAGTCTTACCTCCGCTTCAACCTGCCCATGGCTAGATCACTCCGCTTCGGGTCTTGAGCGCGCTACTAAAACGCCCTATTCGGACTCGCTTTCGCTACGGCTTCCCCACACGGGTTAACCTCGCAACACACCGCAAACTCGCAGGCTCATTCTTCAAAAGGCACGCAGTCACGACATACAAGCAAGCTTGCATGCGACGCTCCCACGGCTTGTAGGCACACGGTTTCAGGTACTATTTCACTCCGCTCCCGCGGTACTTTTCACCATTCCCTCACGGTACTATCCGCTATCGGTCACCAGGGAATATTTAGGCTTAGCGGGTGGTCCCGCCAGATTCACACGGGATTTCTCGGGCCCCGTGCTACTTGGGTGTCTCTTAAACGAGCCGTCAATGTTTCAGCTACGGGGGTCTTACCCTCTACGCCGGACCTTTCGCATGTCCTTCGCCTACATCAACGGTTTCTGACTCGTCTCACAGCCGGCAGACTATGAAAAAGAGATCCCACAACCCCGCATGCGCAACCCCTGCCGGGTATCACACGCATACGGTTTGGCCTCATCCAGTTTCGCTCGCCACTACTCCCGGAATCACGGTTGTTTTCTCTTCCTGAGGGTACTGAGATGTTTCACTTCCCCTCGTTCCCTCCACACTGCCTATGTGTTCAGCAGCGGGTGACAGCCCATGACGACTGCCGGGTTTCCCCATTCGGACACCCCCGGATCAAAGCTCGGTTGACAGCTCCCCGGGGCCTATCGTGGCCTCCCACGTCCTTCATCGGTTCCTGGTGCCAAGGCATCCACCGTGCGCCCTTAAAAACTTGGCCACAGATGCTCGCGTCCACTGTGCAGTTCTCAAACA
>NZ_JBIAKK010000040.1:0-3068 GCF_042872425.1 Streptomyces sp. NPDC005262
ATCACTCGAACCACGCGACTTCGACGTCAGATTCGACAGAACCTGCGCCCCCATGTCGAACTTCATTCGCTTCCCCCTGCCACGCCAAGTGATCCTTTACAGCGCCCATCCTGACGAACGAGTCACGCAGGTTCAACCCGGGGCCGCCCGTTGTGACCAAGGCATGACAGACCCGAATTCGATCAGTCACGCCGTGTCCGGCTCCCTGGCAAGCTCTTCGAGAGCGGCAAGAGTAGGTGCCTCGGCCTGTGAACCAGCGACGACATGACTCGATTCGATGTCGCTCGTGTCCCGGATCAGCTCGGCGAGGGCGACCGTAGGCGCTGTACCGCGCGCCTTGAACTCGCGCAGTTTCATCTCCCACAGAAAGCCACCGTTGAATGCGCGAGGGCCGGCAGACGGCCGTGGCTCCCACGCTGCCGCGTCATCCTCGTCGCTACCCCACACATAGCCCAGTACCGTGCCGGTCCCATCCGCCACGGCAAAGTATCGGACGGGGCCATCCGTCCTGTAGCCATAGGCCGGGGGTCCGTCGCCGCGCTCGAGGTGCAGGTCCTCATCGAAGCGGGGATTGGGCCGCTGTTCCGTGCTCATTCGGGCTGTGCTCCGTCACTTCTCGATGGGGGTGGTCAGCCCTTGCTCACCAGTTTCTTGAGTCCATCGAGAGTCGTGGACTCGGCCGGCAAGCCGGGCACGACGCGGCTTCCCCGGATGTCGCTCGTGTCCCGGATCAGCTCGGCGAGCAGGGCGGTGGGGGCGATCTCGCGCGCCTTCGCGTCCCGCAGCTTCCGAAGCCATGCGGCACCGGCATTGATCTCGGTGGCGCCCAGCCCCGGCGGCGTGACCCAACCGGCGGCATCGTCCTCGTCGCTCGCCCAGACGTACCCGATCACCACGCCGGTGTCGGCGGCCACTCGCACGTACTGCACAGGCCCCCGCGCGACCCGGTTGTAGCGGGGCGGCCCGGCGATGTGCTTGAAGTGCAGATCTTCCTCGAAGCGCGGATGGGGTCGGTTTTCGCCGGTCACCCTTACTCCGGGTTGGCCAGTCTCCTGACCACGTCGGCGTTCGCCGCCTCGGTCAAGGACCCGGGCACGACGTGGCTGCTCTTCGTCGGGTCCGATTCTTGAATCATCTCCGCCAGGGCAGCAGTGGGCGCAACCCCGCGGGCCTTTGCGTCGTGGAGCTTCCTGGCCCATCTGGCGCCCTTGTTGAACGCCTCGTCGCCGCCCGCCTTGCGGACCACCCACCCGGCGGCGTCGTCCTCGTCGTTCGCCCAGACATAGCCGATCACGTCACCGTCTCTGTCCGCGACCGTGAGGTACTCAACGGGCTTCTGAGACAGATGGCTGTAGCGCGGTGGTCCACCGGGCGCCGCGTTGAACAACAGGTCCTCGTTCAAGCGCGGATTGGGTCCCGGATCAGGTCGCTGTTCCCTGCTCATACGTGCGATGCTCCCTTACTTTGCAGGTAGGACTTCCCCGTAGACCTGGGCCTGGCCATTGTCCATGAACACACGGGTCACCTTGAACTCGGAGCCACGGGCCAGGAGCAGCTCCCGTTCCTCCACATCGAACTTACTGACCTTCTCCAGCCAGAGTGCGGGGGTCCCCTTCGGCACACGGAGATGCAGGATCGCCTCCTTGCCCGCGAAGCTGGGCACCGGGTGATTGCCGAGGGAAGTGGAGGTGTATCCCTTGTCGGGGTAGGTGTTGCCCAGCATGTCGAGCGGAGACTCCAGGTTGAGGTGACCCAGACCGGTACCCCGGACGACCATGATGTCTTCGGGAACGGGTCGGGTCGACATGACCTTGTCCATCTCGCCGATGTCATGCAGCACCTCGGGCCTCGGGCCGAAGCCGGGCGTGCCTCGCAGATGGCCGTTCATGTCGTGGTACGAGGGGAACGTCTCGCCGGTGTAGTCCCAGAGCGCCTGCTTCGCCGACGGGTCGAGGTTGTCGACGTAGTCGTTCCAGTAGTCCCGGCCGTATTCGATCGCCGCCAAGTCGTCGGTGAACGGGACGGTGCCATCGGTGAGTTCGGCTGCGGCGACCCGGTGCTTCTCGGCAGTCGAGAGTTCATCGAAGTCGTCCGCAGAGATGTGCGGGGTGTACTTGAAGTCGTCCGCCGCGCCGGCGACGTCGGTCCCGTCCACACCGTGGTGGCCGGCCGTCGCCGCGTCGTCCGCGCCGTGCAGCGCGTCTCCGGTGGCGCCGTGCGGGTCGACATGTCCGCCGGTGTCACCGGTGTGCGCCGCGTCGTCGGCGTGCGCGGCCGCGTCGTCGGCGTGCCCGCCGTGGTGCGAGGCGTCATGCCCGTGCGTGCCCGGTGCGTCGTGTCCGTGCGTGGTCGGCACGTCGTGACCCGGGCCGTGCGGGGCCGTGGTCGGGATGTCGTGCCCTGCGGCCGTCGGGATGTGCTCGCCTGGAACGTGCGCTGCCGGCCCGCCGGGTATGTGGCTCGCGGGACCGCCCGGTACGTGGCCTGCGGTGTCGAACGCAGCGGGGGCGGGGCCGAACGAGCCGCTCGGGACGTGGCCTGCCGGTGTGCCCGGTATGTGACCCGCGGGGCTGCCCGGTACGTGGCCTGCCGGGTCGAACGACGCCGGGGTCGGTCCGAAGGAACCGTTCGGTACGTGTGACGCCGGGTTCCCTGGCACGTGGCCCGCGGGGTCGAACGACGCCGGGGCGGGGCCGAAGGAGCCGTTCGGCACATGGGTCGCCGGAGCGCCGGGCACATGGCTGCCCGCGCCGGCCGGCACGTTGTCGAAGCCGCCACCCGTGTGCGGCACGTCGGGGATGCCGCTTCCGGCATGGACTCCGGGCACCGACGTGGGCTGGATCTGCCAGGAGGTGGGCAGCGACGTCCCGGGAACCGTGGCGTGCGGGATCGAAGGCGTGTCGAGCGCGCCGGTCGGGGAGATGAGGTTGCCGTTGGGGTCCAGCACGTGTCCGTCGGGCAACTGGAACGAGCCGTCGGGCAGCGTGGGGATCTCGACGTTGCCGATCCCCTTGAGGCCTTTGGTGATGTCGCCGATTTTGGAGAGTCCTGCGCCTGCGCCTTTGGCG
>NZ_JBIAKK010000041.1:0-2347 GCF_042872425.1 Streptomyces sp. NPDC005262
CGTGCCCCCGGCCGGTGTGCGGGGCCGATCTCGGGCGGCTCCGCACACCGACCCGTCGACGGCTACTGCTCCCCGGCCGGCGTAGGTTCCGGGAGGTTTCGCAAGCGCGTCACGAGGGACCGGCAGATGCGCTCGATCTCAAGGTCGGAGGCGACGGCATCACTCCAACGGCCATCGCCGCGGTGGGGCTGTTCGAGTGTCGTCTTGATCCGGGGAAGGGCGGGACGCGCTGCCTGGCCCATGTGGTTGAGGCAGGCGAGGACATCGCGCGCAGTGGAGTCGTTGTCCTTCCAGGCGTTCAGCAGCGCCGACACAACGGTGTCGGCCTCGCAATCTCCGGCTATGTCCCACAGAGCTGATGCGGTATGGACGAGAGTCCATGCGTTTCCCGTGTTCAGTACGGCCGCGTCGTTCGATTCGTTCCGTGCGTTCTCCTCGGCCTGATCGTTCAGTATCTGTCGCAGGCGCGGCAGTACGGGAGCGGCGGGAGGGCCGATGCGGCCGGCGAGGTCGATCGCGTCGAAGTTCCGGTGGTGCTCCAGGAGGCGTTCCAGCAGCGGCACCACGGTCTCGGGGCGGCGTTCAAGTTCCCAGACGCAGCTCGCCGCGGCTGTACGGACACCGACGTTGTCCGCGTCGGTGAGGGGACGGACAACATTCAGAGCGGATGCCGCACGGGGACCAAACGACGCGAGCGCCTTCAGGACAGGCTCCGCGGTACGCCACTGCTTGTGTTGGACGGCGGTGTGGACGGTGTAGGCGAGTGCCGGCACGGCCGCCGGGTCGCCGAGCCTGGAGAGGGTGTTGGTGAGAGCCGTGAGGCCGAAACCGAGCTGCTCCTGGGAGTGGTCGACTTCGGCAAGCCGGCGAACGAGTCGGGGCGTGAGTTGCGCGGCGGCCTGAGGCAGGTGACAGGCCGCGGGCACCGCGCGCCAGGCGTCGGTGCCGGTGTCCAGCGCGACGAGCAGGCTGGGCAGGGCCCGTTCGTCGCCGAGACCGGCCAGCGCCACGACGGCCTGTTGATGGGCACGGCGCAGAACACGATGAGGGCTCGCCCACGCATCGGGCCGGTGCTCGGTGACGTAGGCAGCGAGAGCTTCCCGTGCCGGCTCGGCGAGGCCGGCCAGCTGCCCGAGCGCCTCGGCCGCGGCCGAGGCGGTGTAGGAGTCGTGCGGCTGCAGGCGGTCGCCGATGAGCTGGACGAGGCGGGTGTGATCGCCCCGCCAGGAGGTGATCAGACGGCGCGCCATGTCGATGGCGTCGTACCGGGTGCCAGGGTCTGCGCTGCGCAGCTGCTCGGTGAGCAGGGCTTCCCGGTCGTCGAAACGCGCGCCGAGTGCCTCGTGGAAGGCCGTGAGCAGCGGCGTGGTGGCGGCGTGGACGCGTCCGTGGCGTTCGAGGTCGTCGAAGGCGGCGGCGATGTGCCCGGGGACATCCGGGTCGGGTTCGGGCTCAGCCTCGCACGTACACGGACCTGTGGAAGCCCGGTCCTCTTCAAGCCGGGGCGGCGGCGTGATCTCGCGAAGCAGCAGGATCGCGGTCGGTACCGTCCGGTCGTCGACGGACTCGGGGGCGCAGCGGGCCCGGTGGACGAGCGCGGCCAGGCGGGTGTCCGGGGCTGTGGAGCCGTTGTCGGCCAGCGCGTCGAACCATGGCCGTGCCGGTCCGGCGGCCGCAGGCAGACGGAGTACGAGGTCTGCCATCGTCCGCACCACCAGCCCACGCTCGGCGGCGCCGCTCTCCGTCTCAAGGTGGTCCCGCAGCAGTGCCACCGCGCGTTCGGCGTCGTCCAGGAAGAGCCCCAGGCCCTCGATCGCCGCCCCGCGCACCCGCGGGTCGGGGTCACAGGCGTAGGCGACGAAGGCGTCGGCGTGCTCACGCATCAGGTTCGCGGTGTCCGGGTAGATCGTGGAATCTTCCCCGTCGGGGCCGCAGACGACGGCGTAGATCTCCTCGGCGTCGATCACCTCCCGCCCTATGCTGAGCAGCAGCGCGACGACAGCCCCGCGGTCAGGCGTCGCCGGATCGTCCGCCATAGCGAACAGGAACGGCAGACTGGCCACCGTGCTCGAATACACGCTTCCCTGGTGAAGGGCCTTGCTGTAGAAGTCGCTGAACGCCTCCTTCCGCACGTCGGGGTCGGGAGAGACCATGCCGCACAACCACCCCGGCACGTCGTCACCCGGCCCGTAGGCGTGCTCCAGGGCTGCCCAATCGATGCTGTTCAAGTCGTTGATCATGCCCGGCACTATGCCGGGCAGCACTGACATACCCGCCCACCGCAGATACAGCCGACCCACTGGGCGCTGACGAGCGAGGAATACCGCTCACATCGAATGACGCTCCC
>NZ_JBIAKK010000042.1:0-1874 GCF_042872425.1 Streptomyces sp. NPDC005262
CTAGAGATCTTTAAGGGTGTGGGTTACGCGGGGGGTCGTGACGGCTGCCGTGGGCCGCGCTATGCCAGAGGGATGAGGTATCCCGATGGCGGAGGGCTGACGGCTGAGGAGCGGGTTCGGCGTGAGCGGGTCCGGTTGGCGGCCGCCGATCTGATCGAGGCAGGGGCCAGTGACCGGGAGGTGGCCCGGCGGTTCAGGGTGACCCGGATGTCGGCGAACCGCTGGCGGCGGGGTTTGGCTTCGGGCGGGCGGCAGGCCCTGGTCTCCAAGGGGCCCGGCGGTGCCCGCTGCAAGCTCGATGCGACTCAACTGCGTGTGCTGCAGGTGGTGTTGGATACCGGCCCGGCCGCCGCCGGCTGGAGCGACCAGTGCTGGACTCTGGCGAGGATCGCCGAGGTCGTGCGACGCCGGTTCGGCGTCGAGTACACCTTGACCGGGATGGACCTGCTGCTGCACCGCATCGGCTGGACCGTACAGATCCCGTCCCGCAAGGCCGCCGAGCGCGACGAGGAGAAGATCGCCGCCTGGAAGGACGAGCAGTGGCCCGTCATAAAAAGACGGCGGCGGACCTGGGCGCCTGGCTCTGCTTCGAGGACGAAGCCGGCCAGGGGCTGAGGCCGCCCAAAGGCCGCACCTGGGGCCGCCGAGGCCACACTCCCGTCGTGCGGGTCACCGCCGCGGGCACCAAACGCGTCTCCATGGCGGCACTGATCTGCACGAAGTCCGGCCATCGGCCCCGGCTGATCTACCGCACCCACCTCGACCGCGGCCCCGCCAAAGGCCGCCGCAAAGGCTTCACCGAGGCTGATTACGCACGCCTGCTCGACGCCGCGCACCAGCAACTCGGCGGCCCGATCGTCCTGGTCTGGGACAATCTGAACACGCACGTCAGCCGCACCATGCGGCAGCTGATCGACACCCGATTATGGCTGACCGTCTACCAGCTGCCGCCGTACGCCCCGGAGTTCAACCCGGTCGAGGGCGTCTGGTCGCACCTGAAACGGTCCCTGGCCAACCTCACCAAGCACAGCCTCGACCAGCTCACCGCGCTGGTGAAAACCAGGCTCAAACGAATGCAGTATCGACCCGGCGTCATCGACGGTCTCCTCGCCAAGACCGGCCTCGACTTCCAACCGCCGTAACCTCAGCCATTGGATCTCCTAGAAGGTGAAGTCCTCGGGCGCACCTTCGCCAACGCGGCCATCCACTGTCTCGCGAAGGATGTCCGCGTGGCCCGTGTGCCGCGCGTACTCCTCAATCATGTCCAAGAGCATGTCCCGGACGCTGGGCGTGCGACCGTCCGGCCAGGTGAAGGACGCCGGTCCGTCGAGCCCGCGCTCCTTGATGATGTCAGTGACGAGCTCGCGCGATCGCTCGACAGCGTCTCGCCACACTGTGTAGACATCATCCGGGGAGTCCAGGGCCCCGGTGCGCCATTCCCAGTCGGGGTCGGCGTCGAAGTCCACGGCGTCCCAAGGGGCGCCATACTCGTGACCGGCCAGCTTCACGGCCAGCCAGTCCGCCTCGACCAGGGCCACATGCTTGACGAGGCCACCGAGCGTCATCGAACTGGCGGCCGTGGTCGCGCGCAAAGCCTCCTCATCGAGCCCTGATGTTTTCCAGGCGAAGGTCCGCCGGTTGCGCTCGAGAACTGAGCGCAGGGACTCCGCCTCAGCGAGGGCCGCAGACGGGTCAGGAAGGGGAGTTGACTCGCTCATGACCAGGAGCATAGTCGGACACGGCCCTCGGCTACCGCTTACATCCAGCGACGATACGCAAGTGACATCGCGGACGTCATCGAGCGACCACGTCCGGCATGTCCACCCGGAGCTGGATCTCAAATCTCAGTAACGCCCACGATTAAAGATCTCTAG
>NZ_JBIAKK010000043.1:0-1607 GCF_042872425.1 Streptomyces sp. NPDC005262
CCACCCAGCCACCCGCACGACGACAGACTCAACCGCCCCGTCGCCAGCACACCACCCGAACCCGGCAACGTCGTCACAGCACCGAGCAGCGGGTGCCCACCGGCCCGCAGGCCCAGGCCGTCCGCGTCGCCCGCCCCGGTGCCGGACTCCAGCCAGTAGCGCTCGCGCTGGAAGGCGTACGTGGGCAGCTCCACCCGCCGCGCCCCCGAACCGGTGAACAGCACGTCCCAGTCCACGTGTACACCGCGCGCGTGCAGCCGGGCGAGGGCGGACAGCACGGCCCGCTCCTCGGCCCCCTTCTCACGCAGCGCGGGCACAAAGGCCAAGTTGCCCAGGTCATCGGTGACGTTGTCCTGAGCCATGGCGGTCAGGACACCGCCCGGACCCACCTCCAGGAACGTGGCGACACCCGAACCCGCCAACTGCCGCACCCCGTCACCGAAACGCACAGCCTCCCGAATATGCCGAACCCAGTAATCCGCCGACAACAACTCCGCACCCGCCGGCTCACCCGTCAGATCGGACACCACCGGAACCGACGGCGCACAAAACACCAACCCCTCAGCAACCCGCCGGAACTCCTCCAACACCGGGTCCATCAAGAACGAATGAAACGCATGACTCACCGTCAACCGCTTGACCCGGCGACCACGCCCCACCAACTCACCCGCCACCCCCTCCACCACATCCACCGAACCCGAAAGCACCACCGCCACAGGCCCGTTCACAGCCGCAACATCAACCCCCGACCGCCCCCCGACAACCTCCACCACCTCCGACTCCGAAGCCTCAACAGCGAACATCACCCCACCCGACGGCAAACCACCCATCAACCGCCCACGGGCCACCACCAACGCCACCGCATCCGACAACGACCACACACCCGCGACATGAGCCGCAGCCAACTCCCCCACCGAATGCCCCGCCACAAAATCAGGCCGAACACCGAACCACTCCAACAACCGGAACAACGCCACCTCGACCGCGAACAACGCAGGCTGAGCGAACTCCGTACGGTCCAGCAGGCCCGGCTCCGCGTCGCTCCCGGCGAAGACGACGTCGCGCAGCGAGCGGCCCAGCCTGGCGTCCGCCTCCGCACACACCGCGTCGAAGGCCTCCGCGAACACGGGGAACGCCTCGTACAGCTCACGACCCATCCCCGCCCGCTGACTGCCCTGCCCCGTGAACAGCATCGCCAGGCGCCCGGTGACGGCGGCGTCCTCGATCACGCCCGGGGCCGACTCACCGCGGGACAGGGCGAGCAGCCCCTCCAGCGCTTCCTCCCGGCCGTCGGCGAGCACCACGGCCCGGTGCCCGAGCTGGGCACGGGTGGCGGCCAGGGAGTACGCGGTGGAGACCGTGTCCGGCTGGTCACCGCTCTCGACGAAGGCGGCGAGCCGGCCGGCCTGGGCACGTACCCCGCCGGGGGTGGCGCCGGACACGAGCCACGGCAGTACCCCTCCGTGTTCGGCCGGAGCCTGTTCGGCGGACTCGTCATCGGGCGCCTGCTCCACGATGACGTGGGCGTTCGTACCCGAGACGCCGAAGGAGGAGATGCCGGCGCGGCGGGGACGTCCCGACCGCGGCCACTCCCGGGCCTCGGTCAG
>NZ_JBIAKK010000044.1:0-1529 GCF_042872425.1 Streptomyces sp. NPDC005262
CCGGGTGGGATCTGAAGCCGCAGGGTATTCAGGGTGTGCTGAAGACGACGGGTGAGACGGCGGGGAAGATCGAGACGTACGCGAAGTCGTACGGTGAGCATCTGACGTCGGCGGCGACGAGTGCGGGCACGATCACCGCGGAGGGCGGTGGTGAGGGTGGGGAGAAGGCCGGTGGGGGTCTGGTCGCTCTCGCGCTGTCGCAGTACGCCGAACACGCCACGACGGACCTGAAGTTCATCGCCGCCCGGGCCGGGAAGTCGTTGACCGGTGCGGTCGATGCGACGACCGCGTACTTGAACGGTGACCTGGAGATGGCCGCCGAGTCGCAGCGCAAGGCCCTGGGGATCCCGGATCTGGATCTGACGAAGCCCGGGGTGCAGACCAAGTGATCAAGCCGGAAGCGATACCGCAGTTCACCGGTGACCTGGGGCAGCTGGAGAAGGACTACGGCAGCCTGAAGACCGACGCCGGGCACATCCGCGGCACCGGGTCCGACGTCCATACCCAGTTCCAGGGCCTGTCCGCGTATTACCAGGCGCCCGAGGCGGAGAAGCTGTTCGCGTCGACGAAGCCGGTCCAGGACCGGGCCGACACCTTCGCCGACGACCTGGAAAAGGTCTCCACCGCCCTGTCGGACTACGCCACCGAAGTCCGTCCGCTGGTCACGAAACTCGCGCAGCTCAAAACGGATGCGACGACGTTCGTGAACAAGGTCAAGGACGACGACGACTGGGAGTACGACGAAGACAAGATCGACGAGCACAACCAGCTCCGCGACGACGTCACCACCACCGTCGCCGCGTTCTGGGCCGCCGAACGCACCTGCCACAACAAGATCACCTCCCTGTTCGGCGGGACCCAGATGGTCGCCGGCGACGGATCCGACCGAAAAGACCAGTACGGGTTCAACGCCGACGACCTCAAGAACGCGAAACTCCCCTGGGGCGACCCCATGGAGGAGAAACACCACGTCTGGGAAGTCGGCCACTGGGTCAAGTCGTTCGTCTGGGACGGACTGATCGTCGACGGGATCTGGGGCACCATCAAGGGCCTGGGCACCCTCGTCGGGTTCGGCGGCTGGGACGCCATGGGCCAGGCCTGGAAAGGCCTCGCCCAACTCGCCACCGGCCTCGCGATCACCTCGATCCCCGGCGCAAGCACCCTGTTCTGGACCCTCCCCGACGACAAACTCCCCTCCTGGCTACGCGACTCACGCACCGCGATGAAAGAAACCGGGAAAGCACTCGTCGCCTGGGACGAATGGGGCAAGAACCCCGGACGCGCCGCCGGAGCCGTCACCTTCAACGTCCTGACCACCGTCTTCACCGGCGGCGCAGGCGCCGGAGTCTCCGGAGCCGGCAAAGCCGGCGCCGTCGCCAAGGTCCTCTCCGTCGCCGGCAAAGCCGGCAAGGTCATCGACCCCATGACCTACATCGCCAAAGGCGCAGGCGCAGGACTCTCCAAAATCGGCGACATCACCAAAGGCCTCAAGGGGATCGGCAACGTCGAGATCCCCACGCTGCCCGACG
>NZ_JBIAKK010000045.1:0-1381 GCF_042872425.1 Streptomyces sp. NPDC005262
CTAGTACTGCAACGACACTCCGTGACGTGGTGTGCCCGCGATCGTTGATCGGTTCGTGGCTGAAGAGATAGTTGATGGTTGGTCAGATGCGTTCGACGACTTCGTGGCCCGGTTCGCAGGCCGGTTCGGGCGGGTGGAGTCGCGGCGGCGGATGGTGTCCTACCTGCGGGGACTGCTCAGCGAGACAGAGCGCAAGAACGGCTGGACCCTGGCTGAGGCCGCCGGGGATGACGGCCCTCAGGGGATGCAGCGGCTGCTGAACCACTACCTGTGGGACAGCGGCGCTCTGCGTGACGATGTCTGCGACGCGGTGGTGGAGCACATCGGGGATCCTGAACGGGGAATTCTGATCCTCGACGAGACGGGATTCCTGAAGAAGGGAGTCCGGTCGGCGGGTGTGGCCCGGCAGTACTCGGGGACGGCCGGCCGGATCGAGAATTCCCAGATCGGGGTGTTCCTGGCTTACGGATCCGACCGGGGACGGGCGCTGATAGACCGCGAGTTGTATCTCCCGAAGGCCTGGACTTCGGACCCCGAGCGCTGCCGGTCGGCCGGTATCGGTGATGATGTCGAGTTCGCCACCAAACCAGACCTGGGCTTGCGCATGCTAAAGCGAGCCGTGGAGTCTGGTGTCCCGTTCGGGTGGGTCACCGGCGATGCGGTCTACGGTCAGACGGGGCGGATCCGGCTGTGGCTGGAAGAGCAGGATATTGCTCATGTTCTCGCCGTCCCGAAATCCCAGATGGTCATCACCATGGAATTCTTCGGCCAGGCCCGTGCCCATCAGCTCATCAGCCAGCTTCCCGACGATGCATGGACGCGTCTGAGCTGCGGTGACGGCGCTCACGGCCCGCGCGAGTACGGCTGGGCCGCAGCCGCGATCCGGCCCTGGCGGCGTGCGGGCTGGGACCACTGGCTGCTGGCACGGCGCAGCCTCACGGATCACACAGAAATCGCCTACTACATCTGCTTCAGCCCGGCCGGAACTCCGTTGGAGGAACTTGCGCGGATCGCAGGGACCCGGTGGATGGTCGAAGAATGTTTCCAGACTGCGAAAAACGAAACCGGCCTTGATCACTACCAGGTCCGCGGCTACACCGCGTGGTACCGACATATAACCCTCTCCATGGCTGCCCTTGCCTTCCTCGCCATCCTGCGAGCGACGGCAAAAAAGGGGATTCGGAAACCGATAGCGATCGATCTCTCATACCCGTGACCATGAACGAGGCTCGGCGGCTCTTCAACCGCGTCTCCTCTCCCATCCGCCACGGCATCCAGCACGTACTCGCCTGGTCCTTATGGCGGCGAAGAAGCCAAGCCCGAGCTCGCATCAGCCACTACAGACGCAGACGACATCACGGAGTGTCGTTGCAGTACTAGG